>JBFHIW010000034.1:0-38847 GCA_041596235.1 Paracoccaceae bacterium
AGCACGTAAGGCCCTGAATCTGCAGGTGACTCGTAGATATACGGGTTTCCCCACGGGTCTTGCGGCAGGTTCGGCAGATAGCCGCCGGTCATCCAGTTCGTCGGAACCGGAGAGACCGTCGGCCTTTCGGTCAGGGCGGACAATCCCTGTGCCGTGCTTGGATAGACGCGGTTATCAAGGCGATACATCTCGAGACTTGCCGCGACCGTCCGCAAATCTGCGGCTGCAACGGCCACGCGGGCTTCATCGGGGCGGCCGATCACATTGGGCACGACCAAAGCAGCCACGATGCCGATGATGACAAGGACGACCATCATTTCTATCAAGGTAACGCCGCTATCTCTCTGACGCTTCCGCTGTTCGAGCGCAGGCTTTTCCTCTGTGAGTAGAGCTTTCAAGTTCAAGAAATGCATCCTTTTACTTTCACCGTGTCGCCATGTTTAAAGGTATCAACGGAGTGAAACTAGTTAAGGTTTCAGAACGTGACTCAGAAACTAGAATTTTCTGATGTGGTTAGATAGGGGGGTCATGAGCTTCGCATCCCAAGGAATGGCATTCTTTCTGCGCCGATCTCACAGTGGCCCGTCAGCTGACATGGTCCCTGTGGTGTCGCAGAGTGCGGACGCGCCGCCCCTTTATGAAGGGACGACATGGATGCCCGCCGAGGACGCCCTTCTTCTCAGCGTCCAGTTGCCGAAAATGAAAGCCGCACAGCGTCGCGCCGCCGTTGCTTTCGCGGTTGAGGAATTCGTCACGCAGCCGTTGGAAGATGTCCATGTTGCACTGGGGCCAGAGATGTCCTCGGGCGCGTGGCTGGTCGCCGTGGTTGGCAAGACCGCGATGCAGGCTCATGCGGCGCATCAAAAGACACTGACGCGCCTCTTGCCGGATGTGCTGGCGTTGCCGCTACCGCCATCGGGCTGGGCCGTCTGGGCAGGACAATCGCGTGTTCTTGTGCGGCAGGCTGACGGCACCGGATTTGCGACAGACCGGATGGCCTTGCCAACGTTCTGGTCAGCAGCGGGAATGCCGTCCATCACCCTTTACGGGGGAACCTTGCCCGAAGGACTGCCCGTGTCGGAGCAGGCCCGATTTCCCGAGACCTTCGACACGTCCCTTGCGGGCTTTTCTCTTCTGACAGGACGCTATGGCGCGAAGGGACAAGGAATTCCCAAGGGTCTGATCCCCTTGGCTGCGATGCTGGGCGTGGCGATAATTGGCCACCTGTCGGTTCAGATCGTGGACGTGAGCGCGTTGAACCGCATCGCTGCGGCACGCGAGGGGGATTTGCGCAACCTTCTGGAACAACCCGCTGGGGCCGATCTGGAAACGGCCTTGGCACGGGCTTTGGCTGCCCGCGCGCCGACCTCGGATGCCGGGCTTTTGCCCCTTGTCGCTGAAATTTTCGGTGTCATCGCGCCGTCTGCAGGCAGCGTGTCGCTGCAAGATCTGCGTTACAACCGCGGAGACCAAGCGGTGACGATGACACTCGACGCGCCAAATCTGGTGGCATTGCAGAGGGTAGAGGCAGATCTGGTCGCCGCAGGTCTGCGCGTCTCGGCCGGAGCCGCCACCACGGGCGATGGGAATGCACGGGTGCAGATGATCTTGCAGCCAGGGGGGATATGATGCTCGCCTCGGCCCGCCACTGGTTCGATGAACGCACCGCGCGCGAACGTGTTCTGCTGCTGGCCATGGCGGTTCTGGCCTTGGTCTGGGTTCTCTATGCCGGGATCTGGCAACCCCTTCAGGCCCGCGAGACGGCGCTGCTGGCGCAGATCGACCGGCATGAACGCGCCGTGGCGATGCTGCGTGCGGCCCCGGTCGTGCAGACGCAAGCCGCCGCGACCGATACCCGTCCGGTGCCGGTGATCGTCACGGACACTGCAGCCGCGTTTTCGCTTACGATCCGTCGGCTTGAACCCGAAGGCGACGGCGCCCGCGTGATCCTCGACGAGGTCGCGTTCGAGGCCGTTGTCTTCTGGCTTGATCGTCTGGAGCAGAACCATGGCCTACGCGTGACCACGATCGAGATGACCCGACGCCCGGCGCCCGGTGTCGTGACCGCAACGCTGACTTTGCAGAGGTAGGACATCATGGCTGAAACGCTTCACGTGACGCGAAAGACAAGCAGACTGCCCTACAGTTTTGCACGTCAGCATGGCGCAATTCTGGATGATGACGGTATCTGCATCCTGCGGCAGGGTGCAACGGTGACGACCTTGGCCGAGGTGCAGCGGATTGCTGGTATCGGCCTGCAGTTCGACCTTGTGCAGCCCGAGGTGTTTGAAGCGCGCCTTGCGACCGCCTATCGGGACAACGCCTCCGACGCGTCCGATGCGGCAGGGGAAGACGGTGATCTTGCATCTCTTGCTGACAATACGGCCGTCGTGGACGATCTGCTGGACCAATCCGAAGACGCGCCGGTGATCAGGCTGATCAACGCCTTGTTGCTGGAAGCGATCAAGGAAAACGCATCAGACATCCATATCGAGACACAGGAACGCAAACTGGTCGTCCGCTTCCGTATCGACGGCATCCTGCAAACCATGGTCGAACCGAAACGGGCCCTGGCACCCCTGCTGGTCAGCCGGATCAAGGTTATGGCAAGGCTGGACATTGCCGAGAAACGTCTGCCGCAAGACGGGCGCGTTTCCTTGCGGGTGGGTGGGCACGAAGTCGATGTCCGCGTCTCGACCATACCTTCGCAATACGGGGAACGTGTGGTGCTGCGCCTCTTGGACCGGAACGCGACCCGTCTGGGTCTGGACCGGCTGGGGATGAGCGCGCGCGACAACGCCGTCTTTCGACAACTCCTGTCCCGCCCCGACGGAATGTTGCTGGTCACCGGACCAACAGGTTCGGGCAAGACGACTACGCTCTATGCAGCGCTGGATCATTTGAACGACAAGTCCCGCAACATCATGACGGTCGAAGACCCCATCGAGTATTCGATCGACGGCGTCGGGCAGATGCAGGTGAACGCCCAGACGGATCTGTCCTTTGCGCGCGGATTGCGGGCCATTCTGCGCCAAGATCCCGATGTCATTCTGGTGGGCGAAATCCGCGACCGGGAAACTGCGGGCGTTGCGGTCGAATCCGCTATGACGGGCCATCTGGTGTTGACGACACTGCACACCAACACCGCCATCGGTGCCGTCGCCCGATTGATCGACATGGATGTGGAGCGTTTCTTGTTGGCCCCGATGCTGTTGGGTGTGGTGGCACAGCGCCTGATCCGCAGACTTTGCACCGATTGCCGCCATCCCGATACCGCCACGCAGGCCGATGCCGATCTGGTCGAAGGCCTGTCGCCCGGCGAACCGGTGTTCAGGGCGCAGGGTTGCGCTGCGTGCAACCACCAAGGCTATCGCGGGCGTGCAGGTCTCTACGAGGTGATCGCCATCACGAGAGAACTTGAGGTGCTGATCCACAGCGGCGCGTCCGAGGCGGAACTGACACAAGCCGCCCGCGCGGAGGGGCCGGGGCTGGTGGCGGACGGGTTGCGTCAGATCCGTGCCGGATTGACGACGGTGGACGACGTCGCCCGCGTTGTACGGGAAGGCTGACATGCACCTCGAAACCACCCTGCACAATCGACCGGATCGACGCGGGCCTTTTCCCTGCCAATCCGCTACGGCATGGTCCTGAACAATGGCTGCCTTCCGCTATAAAGCTGTCGATCCTTCGGGCAAAACCCATACCGGCGTGATCGAGGCCAGCACGCCCATCGCGGCACGGCAACTCTTGCGCGGCAAGAAACTGCTTCCGGTGGATGTGACGGCCAGCGCAGCCCTGCCAAAGGACATTGCCGGCAAGGACCAGACAAAGGCAGCACCGAAAGCAACGCGCGGACAGCGCCTGCCTGCTGCGGTGTTGACGCTGGTGACGCGCCAGATGGCCACCTTGCTGGGATCGGGTTTGCGGATCGAGGATGCGCTATCGACCATTGCCGAGGGCCAGCCGCCTAAAGTGGCGGGACTATTGCTGACCGTCCGCGCCGCAGTGCTCGAAGGCAAGAACCTCGGCGATGCACTGGCAAGGCACCCGCAGGTCTTTTCGGACTTCTACCGCGCCTCTGTCCGTGCCGGAGAGAAATCGGGGCAATTGGCGCAGGTGATGACCTATCTTGCGGATTTTGTCGAGAACCGCGCGCAGAACCGTCAGACCGTGCAACTCGCGCTGCTGTATCCTGCGTTACTGGCCGTGGTCAGCCTGTCGATCATCACGCTGTTGATGGCTTTTGTCGTGCCCGACATCGTGCGCGTGTTCACGTCGCGGGGCACCGATCTGCCATTCCTCACACGGGGGCTGATTGCGGTCTCTGCTCTGGTCAGGGAATTCGGCATTCATGCGCTGCTCGCCGTTGCATTGGCTGGCTATGTTTTTTCTCGCTGGCTGAGAACGGAAAAGAACCGACAGCGTTGGCATCGCGGTCTGGCGACGTCCCGGCTGACGCGCCGTTTGGTGCAACGCATGAATTCGGCGCAGTTTGCGGGAACGCTGGCAACCCTTGTGCAAAGCCGGGTGCCACTGATGGAGGCCCTGGAAGCGGCTGCCGATGTGACGCCCAACCTGCATATCCGCAGCCGGATCGACGAGGTCACGAACAAGGTCCGGCAAGGCACCAGTTTGCGCCGCGCCATGGCCGAGGCAGGCGTATTTCCCGCAATTCTGGTCGCCATGGTGGCCAGCGGCGAGGCCAGCGGGCATCTGGGCCAGGCTCTGGACCGCGCCGCGTCGGATCAACAGCGCGATCTGGATGCGTGGGTGCGCACCTTGGTGGCGCTGGTCGAACCGGCGATCCTTCTGATCATGGGGGGACTGGTGATGATCATGGTACTGGCCATTCTTTTGCCGATCGTCGGCATGAACAACCTGTCCAATGGGTAATGTTCTTTACGGCAGCAAGGCCGCCAAAGGCAGGTCCAGTTCGCTGTCGGCGCTGTCGGGCAGTCCCGGAACAAGCGCCGCACCAGCGCGGTGGATCGTCAGCACCACGCGGTCCGCCCCTGTCAGACGTGCCGTCAGCAGGGGGGTGGCGCGGTCGGCTTGGGTCGTCAGAACGGCCTCGGCCCCGTCTTGCGATGTTCCCAAGGCAACGATCATTGCCGGTGCAGGTGTCGGCGTATCGACAGACCCGATCCGCGCGCACTCTCCCGCGGTGGTGGTGATATTGCCCGCCCCCTTTCGGTCGTTCGCGCCGATCTGGACCTCGACCGCGTTCAAACTGGCCGTGATGTCACATCCGATGGGAAGGTCGGGCATCAGGGATCTGACCGCCCTCCAGTCCAGATCGCCGTTGACCGGACCAAGCGTCGCCTTGCGCGGCCGCAGGGCGGCGCGCCCGTCGATATCGCTGCCCTGTCCCGTCAACGTCCAGTCGATCACAAAGGCGAGCCCCCGCAGACTTGCCCCTTCATCGACCTGCCATTGCAGCACATGGTCGCCGTCCAGCGCCACAAGCCCGTTCCAGATCGTGCCAGACAGCTGGTCTTTCGGGAAAGGCAGATCGACATGCTGCGCGGCAAAGCGAACTGGCATATACACGACCAAAGACCCCAAAAACGCCGCAACACCAAGGAGCAAGACCAATGACCAGAGAGCGAGCAAGCGCGCATAGCCTGAACCGCCGTGAGATGTGTCGGGCTTTGCTGTCAACGTGGTCGCTTCCTGTTCTGGGGCTGCCTCTGGCGGCCTGCGGAGCATTGCCGACGGAGGGCTTTGGCTCGGGTGCCGGGGGCGGCGATGCTGCGCTTCTTTTGCCGCTCAGCGGCCCTGCTTCTGGTCTTGGTCAGAATATGGGGCGCGCTGCAGGTCTTGTCACGCAAGGATTGCCCCCGTCTCAGGCTCCGGCCATCTTTGACACTGCGGATACAGCCGAAGGGGCCGCTCTGGCCGCGCGTCAGGCGCTGGATCAGGGGGCCAAGCTGTTGCTGGGCCCATTGCGGTCCGACCAGACGCCCGCTGTGCTGGCGGTCGCCGGAAATGTTCCGGTGGTCACCTTCTCCAACGATGAAGCGCTTGCGGCGCAGGGGGCTTTCGTCATGGGGATCACGCCCGCCCAATCGGTCGCCACGATGTTCAGCTATGCGCGTGCCCAAGACATTTCGCGCATCGCGTTGGTGGCGCAGGACGGACCTTTGGGTGCGGCCTCTGCGCGCGCGGCGCAGGCAGTCGCCGCAGCGGGGGGGATTACGCTGTCGACGGTGCTGAGACCCGATGCCTCGGCTGAAGGTCTGATGGCTGCGATCCGCGCGGCGAATGCGGGCAATTTGCCACAAGCTGTCTTCCTGCCCGAAGGTGGTGCGGCACTGACGGCTTTCGCCCGCGCCCTGTCGGGCAGCGGCGTGAAATTGCTGGGTTCCGTCCAGTGGGGTGTGCAGGAGGTGACGGGAAACGCAGATCTCGCCGGGGCTTGGTTTGCAGCACCTCCGCCCGATCTGTTCCTTCCTTTTGCGGACAGGTTCGCCGCCGCTTTCGGCGAACAACCGGGGGTCATTGCAGGGCTTGGCCACGATGCTGCCCTGATGGCCGTGGGTTTAGGCAATGCGCGCGCGCTGTCGCGTGACGGATTGCTGCGTCCGGCGGGATTTACCGGCGTGCTTGGCGCGTTCCGGTTCGCGCCAAACGGCCGCTGTCAGCGCGATCTGGCCGTCCTGAGCATCGAACAAGGCAGCATCGTAGCGCTGGGCGAGGTAGAGGGCACGTGACCGTATCGCGCGATCCGGCAGCAGGCTTTTCCTTGGTCGAGGTGCTGGTCGCGCTGGCCTTGTTCGCACTGATAGGCAGCGCCGGTTTCGTCATGCTGGATCAAGTGATCCGCACGCAGAACCAGACCGAGGGACGGTTGGAAAAAATGGCGGAACTCCAGCGCGCGGCACATCTTATCCGTATCGATTTTGGACAAGCCAGCGGCACCTCGCTTGACTTCGACACCGATACGACACCTGTCAGCTTGAGCTTTCGCAGATCCGGCGCGACGATCGGAACAGCACCGGTGACGATCGTCTATTCCCAAGAAAATGATGTCTTGCAGCGGGTTATCCAGAACGGCGACGCGACCAACGCGGTCCAGCCCTTGTTGCGCGATGTGACGGACGCGCAATGGCGGTTTTTCGATGCGGCAAGCGGATGGACAGACCAATGGCCGCCGGCGGACCGCCAGATCGTACCGGGACAGCCGGTTGCAAATCCGCAGGCGGTCGAACTGACCGTCACGCTGGCCCCGAGAAACGAGATACTGCGCCGCATAGTCCTGCTGCCTTCTGAAGTGCAATGAGCATGCTGCGCCCCCCCGAAGCAGGCGTGATCTTGATCAACGTGCTGGTCATTCTGGCCCTGATGGCATCGGTCGTCTTCGCCATGGTCAGCCTTTCCGACATCTCTATCACCCGCAGTCAGCTCTACAGTGAGGCAGGACAGGGATTGGAACTGATTGCCGCCGGTGAAAGCAGTGCCATCTCGGCGCTGCGACAGGATCTGGAGGAGTCGCCGGAGAACGACCATCTGCTGGAAAGCTGGGCACAGATACAACAGGACGAGGTGGCAATCGAGGCTGGTCGATTTACGCTGTCAATCGCGGATGCACAGGCAAAACTGAACCTGAATTCCTTATCCGGAACCGGCGCATCGGGGATGCAGACGCTGCGCGAGGTTCTCGCGATCCTCGATCTTCCGCCCGACGTCGCGTTGCGAATTGCGGCAAGGCTGGCCCAAAGAACCCCTCTTGATCGTCTGGAGGAATTGGAAACAGCCGCGGGACTTACAGCCGCAGAGATAGCGCGACTATCTGAACTGGTCACGGTGCTACCGGGACGGACCGACATCAACATCAACACCGCCGCCGACGAGTTGCTGGCCGTGCTGGCCACTAATCCTGTGCAGGCGCGCAATCTGACAGGCATCCGTAACCGTCAAGGCTTCTTGAGTCGTCAGGACATCGTTGCGGCTGGAATGATTCTTCCCCCCGGGGTCGGGTTTTCATCGCGGTTTTTTACGGTTTCAGTCGATGTCGTGATCGGTGGAACGCGACAATCGCAGATAAGCCTGTTGCAGCGGCACGTTGATCGAAACGGCCGTGCGGTGGTTTCCGTGGTCGGCAGGCAAACGGGTTTCTGATGAGGGACGCCCGTTACAGCCTGCGACTTCAACCAGCTATGGACCAGAAACCAATCAAGTGGGGCTGGTGTCAGACGCATTCGAACCGGTCGCCGGATGAACAGTGACGCGGCCCATGATCTGGCGCAGGGTCCACGCCTCTCGGCGTGAACTGCGGCGAATTTCTGCAGACTTCGCATGCGCCGGAAACGAAGAATGACCCTGTGCCCTCGTCGGATTGGCCGTTGTGCCTTTTCACTCAGGCAACTTTGGTCTCTCCCATACCCGAGATGGCCTGAACCAGATTATCCTCCGTCACCTCCTCCGAGGTGAATTCCCGCATCACACGCCCTGCAAACATCGCGATGATCCTGTCCGAGACATGGAGCACTTCTGGCATTTCCGAGCTGATGACGATGACAGCATAGCCCTGCGCTGCAAGATCGCGGATCAGGTTGTGGATTTCCGATTTCGACCCGACATCGATTCCGCGCGTCGGTTCATCCACGATCAGGACCTGCGGACGCATCGACAGCCATTTGCCGATCACGATCTTCTGCTGGTTGCCTCCTGACAGGTTGCCTGCGGTCTGCCGCCAACCCGGTGTACGGATATCCAGCTTGTCGCGATACTGGTCGAATATTGCGATTTCCGCCCCGTCACTGACAAAAGGTCCGGCCGTCAGGTCGTCGACCTGCGGCAGGGTCATGTTGTCCTTGCAGTTCATCCCCAGAACAAGCCCCTGGTTCTTGCGATCTTCCGGGACAAGGGAAATGCCGTGACGGATGGCTTCGATCGGAGAGGCGATCTTTACCGCCTGCCCGTTCAGCAATATCTGGCCCTCCGAAGGTGTGCGCAAACCGAACAGCGTTTCGGCGATCTCGGTCCGTCCGGCGCCGACAAGACCGTAGAAGCCCAGAACCTCGCCCCTGCGCACCGCGAAACTGACATCCTTGAACAACTTGCCGCAACTCAGCCCGCGCACCTCCAGCGCGACATCGCCCAACTGGTGATGGCTGGTGTTGCGCGACAGATCGAGGCTGCGACCGATCATCAGCTGCGTGACTTCGTCTTCATTGGTCTCTGCCGTGGTCAGGGTGCCGCGATATTGGCCATCGCGAAGGACAGTGATCCGGTCCGTGATCCTGAAGATCTCTTCCATGCGGTGCGAGATATAGATGATCCCCACATCCCTGGCCTGCAGATCGGCGATGACCTTGAAGAGGACGACTTTTTCCGCGTCGGTCAGTGAAGCTGTCGGTTCGTCGAATATCACCGCGCGCGGGTCCACGGTCAGGGCGCGCCCGATCTCGACCATCTGCTGATTGGCAATTGAAAGATCGCCGACCCGCGTCCGCGCATCAAAGCCCACATTCAGGGTTTTCAGGATCGCGTCCGTATCGTCATAGAGCTTTTTCCAGTCGACGCGGCCAAAGCGCTTCAAGGGCAGTTCGCCCAGAAAGATGTTCTCGGCCACGCTCAATTCATCCGCAAGGCTGAGTTCTTGATGGATAAAGACGACGCCCTTGGCTTTGGCCTGCATGGGCGAGGTCATGACGGTGGGTTTCTCGTCGATGAATATCCGGCCCGCATCGGGCGCATGAATACCCCCCAGAATCTTCATCAAGGTCGATTTGCCCGCGCCGTTTTCCCCCATGAGGGCGTGCACCTCTCCGGGGAGGACGCTGAGCGAGACACCGTCCAGCGCGCGCACGCCGGGGAATGTCTTGACGATGTCTTCAAGGCGCAGGACGGGGATCGGCGTGGTCATATCTTCAACTCCTCTTGCCCCTTGCGGTTCAGTTGGCGGTCCAGCAGCAGCACGGCGATCAGGATAAGGCCGATCACCAGATTGACGGTTTCGGTTGCGGCGCCGATATGGCCCAGCCCCTTGCGCAAAAGCTGAATCGCGATGACGCCGCCCAATGTGGAGATGATGGAACCATAGCCGCCCGTCAGCTTGGTGCCGCCCAGAACGACCGCGGTGATCGCCCAGAGTTCGAACAGCATCCCGTCGTTGGGGTTGACCGAGCCGCTTTCGGAATAGAAGACCACCGCCGACAGCGCAGCCAGAAACCCGATCAGGACGAAGTTCAACACCATATGCGGCCCGATGCGGATACCCGCGTTGACCGCTGCCTCGCGGTTGTTGCCGATGGCATAGGCGTTGCGGCCATGAACCGTGCGGGTCATCAGAAGCCACAGGGCCAGCGCGGTGATCAGCAGGAACCATGTGGCGGTGTGCAGGCCCAGAAACTGCGCCTCGGCAAAATCGACCAGCGTCCAGTTGAGATGGCTTGTCGGCTGTTCACCATTGATCATGAACACCAGCCCGCGATAGCCAAGCATGGAGCCCAGTGTGACGATGAAGGCATCGACACCGGTTTTCCACACGATCAACCCGTTGACCGCCCCCAGTACGGCGCCAGTCAGAAGTGCGAGACCCCAAGCCAGCGGGATGGCCCAGTCACCCATGCTCTGCATGAATGGCCAGGTCATGCTGTCCAGCAGCACGATGGCCGACAGCGCATATGTGGCCCCCACGCTCAGGTCGATGTTGCCGTTGACCATGATGATCGTCATGCCCAGCGCAATGATCCCGATGGGAGCCGATTGCTTCAGCAGCAGCAGCATGTTGTCGAAATCCATGAATGCCTTGCCCGAAACCGACAGGAATTCCCCGGCGATGGAAAAGAAAGCCAGTTCGACGAGGATGAAGGCCCAGATCGCCCCGTGTTTCAAAGCGTCCCTGTAACGTGAGGATGTCATCTCTTGTTCTCCTTCACGCCGTGGGGGACCACAGGCGGCCCCGTTTCGCGGCGACGTCCAGCCAGACCGCAAGAATGATGATCGCCCATGTCACGACGTATTGGACATAGAAGGCCAGCCCCATCAGCAGCAGTCCATTCTGGATAAATCCAAGGATCAGCACGCCGATGACCGTCTTGAAGATCGTGCCGGATCCGCCCATCAGCGACGCGCCGCCCAGAATGACGGCGGCCAGCACCTGCAACTCCATCCCCTGCCCGACCGTGTTCTGGCTGCCAAGGCTGCGGCTTGCCTGCAGCAAGCCTGCGACGGCCACGCAAAAGGACGACAGGACATAGGTCAGAAAGACGATGCGTGCGCGGGGGATACCCGAAAAGGTCGCGGCCTGACCGTTGCCTCCGACGGCATAGACCTTGCGTCCGAAAGGCGTTCTGGACAACACGATGCTGAACAGGATGGCCAGCCCGGCAAAGATCAGGATCGGCACCGGCACGCCCAGGATCCGGCCCTGCCCGAAGACCGAAAACCATGTTCCGGCCTTGTCCGCGATATCCATGTTCTTGCCCCCCGACCAGGTCAGGGTCAGGCCGTGGATCGCCGACAGCATCCCCAGCGTCACGATCAACGAGTTCAACTTCATATAGCCCACAAGGAACCCGATGAAGGCCCCCAGCGCCAGGGTCAGGGCGAACATCGCCGGAATGGCCAGCGCGGGGCCAAGCTTGTCATGCAGGTCAAGCACCACGATCGTCGAAAAGGACATCATTGACCCGACCGACAGATCGAAGTTTCCGCCGATGACAACGAATGTCACGCCCAGCGCCATCACGCCCAGAATGGCGGATGACCGGATCACGCCGGATATGTTGTCGATGGCGATGAAGCGCTGATTGGCCAACGCGAACCCGATCATGAAGATCGCAAAGGCGATCAGGATGCCCTGCTTCGCAAGGATGCTGGCGATCCCCTGTTTCGTCATGTCTGCCATGTCATTCTCCCCCCTCGATGCGGGCTGTTGCCGCTACACCAGAGTCATGCCTCCGTCGATCATGATGATCTGCCCGGTCATGTAGTCACTATCCCGCGACGCAAGGAAGGTGGTCGTGCCGGTGATGTCGGCCGGCTTGGCCACGCGCCCCCGCAGGATCTGCGCCGAAAACTCCTCCATCGCCTGGCCGGGACGGTCGGCGGCGCCGATCTCCATCAGATCGTGATCGACCTGTTCCCACATCTCGGTCGCGACCACGCCGGGGGCAAACCCCGTCACCGTGATATCGTGCTTGGCCAGATCGCGCGCCCCTGACTGGGTCAGCGAAACCACGGCCCATTTGCTGGCGCAATAGGGTGCGACATTGTCAAAGCCCTGTCGGCTGGCGACGCTGGCGGTGTTGATGATCTTGCCGCCGTCACCTTGTGCAATCATTTGCGCTGCAGCTTCCTGCATACCGATCATGCAGCCGAGCCCGTTGATTCCCATGATGAAATTCCAGTTATCCTCGGTCACGTCGAGGAAATTCATCGGCTTGTTCACGCCCGCATTGTTGAACATCACGTCCAGCCTGCCAAGGGTGCCCACAGCATGCGCGATCATCGACCGGACCTGTGCGCGGTCGGTGACATCGACGGCAGCATGCGTAACTTTTGCCCCCCCTGCCTTGGCCCGCGCGGCATTTGCCGCAGCGACCTCGGCTACCTTGGCGGCGTTTATGTCAGCAAAACAGACATGCGCGCCCTCGTCCAGCAGCGCCTCGCCTATGGCGCGCCCGATACCCTGGGCCGCACCCGTCACAATACAGCACCGTCCCGCAACACGTGACATCCTGCTCCTCCCTCGATTTGTGTGATCCTGACACGGGAAACGCGCAGGGCATCGCTGCCCCACGCATCCCGGGAGGAGATCAGAAGACGGGCTTGGTGAACTCGTCCATGTTGTCCTGGGTGATCTTCGGCGTGTCGAAGTAGTTCAGGAACGGAAGTTCCTCGCCGTTCAGGATGTCGATCGCGGTCTTGAGTGCTGCTTCCGCATCATCGACCGGGGACTGGTAGATCGAGCCCCAATAGTCGCCTGCCGCCATCGCGTCATAGCCGACTGCGAAATTGGTGGCGCCCACGAAGATGATCCCTTCGCGTCCAGCCGCCTTGGCTGCGTTCAACGCTCCCACGCCCATGTTGTCATCGCCTGCGTAAACGCCGTCGATATCGTCATATTTCACAAGGAAGGCTTCCATCACCTGCTGCGATTTCTCGCGGTTCCAGTCGCCGGGCTGTGTTTCCACCAGGGTCACCTGCGGGCAGACTTCGGGCAGGCGATCGTCAAAGCCCTTCTGGCGTTCAATCGCGGTGGTATAGCCGGGCTGGCCCGAGATCTGCACCACGCGGGCCTCGGATTCGATTCCCATATCCTTGAACTTGTCGCACATGATTTCGGCCGCGCGGGCACCTTGGGTGATGTTGTCGGGCCCCGAGAAGGACGCGACGAAATCAAAGCCCTGTTCGGCGATGTTGGAATTCGTCACGACAACCGGGATATCCGCGTTGTGCGCCTTGCGGACAGCGGGGATCACGGCCTCTCCATTTGTCGGCCAGATGATGATGGCATCCACTTCCTGCTGGATCAGATCCTCCATCTGGGCGATCTGGCGGGCCACGTCGCCGCCTGCATCCAGAACGACAACCTCGACATCCGGGTTTGCCTCGGCAGCGGCGATGAACGCCCGCTCATACGTGGTCTGATAGCTGTCCACCCCGACGTTGTTCTGGGTGATCCCGATCGTCATTTTCTCGGCCGCAGCAGCGGTGCCGAAGACAGCGGTCGTGCAGGCGAGCGCAACTTTAAGTGTAACTTTCATCTAATGGTTCCTCCCATCGGTTATACTTTCACGTTTGCAGGCAGCCTCCCAGCCCAGGTGGTCCACACCCATCACAAACGCCCCCTTATCCAGCGCGATTTTTCGGGCAAGAAACGCTGCCAATTTATCCAAAATGGATTTCCTTATGTCTATTTTGGATTTTTTCGCGATACTGGCTGGATATCAAATTGATCAATCTGGAGCATGACAGATGAGCAAAAAGCAAACCCATCCCGGAAACTCTGCGCGAATTGGCACAATGCAACACTTCATGGCAGGAAATGACCGATCTGGACAATTCGCGACCCCGGCGTCGGCGAACCCGTCCGCTGCGTCAGCCACGCCGGAGCTGGAACGGGTCCTGCAGTTTCTGATGGATCTGTCGGTCGAGCTGGACAGTTCGATTGGCCCCAACACGCCGAATCCCCATCTGAACATGATCCTGCACCTACTGCGCAACCATGCGGACGGGCGGATGGTATCCCCCTCGGCGATGGTTTCGGCCGCGAACGTTCCCTATGCCACGGCGACACGCAAGCTGGCAGAACTCCAGGATGCCGGGTTGATCGAGCGCCGCCCGCGTACGCGTACCGGCAAGTCCTTTTCGCTGCATCCAAGCCCCGACCTGCTGGAAAGCTTCAACCAGATGGCGGATCGGATCGACAGAATGGTCCGCACCTCGTTCGGCGGCGTCCGGGCCGATTCCGATACGGCGGATTACTACTACGGAGGCTCCTATCAGCCGGGCACCGCGACGATTGCCCCCCCCAGCGCCTTGCCCACGCCGCTGAGGCTGGCAGGGGGGCTGCGCATTCTTGTGCATGGCGACCCCACCTTCATGGTCATGGAGGGGCTGAAGCGCCAGTTCGAGCAGATGGTCGGGACCGACATTCATCAACGCGCCTTTTCGATCGACCGTCTTCACGAAGAAGCCCTGCGCAATGCAGAGCGCCCCAAGAGCCGCTATGACCTGATCGCGGTCGACCTGCCCTGGGTAGGTGAATTCGCAAGCAAGGGCGTCATCCGGCCACTGGATGAGGTCGTGGATGTCTCGCGGCTGGATCCTGCCGATTTCCACACTGCCGGCTGGCGTGCCGCGCATTGGGGCGGTCGGCCCTATGGTGTGCCCAGCCAGACGACGCCGGAACTGATGTTCTACCGCAAGGATCTGTTTGCTGCAGAAGGGCTGGAGCCGCCAAGCACGACCGATGCCGTGATCGCGGCGGCGCGGCATTTCCACAATCCTCGGCGGGGTCGCTATGGCGTCGCATGGAATGCGGCGCGCGGCACGGCGCTGGGACATACGTTCATGATGACCTGCGCGGCGTTCGGACAGCCGATCATCGACATTCCCGAAATCGCCGGCGGTTATGACGCCGACCATCTGGCTGGCGGGACATTCCGGCCCATGCTGGATACCGACCGCGCCCACGCCGCTGCAGATTACCTCATGCAACTTCTGAAGTTCTCGCCGCCCGACATCCTCTCGATGTCCTGGTTCGAGAGAATCAGGCCCTATGGGGCGGGGCAGGTCGCAATGGCCTATGGCTATACGCTGCTGGCTCCGTATTTCGAGCTGGATGAGAATTGCCCCGCCCATGGCAACACGGGCTATCTGCCTCATCCCCACGGGCCCGAAGGCGCCCCGATTGCGCCGGTGGGCGGCTATGTGTTGTGTATCCCGTCCAATCTGGCCGCGGATCGCATCGATGACGCCGTCGAGGCGCTGGTCGCCTTCACCTCGCCTGCTGCGCAAAAGCTTTATGCCCAGAACGGCAGCCGTACCGCGCCGCGCTATTCCGTAGGGGCAGACCCCGAGGTGCGCGGCCTTTCACCGATATTCGAGCTGGTCGATCAGATGTCATGGCGCGACGAGCTGCAATTCTGGCCGCGCCCCCCCATCCCGCAAATCTCGGACATCATCCGCCTGTGCGGACAGGAGCTGCACGACATGCTGCGCGGGATCGTCACGCCGCGCGCGGCATTGGCGCGGGTGCAGGCACAGGCCGAAGACATTCTACGACACAAGGTCACTTAGGGAGGACACCATGGACCCGAACCGCCTCAAGGGGAAGAATATCCTGATCACCGGCGCTGCGCGCGGAATGGGCGCCGCCAATGCGGAGGCCTTTGCCAGCCAAGGCGCCAATGTCTGCATCGGCGATCTGGATCTGGACGAGGCGCAGGCCGTCGCTGCGCGCATCAATGCCGCAGGCAACGGCAAGGCGATTGCCGTGCGCATGGACGTGACCAAGCGCGCCGACAATGCCGCTGCCGTCGCGGCCACGGTCAAGGCTTTCGGATCCATCAACGTGGGCCTTTTCAATGCAGGCCTGAACAAACCCCGCTTCTTCATGGATATCGACGAAGACAACTGGGACATGATCATGAACGTCAACACCAAGGCGATGTGGCTGGGCATGCAGGAAACCGCCCGCCAGATGATCGCGCAGGGTCCGATGGAGGGGCATCCCTACAAGCTGATCAACGTCGGCTCCATCGCGTCGCGCAAGCCGCTGGTGGATGTGACCGTCTATTGCACGTCGAAATACGGCTGTCTGGCGCTGACGCATTGCGGTGCGATCGGGCTGGCCGAGCACAACATCACCGTCAACGGCTATGCGCCGGGTGTCGTCGTCACCCCGCTTTGGGAACAGCTAGACAAGGATCTGGTCGAAATCGGGTTCAAGGACCGCGAGGGGCAGGCCTATGACGACATCGTGCGCGACGCGTTGCAGATCAAACGCGTGTCCTATCCGCGCGACATCGTCGGCACGGCCTCTTTCCTGGCCAGCGACGACAGCGACTACATGACCGGCCAGATGATCCACATCGATGGCGGCTGGTGCATCCAGTAAACCGCTAAATCACTGAAAAACAAACATAAAGAGGTGCGGCACCCCCGCATCTGGAGGAGATACTCATGTCACGCGCCCTGATGCCGAACCTGCTGACGCCGCAAGATCTGGAACCCAACTGGGAATGGCGGGAACGCCTGCCCGCCTGGGGCCATACCACGGTGGATTTCGAACGCCGTATCGACCACGACCGTCTGCGCCGCTATCGTCTGGCCCGCACACGGCAGGCGCTGCAAGCCTCGAACGCGGGCACGCTGCTGTTGTTCGATGTGAACAACATCCGCTATGTCTCGGCCACCAAGATCGGCGAGTGGGAGCGGGACAAGATGTGCCGGTTCTGTCTGCTGACGGGCGATGACAGCCCCTATGTCTGGGATTTCGGTTCGGCTGCGATGCATCACAAGCGGCATGCCGACTGGCTGGAGCCCGATCACTGCCTTGCCGGCGTGGTGGGCATGCGCGGCACGATCCCGCCCGAGTTCGGCCTGATGCAGAAATACGCCAAGCAGATCGCAGGCCTGATCCGTGATGCGGGCATGGCCGACATGCCGGTCGGTGTGGACTATGCCGAGACAGCCATGTTCCACGCCCTGCGCGAGGAAGGCATCAATGTCGTCGATGGACAACAGATCATGCTGGCCGCGCGCGAGATCAAGAACTGGGACGAAATCCAGCTTCTGACGCAGGCCGCAGCCATGGTCGATGGCGTCTATCACATGATCTACGAAGAGCTGAAACCGGGCGTCCGCGAGAATGACATCGTCGCCCTGTCGAACAAGATGCTCTACGAGATGGGTTCGGACGATGTCGAAGCGATCAACGCCATTTCCGGCGAACGCTGCAATCCGCATCCGCATAACTTCACGGACCGGCTGATCCGGCCGGGTGACCAGGCTTTCTTTGACATCCTGCAAAGCTATCAGGGCTATCGGACCTGCTACTACCGGACCTTCAACGTGGGACGCGCGACGCCGTCGCAGACGGATGCCTACACAAAGGCGCGGGAATGGATCGACGCCTCGATCGCGATGATCAAACCGGGTGTGACCACGGACAAGGTGGCCGCCGTCTGGCCGACTGCTGAAAGCCTTGGCTTTGCGAATGAAGATCAGGCTTTCGGTCTGCAATTCGGCCATGGCCTGGGCCTTGCACTGCACGAACGCCCCATCATCAGCCGCGCGATCAGCATGGATCACCCGATGGAGATCAAGACCGGCATGGTCTTTGCGCTGGAAACCTACTGCCCCGCCACGGATGGCTATTCCGCTGCCCGGATCGAGGAAGAGGTGGTCGTGACCGAAACCGGCTGCGAGGTGATCAGCCTCTTCCCCGCCGAAGAACTGCCCATCGCCAACCGCTACTGACAGGAACCGGCCCGGCGCGCGCCTCTGCGCCGCCGGGTCCCTTCCCGCAAAGGACATTGCCATGAGCCCCGCCAAGAAAACCAACTCCGCAGATTATCTGCGCATGTATCGACAGATGGTCCGCATCCGTACCTTCGAGGACAATGCAAACCAGCTTTACCTTTCGGCCAAGATGCCCGGTCTCACGCATATGTATTCCGGCGAGGAAGCCGTGGCGGTGGGCATCTGCGAGGCGCTGACCGACGATGACCGTATCACCTCGACCCATCGCGGGCATGGGCATTGCGTCGCCAAGGGGGCCGATTTCAAGCAGATGTTCTGCGAACTCCTCGGCAAGGAAGAAGGCTATTGCCGGGGCAAGGGCGGCTCGATGCATATCGCCGATCAAAGCCATGGCAACCTTGGCGCCAATGCCATCGTCGGCGGCTCGATGGGGATCGCCACCGGATCGGCCCTGCGCGCCAAGCTGATGGGGCAGGATGATGTGACGGTCTGTTTTTTCGGTGACGGGGCGACGGCACAGGGCCTGTTGTACGAGGTGATGAACATGGCCGCCCTGTGGAAGCTGCCGGTCATCTATGCCTGCGAGAACAACGGCTATTCCGAATATACCAAGACCGAGGAAATCGCCGCAGGCTCGATCACCGCCCGCGCCGAAGCCTTCGGGATCGAGGCGCATCGGATCGACGGTCAGGATGTTCTGGCCGTGAACGAGTTGACGCAGAAACTGGTCGCCCGCTGCCGCAAGGGGGAAGGCCCGTTCTTCATCGAGTTGGAAACCTACCGCTACCACGGCCACCATGTCGGCGACATCAACCGCGCCTATTACCGGTCGAAAGATGAGGAAAAGGACTGGAAGGAAAACCGTGATCCGATCGTCCGCTTCCGGTCATGGCTGGTAGACCAAGGCATCGCGTCCGAGGAAGAGATCGAGGCGATGAATGCCGAGATCGAAAAGGATGCGGCAGACGCCGTCGCCTATGCCGAAGCTGCCCCATACCCCGATGTGTCCGAAGTGGACATGCATGTTTACGCCGCCTGAGGAGAGCACATCATGAGAGAGATCACCCTGTCCCAGGCCGTCAACGAGGCCATCGCCGAAGAAATGCGCCGCGACCCCACGGTGTTCCTGCTGGGCGAAGACGTCGCCGAGGCGGGCACCCCGTTCAAGGTGCTGTCCGGTCTGGTCGAGGAATTCGGCACCGAGCGCGTCATCGACACCCCGATTTCCGAACCCGGTTTCATGGGGCTTGCCGTGGGCGCCGCCATGACCGGCGCACGGCCCATTGTCGATCTGATGTTCGGCGACTTCATCTTTCTTGTAATGGATCAGCTGTGCAATCAGGCCGCCAAGATCCACTACATGTCCGGCGGCAAGCTGAACGTTCCGCTGGTCTTGCGCACCAACATGGGGGCGACGCGCCGCTCGGCCGCGCAGCACTCGCAATCATTGCAGGCGCTGGTGGCGCATATTCCGGGCCTCAAGGTCGCGATGCCATCCTCGGCCTATGAGGCCAAGGGGCTGATGAAAACCGCGATCCGCGACAACAACCCGGTCGTGATCTTTGAAGACAAGCTGATGTATCAGGACAAGGCACCTGTGCCCGAAGAGGAATATCTGATCCCCTTCGGCGTTGCCAACATCAAGCGCGAAGGCCGCGACATCACCCTGATCGCTACATCTTCGATGGTGCAGGTTGCTGAAAAAGCGGCGGAATTGCTGGCGGCCGAAGGCATTTCAGCCGAGGTGATCGACCCGCGCACCATCGTGCCGCTGGACGAGGCGACGCTGATCGAGAGTGTCCGCAAGACCAGCCGCGCCATCGTGATCGACGAAGGTCACCAGAGCTATGGCATCACCGCCGAGATCGCCAGCCGCCTGAACGAAAAGGCCTTCTATCATCTTGATGCGCCGGTCCTGCGGATGGGGGCCATGGATGTTCCCGTCCCCTTCTCACCCGCATTGGAAGATCTGACCGTGCCCACGCCCGAAGCCGTGGCCGCCAATGCCCGCAAGCTTTGCGCGGGGGAGATGATCCATGCCGCGTAATGCCACCTCCGGGGCCGGGCCGCATGATGTGACGATGCCACAGCTTGGCATGGCGCAGGATGCGGGCAAGATCGTGGCCTGGCTCAAGGCGGCGGGCGATCCCGTGGCCAAGGGCGACGCCCTGTTCGAGGTCGAGACCGACAAGGCCACCATGGAGGTCGAGGCGCAGGCCAATGGTTTCCTGACCGCGATCACCGCCGCCGAGGGCGAGGATGTGCCCGTCGGTGCTGTCATCGCGCGCATCTCGGACAGCGCGGAGGAGGATACCCCCGCCTCCAAGGCAGCATCGCAGGATGCACCCGCCGTCGGATCACATGCGGATGATGCCCTGCCCGAGGGGCGCTCTGTCACCATGCCGCAGCTTGGCATGGCGCAGGACAGTGGCCTGCTGGTCAGCTGGCAGAAGTCTTTGGGCGATGCGGTGTCCGCCGATGATATCCTGTTCGAGGTCGAGACCGACAAGAGCACGGTGGAAGTGCCCGCCGGGATGGGTGGCTATCTTGCCGCCACACTGGCCGAGGCGGGTGACGAGGTTCCCGTTGGCGCACCTGTGGCCGTGATCAGTGCAGACGCGCCTGCAAAGACGCTGTCACGGGGCGTGGGTGGTGCCGATACCCCTGCTGTAACCCCACCCGCAAGCCCACCTGCGCCGGCACCGCAAGCCACCGCAAAACCTGCACCAAGGCCCGCGCCCCTGCCGGCAAGCAAAGGCCGCATCCTTGCCTCGCCCAAAGCGCGCAGGGTGGCATTGGAACGCGGGCTGGATCTGAACGCATTGGTTGCAGCGGGCCATCCGCAGCCTTTCCATATGCGCGATCTGGAGGTGCTGGCGGATCTGCCCGCAGCCACAGCCAGCACCACGGCGGCGGCCGCCGCACCCATCCGGCTGACGGCCGAGATATCCACGGACGGTCTTGCCGCCTTCACGCAATGGGCGGCGACCGCGCACGGCCTGATGGACCGGGATGCCATTCTCGCGGGTATGGCCGGGGCCAGCCTGTCGCAACCCGGCATCATCGCGATTGAGCGACATGGGCAATCACGTGGCTTCGCCATCCCGCCCGACAGGGCGCTATCGGCCATCACCCGGTCCGATGACGGGCCCGACCTGATCCTGCGCGATCTGCGCGACACGGCCATGCGATCGGTCGCGGCGGGGGCCGAGGCTTGCCCCGTTCTGACGCTGATGTCCGGCCATGCGGGTCTGATCATCACACTGGAATGCAGCGCCGAGCAGATGCCCGCGCCTGCGGCCATCGCCCTTCTTTCCGCATTCGCGGGTCGGATGGAGCAACCGCTCCGCCACCTGCTCTGACCCTTGGGGACCGACATGGAACATACCGATCTTTATATCAACGGCGGATGGCACAAGACCGCCACCCGTTTCGACGTGATCAATCCCGCCACCGAACAGGTCATCGCCTCGGTCGCCTCGGCCGATATCGCCGATGCGGATGCCGCCCTCGATGCGGCTGCAGCCGCAATGCGGGACTGGGCCGCGCAGACCCCGCGCCACCGGTCCGAAGTCTTGCGTCGCGCCTGGGAATTGATGACCGCACGGCTGGATCATTTCGCCCATCTGATCACCCTCGAGAACGGCAAGGCCGGCACGGACGCGCGCGGCGAGGCCGCCTATGCCGCCGAATTCTTCCGCTGGTTCGCCGAAGAGGCGGTGCGCGCAGACGGGATGATCACCCATGCCCCCGCCAGTGGGGCCAGGATCATGGTGCAGCACAAGCCCGCCGGTCTGGCCGTGCTGATCACGCCGTGGAATTACCCGGCCGCAATGGGCACACGCAAGATCGCGCCCGCGCTTGCCGCAGGCTGCGGCGTGATCATCAAACCGGCTTCGGAAACGCCCCTGACCATGCTGGCGCTCATGCCCCTGCTGGAAGAGGCGGGCGTGCCGCCCGGACTGGTGAACGTTCTGCCCTCACGCAAGACCGGCGCATTGGTCGATCACATGCTTCACGATCCGCGCGTGCGTGTGGTCAGTTTCACCGGATCGACCGGCGTTGGCCGCAAATTACTCAAGTCCGCCGCAGATCAGGTCCTGAAACCGGCCATGGAACTGGGCGGCAACGCCCCTGTCATCGTGTTCGAGGATGCCGATATGGACATCGCGATCGAAGGCACGATGCTGGCCAAGATGCGCAATCTGGGCGAGGCCTGCACTGCCGCGAACCGCATCTACGTGCATGAGAGCATCGCGCCTGAGTTCACAAAGCGCCTCGCCGCGCGGATGTCTGCCCTCAAGGTCGGTGATGGCACCGATCCGTCCGTGGATGTCGGACCCTTGGTGAATGCCGACACCCGCGACAAGGTGGCGGCTTTCGTGGCGGATGCCGTGGCCAAGGGTGCCAAGATCGAATGCGGCGGCAAGACACCGGACGGCACGGGGTATTTCTATCCGCCCACTGTGCTGTCGAACGTCCCGGAAACCGCCGACTGCGTCCATGACGAGATTTTTGGCCCCGTGGCTGCCATCCAGACGTTCACCGATCAGGAGGATGCCATCGCCCGCGCCAATGCGACCGAATATGGTCTGGTGGCCTATGTGTTTTCGGGCGATTTCAAACGCGCCCTGCAGGTCTGCGAGCGGCTGGATTACGGCATGGTCGGCCTGAACCGTGGACTTGTCAGCGATCCTGCGGCCCCATTTGGCGGCACCAAGCAATCCGGGCTGGGTCGCGAGGGCGGGCACGAGGGAATGCTTGAGTTCATGGAAACGCAATACATCGCGGCCAGCTGGTAAGGGGATCGAGATGACAGAGATTATCGCAAGCCCCTCGACCCGTCGCCTTGCGCGGGAAAAGCATGTGGACATCGACGCGCTGGCGAAAAGCCTTGGCCGCACGACCATCGCCCCTGAGGATCTGGATCGAACGCCAAGCACACCGCGCGCCGCCGACACCTCGCTCTGGGAGGTGGATCATGCCCAGCACGGCCCTGTGACCGAGGAACCTCTCAGCCGCTTTGCACAGGTTGCCGCACGCAACATGGCGGCGGCGCAATCCCTGATCCCGGCGGTGACCCATCACGACCGCGCCGATGTCACCGCGATGGAGGCGTTCCGCCACTCCCTCAAACCCGAAGCGGAGGCGCGCGGCGTGAAGCTGACGGCGCTGGCTTTTCATGTTGTGGCCCTTGCAAGAAGTTTGCGGCGCCATGCCCGGTTCAATGCGTCCCTATCAGCGGATGGGCAAAAGCTTATCCTCAAGGACTATGTTCATATCGGGATCGCGGTCGACACGAAGCACGGCCTGATGGTGCCGGTGATCCGCGATGCCGACCGCAAAGGTCTGTGGCAGATCGCAGCCGAGATCACCGATCTGGCCGCCCGCGCGCAGGCCCGCAAGATCGGCCCTGACGAAATGGGGGGCGCGTCGATGACGATCACCAATCTGGGTGGGATCGGCGGCACGGCCTTCAGCCCCATCGTCAACCCGCCCGAAGTGGCCATCCTCGGGATCACCAGAACCGAAACCGTGACCGTCTGGGACGGCGACACACCGCGCCCCGTGCCCATGGTGCCGCTGGACCTGTCCTATGATCACCGCGTCATCAACGGTGCGGATGCCGCACGCTTTATGGCCCATTACTGCGGGCTGATTGCCGATCCGCGCAACATGCTGATCTGAGGGAGGGTGCCATGACCAATCACACCGACCTGCTGGTCATCGGGGCAGGACCGGGCGGCTATGCCTGCGCGTTCCGTGCCGCCGATCTGGGCCTCTCGGTCACACTTGTCGATGCCCGCGACCGTCTTGGCGGCGTCTGCCTGAACGAAGGTTGCATCCCGTCCAAGGCGCTTCTGCACGCAGCCGAGGTGATCCGCGAGGCCGCGCATATGGCCGACTGGGGCGTGGCTTTCGACGCGCCGCGAATTGATCTGGACAAGCTGCGCGCCAAGAAGGATCACATCGTCGGCCACCTGACCCAAGGGCTGAACGGCCTTGCCCGCAAGCGCAAGGTCACGACGATGCAGGGCACCGCGCGTTTTACCGGCCCGCAGAGCGTCAACATCGACGGAACCGCGCTCGATTTCGACAAGGTGGTGATTGCGGTCGGCTCCTCGCCCGTCCGCTTGCCGGGCTGGCCCGAGGACCCGCGCATCTGGGACAGCACCGCTGCGCTGGAACTGCGCGAAGTGCCCAAGGCGCTGGCCATCGTGGGCGGCGGGATCATCGGGCTGGAAATGGCCACGATCTACGCGGCCTTGGGCTCTGATGTCACCGTGATCGAACTGGCAGGCCAGATCGCCTCGGGTGCCGACCCCGAAGCGGTCGCGATCCTGCACACTGCGCTCGTGGCGCAGGGCGTGACGATTCATACCAACACCAAGGTCACATCCGTCTCCGCCGCGAAGTCCGCGATCACGCTGACCTGCACGGGGGACTTTGCGGGACAGATCAAGGCGGGTGCGGTCATTCAATCCGTAGGCCGCCGCGCCAATGGCGATCAGCTCGATCTTGCGGCCACCGGTCTTCCCTCGCCCGACAAGGGCGTGATTCAGGTGGATGCGGCGGGCCGGACCGCGCAGCCTCATATTTTTGCAATCGGTGATGTCACCGGTAACCCGATGCTGGCGCACCGCGCCACCCATCAAGGCCACATTGCCGCCGAGGTCGTCGCCGGTCATCGCGCCGCGCTGGATACCATTCTCATTCCGTCCGTTGCCTATACCAACCCTGAACTGGCGTGGGTTGGCCTGACTCAAGCTCAGGCCAAGGCAGAAGGAAGAACCGTCAAGGCCACCAGTTTTCCATGGGCAGCCAGCGGGCGCAATCTTGCCTCAGGCGGCAGCGATGGCCTGACCAAACTTATCTATGATCCCGAAAGCCACCGCATCCTGGGTGGCACAATCGTCGGGCGGAACGCAGGCGAACTGCTTGCCGAAATAACGCTTGCCATCGAAATGGGGGCAAGGCTTGAAGACATCGGTCTGACCATCCATGCACATCCGACCCTTTCCGAAACCGTGGCCTTCGCCGCGGAGCGGGCACTGGGAGTTCTGACCGACCTCTAGGGTAAACTGCGCCGGAACCGCAACATCGCCCGCTTCCTTCGTCGGAACGAAAGGTGCGCGTTCTGCGCGCTTTTTTGACCGGCGGCCAGTTTCCTGCCGATCGGAAGCACCGATTTGCATCAAAGCAGTGCCGCAGGAGCGAAATCGGCCCCTCACAACCACCTCCGGTCGACCATGCTTGCGCCAGTGGCTCGACCGCATGCCTTCGATGTGTCCTGTCCGGCTCCCGGCTGCGAACATCGACCCGCACCGATGCCTCCACTGCCGCACCGCCTGACGGCTTACGTCGACGCACGGTTCGTGCAGCAGATCTTGGAGGTTTCCCAAGGACATCGGATGAGCGTCGGTAGTGCGGCTACGTATTCCCTTAGTCTGCTGCGTAGGCGACCCAATGGCAGCGGTCGCACGATCCTTGCATCATTGGTGTGAGGGGTCTTCTTTTCATGAGGGGCCTTCATGAAACTGGCTATGAAACTGGCTGGGCTATCCTTCAGTCCGCCTTGGAAGGATTTGCAACATTGCCGATCGACGCCCCGAATTCGCAGTCCAGCATCGACATCTGGATGCAGAACTTCGGGATCACCGATCCCGCGAGCATGGACTGGTTCGGTCGGTTTCCGTTTCAGCCTGAGCCGGGAACGGGGTCGTCGTCGGAAACCACCGGGGCTGAGCCGGGGACTGGCCCCAGGCCCGGAGAGGCGCCGACCGGGGTGACCGTGGTGGTGGGCGGCCGACGTGTCGAAGTCACCGACCCCGCCGTGGTGACAACGCTCTTCGCGGCGATGCAGCGCGGCGATGTCGAGACTGCGGCCGGCATCGTCGGCTGGTTGGTCCTCGGCCTGGGCGATCCGCCCTCGTTCGGGCCGCTGCTGCCGATCTCCAAAGGCGACGGCACCTGGTTCGAGAACGCCTTGGGTGGGCCGACGAGCGGTGGCGATTTCTCTCTGGAATTCGACCACACGTACATCTCGTTGGATTTCGCCTTGGGGCCGGTCGCTGAAACCGACCATTATTCGGTGACGCTGGACTTCGCCTATCCCGCCGCACCGCCCGCGCCGGAGTATCTTTACACCGCCGACGTGCTGACCTCGGGCACGACGCTGCAATTCCGGGCCACGGCCCCGGCCGCGGAAGCGGCGGTGACCGACATCGTCGAGCAGTATGTCGCGATCGTCGGCAGCATGGGCAGCCTCGGCGGTGCCGAGGTGACCTACACGGTCACCGACAACGGCGAGGGCTTGTTCTTCGTTCAGGTCTTCGCCCCCGACGGCCCGTTCCCCGACTGGCCGGTCGCCGAATTCACCGTCCAGAACTTGCAGAGCGCCGAAGGCCCGCCGCTCGTTATCCCCGCGCCGCAGGTGCCGGTCGAGGCCGGTGCGCAGTCAGTGGTTACCCAGACCTCGGAGGGTGGGGCGCCCTTGCCGACCCACCGGTTCGGCGCGGATATCGAGGGCGGCCAGATCAACGTCCATGGCTTTGACATCCACCGGCACGCCGACGATACCGATGCCCAGTTCTACGGCGTCGTGGCCGAAGAACTCGATGCCAACAATGACTTTCTGGATACCGGCGGCGCCACCGGCTCCTACAGCCTCGAGATCTCTTTCGACGAGAATATCGAGGGCGAGATCGACAACCCGGTTCCCGGCTGGGATTATACAAGACTAACCGTCACGCGGGTCTATGACAGCGGCGAGCGGGTTACCGAGACCTACATTCTGAAGGAGGTCGCGACCTTCGAGCAGCATGAGGTGCATTTCATCCCGGTGTCCAATCTGGACCTGTCCGGCGATACCGGGCTGGGCGACATCGACGGCACCTATCAGGGCGCCGCCAGCGATCTGAGCGGCAAGACCCTGACCGTCACCAGCAACGGCGGCGTTGCCATCACGGTCATCGATGCCGGCGACAATTTCGACAGCTCCTCCTCCACGCAGCGCAGCGTGGGTGCGGTGACTATCGACGGCGTCACCTATGGCGACGGCAGCCAGGTAAGCGCGAACTGGAATATCGTTGTCACCGACCTGAATACCGGCATCGCATATACCGCTGTCGGCATCTCGCTTGGCGACGATCCGACGCAACTGGCCGGGATCGCCTTCATTGGCGAGGCCCCGCCCGAAGGCGCCCGCCTCAGGTTCACCGACGCCCCCGTTTCCGACCGTCCCGGCATTCCGACCTACGACGGATTGGCGACCCTCGACGTCCAAACACCCTCAGACCCCGGGGAGCCCGTCACCATCGAGGTGGAAGTGGCGCCGCGGGCGCGGTATTTGTGGGACAATGCAGAGAGCGACAGTGCCGACGGTCTGATCTCGGGCGACACGGCCACCGAGCGGTGGGAGGATATGCGCGTCGAACGGGTCAGCCTGTTCTGGGGCGGCCTTCTGCAGATGTATGGCGACGACCTGCCCAACTGGACGCCGCAGGAGGTGCTGGCCTTCGTGCTGAGCACCTATCAGGGCGAGGCGGGCAGCGGGCTCGGCGCGATCGACGACGCAACCTGGCAGGCGTTCTTCGACGAGAACTTTGACGTTGACGGCAATTTCACCGGCAAGCTCGATGCCAGCGGCAACGCCACCGGCGATGTCGATCTGTCGATGTTCGAAGGCTCTGACGCGGGCGATGTGAAGTCCGCATTCGAGGACGCCTCGCTGCTGTTCTTCTCGCTGCAGCAGCACGATCAGCAGCCCAGTGAAACCGACCAGAACCACCGCGGCTCGGAGACCCGAGATCTGTCGCGCGCGCTATTCGTTCCCGAGAGCGTCGCGGAGGCGGACGCCCTGTTCGCCGCGGCCCTGCGCGGCGAGGCGCTCGGCACCGGCATGTCGTCCTTCGTCTTCGCTGGCGACACTTGGCAGGATTTCTTCGTCACCGGCCTGTCCGACCTCGACTCGATCATCAACGGGCATTTCTCGGAGGAGGATCTGAACAACCACGCGCTGACCAAGGCGACCCTATGGGTCGGCACCGATATCATCGCGGAATACGAGGGCAGCGACAACGAGCAGTGGAACGAATACTGGACCGGCCCCTCGGCGGAAGGGCTCGACAGCCCCACGCTGGCCGACGACTACAAGGTCTATGAGGTCAGCTATACCCGCGACGGCCAGACCTTTCATTCGCTGGTCGACGAGGCGACCTATCTCGCACTGCAGCAGGAACACCGGGACGGCAAGATCGTTCTGGACACCAACGGCATCGACGAGATCGCGACGGACTCGGCTGTCGGCTGGAGCTTCGCCTACCTCGACGAGAACGACGAGCTGCAGCATTTCGACGGTGGCGGCATCTTCGGCGCCGGCAAGGTCGACGAACTGGTGGAGAAGCACAACGCGGGCAAGATCGTCATCCTGGCGCCGCAGGTCACCGACCATGCGACGCTGAAGATGTTCTGGTCGCAGAAGGCGCTGGCGCTCTACGACGCGATCCGCGTGCCGGAATACGACGCGGACGGCAATATGATCAGCGGCGCGGATTCCACCACGCGCCTGGCCCATGCCTTCGTGATCATGAAGGAGTATTACCAGCCGGCCACCGAGACCGAGACGTTCAAGGACCGGGGTGGACACGACCAGACCGGCACGCGCCTCGAGCCGCTGCTGCGGACCGATGCGGTCGTCACCACGCCGCAGATGACCGATGCCGAGGCGCGCGAGATCATGTTCACCGCGCTCGGGATCGACGTGGACAGCCAACCGGACCTCTTTGCGGTCCTGCTCAAGCAGGGCGGGGTGAGCAACATCGCCGACGTTGCCGGCCACTGGGCGCAGCGTCAGCACCACCATCCCGATCACGACTCCTTGTTCGGCGGCCATGGCAACAAGGAGCAGGCCAACCACGCCTACGACATCGTCTCTGCGGCGCTCGCGCGCCGTGGCCGGCAGACGGGCGGCATCGACATGGCGCGCGACGACACCAATCACGACATCACCGTCGGCCGGGTGATCGATGGTCTGGCCGATGTGGCGATCATCCTGTCGCTGGGCACGGACGCGGCCTTCGTCACCGGGGTACGGGTGACGCTGGGCGAGGCCGGTATCGAGGCGACCGAAACGGAACTGGTGCCGCTGCTGCGGCAGGGTGCAGCGGGCGCGGCGACGGACGCGGCCGAAGGCGGCACGTTCCAGCTTGGCGGAGCGACCGTCCGCTACAGCGCGGCGGAATACGCGGCCGCGCAACTGACCGTCGAAAGCGGCGCCTCGGGCGCCACCGGGACCACCGTTCTGGCGCAGATCGCGTCCCTGGCCGGCGCCGGGTGGGACGTGGTGTCCCAACTGGGCGCGGAGTTCGGCGCGGGTGCGTTCGCCTACACCACCGTCGGCGCGGCGGGCTTCAAGGTGGTCGAGATGGCCGACACCGGCCTGATGATCGTCCGGGAGGTGGTGCCGGGCGATGTGGAAGGTCCCACAAGCTCGACCGGGATCACGCCCTATGAAGCGCTGCGCGCAGTATTCATCGCCCATCAGGTCACCGAAGCCTACCATCAGGGCGGCGCCGAGGCCGCAACCAACGTGCTGCTGAGCCATGGGCTGCGCCCGGATGCGGGCATGGTCCTCGAGGTGCTGCAATATCTCGACGGCGACGTCCGGATCGCAGTGGAAGGCCAGCTCATGGCCCGGGCGGACACCCATCTGGAGGCCTTCGAACAGGTGATCGGCGCGGCCGATCTGAACGATCCCGCCACGCTTGCCGAAATCGTCAGCCTGCTCGACGGCGCGCCGCCCGCAGCGGCCTCGGCGGCGCTGGAATACATCCGCAACACCCATGGCGAGGCCGCAGCCGTGAAGGTGATGCAGGAGATGGCCCCCGGACAGGTCGCCAAGATCCTTGTCCACGACATGGCGTTCTCGCTCTACGAGGTCAGAGACGGCGGCCGCAGCGCCTCGGGACTGCCCGCCAACGTCACAACCTTTGCCGCGCTCGGCGAGATAGACCCCGAACAGGCCGGTCTCATCCTCACCGCCGTCGGCAACGAGGATATCGAGGTCGGCGGGTATCTGCTGCTCAAGCTCGCAAGAACCAACGGATTTGAGGCGGTCTCCGAACTGCTGGTCCACACGGACTCCGTCGAAGCTGCCGAGCTGATGAGCGAGGCTTTGAAGATCGAAGGCAACGGACGGACCGGCTGGGATCCGGGCGAGGAAAGCGTGGTACTCGACGTCAGCGTGGAGATGCTGAACGACGGCAACGAGCTTGGCATGAGCACCAAGGTGAACGCGACCTTCGCCGCTTTCATCGTTCTGCAGCCGACCCTGACCCTCAGCGCCGAAGAGGAACTGATCAACGAGGCATCGCAAAGCAACCTCGTTGAAATCAGCAGCCTGCTCGGTGACCCCTTCAGCTTCCTTGATGCCCTCGGCGGCGATCAGGACGCCTTGGCAGTCGCGGCGGAAGGTCTGGAGCGCATGGGCGTCGACGAAGCCGCCGATGCCATCGTCGGATATTTCGGCGGTGGCGGCGACGGCGGTGGCGGCGGCGGTGACGTGCCGCCCCCATCGTCCAGCCCGCTCGGAGGGCTGATCCGTCAAGTCGACGACAGGTTTGCCGGCCGGCTGATCACCACGCTCAACGAGAAATCGCCCGAGACCGTCGTCGACCTGATCATCAATGAAACGGATCCAGACAATCCGCTGGGGCTCTATCGGGAAGAAAACCTCCTCGACTGGTTCAAATACCTTGGTCCCGAGGACGCCGGCCGGGTCGCCCAGCTGGTCAATCTCGAACTCACCAGACGCGGAAGGACCGAGGGCAACGCCTGGGAAGAGGCGAACCGGGATCCGTTCAACACCATCGTGAACGAGTATCTCGAGAATCTTCCGGCGCGGCATGCGGCCCAGTTCCTGGCGGAGCTGTCACCCGAAGAGGCGGCCGCCTATCTTGACGCCCTCAATCCCGCGCAAGCCGCCGCGATCCTCGAGGAAATGGTCAACAGCGGCGACACGGAAAAGGTCGGGGCAATTCTGGGCCACATGGCCGAGACATCACCAGCCCGTGCAGCAGAAGTGCTCCGGCACCTGACCTTCAGCGGTGCCGCGCGCGCCCTTGAAGCGCTGGAAAACCTCAGGGCGCAGGACCCCTCTTCGAACCTCCCCGGCGCGAAAGCGATCCTCGACGAGATGCCCGAGGCGGACGCCGCGGCGATCCTCAGCCGGATGGAGGAAAGCACAGCCGTCAACATCTTTGCCCAAACCGGAAGCGGCGAAGATTACAACCGCATGTTCCGCATCCACAATCTGATGGACAACAGCGGAAACCAGAATGCCGTCAGGCAGGCCGGCATTCCCGGCGGTCCGGCCGGCGGGGTCGATCCGGACGCCGGTATCGTCGATGAAGATGATGTCGATGATTTCGAAGTACCGATCTACATGAGTGATGGACGCGGGGGTCACATCTCCGGCTATGGCGGCACGCTGGAGGAAGAGCCTCATTGGCCCTTTGTTGTGGCAGAGGTGCAAAACCCCGAGGGCGATCAGATCGTCACGGCGGGTCATAGGCTGCTCGTCGTGGGCCAGGACCAGAACGGCTCCTACTTCATCCCGGTCGACGAAGACGGCAACATCATCCCCGGCTATGTCATCTACTATAACCCGGACAACCAGACATTTGTTGCCCAGCGCGCACCTGAGGGGTTCTCGCCGACATTCATAGCACCGGGCCCTCTTAATCCTATTCATGTCGGAGAAATGGGAGTTTCCGCAGACGACTTCGCAGCGCAGTTCGAGGCTGACATGCAGGGCGTAGCACACTTCCCACAGGTGACGGCTCCGACTGTTGGCAACTCAGCCAGTACGGTAAACTGGAGACAGTGGAACTTCCCCGATCCCGGACCGAACCCACTGCCGATCATTCGAGAGCTGACTGCAGAGTTTCAGACCACGCCGCCTGATGCGCGATCAGCGAATTATATGGCGTTCCTTTTGGACCGACTCGGGCCCGATGAGGCAAATGCACTGACACTCGACGAGCGGTTCCAGATCATCCAGTTCATCGTCCCATTACGGCCGAGGATAACGCTGCGACTTGCTGATATTTTGGGTATGCGCCCGGCAGATCCCGCCGGGTTTGTACCAGGTCCGAGATTGCCGCAGGGGACGGTGCTGGATTTTGTGGACGGGCAGATCGAACAACTCGTGGATATCATCTATGATCAATTCGAAGATATCCTTTCGCGCACAACGCCGCTGAGCGCGCAGGAGACGACTGTCTTCATCGAGGATCTGGTGCGCGTTTTTGCAGAGTTCTATGGCCTGCCCGTTCCAACGGTCAACTTCGATCCGACTCGAACTAGAGGCTCAGCTTTTTCTAGCGGCGGCAGAGACACCGGAGGCACCGTTCATGTGGGCATCGTCGATTTTCAGGAAACTCAGATCAATCCCTTAAGAGCCGTTAAGGTTCTTGTGCACGAAATGACGCACGCTTATCAAAATGGTCTGACATATGCGAACACGACCGATGTAAGCACACCGCAATGGGGACTCAGGTGGTTGGCCCATTTGGGAGCGGAAGTTCGAGACGGCCATTCCGATCCGGCGCCAAGTCTGACTGCTACTGGCTATTACTCAAGTTCGACTGATACTGGCTATTACTTTCGCTCCATGCATGAGGTCCACGCCTTTTATGTCGAAGAAGGTGTAATCACCGCCCTTGTCGATATTCTGAACGAACGGAATGGCTCCGACATGGTCTACTTCTATCTCAGGCCTGGTGATGGGACTACCCTGATCTTGACCGTGCGGACACAGCCGCAGCCTTACGAACCTGATCCATCTGATCCACCTCCTCCAGTTTGAGGTAGGGTCCCCTGCAACAAGGAGATGGTCGATGAACGATCACGGTTCGGCCAAGACGAATGCCACCGTGAGTCGTCGTTCAAGGTGAGGCTTCGGCTTCTTGCCTGCAGTCCTATGCTTAAACTGAAAACTGTCCATCTGCTCTGCCCCACAATACTCTTGTGGTGGATCGAGGTCAGATGTTGAGCGTGACGTGACGAACCCGTGGAAGCCTTGTGCACATCTGTGTTTTTGGCTTCCAACCACACCAAAATGTCGAGGTGTCTGGCGGGCCTGTCAGACAAATTCGAACCAGTCTCAGCTATGACAGTGACGCTGCCACTTATCCAGCGCAAAGACTGCGCCACTCGGTGAGAGCGGCGGTGTGGTTCAGCTTGAAGTGGGTTCGACTGGAGTAGTTGCGGTCCTGATTGAAATGGTTGGAGACAGAGTCGTGGACGGAGGCGAATTTCTGCAAACTTCGCACGCACCGGAAGCGGAGCATCGCCCGTTCGCGTCGTCGGAATGGCAGGTGTGAGTTTTCAGTCCTCTTGTTCATCCAGCGGCCGGTCACTTGCCTTTGAGCGGAGCCGATCTCCTTCAGCGCAGTGCCGTAGGATCTCGACTTGTCAGTGACGATCGTGTCTGGCTGGCCGTGCTTGCGAATTGCTTTCTTCAAGAATTCCAGCGCCGTCTTCTTGTCGCGCGTCTTTGTGACATAGGTTTCCAGTACCCCACCCTCGTGATCGACGGCGCGCCAGAGATAGTGTCGTTCGCCGTTAATCTTCACAAAAACCTCGTCGAGGTGCCATTTCCATCGGCTGGATTTCATTCCCTCGATCCGACGCTTTTGGATCTGCCCGGCGAACATCGGCCCGGACCGAAGCCACCAATAGCGAACGGTTTCATGGCAGATGTCGATCCCCCGCTCGTGCAGCAGATCCTCAACGTTCCGTAGGGACAGTGGAAAGCGGATGTACATCATCACCGCCAAGTGGATGATCTCCAGGCTGGTCTTGAAGTACCTGAATGGGGAATGTTTTGTCGTCTTGCAAGGCTACGAAACCGCCCTCCCCGTCTCAAGCCAAGTTCTTCTGACAGAGCCCCCTGTGAGACGTGCCCCTGCACGACGAGCCTTTGGGAGCCAAATCAGGAACGGCGCATTGCAGACAAGGCGAAACCAAACATCGCTTGCGACCTGACACGATTCACGGAACAGTTTTTGTTGCCGCGGTCGAGACAGTGCCGGCGGCATTTTGCAGACAGACTGCGGCGTGGACGGAACGACAGATGGCAAGACTTCTATTGATCTACCACTCTAGGACAGGTGGCAGCCGGCAAATGAGCAAGGCTGCGTTCGAGGCCGCGCGGACCGAAACGCCGACGATCCTCATGACTGCGGATGCGGCAGGTCCGGACGATCTTATGAATGCGGACGGCTACCTATTCTGCGCGCCGGAGAACCTGGCCGCGCTCACCGGCGTGATGAAGGAATTCTTCGATCGTTGCTATTACCCGGTCCTCGGACGGATCGAGGGCCGCCCCTACGCCCAGATGATCTGCGCCGGCTCGGATGGCGCGAACGCAGCGCGCCAGACGGCCCGGATCGCACAGGGCTGGCGTCTGAGGCAGGTCCAGCTACCGCTGATCGTGTGCACCCACGCCCAGACGGCCGAGCAGATCCTGGCCGAGAAGACGATCCCGGAGGATCAGCTCGCGCTCTGCCGCGAACTGGGCAAGGCGATGGGGGCTGGGTTGGCCATGGGCGCGTTCTAGAACCCGTCAGAACAGATCGTTTAACGGGTGCTGCCAGACTAATTCAAACTAGGCTCTGCTTGGACAGTGACGCTGTCCTTATGCCGCGCAAAGAGCACGCGACTCGGCGAGAGCGGCGGCGCGTAGAGCGTAAAATTGGGTCGAGTTGAGAGGCTACATTCCTGATTAAAGTGACTAAAGACGCAAGCGTGAACGGCAGCGAATTTCTGCAAACTTCGTATGCGCCTGGAACGCAACATCGCCCTCACCCTTCGTCGAAACGGCAATTGCGAATTTTCAGCCCTGTTGTTCGCCCACCGGCCAGTTTCCTGGCAATCTGCTGCACCGATCTGCTTCAACGCCGCGCCGTACGTTCGCAACGGTGGTGTCAGACGAATTCGAACCAGCCTCAACTTGGACAGTAACACTGCTCCTTATGCCGCGCCGAGACCGCGCCACTCGGCCAAGGCGGCGGCGCGGTTGAGCTTGAAATTGTCGCGTGAGTGGAGGTGGCGTTCCTGGTTGAAGTGGTTGTGAACCGAGGAGTGGACAGCGGCGAATTTCTGCAAACATCGCATCTGTCGGAAACGGAGCATCGCACGTTCCCGTCGTCGAAATGGCAGGTGGGAATTCTCCGCCCGATTGTTCAGCCAGCGCCCTGTTTCCTGTTTCCAGATGTTGCCAACGACTTTCATCGCAGCACCATAGGATCGCAGTTTATCCGTAACCAGCACTTCCGGCTGACCATAGCGCTTTATTGATTTTCTGAGGAATTTCAATGCAGCCTTACGATCCCGGCGCTTGGTGACGAAGGTTTCCAGAACTTCGCCTTCGTGATCCACGGCCCGCCACAGATAGTGCGTCTCGCCATTGATCTTCACAAAAACTTCGTCCAGGTGCCATTGCCAGTTCGAGTACGCACGCATTCGGCTGATCCGGTTTCTCCGGATCTCAGCAGCGAACATCGGACCAAATCTGTTCCACCAGAACCGCACGGTCTCATGGCTGATCTCGATCCCCCTCTCATGCAGAAGATCCTCGACATTGCGCAACGACAGCGGGAACCGCACGTACAGCATCACAGCTAGCCGGATAATTTCGGGAGAGGTCTTGAAGTAGCGGAAGGGGCTAGGTTTTGTCATCGATGAAGGCTCGCCAACCGCCCTGCCCCGCTCAAGCAGGTTTACTCTGACACTGCCCATCTGCAAGATCTGGACTTCAGAGCCAGATCGATTCATCCTAAATCCGATCCACCAAATGCCGGGACTAAACACCTAGTCTGATGACGCGGCGGCATATGCCGCCGCTGTCTGCTTTTGTTAAATGGCCTCAATCAACCCGATAGTTTGATCCGTGGTCCAGACCGCGTTTGCGATGAAACGAAAGTTGATCATCGCTGCGAGATATCCATCGCCTTCGGGCAATTTTGCGGCAGCCGTAGCGTCAGTGACGACGGCGACTTCAAAACCCATCTCAAGCAATTCGCGCAAATGCGATTCAACGCAAAGGTTTGCTGACATGCCGACAAGGATGACTTGATCAACGCCGTTTTTCCGAAGCTGCAGTGCAAGGTCGTTTTGTTCGGGGCCATAAATTTTGTGCGGCGAAGTGACGATAGTCTTACCGTCGTTGATAAACTCGCGGTACTCAGGCATGAAGTCTGCCCCTGAGTTTTCAAACCCTTCGAGATCAGTGGGTCCAGCACGATCAAACATGCCGATTGAGTGCATGAGCTTTTCCAGAGCACCATCAAATTGCCAGCCCTTGTCTGTTGGGTAGTAATAATGTGGCGACACCGCAACGACCAGATCGGCAGCTTTGGCTGCGCGAAACAGACGCCCAATGTTGGCGACCGTGCCGTGTTCCGTCACACTTTCACCAACCACGCCCCAGGTAACGCCGTCTGGGCTTAGAAAATCGATTTGTGGATCAGTCACGACGAGCGCGACGCGACCCTTGGTTAAGACCATGTCCGATGGTGGGAGCGCTGGATCGGCTGGTGCTGCGTAAAGGTCGCTTTGTTGCGCCTGTGCCCCAGCAGGAGCAAGCGCCGCACCTGCGACAGTGGCTGCACCAGCGCCCAAAAGTGCGCCGCGCCGCGTGATGCCATGGTCATGTCGGTGAGCAGTGTCATTGTTGTCGTTATTGCACATAGTGATAGTCCTTAGATTGCGAATATCACCTTGGTGAACTAACCGATGTGCGAAATCGTCTCGAATGTGTTTGGAGAGAGAAATGTTGCTGGATGATGTTTTTTCCGCGATGGACATCGAGGTTGACCCGTTTTCGCTTTGCGAGATGGCACCACGCGGTTGGCTCGCAATGCCAAAAACATCATTTGCTGGCTTGCATTATGTGCTGTCTGGAAAAGGGTCACTTCATCTTGATCGGGGGCCTTCGCATAATCTGCAGGCTGGCCATCTTGCTCTCGTCCCGGCAGGAAACGGCCATTCCTTAGGTGCCGCAGATGGTCGGTTCATGTCGTTCGCGAGTTGCCGACCCGCGCAACTGGGTCTTTCGCATGATCGCGAAGGCGTATTGGATGATGGTCATGGGATGACAGTGCTATGCGCAAAAATTAAACTTCAGCTGCGTGGCGCAGGTCAAGTCATCGACTTGCTACGTCAGCCCTTGGTGGTGCCGACCGGACATAGCCATCTTATCGACTTGATACTTGATGAACTTGCGACCCCCGGACCGGGATCGCGCGCGCAGGTCAAAGCCTTGCTGATGTTTTTGATCATCGCAGCGTTGCGCAAAAGCACTCTGCGCAAGGATTCAGATACAAGCTGGCTAGTCGCCTTAGCAGACTTGACGCTTTGGCCGGCGATTGAATCCGTTATAAATAACCCCGGTGCCGACCACAGTGTGCAGTCACTTGCAGATACGGTCGGAATAAGTCGCGCAAGGTTTTCGGAACGGTTCAAGGCGAGTTTTGGTACAGGTCCTATGTCTCTCGTGCGTGATTTGCGGTTGCAGCACGGGGCACGACTGTTGCTCGACGGAACGGTCGGTATTGCGCGGATCGCCGCGCTTTGTGGTTTTTCAAGTCGCAGCCATTTCAGCCAAGCGTTTGAGGCACATTTTGGAACCAGCCCCGGCAGATACGCTCGCAGCGCCGCTGAGAGCGCAACGAAAAATGGTGTCAATCAGGCGTAAAGGAGCGCCCGATATTCGAACAACCGACGGCCTATTGATGCCGCTCAGACGACAATCACGGAACTGAGAGACTCAGTCCGATCTACCAAGCTTTTCTCCAGTATGAGAAGATCTCTGTCCGGCAAGAGAGAAACCGTCAGCGGCTTCAGCCGGCGCTTACTCCAACTTTTCCTGCGGGATGCCCATCAGCGACTTGCCCTTCGTGCAGCAGATCTTCGACGTTTCGCAATGAAAGCGAAAACCGGATGTACGACATCACCGTACGGCGAATGACCTCGGGGCTCGTTTTGAAGTAGCGGAATTGGGAGCGTCTGATCATGCCCAGACGCTAAGGAACTGACATACGCGTCTCAAGCAGGTCTTCTTTGATAGTGCCGGCTGTGATCTTCCAGATATGGATGCGTCCGGGCGGCGATAGCGGGTCCACCGCGCGCCCAGCAGGTGATGCTTAAAGAATTGCCAGCAGCTTGCGTGCCGTTTCTACTGATGAAGCCGGGTTCTGTCCCGTGATCAGCTTACCATCTGTGACGACAAAAGACACCCAGTCGTCGCCCTTCTCATAGCTTGCGCCATTGGCCTTCAGCATGTCCTCGACCAGGAAAGGCACTACGTCGGTCAGGCCGACTCCCTCTTCCTCGCTGTTGGTGAAGCCGGTAACGCTCTTGCCCGACACCAGCGGCTTGCCGTCCACGCCCTTGGGGTGCTTGAAGACCGCAGGCGCATGGCAGACGGCACCAACGGGACGTTCGCTGTGGGCGAACATCTCGATTAGGCGCGTGCTGTCGACATCCTCGGCCAGATCCCAAAGCGGGCCGTGGCCACCTGAAAAGAAGACCGCGTCAAAGCCCGCAGCATCGATCGACGACAGCACCTCGGTATGGGCAAGCTCCTTCTGTGCAGCTTCGTCGGATTTGAAGCGCTTGGTCGCTCCGGTCTGAGTATCTTCGGTGTCACTACCGGGATCCACCGGCGGCTGCCCACCCTTGGGCGAGGTGAGAGTGATGTCGGCACCGGCGTCTTTGAAAACGTAGTAGGGAGCGGCAAATTCCTCGAGCCAGAAGCCCGTCTTTTTGCCGGTATCGCCCAGTTGGTCGTGCGATGTAAGAACCATCAGAATTTTCATGGTCATAATCCTTTTGCTA
>JBFHIW010000035.1:0-38714 GCA_041596235.1 Paracoccaceae bacterium
AGTCGGTGATGTTGGTCACGCGACCTTTGTGGACCGAGCTGAGCGGGTACTTGGCAGCCACCAGATCCCACGGATCTTCTTGCAGTTGCTTCATGCCCAGCGAAATGCGGTGGGTGTCTTTGTTGATCTTGATGACCTGAACCTTGACGGTTTCACCGATCGACAGGATTTCCGACGGGTGGTTCACACGACGCCATGCCATGTCGGTGACGTGCAGCAGGCCGTCAACGCCGCCCAGATCAACGAAGGCACCGTATTCGGTGATGTTCTTGACCACACCATCGACGGTCTGACCTTCGGTCAGGTTGCCGATGACTTCGGCGCGCTGTTCGGCGCGGCTTTCTTCCAGGATAGCGCGGCGCGACACGACGATGTTGCCACGACGACGGTCCATCTTGAGGATCTGGAACGGCTGCTTCAGACCCATCAGCGGGCCGGCATCGCGCACGGGGCGCACATCGACCTGAGAGCCGGGCAGGAACGCAACAGCGCCGCCCAGATCCACGGTGAAGCCACCCTTGACGCGGCCGAAGATGGCGCCGTCGACGCGCTCTTCGCTGGCGTAGGCTTTTTCCAGACGATCCCATGCTTCCTCGCGGCGGGCCATTTCACGCGAAATGACGGCTTCGCCACGGGCGTTCTCGACCTGACGAAGGAAGACTTCGACCTCGTCACCGACCTTGATGTCGGGCTGTTCGCCGGGATTGGTGAATTCTTTCAGATCGACACGGCCTTCCATCTTGTAGCCGACATCGATGATGGCTTGTCCCGCTTCGATTGCGATGACCTTGCCTTTGACAACCGAACCCTCTTCGGGGGTGTCCATTTCGAAGCTTTCGTTCAGGAGGGCTTCGAAATCCTCCATAGTTGCGCGCTGAGCCATGTGGTCTCTGATTTCCTTTACAACGTTGTTTCTGGCCGTGCGGTTGTCTCCGCCGGTCTTGGGGTTTCATTGGTCCTGCCAAATGCAAACAAGGCCCGGATCACAGCGCCGCGGATCTCATGACCCGTTGCGATGTTCAGGCCCGGCATGGGCACTGTCCGTGCGGACGGTTGGGCAATAGACCTCTTGCCCCTGTTTTGCAAGAGGCAAAGGCGCGTAGCACCCTTGCCCCTTGGGTCGTTGCGGTGCCGGTCGGCAGATCAGCGCCGTTCGATCACCAGTTCGCTGCGCGGCTTGCGCACCTTGGCGCGGCCATGCAGCCAGTCCTTTTCGACATCGCGGTAGCCCAGCGGCAGCAGCAGCACCGATTTCAGCCCCAGTTCACCCAGACCAAGGATCTCGTCCACGGCGGCCGGATCGAACCCTTCCATCGGGGTTGCGTCCACACCTTCCTCGGCGGCGACCATCAAGGCAAAGCCCAGCGCGATATAGGCCTGACGCGCAGCATGTTCATGGTTTACGGCCGCGTCGCGCGGCAGATAATTGGCCTTGAGGTTGTCGTAATAGCCTTTCAGCGCATCAGTCAGGCCGCCACGCAGGCTTGCCGTCAGATCGACAAAGGCGTCGATACGGGCTTCGGTGTAGTTGTCCCAGGCCGCGAAGACCAGCAGGGCCGAGCCGTCGACGATCTGCTTCTGGTTCCAGGCCACGGGCGCGATGCGGGCGCGCAGGGCGGGATCGGTGACCAGCAGGACCTGGAACGGCTGCAGCCCCGATGATGTCGGCGCCATGCGGATGGCCTCGAGGATACGCTCGATCTTGTCCTCGGGAACCGGCTTGGAGGGGTCCATCGCCTTGGTGGCATAACGCCAGTCCAGTTTTTCGTAAAACATTTCAAATCCTTCTCGCGGGGGTGACGGGGTGTCAGACAGCGCCAGATAGGTGCCTTGCGCCGATCCGCAAGGGTGCATTGTCGCAGGGCTGCCATGCGCCAGTGCAGAGCCGGAGATTGGCCCTGTGTCAGGCGCGGCTGCGGCGTTCGTCGATGGCCGCGATGGCGGCGGCGACGGCGGCCTCGATATCCAGCGCCGAAGTGTCGATCAGCACCGCATCCTCGGCCGGTTTCAGCGGTGCCGTGCTGCGATCGCGGTCGCGTGCGTCGCGCTGCCGGACATCCTCCAGCACCTCGGGATAGGTCATGTCACTGCCGGCGGCGCGCAGTTCGGCATGACGGCGATGGGCGCGCACCTCGGGACTGGCGGTGACGAACAGCTTGGCCTCGGCCTCGGGGCAGATCACCGTGCCGATGTCGCGCCCGTCCAGAACCGCACCACCGGCGCGCTGTGCGAAGGCGCGCTGGAAATCCAGCAGGGCCTCGCGCACCTCGGGGATGGTGGCCACCTTGCTGGCCGCCTGCGCTGCCGCCGCACCGCGCAGATCGCCACGCTCCAGATCATGGGAGGTCAGGGCGCGGGCCGCCTCGACCGGGTCGATCCCGTCCAGCATCCGGACCCCGACCGCACGGTAGAGCAGTCCGGTATCCAGATGGGCAAAGCCGAAATGCGCGGCCACCGCGCGACTGATCGTGCCCTTGCCCGCAGCTGCGGGCCCGTCGATTGCGATGGTGAATGCCATGGCACAGGCTCCTTTGCCTCAGGGTTACCCCAAGGCGCTTGCGGCTTCAATAATAGGGACCGTTGCGCCGATGATCGCGCCAGACCATCCACAAAAGCGCCAGCGCCAGACCAAGCAGAGCATATTTGCCCTGCGTCAGGGATGAGGCGTGATCGGCCAGCGATGCATCATTGGTCCGCACGATGCCCGCCAGCACCGCATTCTCCCACAGGTCGGTCACAGTATAAAGAAACGGCACCAGCGCCAGCCAGACCCGCCCCATGCGCCAGATCATGCTGGCCAGCAAAAGCCCCAGAAGCGCCGGATACAGCGTATCCAGCCAGCCGATGGGACCAAGATAGAGCGCCCGCCCCTCGTCGGTCAGTGCCGCCAGCCAGACCGAAAGGCGCGCCTGATCATAGCCGGTGATCCACGTATCCGGCGGCAATTGCCCGCCCGATGCCGGCAGCAGCCAGATTGCCCCGCCCCACAGCAACAGCGCATAGACCAGGCCGGTCAATGCCCCAAGGCGCCGGATGTAGCGGCGATAGCTCATACGGGCGTCCGCGTGATCGCTGCGCCCAAGGCCTGCATCAGCGGCTCGAACACAGGGAAGGACGTCGCGATGGGGGATGCGTCATCCACCGTGACAGGCGCGCGGCTGACCATGCCCAGCACCAGAAAGGACATGGCGATGCGGTGATCAAGATGGCTTGCCACGGTCGCGCCGCCCGGAATGTTGCCATGCCCCCGCCCCGTCACGATCCACCAGTCGGGGCCATCCTCGACCGCCACGCCATTGGCGCGCAGTCCGGTGGCCATCGCCTCGATCCGGTCGCTTTCCTTGACGCGCAATTCCTTGACACCGCGCATCACCGTGTCCCCGGTCGCGCAGGCGGCCACGACCGACAGCACGGGGTATTCGTCGATCATGCTGGCCGCGCGGTCGGGCGGCACCTCGATCCCGTGCAGGTCGGGCGAGAAGCGCGCGCGCAGGTCGGCCACAGGCTCGCCGCCTTCCTCGCGCAGGTTCTCGTATGTCAGGTCCGCGCCCATCTCGCGCAGTGTCGTGAAAAGGCCCGCGCGGGTGGGGTTCAACCCGATATTGGGCACTAGCACGTCCGAGCCCGGCACGATCAGCGCAGCACAGACCGGAAAGGCGGCACTCGAGGGATCGCGCGGCACGACGATGTCCTGCGCCACCAGTTCGGGCTGGCCGGTCAGAGTGATCTCGCGCCCCTCGTCGGTATCGCGGGTCACGATCTCGGCGCCGAAGCCCGCCAGCATGCGCTCGGTATGGTCGCGCGTCGCCTCGCGCTCGATCACCACGGTCTGGCCGGGGGCGTTCAGCCCCGCCAGCAGCACGGCCGATTTCACCTGCGCCGAAGGCACGGGCACCACGTAGCGCACCGGCACGGGATCGGCGGCCCCCACCACGGTCATCGGCAGGCGGCCACCGGACCGGCCCACGGATTGCGCCCCGAACAGGGCCAGCGGATCGGTCACCCGCGCCATCGGCCGCTTGTTCAGGCTGGCGTCGCCCGTAAATGTCGCAGAGATCGGCGATGTCGCCATCGCCCCCATGATCAGCCGCACGCCGGTGCCCGAGTTGCCGCAATCGATCACCTGCCCGGGTTCGCGGAAACCGCCGACGCCCACGCCATGCACCGACCAGCGCCCGCCGCCATGTTCGATCACCTCGGCCCCGAAGGCGCGCATGGCGCGCGCGGTATCCAGCACGTCCTCGCCCTCCAGCAGACCCTCGATCCGGGTCTCACCCACGCTGAGCGCGCCCAGAATCAGCGAACGGTGGCTGATCGACTTGTCGCCGGGCACATGGGCCTCGCCGGTCAGCGGGCCGCAGGCAGTGGACATCATCGGAACGGGGGTGCCATGACCGGACATCGGTTCACTCCTCAAGACTGGTTTGGCGCGTGATAGCCGAGGTTATGGCCCCGGTCCATCGCCCCTGCTTCTTCTTGCCAAAAATATCCAAGCACAGCGCCCGCCCCGCAGGGCAAGGCCAGCCGGATCAGCGCCGCCGGAAGGTCAGGTAATGCGGTACGCGCCCCTCCCGCAGGGCCTTTTGCTCATAGCGGGTGGATATCCAGTCGGACCACGGCTGCCGCCAATCGGCGGGGCCTTCGGCCAGCCATTCGAACCCGGCTTTCGGCACCTCCTCAAGCGTCTGGCGCACATAATCGGGGATGTCGGTGGCCACGCGAAAGATCGCGCCGGGCCGCAGCACGCGCGCCAAGGGCTCAAGATGCTCGGATGTGACAAAGCGGCGGCGGTGGTGGCGCTTCTTGGGCCAGGGATCGGGATACAGCAGGAAGGCGCGCGCCACGCTGGCCTCTGGCAAGACATCGAAGAGGTTGCGCGCATCGCCCGGATGGATGCGGATATTGTCAACGCCCGCCTTGCGGATCTTGGCCAGCGCCATGGCGACACCATTCAGGAAGGGCTCGCACCCGATGATGCCCACATCGGGGTTGGACGCGGCCTGATGCACCATATGCTCGCCCGCGCCAAACCCGATCTCGAGCCACAGATCCCGCGGCCCGAACAGCGCGGGCAGGTCCAGCGGCACGCGGTCGGGGTTTTCCTCCCAGCCGACGGCGCCGGGGGACAGAAGATCAAGGTCCTCGTCCAGCAGTTGATACTGGCTGTCGCGCAGGGTCTTGCCCTTGAAGCGGCCATAGAAATTGCGCCATGGCGCGCCGGATGGATGTTTGCCGTCAGTCATGATGGCGCCCGTCTAGCGGTATCCGGCAGGCGCATCAAGCATCGGCGCACGCCCGCAACTAACCCATGGTCGCATCAAATTGAAATTGACGCCCATGACGCGAAACAGGTATCCTGAATATTGGTTAAAATGGTGTGTGGGTGGTGTCATGAGTGCTTCGCGGTTTCGCGTCGTTGTGGGTCTTTGTGCGACCGTGGGATGGACAGGTCCGATCCTTGCGCAGGAGCGCATTCTCGAACAGGACGGGATCGCCATCGAGCTGGAAGAGCTGCTGTCCGAAAAAGGCACGTTCCGGCTGGAATTCGGCACGACCTTCGTGTCCAGCCGTCAGGACGGCATCAGCGGGCTATACCAGAGCATCCAGACCGGCACGGGCGAGTTCGTGTCCCTTCCCGTCGAACTTGGCGTGACGGACCGGCAATCCGACACGTTTCTGGCCACGCTTGGCCTGCGCTACGGGCTGACAGGATCCTCCGAGGTCTATTCACGCCTGACCCTGCGCCATGACGAGGCGCGCTTTGTCGACACGGCCACCGGTCAGACCGACACCCTGTCGGACAGCGCGTTGCAAAGCCTTGTGGTCGGCGCAAACTACCGCTTTCAGGACGAGGGCGCAGGGCCCGGCCTGATCGGTTTCATCGATGTGGCGGCGCTGGAAAACACGGCGGCGCGCGGGACGGATCTGGAATCAGGGACCTCCGGAACCCTCGGGCTGACGGCTTACCGCGTGCTTGATCCGCTGGTTCTGTCGGTGACCGCAGGCTACCGGGCCAGCTTCGCACGCGATACCGGGGCGGACAGGGTCGATCCGGGCGACATCGTCTTCATCAACCCCAGTATCGGTTTCGCCGTCAACAACGAGGTGACGCTGACGGGCGGGATCGGGCTGAACTTCGTGGGCGATGACCGGGTGAACGGCAGGGGGCGCGATACCGGGCGCACCGATGCGGAACTGCAATTCGGGCTTGCCTATGCCTGGGACAAGAACACGACGCTCAGGGCCGATGCCCGGACCGAGGTTCTTGGCGACCGCAGCTTTACCGCCGGCATCACCGTGACCCGCAAGTTCGACAAGAAGTGACCTTCGCCGGTGGCGAGGTGACGTGCACGGGGACAGGCATGTGGCGTCAACGAACCTTTGACCAGTGACAGGAGTGTGACCGAATGAACATCCTCACCAGACGTGCCACACCCCTGCGGGCCGTTCTTGGCCCTGTGGCGATCCTTGCCAGCCCGGCATCGGCGCAGTCGCTGACGGCCTCCGACATGAGCTTTGCCTTCGGTGGCAAGGCGACATCCGCGGCAGCGGCCCCTGCGGCCGGACCCTTTCAGAAGGCACAACCCCATGGATCACGCCAAGATCACGCAGGTTCTGGAAGGCCTGTCCACCGGGGTGCTTTCGCAGCACCGGTTTGTCAGGCATTATTTCTGTGGTCCGGATATTAGGTTGCGCCGGATGCGCAGGCATCTCAAGCGGCTGCGTGACGACATGATGTTCGATGTTCTGGACAAGGGGCTGGCGGTCACCACGGCTGCGCGGCTGGATCATGACGGGCTGATGCAGTCGGTCGGGATGATGGAAAGCGCGGCGGCCGAAGCGGGGCTCGAATATGACGGGTTCGAGATCGTTCTGGACGATGTCGAGGACCAGGTGACGCTTGAGCCGCTTGAGGATCATGTCGCATCCGGCAGCTATCTGCGCCTTGCCCTTGGCGCAGGGCGGTTCGGCTATCTGCTGTTTCTGGGCGGCAACAAGACCGATGGTTACCTGTTCGATTGCCTCGCCCTTGTCGATGACGGCAAGGCCACGCCCCAGATTCTGGCAGGGGCGCCGCGCCTTTACAGGCAGCCGGTGCAGGGAATGATCGATCCGTTCGGTATCGAGGTCACGGGCACAGCCACGTGTATGTCGCATCCGATCACTGTGCCGTTCCGCATGGCCACGGATTACCCCACCTCCGATGAGGTCGCAGCACTGGCGGCGCAACATGGCATCGCCCCTGACCGGATCGAATGGGACTGGCCGGTTGTGCTGGAACGGCTGGTCGCCGCCGGCCAGACCATCGGGCGTAGTGATCCCATCGCCTATACGGCCGAATTGAAGCGCAACGGCCGCATCATCTGGACCGAGGGTGATCCCATTCGCGCAGACCATACAACCGCGCGGCCCATGCTGTTCGGTGCCCATGTCACGTTGGACACGCTGCGCGCCGCGCTGACGGGCGGGCCGGATATCGTGGCGCTGACCGATGCGGCAAGCTGAGGGATCAGGGCAAGACATAACGAGAGGCCCGCGCCTTTGCGCACAATAAAGGCACAGAAATCAATCGGCAGAGATTCGTTTTTGTTAACCAGTGAAAGGAGAGTAATCAGATGACCGTCTTTTCAACCTTTGCCATCAGGATGCTGGCCGTTCTGGGGCTGGTCGCGATGACCGTGGCACCGGCGACAGCGCAGTCGCTGACAGCCTCCGACATGGCCTTTGCCTTTGGCGGCAAGGCCACGACGCAGGCACCGGCCGCCAAGGCCGGCGACAGCGTCGCCATCGCCTCGGCGCGGGGCATGACCCGGACCGAGATGCAGGACACCGAAGGGGCCTGGATCCAGATCCCGATCATGATCGGGCGGGTCGCCATTTCGGGCTTTACGCGTCACGGCCTGAACCAGACCATCAACCGGGGCATCAGGCCGGGCGCCATGGTCAGCACGCTGCGCAATCCGACCAGTATCCGCACCTTCACCAGCGGTCCCAACGCGGGCACGACCCGCTATGTCGGGCCGCGGTCAACCGTTGTGGTCAACAGCCAGGGGCGTATCGTATCGACCTGGGGACGGGGTCGCTGACATCTACCCCCCCCCGGCCAGGCCGGGGGGATCACATCAGGAGGGATGGATGACAACCAAGGATTTCGGCGGGCCGCAAGCCATTCGCATGATCCTCGACAAGATGCCCGAATGTCCCGACGCCTTGCAGGATGACGGGCTAGCGGCAATCGCGCATCTGCGCGATGCCCCTGTGGCCGCGCTGGCCCGCCACCTTTTCACCCAGGCCGAGATGGACGCGATCACAGATCTGATGATGGAACATTTCGAGGCGGGTGGCTTCGTTGCCGACACGGCCATCGACCATCTTGCCGCCAACCGCGCACCAGAGTGACCGATGACAGCGCAACCCATGGGCCTTGCTAGTTCCTGCCTGCCCAGAACCGGAGCATATCATGACTGATCTTCGCCTTGCCCTGTGCCTTGTCGCGCTGCTGGCCGCCGCGCCCGCCAAGGCCGACATGTTCCCCGGCGAGCAGTTGAACGGCCAGCCAATCGTCAACACATGGAAGGCGCTGCGCGATTTCCGGATCGTGAAACAGCAGCTGGATTATTCCTGCGGTGCGGCCAGCATGGCGACGATCCTGAACGAATTCTACGGCATGTCCGTGACGGAAGAGGACGTGCTGACCCGGATGGGGGCGACGGATAGATCCTCGTTCCAGCAACTTGCCGATGTGGCGCCATCCTACGGGGTCCGGGCGGGTGGGCTGATGCTGTCCTTCGACGACCTGAGGCAGCTCAAGATCCCGGCGATCGCCTATGTGCAATATCGGGGCGAGGATCATTTCACCGTCATTCGCGGCATCCGCAGCGATGGGGTCGTGCATGTGGCGGACCCCTCGTGGGGCAACCGGCAGCTGACCGCGCACCAGTTCCGCCGCATGTGGGAGGCCCCGGATATCGACGGCACGCCGCGCGGCCGTATCCTGCTCATGATCCCGCAGGACATGAGCATCGCGCAGATCGACACGACCTTCTTCAGGGAACCGGCAGGGTGGTCCCTGTCACTGCGCGCCATACCGCTGTCGCCTTAGGGCGCAGCCTCTGTTCCACCCTTCGGTGATCCGGTTTTCACCGCAGGGCAGATCCCGCACCGCATAATCGGGGCGGCCATTTTGACCAGTAAAGGGAGTATGCCAAACATGAATATCATCACGACACTTGCCACCAGACTGCTGGCCGTTCTCAGCATCGTGGCTATGATCGCCTCGCCTGCGGCGGCGCAATCGCTCAGCGCCTCCGACATGGCCTTTGCCTTCGGCGGCAAGGGCGCGGACACCGCGCGGACAGCCACGCTGCCATCTGACGCGCCCGTCGCCATCGCATCCGCGCGCGGCATGACCCCGACCGAGATGCAGCAGACCGAAGGTGCCTTCTGGCCGGTGGTCTATGCGGCGGCCGTATTCGGCACGCGCGCCGCGATGTGGGCCGCTCCGCGTATCGCCCCCAACACGTTCCGCACGATCACCAATACCAGAAGCGCGCATACGATCATGCTGAACACAAGAACCAGCACGCATGTCTGCCAGGTGGCCTGCGGCACCGGAACCGGCATCAACGGGGCACATGTGGGATGGGGTGCGGGTGGCCGCAACGGCATGGGGGCTGCGACGCATATCTATCGCAATTCGCCCTGGCGCTTCAATCCGTGGTAAGCCACGGCCTGAAAGGATGACAAGATGATCCGCGGATTGTTCTCACGTTCGGACCACGAGGTTCGGGTCAAGCTGCTACACCGGCAGTTCGGCGCCCCTGCGCTGGCCGGATCATGGACAGCCGCGGATCGCTGGTTCGTCGACAAGACCTTCAGCGGCGATACCCTGCTGCTGGGGGTCGAAAGCGATCTGCAGACGCGGCGCACTCTGGCCAGCGCGATGCGTTGCGATATCGCGATCACGGCGGTTTCCGGCGGGCTGTTCCGCGACCGCGTGCGCGAGATCGTGGATTTCGCCGTGCCGATGGCCGCGCTGGCCACGGGGCCTGCCTTTGGGGTGTTCTGGACGATGGCCGCCGGGTTCGGACCTGCGTTCCGGCAGGACCTTTCGGATCTGGCGGCACATCAAAAGCCGGGCATGACCTTTTCCACCATGCTGCACGATCAGGATATCATGGGGGACGAGGGGCCCGCGGTGGTGCTTTACCGGAACCTTTTCGACGATGAGACCTGTCTGCGCCTGCGCCCTGCGCTTTGGGATGCGTTGTGGGATGCGGATAACGACGCGGGTCTTTCCGACCTGCACCTGCCTTGGCAGCAGATTGATCATGTCAGCTTTGACGGGGAAACCTATGACACCGGGTCGACCTTCAGCCTGACACGCGACAGGTAGGCCGCGCAGGCCGTGGTGGCGTTTGCTTCGCGGGACATGAAAACGGCGCACTCTTTGGTGCGCCGTTTTTGCATGTTGCAGGTTTCGGGCCTGATCAGATCGCTTTTTTCAGCGCCTCTGCGAGGTCCGTACGCTCCCAGCTGAAACCGCCGTCTGCATCGGGTTCGCGCCCGAAATGGCCATAGGCCGCGGTGCGCGCATAGATCGGACGGTTCAGTTGCAACTGCGTACGGATCCCGCGCGGGGTCAGGTCCATGACCTTGGGGATCGCCGCCTCGATCGCGGCGGCGTCCACGTCGCCGGTACCATGCGTGTCGACATAGATCGACAGCGGGCGCGCCACGCCGATGGCATAGCTCAGCTGGATCGTTGCGCGATCCGCCAGACCTGCAGCCACGATGTTCTTGGCAAGGTAACGCGCGGCATAGGCGGCTGAACGGTCGACCTTCGTCGGATCCTTGCCGGAGAACGCGCCGCCACCATGGGGCGCGGCACCGCCATAGGTATCCACGATGATCTTGCGGCCGGTCAGGCCCGCATCGCCATCGGGTCCGCCAATGACGAACTTGCCGGTCGGGTTCACGTGCCACACGGTGTCCTTGGTCACCCAGCCGGATGGCAGGACTTCGAGGATATAGGGCTCGACCACGGCGCGCACGTCGGCGCTGGTCATGCTTTCATCCAGATGCTGCGTGGACAGAACGATCTGGGTCACACCCACCGGCACGCCGTTTTCATAACGCACGGAAAGCTGCGATTTCGCATCCGGGCCAAGGGTCGGCTCGGCGCCCGATTTGCGCACTTCGGCCAGTCGGCGCAGCATCGCATGGGCGAACTGGATCGGCGCGGGCATCAGCGCATCGGTCTCGTTGGTGGCATAGCCGAACATGATGCCCTGGTCGCCGGCGCCTTCGTCCTTGTTCTCGGCCGCGTTCACGCCTTGGGCGATATGGGCCGACTGCTCGTGCAGAAGGTTCGTGATCTCGCAAGTCGCGTGGTGGAATTTTTCCTGCTCATAGCCGATGTCCTTGATGCAGGCACGGGCGATATCCGGAATACGCTCCATGTATTCGGCCAGCTTGGCCTGATCCGAAAGACCGACTTCGCCGCCGATCACGACGCGGTTGGTTGTGGCAAAAGTCTCGCAGGCGACACGCGCCTCGGGCTCCTCGGCCAGGAAGGCGTCCAGAACTGCGTCGGAAATGCGGTCGCAGACCTTGTCAGGATGCCCTTCCGAGACGGACTCGGAGGTAAATACGTAATTCTGTCGTGACATGAAACGTGCTCCATTGGGTTCATCCCGTCACGCCAGGAAGCCGTTGTGACAGGGGTGATGCGTGGTTACGCGCGGTCTGGCGGTGCGTCAATCGCTATTTGGCGCGCGCGTCCGCATCTCGCGCCCGACAGAAATGGCCAGCAACCCGAAGATGATCAGCATGATCGGCAACTCGCCCCAAAGCGCATAGATCGTGGGGGCAAGCGCCCGTGGCAGCGGCGCATCCAGCCAGCCTGCCGTGTCCAGCGGCAGCGCGGCGGTGATCCGCCCATGCCCGTCGATCATGGCCGACACGCCGGTATTGGCCACACGGACCATGGGCAGGCCCTGCTCGATGGCGCGCAGGCGTGCCTGTGCCAGATGCTGATAGGGGCCCGAATAGGTGCCGAACCAGGCGTCATTGGTGATCTGCATCAGGAAATCCGGGCGCTCTGGCGCACCAAGGATCGCCTGCGGAAAAACTGCCTCGTAACAGATCAGCGGCAATGCGCGCCCCAAGGCGCCCAAATCCATGAGGCGCGGCCCCGCGCCGGGTGAAAACCCGCCGCCGCGCGACGCCGCCATGCCATGAATGCCGAATTGCGACAGGACTTCGCCGAAGGGCATGTATTCGCCAAAGGGCACAAGGCGATGCTTGTCATAGATCGCCCTGATGGTGCCGCCGCCATCAAGATAGATCGCCGAATTGAAGGTGCGCTGCCCGATGAAACGCTGGATACCCAGAACCACCGGCACACCATCGGCGGCAAGGGTGATCGCTTCAAGCTCGGGCGCGGCGTTTTCAAGGATCACGCTCAGCGCGGTTTCGGCCCAGATCACAAGGTCGGGGCGCGGCTGCGCCGGGTCAAGACCCATGGCGGCGGTATAATCGACCTGACGCTGAAAGAAGACAGGGATCATCGTGCGATCCCATTTCAGATGCTGTGGTGCATTGGGCTGGATCATGCGGATCACGGGGCGATCCGCCATTACGGCAGGATCGGCCTGCGCCATGGCACCCTGCCCTTGTGCGCCGCCGATCACCGTGCCGCCCCAAAGCGCGGCGGCGCAAACCATCGCAAGGCTGCCTGCCCCCCACCAGCGACGGTGTGGCGACAGCACCTGCACAAGGCCGACCGCCGCCACAAGCGCCAGTACCGTCAAGCCATGGTGGCCCACCACCGAGGCTGCATGAACAAGGACCGTATCGATCCAGACATGGCCGATCAGGGCCCAGGGGAACCCGGTCAGCACATAGGATCGCACCACTTCAACAAGCGTGAAGGCCGCAACGAAGGCCAGGGCCTGCCCTCCCAGACCGCGCACCGCGGCCGCCGCCCCTGCCCAGAACAGGGCCAGCCCCGCCGACATGCCGATCAGCGCAAAGGGCGCCATCCAGCCATGCCGGGCCACATCGATCAGGAAAGGTTCGATGATCCAGAACAGCGCGAGGGCGAAATGCCCTGTGCCTGCAACAAGGCCCAGAAAGGCCGCCTGCCGGATCGTGCCCGCGGTGCGGATCAGCTGGAACATCAGCGCAAGCCCAAGGATCGCGGCAGGCCAGAGATCGAAAGGCGCCTGCCCCAAGGCCACGGCCAGACCGGAGACAAGGGCAAGCGGCAGCCTGACGCGCCGACCCGGCGCGCCGGGCTGCATCTCAGACGGCAGCCGCATGTGGCAGTCGGACCCTCAGACGTTTGATACGGCGGGGATCGGCATCGACCACCTCGAATTCGATCCCGGCAGGATGCTGCACCACCTCGCCGCGCACGGGCACGCGACCTGCCAGCATGAAGACAAGCCCGCCCAGCGTGTCGATCTCTTCCTCGTCGACATCCTCGTGTTCGGTCAGGGATTGCCCGATCTCGGCCTCGAAATCATCAAGAGGGGTCTTGGACAGGGCCAGATATTGTCCCGGCTTTTCAACCGTCCAGAACTGGTCCTCGTCGGTGTCGTGCTCGTCTTCGATCTCGCCGATGACCTGTTCGATCAAGTCCTCGATCGTGACCAGCCCGTCCACGCCGCCATATTCGTCAATGACCAGCGCCATATGCTTGCGCTCGGACTGCATCTTCTGCAGCAGCACCCCGATCGACATCGAGGGCGGCACGTAGAGAAGCGGGCGCAGCATCTGCTTGAGAGAAAATTCGCCCGACACGCCATTGAACCCGTGCTTGAGCGCGAAATCCTTCAGGTGAAGCATGCCCAGCGGCGTGTCCAGCGTACCCGAATAGACCGGCAAGCGGGTAAGGCCGGTTTCGCGGAACAGCTCGACCAGTTCATCCATGGTGATCGTGTCGGGAACGGCTGTGATATCCGCCTTGGGAATTGCCACATCCTCGACGCGCATGCGGCGCAGGTTCAGGATATTGTGGACCTGTTGACGCTCTGGTGCCGAAGACAGTGGTCCCGCGTCACCGTCATCGTCGCCGCTGTCTGCGGGGCTCAGCGCCCCGATGATACGGCGGAAAAATCCACCCGATGACGTCTTGTCGGCCTCGGAATAGGGCAGCGCGCTCTGCGCTGCCTCCGTAGACCCGTCTATGCTGTCGCCCATTTTGCCTTTCCAGAATGCGGAAGCCTTGCTTCCATGAAATACATATGCGCACGCCCTCGGCGCGCCACGCTGGCCCTAATATGGGTCAGCCACCCCCAGTTTGCCAAGTATCGCCACCTCGATTGTCTCCATCAAAGTGGCATCCTTGTCACGAACATGATCATAGCCCAGCAGATGCAGCGTGCCATGCACGACCAGATGGGTCACGTGATCGCTCATTGACTTGCCTGTCTCGGCGGCTTCCCGCGCACAGGTGTCATAGGCGATGGCGATATCGCCAAGCTCGATCGCGTCATCCGCATCCTCGTCGAAGAAGGGATCGTCCTGCGGGGTTTCATCGGGCACATAGGGCGATTCCCCGTCTTCGTCGGCGGCAAGATCCTGCGCCGGCCAACTGAGGACATTGGTCGGCGCAGACTTGCCCCGGAAATCGCCGTTGAGGACCGCGATACGCGCATCGTTACATCCCAGAAGGCTGATCATGTAGAGATCGGGATCAAGCCCCAGATGGTCAAGCGTGGCGCGGGCCGCGGCCTCGGCCAGCGGTTCAAGCCCGGCCTCGGCCCAGCGGTCATCTTCGATCTGCGTGTCGGTCAGCATGTGGCCCTGTTACGGTGGGGGCTGTCCGCCCCCACACCCCCGAGGATATTTTTGGCAAGAAGACGCGGGTGCCGCGTCAGACCGTACCTTCCGCCTCATAGGCTTCGATGATGGCGGCCACAAGGGGATGGCGGACAACATCCTTGGATGTGAAGTAGTTGAAGCTGATCTTGTCGATGGATTTCAGCAATCGCTCCGCATCCGCCAGACCCGAGGAGACGCCGCGCGGCAGGTCGATCTGGGTGCGGTCGCCGGTGATGACCATGCGGCTTCCCTCGCCCAGACGGGTCAGGAACATCTTCATCTGCATCGAGGTGGCATTCTGCGCCTCGTCCAGCACCACGAAGGCATTGCTGAGGGTGCGGCCGCGCATGAAGGCCAGCGGCGCGATCTCGATCCGCTTTTCCTCGATCAGCTTGGCGGTCTGCTTGCCGGGCAGAAAGTCGTTCAGCGCATCATAGAGCGGCTGCATGTAGGGATCGACCTTGTCCTTCATGTCACCGGGCAGATAACCCAGCTTTTCGCCCGCCTCGACGGCGGGACGGCTGAGGATGATGCGGTCGACCTGACCGGTAATGAACATGGACACGCCTGCCGCCACCGCAAGGTAGGTCTTGCCGGTGCCCGCCGGACCGATTCCGAAGCAAAGCTCGTGTTTGAAGAGGTTCTGCACATAGGCTTTCTGCGCCTCGGTGCGGGGTTCGACCAGTTTGCGCCTTGTCTTGATCTCGACCCGGCCGGACCGGAACATCTCGAGCTGGTCGCCGGCCTGCACGCCAGTGGCCTGTTCCGCGTTTCCCATCCGAATCTGGCGGTCGATGTCGCCCTGTTCCAGCCCGCGCCCGGCCTCGAGCCGTTCGTAGAGCGCGTCCAGCACGTCGATGGCATTGGCGGTGGCACTTTCCTCTCCGAAGACGGCCAACTGGTTACCGCGCCTCAGGATCTGTACCCCCAGTTTCTTTTCCAGCTCGGCCAGGTTGCGATCATATTCACCGCAAAGGTCGATCAGCAGGCGGTTGTCAGGAAATTCAGCCAGACGTTCGATCTGGGTGGCGGCATCGAAGGGCGGGGGCAGCACTGTGATAGCCAAGCAGGTCTCCTTGCAAAGGCCGGGCCTGCGGAGGGCGGACCCTGTCACCTGAATTCAAAGGTGCCAAGTTGCGCGCCATCGCGCAAGCGGCTTGATCATCATGTAGGGTGCAGCAGGCAAAAAAACACCACAGGCGGGGACCTGTGGTGCGATTTCTTGCATATGGTCGGCTGATCAGAACCAGTCGCGGATGTTCGAGCCGGACTTGAACGGGCCTGTGGCGACTCCCGGAGGGGCCGCATTGGAACAGACGGGCGATCCATCGGGCTGCAGACGCGCCGAAAGGTAGCCTTCGACCCCGTCATCGATGATCCAGTGATCGCAGCCGGTCGGATCGACCCAGATGCCCGCGACCAGCTGGCTGAGGTGCTTGTCGTCCCGGCCACCGTCGCGCGTCTTGTCCGGCCCGATTTCCTGACAGGCCGTCAGCGCCACCAGCGTGCCCAGCATCGCGATACCCTTGAGATATGTCATTCCCGATCTCCTCAGCGCAGGCAGATGATTTCGACGCGGCGGTTCTGCGCCATGCCGTCAGCGGTGGAATTGTTGGCCCGCGGCATCCGCTCGCCAAAACCGCGCACATCGATCACATTGGCGCCGATGGATTGCGCAACCTGCGCCACCGCATTGGCGCGGCGCTGGCTGAGGCGCATGTTGTATTCATCCGAGGCGCGGCTGTCGGTGTGACCATGCACCAGATAGGCGCGGGCATTGGCCTGACGGAAGAAATTCACCAGATTCTGCTTTGCATGGGGATGGATCTGGTGCCGGTCGGTGGCAAAGAACTGATCGGTCGGCATGACGCCGCAAATCTCGCCCCGGTGGCAGACCGGATTGCCCTTGCGGTCGATATGCGGCGACATGAAACCTTCCTCGCCGTCGTCCATGACCCAGTGTTCACAGCCATCCGGATCAATCCAGATCGTGGGAACGTAACGCTCGCCCTTGATGCTGTTCTGCTGGGCAACCGCCGGTCCGGCAATACCGGACAAGGCCAGCGCCGATACCACCAAACCTGCCAGCGCCATGCGTCTGGATTTCATTGCCATGCTGGAAGAGCCCCCATGCTCACTCGTTAAACCTTCGTCCCTCAGGAGACCTGCCGGGGACGCACACACATTTGCGACAGTTTACGCGAAACCCGTTGTGAGGAAAGAAAAATCCACAACATATTGTGCAAGGCCGCGCAACAATCCCTAGGAACGGCGCGGATTTTCGATGAATCGTCGCGGCCAGGCGGGGATGATCAACTCATGCGGTAGTGCACGACCCGCTTTACACGCGCCTCAAGGATGGCGGGGCAGCATTCCCGCTATCAAAGCAGCACGCCGGACAGGGAATTGGATCCACTGCCGATGATTCTGACGCGCGCGATCTGACCGATCGGGGCCGCACCGTCCTGCAGCGCATCTTCCACATGGACCGCATGCAGATATTCCGACTTGCCGACCATCTGGCCCTCGCGCCGCCCGACGCGTTCGAACAGGACCGACACCTCGCGTCCGATCATGCTGTCCTGGATGCGGCGCTGCTGCTCGCCCAGAAGCGCCTGCAGCCGGTAAAGACGGTCGGTCTTGACCTCTTCGTCAAGCTGGGGCCGCTCGGCGGCCGGCGTGCCGGGGCGGGTCGAGTATTTGAACGAATAGGCCTGCCCGTATTCCACCGCGCGGATCAGGTCCATCGTCGCCTCGAAATCGGCCTCGGTCTCTTCGGGGAAACCCACGATGAAATCACCGGACAGCAGGATGTCGGGGCGCGCGGCGCGAATGCGTTCGATCAGGCGCAGATACTGTTCCGCGGTATGGCTGCGGTTCATCCGCTTGAGGATGCGGTCGCTGCCCGACTGGACCGGCAGGTGCAGATAGGGCATCAGCTTGGCGCAATCGCCATGGGCCGCGATCAGATCGTCAGACATGTCGTTGGGATGCGAGGTGGTGAAGCGGATCCGCTCCAGCCCGTCGATGGCGGCCAGTGCGCGGATCAGGCGCGCCAGCGACCAGTCGCCGCCCTCGCCGCTGCCATGATAGGCATTGACGTTCTGCCCCAACAGCGTGATCTCGCGCACGCCGCGTTCGACCAGATCGCGCGCCTCTTCCAGAATGCGGGCTGCGGGGCGGCTGACTTCGGCGCCGCGGGTATAGGGCACCACGCAGAAGGCGCAGAACTTGTCGCAGCCTTCCTGCACGGTCAGAAAGGCCGTGGGCCCACGCGCGGCCTTGGGCCGGTGACGCAGGGTTTCGAATTTGTCGTCCTCGGGGAAATCGGTATCCAGCGCCTTTTCACCCGTTCGCGTCCGCGCCTCAAGCTCGGGCAGGCGATGATAGCTTTGCGGGCCGACCACCAGATCGACCAGCGGCTGGCGGCGCATGATCTCCTGGCCCTCGGCCTGGGCCACACAGCCTGCGACACCGATCTTGAGGTCTGGTTTCTCGGCCTTGAGCGCCTTGAACCGGCCCAGTTCGGAATAGACCTTTTCGGCCGCCTTCTCGCGGATATGGCAGGTATTGAGCAGGATCATGTCCGCATCATCGGGCGTCTGCGTCTCAACATAGCCCTGCCCGCCCAGCGCCTCGGCCATGCGTTCGCTGTCATAGACATTCATCTGACAGCCATAGGTCTTGATATAGAGTTTGCGGGGCGCGCTCATGGGGATGTCCTGCCGGGGTTGGTCCTGCTGGTCGAAACCACAACGGTGCCTATACCAGAACAGGGGTCCCTTGCAATGCGCCCGGATTTCGCGGACCTTGCAGGCGGTGACAGACAGATCAGGTTCGGGGCGATTTCAGGACGATGCGATACGACAGTCTGAAGGATTTTCTGAACCGGTCGGGCAGTGTCCTGGCAAAAGGCCCTGTGGCGCTGATCTTTGTCGAGGACGAGGTCGAACTGGCCTCGACCCTGCGCCATCATCTGACCTCTGGCTTTGCCGCAGTGCTTGTCCTGATGCCGGCGGACCTCGCGCTTGAGGGGGATCTTGCCACCAGGGTGCACCGGATCGATCTGGACACGCTGGCGCCCGACATGCTGACCGATACGGTCAACGCCATGATCGCCGCCGCGCCGGGAACATGGTTCTATTACTGCTACAACGCGGAATACCTGTTCTATCCCTTCTGCGAAAGCCGCAGCGTGGCCGAGATGCTGGCCTTTCACACCGAGGAACGGCGCGATGCGATGCTGTGCTATGTGGTCGACCTCTATGCGGGGGATCTGGGCGCGCATCCCTCTGCCGTCAGCCTCGAGGACGCCTACCTCGACAAGTCGGGCTACTACGCGCTGGCGCGCAACGACGCCGACAATCACAACCACCCGCGCGAGCGACAGCTGGATTTCTTCGGCGGATTGCGCTGGCGCTATGAGGAACATATTCCCGCCCCGCGCCGCAAGATCGACCGGATCGCGCTGTTCCGCGCCAAGCCAGAGCTGCAACTGCGGGCCGATCACACCTTCAACGATCAGGAATACAACACCTACGCCTGCCCCTGGCATCACAACATCACGGCGGCGATCTGTTCGTTCCGTACGGCCAAGGCGCTCAAGGCCAATCCGGGCTCGACCTTCGACATCCACAATTTCCGCTGGCACAATTCGACGCCATTCGAATGGCATTCGCGGCAATTGCTGGATCTGGGCCTGATGGAACCGGGACAGTGGTTCTGAGCAGGTAGCGGTTATTCCGCCGGCTGCCTCATCGGCCCCAATATGGCGGGCTGCGCGTTCAGCACCTCGATCGAAAAGCCCGACAGGCGCTTGTATTTCTCGGCATGGGCGGCAAGGTCGGCGCGCGGGATGACATCCTCGATAGTGTCGAAGGTACCGCCGCAGCGATCCTCGACCATCTGCATCACCGCATCGGGACCGGCGCCACGATTGGCGCGCAGAATGGCTTCGGCGCGCGGGCGCATCTCGGCCTCATAGACCTCGAGTGCTGCGGGGGTCACGCCGTGATCGCGCAGCGCCGCACCCAGCTTGCGCGCATCGATGATCGCCTGGCTCGCCCCGTTCGAGCCCACCGGATATGTCGCATGGGCGGCGTCCCCCATCAGGGTCACGCGCCCGTCGGTCCAGCGCGCCATCGGTTCACGGTCGACCATCGGGTATTCATAGATAGGCCCGGTGGCGCCGCGGATCATGCCGGGGCAATCGATCCAGCCGAAATCCCAGCCTTCGAAGGCGGGCAGAAAATCGGCGGGATCGGCCGGCTTGTTCCAGTCGCCCTTGGCCATGGCCCGGCCCGGATCGACGCGCAATTCCGCGATCCAGTTCATCTGCGCCAGCCCCGTCTCGGGGTTGGTGGCCGAGATCGGATAGGAGACGAAACGCTGCGTGTCATGACCCGCCAGAATCATCGCCGCCCCGCCGAGGAAAGGCACACCCGGGCTGGTGCCGCGCCACATGATCGCACCGTTCCAGATCGGCTCGCCCTCGTCCGGCAGCATCTGCGCCCTTATGGCCGACCGGATGCCATCAGCGGCAATCACCAGATCGCCCGCAACGCGGGTGCCATCGCTCAGGATCAACGCCACGCCCTCTGTCCCCGTCTCGTAGCGCGCGACGCCTGCGCCCGTGATGACGCAATCCTGCCCGGCGCGGGCGCGCAGCGTCTCCAGCAACAGCATCTGCAACTGGCCGCGATGGATCGAATACTGCGGCCAGGTATAGCCTGCATATTGCCCGCGCGGCTCGGCCCAGATCTCAAGCCCGGTCTTGGTGTAGAACCCGTATTGCCGGGTGCGCACGCCGATCGCGTCCAGACGGGTTTGCAGCCCCAGATCATAAAGCTCGCGCACCGCATTGGGCTGGATGTTGATCCCCACCCCCAAGGGACGCATCTCGGTCACGCGCTCATGGATGCGGAACGGGATCCCCAGCTGATGCAGCGTCAGCCCCATGGACAGCCCGGCGATCCCGGCCCCCGCGATCAGAACGGTCATGCCCCGGCCCTCCCCGGCCCTGCGTTTCTTCTTGCCCCAAATATCCCCCGCGGAGCGTCCCCACCCCGCTGCGGGCGCTGCCCTCAGATATTGTCGGGCTGCGGCATGCCAAGCACGTGAAAGCCGCCATCGACGCGGATGATCTCGCCCGTCGTGCAGGCGCCCGCGTCCGAGGCCAGGTAGACCGCCGTGCCGCCCACCGCCTCAAGCGTGGCATTGGCGCGCAGCGGCGCGTTCATGTCGGTATGCTTGTAGGTCTTGCGCGCGCCGCCGATGGCCGCCCCGGCCAGCGTCTTCATCGGGCCGGGGCTGATCGCGTTCACGCGGATGCCCTCGGGGCCAAGGTCATTGGCCAGATAGCGCACGGCGGATTCCAGCGCCGCCTTGGCGACACCCATGACGTTGTAGAAGGGCGTCACCCGGTTCGATCCCTGATAGGTCAGGGTCAGGATGGTGCCGCCGTTCTCCACCATCAGGGGATGGGCGCGGCGCGCCACCTCGATCAGGGAATAGCAGGAAATATCCAGCGAATTGCGGAAATTGGCGCGGCTGGTGTTCAGGAAGCGCCCGGTCAACTCGTTCTTGTCCGAAAAGGCGATGGCATGGACCACGAAATCGATCGTCGGCCAGCGTGCGCCCAGCGCCGCGAAGGCGGCATCGAGGCTGGCATCATCGGTCACGTCCACATCGACCATGAAATCCGAGCCGACGCTTTCCGCCAGCGGCTTCAGCCGCGAGCCGAACGCCTCGCCCTGATAGGTGAAGGCCAGTTCGGCCCCCGCCTCGCTCATCGCCTTGGCGATCCCCCAGGCGATCGAGCGTTCATTGGCGACCCCCATGATCAGGCCGCGTTTGCCCTGCATCTGTCCTGTCATGTCAGATCACCCGTGATATTTCGACAAAAGCATCGATCCGTTGGTGCCGCCAAAGCCGAAGCTGTTGGTCATCACCGTGTCCAGCCCGGCGTTGTCGATGCGCTGCGTTGCGATCTCGGACGCGTCGATCGCCGGATCGAGGGTCTTCACGTTGATCGAGGGCGCGATGAAGTCATGCTCCAGCATCAGCAGGCAGTAGATCGCCTCCTGCGCGCCGGTGGCGCCCTGACTGTGGCCGGTCATGGATTTGGTCGAACTGATCAGCGGCGTGTTGCCCCGGCCAAAGACGCGGCGCACGGCCTCGACTTCGCCCACGTCGCCCACCGGGGTCGATGTGCCATGCGCGTTGATATAGCCCACCTTGCGGTCGGACTTCAGCCCCGACAGGGCCAGGCGCATCGCGCGCTCGCCACCCTCGCCCGAGGGGGCGACCATGTCATGGCCGTCCGATGTGGCGGCATAGCCGGTGACTTCGGCATAGATTTTCGCGCCGCGCGCCAAGGCGTGGTCAAGGTCTTCCAGCACGACGATACCGCCGCCGCCCGCGATCACGAAGCCGTCGCGATCCGCGTCAAAAGCGCGCGAGGCCAGTTCGGGCGTGTCGTTGTACTTGCTGCTCATCGCGCCCATCGCATCGAAGAGGCAGGACAGGGTCCAGTCCAGCTCCTCGCCGCCGCCTGCGAACATGATGTCCTGCTTGCCCATCATGATCTGTTCGGCCGCATTGCCGATGCAATGCAGCGAGGTCGAGCAGGCCGAAGTGATGGAATAGTTGATGCCCTTGATCTTGTAGGCAGTGCTGAGGTTGGCCGACACGGTCGAGGACATGCATTTCGGCACTGCGAAGGGCCCGATCCGCTTGGGGCTGCCATTGGCCAGAACCGTCTGATGCGCCACCAGCATCGAGGATGTCGACGGCCCGCCCGATCCGGCCACAAGCCCGGTCCGTTCATTGGAGATATCAGCCTCGGTCAGGCCTGCGTCAGCAATGGCCTGCCCCATGGCGATATGGGCATAGGCCGCGCCCGGCCCCATGAAGCGCAGGGTGCGCTTGTCCACATGGTCGGCGATGTCCAGCCTGATGTCACCCGCGATCTGGCTGCGGAAGCCGTGCTCCTGCATCGCTGCATTGGCGCGGATGCCCGAGCGGCCCGCTTGCAGTGCTTCAAGAACTTCCGAGGCATTGTTGCCGATGCTGGAAACGATGCCCAGACCTGTGACGACGACGCGGCGCATGGATGCCCTCCCTTTTTCCCGTTCTGGCCTGTTTAGGACAGCAGTCTTTAAGGGGCAAGCGGTTAGGCGGTGTGGCGTCGCGTCGGAAGGTGAGGCGGGTACTCAGCTTTCGCTGAGCGCCACCTTCATGTCCTTAACCTGATAGATCACTTCGCCATCGGCCTCGACGATGCCGTCGGCCACGCCCATAGTCAGGCGGCGCGTCTGGATCGCCTTGGTGAAATCGACCTTGTAGGTCAGCATCTTGCGGTCGGGGCGCACCATGCCGGTCAGCTTGACCTCGCCCACGCCCAGCGCATAGCCGCGCCCTTGCCAGCCGCGCCAGCCAAGGTTGAAACCAGTCAGCTGCCACAGCCCGTCAAGGCCAAGGCATCCCGGCATGATCGGGTTGCCGGGAAAATGGCAGGAAAAGAACCACAGGTCGGGATGGATATCGAACTCGGCCACCACATGCCCCTTGCCATGGGCGCCACCATCCCCGGAAATTTCGGTGATGCGGTCCATCATCAGCATCGGCGGTTCGGGAAGCTGGGCGTTGCCGGGGCCGAACAGCTCGCCGCGGGCACATTTCAGCAGGTCTTCCTTGTCGAAACGGTTCGGATACTGGGCCATCGAGGCGCGGTCCTTTTCTGGTCTGTGTCGTCTGTGTCACTGCCATGCGGCCTGACCCGTCTAGCACCCGCTTGGCGCCCCTTGCAAGCCTGCCCACAGACGCGGGGCCGAGCCTGACCGGTCCAGACTGGCCCAGACTGGTCCAGACTGGCCCTGATCGACCGGACATTGGGCAAGCCTGCCTGTTTGCAATTGAATTTTTCCCGCCACGGGCTTTATAAGAGGGAAGAGATTGGAACGGATGACAATGACCAAGCTGACGACATCTGACGCGGGCAGCCGCCAGACAGAGCAGACACAGGCCCGCGGCGCCCTCTGGCTGGGCACGGCAGGGCTGCGCCCGACGCGGCAGCGCGTGGCGCTTGCGGCCCTTCTGGTCGGCGATGGCGAGCATCGGCATGTGACGGCGGAAAGCCTGTTCGCCGCAGCCCAGGAGGGGGGAGAGCGGGTCTCGCTGGCCACCGTCTACAACACGCTGCGCGCCTTCTGCGAGGCCGGGCTGATGCACGAGATCACGGTCGATGGCACGAAAAGCTATTTCGACACCAATACACATGACCATCCGCATTTCTACTGGGAGGACAGCGGCACGCTGACCGACGCCCCCAGCGAAGAGCTTGAGATCGTGCGCATCCCCAACGCCCCCGACGGCGCCGAGATCGCGGCGGTGGACGTGGTGATCCGGCTGCGCCGCAAGTAGGCTTTCACAGGCATTGAATGACACCGCGCGCCCTGCCACTGTGCAGGGCGTTGCTTTGTCACGACCCAAGGAAAGATCACCCCATGCAAGCGATCACCTATTCCGCCTTCGGCCCCGCTGCCGATGTCCTCCAGTTGACCGACCTTCCGACGCCCGCCCCCGCGCCGGGCGAGGTGCTGGTCCGCCTGACCCATTCCGGCGTGAACCCGTCGGATGTGAAGGCCCGCGCAGGATCGCGGCCGGGTGTGACGGCACCGCCGTTTCCGGTGATCGTGCCGCATTCCGACGGGGCTGGCGTGATCGCGGCGGTCGGCGACGGCGTCGAAAAGGCGCGCATCGGACAGCGTGTCTGGATCTGGAACGGCCAGTGGCGCCGCCCCTTCGGCACCGCGGCGGAAATGATCGCCCTGCCCGCGTCTCAGGCCGTGGCCCTGCCCGAAGCAATGAGCAATGCGGAGGGCGCGACCATGGGCATTCCGGGGCTGACGGCGGCGCATTGCGTCTTTGGCGGCGGCAGCGTCAGCGGCCAGACCCTGCTGGTGTCGGGAGGTGCGGGCGCGGTGGGCCATGACGCGGTGCAACTGGCGGCCTGGGGTGGCGCGCGGGTGATCGCCACCGCATCTGTGGCGGATTTCGACCGGGTGCGTGCCGCAGGGGCCGATACCGTGCTGGATTACCGCGACCCGGACCTTGCCGCCAAGGTGCTGGAACTGACCGGCGGGCGCGGTGTCGATCGCGCGGTCGAGGTCGAATTCGGGCGCAATGCCGCGATGCTGGCGCAAGCGGTGGCCGAAAACGGCAGCATCGCAGCCTATGGATCAGCGCAGGAGATGAACCCGGTGCTGCCCTTCGGCGCCTATCTGTTCCGCGCGATCACCATCGATGTGGTGCTGATCTACCTGCTGCCCGAGGTCCAGCGCAGCACCGCCATCGGCCTGCTGCACCGCGCCCATGCAGCCGGGGCGTTGAAACCGGCAATCCATGGGCATTTCGCGCTGGCCGATTGCGCCGCCGCCCACAGGGCCATCGAGGCCGGTCGCCGGTCAGGTGCGGTGTTGCTGGACATCGGATGACGGCAGGGGGGCTGTCTGCCCCCCGTCCCTGGGGGACGCCCCCCGAGGATATTTCGGGCAAGAAGAAAGTCAGTCTTGGTGGCGCAGGGCTATCCGGGCGCGGCTGGCGACAAGCCCGTCCTGAAAGCCTTCGGCATCGCCGTAATCGACGAATTGCGCGTAATGGGCGTGCTGCGCGCCGACGCGGGCGGCGTGTTTGATCGGGCACCAATAGGCCTCGGTCCGGCCCGCGACCTCCTGCACGTAACCGATCAGCCCGTTGCAATAGCCGCAATAGATGCAGTTGAGTTTCTGCAGCCCGTTCAGATAGGCCAGGTGATGCCGGTCGATGCGGATGAAATCGGCGCGGCGCACCGGCTGGATGCGGTAGATCGGAAAGCAGACCCTTTGGTAGATCGTCACCATCAGGTCCAGCGCCACGAAGGCGATGATCAGGCTGTAGATCACGGGCGCGCTGAGCACCACCAGCGGCCGGGTACCCCGCAGGAAGTCCGACAGGCGCACGCGGAACGCCCGATGCCGGCGCCGAGCCTCTTCGTCGAAGATGATGCGCCCGTTCTCGAGGCGGTAGCGAAAGGCCTCGCTGCGGCGGTCGAATTCGGCCTCCAGCTGGTCCTGAAGCTCGCGCATGCGGGCAAGAAGCGTCTCGACGGGGGTGGTCATGGCCTGTCTCCCGGAATGATGGCTGTGCCCATCATAGAAAAGGCGCGGGGCAAATCCACCCCGCGCCCGTACCGGTCTAGCCGCAAGGCAGGATCAGGCGATATCGACCAGCTCGATGGCGAAGGTCAGATCGCGCCCGGCCAGCGGATGGTTGGCATCCAGCGTCACCTCGGTCTCGGTCACTTCGACCACGGTCACGGCCATGGCCTGCCCTTGCGGCGTCTGGACCTGCAGCTGCGTGCCCAGATCCAGCGGGATGTGATCGGGGATTTCGGCGCGCGGCACGGCCTGACGCGCGTTCGGGTCGGGCTGGCCATAGGCCTGATCGGCGGGCACCTCGACGACCTTCTTGTCGCCCACGCTCATGCCCGGCAGGGCCACGTCGAGACCGGGGATGATCTGCCCGGAGCCCACCACGAATTCCAGCGGATCCCGCCCTTCCGAACTGTCGAAAGTGGCCCCGTCGGACAGGGTGCCGGTGTAGTGAATACGGACGGTATCGCCCGGTTTGACCTGCGTCATGATTGTTCCAGTTCTGCTTGGGAAAGATGAATAATCGAGGCCGTTTCGCCCATGGCGCGAACGGGTGCTCGGGTTTGCGGGACCAAGGCTACAGAACCGGCGCGGAATTTGCAAACCGACTGCGGGATCAAGGCGTTTCGGGCTCATTAACCCTTTTCCCTTGCGCGCGGGCGTGCCAGTCTTGCACCAAAAGGACACACCCGACAGATGATCACGACCTGCATATTCGACGCCTATGGCACCCTGTTCGACGTGGCGGCCGCCGCGCGTCAGGTTGCTGCCGAACCGGGACACGAGGATTTTGCCCGCCACTGGCCCGCCATTTCGGAAAAGTGGCGCCAAAAACAGCTGCAATACAGCTGGTTGCGCGCCATCACAGGCGATCACACGGATTTCTGGACCGTCACGCAGGACGGTCTGGACTGGGCGCTTGAGGCACAGGGGCTGGCCGGGGACAACGCGCTGCGCGACCGGCTGCTGGCGCTTTACTGGCAACTCAGCGCCTTTCCCGAAGTGCCGGCCATGCTGATGGAACTCAAAGCCGCCGGGATGAATACGGCGATCCTGTCCAACGGCAGCCCCGAGATGCTGTCGGGCGCAGTGCAATCCGCCGGCTTGAGCGAATTGCTGGACGATGTGCTGTCGGTCGAATCGGTCGGCATCTTCAAGCCCGCGCCGCAGGTCTATGACATGGTGATCCAGCGGTTCGGCTGCGCCAAATCCCATGTGCTGTTCGTCTCGTCGAATGGCTGGGATGCCGGGGCCGCCGCGGCCTATGGGTTCGAGACCGCCTGGGTGAACCGCGCGGGCGACCCGGTGGACCGCCTTCCCGGCCGTCCGCATCACGAGTTGAAAGATCTGACGGCGATCCCGGCGCTGGTGACCCGTTGATGCCGCGCTTCGTGACGTCGGATGGCGTGTCGCTGCATTATGAGGAAGCAGGCGCGGGCCTGCCGGTATTGTGCCTGTCCGGGCTGACGCGGAATGCACGGGATTTCGATTTCGTGGCACCGCATCTGGCGGGTCTGCGCCTGATCCGGCTGGATTATCGCGGGCGCGGGCAATCGGACTGGTCGCCCGATCCGCTGAGCTACACCGTCCCGCGCGAGGCGAAGGATGTGCTGGAGCTGCTGGATCACCTGAAGCTGGACAAGGCCGCGATCATCGGCACTTCGCGCGGCGGGCTGATCGCGATGGTGCTGGCGGCCATGGCAAAGGACCGGCTGCTGGGTGTCGCGCTGAACGATATCGGCCCCGAGCTGGACCCCGCCGGGCTGGATGTGATCATGGGCTATCTGGGACGCCACCCCGATGCTGCCACGCTGGACGCGCTGGCAACCGCGCGCAAGGCGGCGATGGAGTCGAAATTCCCCGGCGTGCCGTTGACCCGTTGGCGGCAGGAGGTCACCCATACCCATGTCGAGACGCCCGAAGGCGTCAGGATCAACTACGATCCCGGCCTGCGCGATGCGGTGATCGCCGCCGGGGCCAAGGGTGCGCCCGATCTGTGGCCGCTGTTCGACGCCATCGCGCCGTTGCCCTGCGCGGTGATCCACGGGGCGAATTCGGACCTGCTGACCAGCGCCACGGTGGCGCGCATGGCCGACCGGATGCCCGGCCTGATCGTGGCCCATGTGCCGAATCGCGCGCATATCCCTTTCCTGGATGAACCAGAGGCGCTGGCGGCGCTGAACCGTTGGCTGGAGCAGATGACGTGAATATCGAGATGATCCGCGCCGCGGCAGAGCGGCTTCGGGGCCATGCGCGGGTAACACCGCTGCTGTCTTCGCCCTTCATCGACCACCTTGCCGGGCGGCGTGTCTTCATCAAGGCCGAATGCCTGCAACACACGGGCAGCTTCAAGTATCGCGGCGGCTATTCCGCCGTGTCGGCCCTGCCCGAGGATGTGCGCGCCAGCGGCGTGATCGCCTTTTCATCGGGCAATCATGCACAGGGCGTGGCGCTGGCCGCGACCCAGCATGGTGTGCCGTCGGTCATCATCATGCCGTCGGATGCGCCGCGCCTGAAGATCGAGAACACCCGCGCCCTCGGGGCCGAGGTCGTGCTCTATGATCGTGCGACCGAGGATCGCGACGCCATCGGCGAGCGGATGTCGCAGGAGCGTGGCCTGACCCTGATCAAACCCTTCGACGAGCCGCAGGTGATCGCGGGTCAGGGCACGACAGGTCTTGAGATCGCCGAACAGGCCCGCGCCGCGGGCATCGAAACGGCCGATGTGCTGGTCTGCTGCGGTGGCGGCGGGCTGACATCGGGGATTGCCATGGCGCTGGAGGCCGAGGCCCCCGGCCTGCGGGCGCGGCCCGTCGAGCCCAAGGATTTCGACGATACCGCACGCTCCCTCGCGGCTGGCAGCATTCAGCGCAACGCCAGCATGACCGGCAGCATCTGCGATGCGATCGTCACGCCAAGCCCCGGCAAGCTGACGTTTCCGATCATGCAACGGCTGTGCGGACCCGGCCTTGTGGTGACCGATCAGGAGGCGTTGCGCGCCATGGCACAGGCCTTCTTGCGCCTCAAGATCGTGCTGGAACCGGGGGGCGCCGTGGCACTGGCCGCAGCCCTCTGCCGGCGCGACCAGATCGAAGGCGACGCGGTGATCGTCGTGGCCTCGGGCGGGAATGTGGATCTTGAAATGTATGAAGAGGCGCTGAACACCCTCAAACCCTGAGCGCAGGCACGGCTGGAATTTAATTGACACCGTAAACTAATTTTGCTTCCCTTGAACTGCGAGCGGGGGGATCAGGACATGCGCACACAGGTCTGCATCATCGGCGGGGGGCCATCGGGCCTGCTGCTGTCACAGCTGCTGCACAATGCGGGCATCGACACGGTGGTTCTGGAACGCCAGACCCGCGCCTATGTGCTGGGCCGGATCCGCGCGGGCGTGCTGGAGTGGGGCAGCGTCGAGATGCTGCGAAAGGCCGGCGTGGGCGCGCGCATGGACAAGGAAGGCTTTGTGCATGGCGGCACCTATCTGGCCGCACGCAACCGGGGCTTTCGCATCGCCTTTGACGAATTGGTGGGCAAGCAGGTCATGGTCTATGGCCAGACCGAGGTGACGCGTGATCTCTATGCCGCGCGCGACAAGGCTGGCGGCGTGGTGATCCACGAGGCCACGGGCGTCAAGCCGCATGGGCTGGATACCGACAAGCCCTATGTGACCTTCCTCAAGGATGGCAAAGTCCACCGGGTCGATTGCGATTTCGTCGCCGGGTGCGACGGGTTCCACGGCCCCTGCCGCAAGGAAATCCCCGCCGATGTGCTGCGCGAATACGAACGCGTCTATCCTTTCGGCTGGCTGGGCATCCTGTCGGAAACGCCCCCCGTCAGTCACGAGCTGATCTATGCCAACCATGAACGGGGGTTCGCGTTGTGCTCGATGCGCAATGCCAACCTCAGCCGCTATTACGTGCAATGCCCGCTGATCGATACGGTCGATCAATGGTCGGATCAGGCCTTCTGGGACGAGCTGCGCCGCCGCATCCCGGCAGATGCGGCCGAGACCCTTGTCACCGGACCTTCGATCGAGAAATCCATCGCCCCCCTGCGGTCCTTCGTGGCCGAACCGATGCGCTGGGGTCGGTTGTTCCTTGTGGGGGACGCGGCCCATATCGTGCCGCCAACCGGGGCCAAGGGACTGAACCTTGCCATTGGCGACGTGCATTACCTGCATGAAGGCCTGATCCAGTATTATCAGGGCGACGACGAAGGCGTGACGAAATACTCGGAACGTGCGCTGGCGCGTGTCTGGAAATCCGAAAGATTTTCCTGGTCGCTGACCACCATGCTACACCGGTTCCCGGACCAGTCGGCCTTTGATCAGCGCATGCAGGAGGCCGAGCTGGATTATCTGGAAACCTCTGCCGCCGCCCAGCGCGTGATGGCGGAAAACTATGTGGGATTGCCATACTGATGCGTATTGCCGACCTTGGAGACCTGAAAGTCCATTACCGTATCGACGGCAACCCGGATGGGCGGCCCGTTGTCTTTGCCAACTCGCTGGGCACCGACCTGCGCCTGTGGGATCAGGTGCTGCCGCTGCTGCCGCAGGGTCTGAAATACATCCGCTATGACAAGCGCGGCCATGGCCTGACCGAGCTGACACCAGCGCCCTTTTCCATGGGCACACTGGTGCGCGATGCGGAGCGGCTGATGGATCATCTGGCGGTGAAGGATGCGCTGTTCGTGGGCCTGTCCATCGGCGGGATGATCGCGCAGGGCCTTGCGGTCAAGCGGATGGACCTTATCCGCGCGATGGTGCTGTCGAACACCGGCGCCAAGATCGGCCAGCCCGCCATGTGGGACGAGCGGATCGCGGCGGTGCGCACCGGCGGTATCGAGGCGCTGGCCGACAGCATCATGGAGCGGTGGTTCTCGGCCCCGTTCCGCAAGACAGCGGAATTCCATGCCTGGCGCAACATGCTGGTGCGCCAACCGGCCGAGGGATACATGGGCTGTTCCGCCGCCATTTCGGGGACGGATTTCTACACGCCCACCTCGGGGCTGCGCCTGCCCACGCTGGGCATTGCCGGATCCGATGACGGATCGACCCCGCCCGATCTGGTGCGCGAGACCGTCGATCTGATCCCCGGATCGCAGTTCCACCTGATCCGCAAGGCAGGCCATCTGCCCTGCGTCGAACAGCCCGATGAATACGCCGCCGTACTGACCCGGTTCATGCAGGATGTCGGCCATGTCTGACCGGTATGACAAGGGGATGGAGGTGCGCCGCAAGGTTCTGGGCGATGCCCATGTGGACCGGGCGGAACGGGCCAAGACAGCCTTTGACGCACCGTTCCAGACCCTCATCACCGAAGGTGCCTGGGGCACGGTCTGGGCCAGCGACGCGATCAGCTTGCGCGAGCGGTCCATGCTGACGCTGGCGCTGCTGGCCGCGACCGGCAATTTCGAGGAAATCCCGATGCATATCCGCGCCACCGCCCGCACCGGGGCCAGCAAGCAGGATGTGCTTGAGGCGTTTCAGCATGTGGCGATCTACGCCGGCGTGCCGCGCGCCAATCATGCGCTGAAGCTGGCCAAGGCCACCTATGCCGAGATGGAGGCAGATGATGAAAGACATGACCGATGACGGTGAAAGTGACGCAGGCGCACTGATCCCGCGCCAGCGTGACATGCATCCGGTGCCCTATGATCCGGACTACAAGACCTCGGTCCCGCGCTCGCCGCAATGGCCGCTGCTGTCGATGGAAAGCACGCCCAGCGAAGAAACCGGACCACGGTTCGGCCATTCCCTGCTGGGGCCGCTGGACAACAACCTGATCCTGAACTTTTCCAAGGACGGCAGCCCCGCGATCGGCGAGCGTATCCTGATGCATGGCCGCGTACTGGATGAGAACGCGCGCCCCGTGCCGCATACGCTGGTCGAGATCTGGCAGGCCAATGCAGGCGGGCGCTATCGCCATGTGAAGGACAATTACCTGGCCCCGCTTGATCCCAATTTCGGCGGCTGCGGACGCACGATCACCGATGCCGAAGGGCGTTATCAGTTCCTGACGATCCGCCCCGGTGCCTATCCCTGGCCCAACCGGGCGAATGACTGGCGCCCCATGCATATCCATATCTCGGTCTTCGGGCACAGCTTCGGCCAGCGCCTGATCACCCAGATGTATTTCGAGGGCGACCCCCTGATCGACCGCTGCCCCATCGCCGCCACGATCAAGACCCGCAGCCAGCTTGACCGGCTGGTCGCACCGCTGGACATGGCGCGGGCCAGACCGCTGGATTTCCTCGCCTACAAGTTCGACATCGTGCTGCGCGGCCGCCGCCAGACCATGTTCGAGAACCGACTGGAAGGGATGTGAGCCATGGTGCAATCGCTTGATACGCTGATCGAAACCCCATCCCAGACGGCCGGGCCCTATGTGCATATCGGCTGCATTCCCTCCTTCGCGGGGCTGCCCGGCGTCTATCCGCAGGATCTGGGTCTGTCACCCATCGGCCCCGGCACCAAGGGGCAGATCATCACCATCACCGGTGCGGTGATCGACGGCACCGGCTGGGCGCTGCGCGATGCGATGATCGAAAGCTGGCAACCCGATGCGGCGGGGCGTTTCGCCGGGCAGAACGGCGCCGATCCCGCCGTCAGCGGCTTTTGCCGTTTCGCCGCCGACAAGGACAGCGGGCTCTTCACCCTGACCACGGTCAAGCCCGGCCCCGTGCCCCATCGCAGCGGCGGGGTGCAGGCGCCCCATATCAGCCTGTGGATCGTGGCGCGCGGCATCAACATCGGCCTCTCGACCCGCATCTATTTCGAGGATGAGGACAACACCGCCGATCCGCTGCTGGCGCGCATCGAACAGCGCCCGCATGTGGAGACGCTGATTGCAAAGAAGACTGGCGAAGGCCAGTATCGTTTCGACATCCGCCTTCAGGGCGACAATGAAACGGTTTTTCTGGATATCTGAATGGCTGATTTTCTTCTGGTTCACGGATCGTGCCACGGCGCGTGGTGCTGGCGCGACCTGATCCCGGCGCTGACGGCGCGCGGCCATACCGCCCGCGCCATCGACCTGCCGGGGCATGGCGCCGACAAGACCCCCTATACCGAGGTCACGCTTGAGGGATATGCGCAGGCGATCCTCGATGCAATCGACACGCCGGTCATGCTGGTCGGCCATTCCATGGCCGGCTTTCCCATATCGCTGGCCGCAGAAATGGCACCGCAAAAGATCGACCGGCTGATCTATCTTTGCGCCTATGCCGCGCAGGACGGTCGCAGCCTTGTCGAGATGCGCGCCGAAGCACCCCGCCAGCCCATGGCCGATGCCGCGACCCGCACCGAGGATGGCCTCGCCTTCCGCGTGGATCTGTCAAAGGCGCCGGGGCTTTTCTACAACGACTGCCCGGCCGAGGCGGTGGATTACGCCCTGCCGCGCCTCTGCATTCAGGCGATCAGACCGCAGGCCACGCCGATCCGGCTGACCGATGCCTATGCCGGCGTCAGGCGCAGCTATATCCGCTGCGACGATGACCAGACCATCCCGCCCGAATATCAACGCCGCATGACCGAGGACTGGCCCGCGCAGGATGTCCATGCCATGCCCACGGGCCATTCGCCCTTCTTTGCCGACCCCGAGGGGCTGGCCGATCTTCTGACCCAAATCGCAAAGGGTTGACCCATGGCCGCCTCCGTCTTCGACAGCCCGCTCTACAGCCGCCTTTTTCCTGCGGGCGATGTGGGACGCCTCTTCACCGACAGCGCCGAGGTGCGCGCGATGCTGCTGGTCGAAGGCGCTCTGGCCAAGGCGCAGGGCGCGCTTGGGGTGATCCCTGAAACCGCCGCCGCCTATATCCACCGCGCCGCGATGGAGGTGCAGATCGACCCCGCCGCCCTGTCCCAGCCCACCGGGCAGAACGGGGTCAGCGTGCCGGGGCTGGTCACCGCCTTCCGCACCGCGATGGAGGCGCCGGAACATGCGCAATACGCCCATTGGGGGGCCACCTCGCAGGATATCATCGACACCGGGCTGATGCTGCGGCTCAGGCAGATGCTGGCCCTGCAAGAGGCGATGTTGACCGAGACGGTCAAGGCGCTGGGGCGGCTGGCAGAGGATCATGCCGCAACGCCCATGGCCGCGCGCACCTATGGCCAGCACGCGACGCCCACCAGCTTTGGCGCGACTGTCGCCCATTGGGGCAGCCCGCTGCTGGACCTGCTGGCCGAACTGCCCGCGCTGCGCCAATCCTCGCTCTGGGTGTCGCTGTCTGGGGCGGCGGGCACATCGGCGGCCCTTGGGCCAAAGGCGCCCGCCACACGCGCGGCGCTGGCAGAGGCCCTGAACCTCGTCGATCCGCAGCGCAGCTGGCACAGCGACCGCGGCCCGCTCCTGCGGATCGCCGATTGGCAGACGCGCCTCGCGCTTGCCCTTGGCAAGATGGCCGAGGATCTGCTGCTGATGACCCAGACGGGGATTGCAGAGGTCTCGCTCGGGGCCGCCGGCGCCTCCTCGACGATGCCGCAAAAGCAGAACCCGGTCCTGCCCTCGGCCATGGCCGCCACCGCGCGGCATGCCGCAGGGCTGAACGCCACGCTGCAGGGCGCGGCGCTGCACCGGCTGGACCGTGATGGCGCGGCCTGGTTCACCGAATGGCTGGTACTGCCGCAACTGTGCCTTGCCGCCACCGCCACTCTGATCCACGGCGAAAGCCTGTCGCGCACGCTGGCCCCCACCCCGACCACGATGCTGGCCGCCATGACCACGGGGCAGAACCTGATCCATGCCGAGGCACTCAGCTTCGCGCTGGCCCAACACCTGCCCCGCCCCGAGGCGCAGGCGGCGATCAAGGCGCTCTGCAAGGAGGCGGGTGCGACAGGCGCGGATCTTGCGGCACTGGCCATGCAGACCTATCCCGACCTCGATCTTGCTCCGGTCTTCGATGCGGCCCGGCAGATGGGTCATGCCCCGGACGAGGCACGGCGCTTTGCGGCGGCGGCACAGGCGCTCTGACCTGCGGCTTCTTCTTGCTTCAAATATCCAGGAACTGCCCGCGCATCCCGTGCAAGGCCGGCTATTTGCGGCCCGTGTAAAGCTGCCAGAGCCAGATCAGCAGCAGTGATCCGAGGATCGCGCCCACCAGACCGGCACCAACGCCCATCACCGCCAGCAGCATGCGCAGCACCAGCCCGCCGATCAGCGCACCGATCATGCCGATGACGACCGTGGTGATGATATCCGCCTCGACCCGCATCAGGCGGGTGGCGATGAATCCCGCTGCGGCTCCGACGATCAGCAACCAGATCACACCCATCACGTCCCCCTATCTGTTGCGCCAATGGGTCGGCACAAGGATCAGCGCCCCGACCGAAGACAGGATCGCATCGACACCGGGGCTTCCGATGCTCAATCCGAACATGATCCGCACAAAGTAGAACAGGAAAGCGCCGCCGACGCAAATGATGATGGATTGCAGGTATCCGTTGCGGGTAAAGCCCGTCTTTTCCGAGGCATAGCCCACGATCCCCGCAATCACCACCGTACCGATCAACATGGGAAACATGACATACTCCTGTGAAAGACCGCCTAAAACCGCGTCCCTTTCGGCAAGGGCTGACCGCGCAGAAACTCTGCCGCATCCTGCGCGCCCCGGCCTGCGCGTTGCAAGCGCAAAAGCTGCACCGCGCCGGTGCCACAGGCCACCGTCAGCGCGTCATCCAGCACCGTGCCGGGTGCGCCGGAACCATCGGCCAGACGCGCGCCAAGCAGCTTGATCCGCTGCCCGTCATGTTGGGTCCAGGCCCCCGGAAAGGGCGAGAGGCCCCGGATCAGCCGGTCCACTTCCGTTGCGGGGCGGCTCCAGTCCACGCCTGCCTCGGCCTTGTCGATCTTGGCGGCATAGGTGACGCCCGCCTCTGGCTGCGTCTCGGGCGAAAGGCCGTGCAGCCGCGCCAGCGCCTCCACGATCAGCCGCGCACCCATCTGTGACAGACGGTCATGCAGTTGCCCCGTGGTTTCCTCGGGTCCGATCGGCGTCGCCTCGCGCAGCAGCACGGGGCCGGTATCCAGCCCCGCCTCCATCTGCATGATGCAGATGCCCGTCGCGGCATCGCCCGCCATGATCGCGCGGTGGATGGGGGCGGCGCCGCGCCAGCGCGGCAGAAGGCTGGCGTGGATGTTCAGGCAGCCATGACGCGGCGCATCCAGCACGGCCTGTGGCAGGATCAGGCCATAAGCCACGACCACCGCCACATCAGCATCAAGGGCGGCGAAACCGGCCTGTGCCTCGGCCCCCTTCAGGCTGACCGGGTGGCGCACCGGCAGGCCCATTTCTGCCGCGCGCCGATGCACCGGCGTAGGCGTTTCCTTCTTGCCGCGACCCGCCGGGCGCGGCGGCTGGCAATAGACAGCGACAACTTCATGCCCCGCCTCGACCAGCGCCTCCAGCACCGGGACCGAGAAATCGGGCGTGCCCATGAAGACAACCTTCATGCCAGTTTCCTTGCGCGGCGGATCAGCATGTCGCGCTTCACCTTGGACAGGTGGTCGAAATACATCCGCCCCGCCAGATGGTCGATCTGGTGCTGCACCGATGTCGCCCAGAGGCCCACGAAATCACGCTCCTCGATCGCACCCTGATCGTTCAGGAACCGCACCAGCACCGCACGGGGGCGGCTGATCGTGGCATGCACGCCGGGCAGGTTGGGGCTGGCCTCGTCATGCTCGCGCAACTGCACCGAGGCGTGGACAACCTCGGGGTTGGCCATGCGCACCACCTGCCCGCGCTTGTCCGAAGCATCGACAACCGCCAGCCGCAGCATCACCCCGATCTGGGGGGCGGCAAGGCCGACGCCGGGCATCGCCTCCATCGTGTCGATCATGTCGGTCCAGATCGCGCGGATCTCATCGGTGATGGCGGCCACATCGGCGGCCGGGGTCCGCAGGCGCGCGTCAGGCCATGGGATGCAGCGCCGCGCGGTCACGCGGGGCGCACCGGAAAGCTGACGGAATAGGCGGCTTCGACCACGCGCCGCGCCTCGTCCGACAGCCGGTCGAAGGTCACGATACCGTCCAGATGATCCAGCTCGTGCTGGGCGCAACGCGCCTCGAAACCGTCAAGTTCGACCTCCTGCACGCGCCCCTCCAGATCGCGAAAGCGCAGCAGGATGCGCTCGGGGCGCATCACCTCGGCCAGCACACCGGGAATCGACAGGCAGCCCTCACTGCCCGGCGCCATGCCGTCGGCAGACAGGATTTCGGGGTTGATGCACACCATCGGGGTCATATCGCCTTCCTTCCAGCCGCAATCCATCACGAAAAGCCGCTTCATCACGCCCACCTGCGGCGCGGCCAACCCGCGCCCGGGGGCGTTGTACATTGTTTCGAACATGTCGCGCACCAGAGCGCCCAGATCCTCGCCCGGGTCAATCGGGTCGCAGACCTGCGACAGGCGCGCATCGGGCCAGCGCAGGATCGGCAGCCCGCTCACACCCGCGCCCGCTCGCGCTTCAGCTTCTGCATCCGCCGGGTGATCAGCTGACGGCGCAGCGGCTTGAGGTAGTCGATGAACAGCTTGCCATCGAGGTGATCGACCTCGTGCTGTACGCAGGTCGCCCAGAGGCCTGCGAAATCCTCCTGCTGCTCGCGCCCGTCGCGGTCGATCCAGCGCACCGTCACTTCGGCGGGGCGCTCGACCTCGCCATATTGCTCGGGGATCGACAGGCAGCCTTCCTCGTAGACGCTGCGCTCGTCCGAGGCGGCGATGATCTCGGGGTTGAACATGATCAGCGGGCGCGGCGCCTCGGCATCGGCCTTGACGCAATCCAGCACGACAAGGCGGGAATTCACGCCCACCTGCGGGGCGGCCAGCCCGATGCCCGGCGCGTCATACATGGTTTCCAGCATGTCATCGGCCAGCCGGCGCAGATCGTCGCTCAGGTCCGGCACGGGGGCCGAGACCTTTTTCAGGCGTGGGTCGGGATGGATCAGGATCGGGCGTTTTGTCATGCAGAACGAGATAGGACAGCGGCCCTTGCGGTGCAATGGTGCAAAACGGCCCCTTGGGCGCAAAATTGCCCGTTGCAGCCGCTCTGTCACGGGTTAGGCTGTGCCCAAACAGGAGATACAGATGAGCTTTGACACCCCGATCGACCGTTTCGGCACCCATTCCGTGAAGTGGGACATGATGGAGAAACTCTATGGTGTGCCCGCATCCGATGGCATTCCCATGTGGGTGGCCGACATGGATTTCCGCGCCCCCGACTGCATCCAGAATGCGGTGGCCGGAATGCACGATCACGGGGTCTACGGCTATTACGGCGACGATGCCGCCTATCGCGCCGCGATCTGCTGGTGGATGCAGACGCGCCACGGCTGGACGGTGGCCCCGGAATGGATCTTCAGCACCCATGGTCTGGTGAATGGCACCGCCATGTGTGTCGACACCTACACACAGCCCGGCGACGGGGTGGTGCTGTTCACGCCGGTCTATCACGCCTTTGCCAAGGTCATCAAAGCCAACGGGCGCAAGGTGATCGAATGCCCGCTGGTCAGCAACGGCGGCCGCTACGAGATGGATTTCGACGCCTATGATGCGCAGATGGATGGCAGCGCGAAGATGGTGATCCTGTGCTCGCCGCATAATCCGGGAGGGCGGGTCTGGACACGCGCCGAACTGCAGGGCGTGGCCGATTTCGCCAAGCGGCATGACCTGATCCTTGTCTCG
>JBFHIW010000036.1:0-37084 GCA_041596235.1 Paracoccaceae bacterium
GCTGCGAATTCAGCGCCAGTTCCTTTTCCTGAAGCTGCAGTTCGACCGCGTTGATCAGCGCCCGGATACTGGCAATCTCGCCCTGCGGGTCAAGGATCGACCCCTCCTGCAAAGCGACCAGACGTTCCTGCGCCTCGCGCCTCTCCCCCTTGGCGGTTTCAAGGCTTGCCCTTGCATCGCGCATCTGGTCTTCGCGCTTGCGGCGCGACAACTCGTCCACCCGATCTTCGGCGTACTGGATCAGATGCGACGAAAATTCTGCGCTGATCTGCGGATCTGCGGCGATCACTTCCATGCGGATCACGCCTTCGGTGGGATCGTATCCGATCTTCACGTTCTTCTTGTAGACCTTGTAGGCGGCCTCATCGGTGGCATCCGTCTCAAGGCGCTGGATCGGGTCGATCCAGTCCTGCTTGAAATGGGACTTGAAACCCATGTCCTCGTTCAGGCGCAGCATCGCATCGCGCGACTGCATGTAGGACTGCACCGCGATACTGTCCTGATTGGTGGCGAATTGCGTACCGCTCAGCAGCCCGCCCAGGCCCGAGCCACCCTGCGCATCCGCCTGAAGGATCAGGAATTCCGACTTGGTGGCATACATCGGGGTGGCGTGGACGAAATAATACCATCCGGCCAGAATGGTCGGCAGAAAGACGAAGGCGCTCAGCCGTGTCAGCAACAGTACCAGCTTGCGCCGCCGACGCCGGGCGATGTCACGCTGGATGTCCATGATGTCACGCGCCCGACGTTCGGCCGGGTTGGTCTCGGTCGAGGGCAGGTAGGGGTTGCCCGCCGGCATGGTTTGCGGCAGCTGGACCCGCCCGATCGGGGTGGCCCCGGCAGGGGCGGCGAGCTGCGCGCTATCGCGCCGATGCGCCGGGGGCGCTGCTTCATCCGCGTCCTCGTCCTCGCGGGGCATCACCAGATCCAGCATGGTCGTGCGCTGGAACGGATCGATCCCTTCGGCGCGCAGCAGGCGCACCGCGTCGAAATCCGAGGTGGGCGCAAGGCCGTGTTTCTGTGCCACCCTGCGCGCCATGCGCAATTGCCGCCCCGTCAGACCCTCGCGGCGGATGGCGTCGATCTCGGGGCCGGCTTCTGCATGCGGCGAGGTCGTGACCAGCTCCGAGAAATCGGGACCGGAGTCATCCGGGATCGGCGTCTGGCCCTGCAATTCGGCGCGGGCCGCGGCGCGACGACGCTCGATATGATCGGCCAGATCCTCGGTCCGGCCGGATCGGTCCGACTGCACGGCCGACAATCCGGCAGGCTGCGGGATCAGCGGGCGCGCATTGGCGGCACGTCCCATGCCCTGTGCCTGATCGGTGTCGGCGTCAGGCGCGGCCAGGCTACGACGAATGCGGAATTTCCTAGCCTTGGGTTTCGTAATCATAGAGCTCTTTCGCTTCTTCCAAGGTGTCAAACATGTGCAGCTTGCCATCCATCAGCACGGCGGCAGATCGGGCAAATTTTTCAAGAACTTGTGGTTGGTGCGAGACGATGATCACCGTCGTGGTGCGTAGCCTTTCGCGCAGGACATCGCCGGCCTTGCGGTTGAATTCGGCATCGGTCGAGGACGGCATCCCTTCGTCGATCAGGTAGATGTCGAAATCCAGCGCCAGCATCAGCGCAAACGAGAACCGCGCCCGCATCCCCGAGGAATAGGTGCCCAGCGGCTGTTCGAAATATTCGCCCAGATTGCAGAGCCAGCGGCAGAAAGCTTCGACATAATCGGGGTCCAGCCCGTAAAGCCGCGCGATATAGCGGCTGTTTTCCACCGCCGACACGCGCGAGACGACGCCGCCCATGAAGCCCAGCGGAAAGCTGATGCGCGCCTCGCGGCGGATCACGCCTTCATCGGGTTTTTCCAGCCCCGCCATCATGTTGATTAATGTGGTCTTGCCGGTGCCATTGGGTGCCAGAATGCCAAGCGAATTGCCCAGTTCCACGCGGAAACTGACGCGATCAAGGATCACCTTGCGTTGGGTGCCCGTCCAGAAGGACTTGCTGACATTATCGAATTCGAGCATCAAACGCTCCGGTCTGCTCCTGCCCACCCTCTTAACGGGGTTATGTTAACTCCCACTTAGCAACGGCTCCGGGCATCTGTCGAGCCGTTGGCTGAAAATCACACGCTTTCGGGGCCATATTATGGCTTTCGTGCGCGACTATACCTTAACTCGGGAAAATTCACCAAGCCGAAGTTGCCTGTCAGGCCCGCCGGTATGGACCCGCTTGGGGTGGGTGCTAAACTCTTTCCGATGAGCGACCTCAGATGCGATCTTGCCCGCGATATTGCGGCCTGCACCCTGTGCCATGCGCGCTTTGCGGCGACGGTGACAGCCCATGCGCCGCGCCCCGTTGTGTGGTTTCGCCCGGGCGCGCGACTGCTGATCGCCGGGCAGGCGCCGGGGATGCGGGTGCACCTGTCGGGGCGGCCTTTCGATGACCCTTCGGGCGATCGGTTGCGCGACTGGCTGGGATTGTCCCCGGCTGAATTCTACGACCGGGACAGGGTCGCGATCGTGCCGATGGCTTTCTGCTTTCCGGGCTATGACGCCAAGGGGGCGGACCTTCCGCCACCGCCGGTCTGCGCGCGGACATGGCACGGGCAGGTCATGGACCAACTGGGGCAGATCGGGTTGCGCATCCTGGTGGGCGGGCATGCCCATCGCTGGCATCTGGGCAGTCGCGCGCCAGTGACGCAAACGGTGGCGGATTGGCGCGCCCATGCCCCCGGGGTTTTCCCCTTGCCTCATCCGTCCTGGCGCAATACCGCTTGGCTTCGCAAAAATCCATGGTTCGCGGCAGATGTCCTGCCTGATCTGCGTGCCGCTGTCCGGAGAGTGATGGATGACAGACCTGACCCCGCTTGATGCCGCCCATGCCGCGATGGAGGCCGCGCCCGATGACGATGCCGCGCGCCTGCGCTTCTATGAACGGCTGGCCGATTGCGAGCTGTTTCTTCTGCTGACTGACGAGGCGCAGGGCGACAACATCACCCCTGAGGTTTTCGATCTGGGGGATGCCAGTTTCGTGCTGGTCTTCGACCGTGACGACCGTCTGGCACAATTCGTGGGCAAACCCGCGCCCTATGCGGCGCTGTCGGGCCGGGTCATCGCCGGGTTGCTGGCCGAGCAGGGCATCGGCATGGGCGTCAACCTTGATGTGGCGCCGTCCTCGATCCTGATCCCGCCGCAGGCGGTGACATGGCTGGCAGGCACTCTTGGCAACGCCCCCGCCGAGGCCGAGGCCCGGATTGAGGGGCTGGCCCCGCCGCGCGGCTTGCCCGAACGGCTGCTGACCGCGCTCGATGCCAAGCTGGCCAGCGCCGCCGGTCTGGCCGAGGCGGCCTTTCTTCTGGGCGTCACCTATGAGGGCGGGGGCAAGGGGCACATGCTGGCCTTCGTCGATGCCGCACCCGGCGCGCAAGGTGCGCTGGCCAAGGCCGTGGCCGAGGCGTTGACATTCTCGGGGATCGAGGCGGGCGCGCTGGATGTGGCCTTTTTCCGCGCCTCTGAACCGATGGCGGCGCGGCTGGCCCAGCAAGGCCTGCGCTTCGATCTGCCCCAGCCCGTTGAGGCCGTGCAGGAGGTGCTGCGGATGGCGCCGGGATCGGATCCCGCACGCCCGCCCAAGCTGCGCTGAGGTCACGCCGGGATCAATAGCCCAGCTTGCGATCCACCAGATGCACGAAAGGCTCGCCCGCCTCGCCGCGCCGCACGTTTTCCGCGATCACGCGCGAGGCCGAGGCCGGGCGCGTCTCGGAGGCGATATGCGGTGTGACCGTCACCGATGGATGCGCCCAGAACATATGATCCGCGGGCAGGGGTTCGACACGGAACACGTCCAGCGTGGCATGGCCGACATGGCCGCTGTCCAGCGCAGTCAGAAGGGCCGCATCGTCGATCAGCGCGCCGCGTCCGGGGTTCAGGATCACCGCACCGGGGGGCAGCTGCGCCAGCTTGGCTGCATCCAGCAGGTTCTCGGTCGCGTCGGTCAGGGGCAGCAGCAGCACCAGAATCTGCGCGCGCGACAGCGCCTGCGCCAAGCCGGCATCGCCATGCAGGCAACGTACGCCCGCCACATCATGGGCACTGCGGCTCCAGCCGGTCACGTCAAAGCCCAGACCCGCCAGCGCCTTGGCGCAGGCCGATCCCAGCGCACCCATGCCAAGGATCGTCACCTGACGATCCTCGGCCAGCGGCGGCACATGCTTGTCCCAACGGCCTTGCAGCCCGTGGATATGGGCATCCATCCCCAGATGATGGCGCAGCACATGGCCGGTGACCCATTCCATCATGCCCTGGGTCAAGCCGTGATCCACCATCCGCGCCAGCGGCTGGGTCAGGGTTGTGTTGCCGACCACGTTCTCGACCCCGGCCCAAAGGTTCAGCACCGCCTTGCAGCGGGTATAGGGCGTGAAATCCTGCACCGTGCTGTTGGGGGCATAGACGATATAATCCACCTCGGCGGGGGCGAAGTCGCGCCGCAGGTCGGCGGTGACACCCACCTCGTGCAGTGCGGTTTTCAGCGGCGTTTCATAGGCGGCCCAGCTGTCAGGCTTTGCGGCGAAAAGAATATTCACGGTCATGCGGTCTTACCTTGGTTTGTGGATATGGGCGCTCTGGACCAGCCCGAAGGCGACCATCAGCACCAGCATCGCCGATCCGCCATAGCTGACCAGCGGCAGGGGCACGCCGACGACGGGCGCAAGGCCCATGACCATCGACATGTTCACGGCGAAGTAGAGAAAGAAGGTCAGCGCCACACCGAATGTCAGCAACGAGGCGAAACGGTCCTTGTTCGACAGGGCGCTGGCGACACAGAAGACGATGATCAGCGCGTAAAGACCCAGCAACGAGATCCCGCCGATGAAGCCGAATTCTTCGGCCAGGGTCGTGAAGATGAAATCGGTGTGCTTTTCGGGCAGGAAGTTCAGCCGGCTCTGCGTGCCCTGCATGAAGCCGCGCCCCGTCCAGCCGCCGGATCCAAGGGCGATCTTGGCCTGCGTGATGTGATAGCCCGCGTTCAACGGGTCCTGCGCCGGGTCAAGGAAGGTGTCGATCCGGCGATACTGGTAATCCTTGAGCAATTGCCACGAGGTGCCGCGCGACTGGAATACCGCCACCACCAATCCCACGCCCGAGGCGATGACAGCCGCGAAATAGCCCCAATGCACCCCGGCCAAGAACATCAGCCCCCCACCGCCGAACACCAGCAGAAGGGCCGTGCCCAGATCAGGTTGCGTCAGGACCAGAAAGGTCGGCAGCATGATGAAGAACAAAGGTACCGCGACCCAGAACGGATGCGAGACCTTCTTCATGGGCAACCAGTCGTAATAGGCGGCGAGGAACATCACCAGCGTGACCTTGGCCAGTTCCGATGGTTGCAGGCGCATGAAGCCCAGATCGATCCAGCGTTGCGCCCCCATGCCGGTGACGCCGAAGAATTCGACCATCAGCAGAAGCGCCAGCGACACCAGATAGGCAAGGGCCGCCATGTTGCGCCAGAACCAGATCGGCACAAGTGCCACGATGAACATGGCCACAAGCCCCAGCGCGAAACGCTTCATCTGCGGCTCGACCCAGGGGCTGAAGGATCCGCCAGCCACGGAATAAAGCATCAGAAAGCCCACGCTGGCCACGGCAATCAGCAAGAGCACCAGTGGCCAGTTGAGATAGAGCACCTTGCGGATGCCCGAGGGTACCGTCTTGACGGTATATTCAAGATAGCTCATGCGCGATCCTGTCCGGGCCGTGTGGCCGGCGCACGTTCACGGCGCAGTCTTTCCTGCAAGGCCTGAATGCGGGAGCGATCGCCCTCGGGATAGGCGTCAAGCGGCGGGTCGCCCTTGTAAAGCGCCTGCAGCGTGATGTCGCGCGCCACGGGGGCCGCAACCGCCGACCCGCCGCCACCATGTTCCACCACCACCGCCACGGCGATGCGCGGATCATCATAGGGCGCATAGTTCACGAACAGCGCGTGATCGCGCCGTTCCCACGGCAGGTCCTCGTTGCGGATGACGCCGCGCGCCCGTTCGGCGGCGGTGATGTTGCGCACCTGGCTGGTGCCGGTCTTGCCAGCCATCCGGTAGCCGTCGGTGATGATCCGGCTGCCATAGGCCGTGCCGCGCCGGTTGTTCGTGGCCTCGAACATCGCGCGACGGATCGCGCGCATGTGGTTCTCGTTGAAGCCCAGCGGTTCGGGGGCGATGATGGGCTGTTCGATCCCGTCGATGCTGCGGATCAGGCGCGGCTCTACCTTGCGGCCCACGGCCAGACGCGCGGTCATCACGGCCAGATGCAGCGGCGACGTCAGCACGAAACCCTGCCCGATCGAGGCGTTGACCGTATCGCCCACCACCCAGTCCTGGCCCACATTCTCGCGCTTCCAGTCGCGGGTGGGGGCACGGCCCCGCGCCACGGCGGACATCGGCAGATCGAAGCGCACGCCGATGCCCAGCTTTTCGGCCATGGCCGACATCGCGTCGATGCCGACCTTCAGCGCCAGATCGTAGTAATAGACATCGCAGCTTTCGCGCAGCGCGGTCTCAAGGTTCATGTGGCCATGACCCGCGCGTTTCCAACAGTGAAACCGCCGCCCCGAGACTTCCAGATGACCCGGACACCAGACGGTTTCCTCGGGGCTGATCACGCCGGCATCCAGCGCCGCCAGCACCGTCACCATCTTGTAGGTGGACCCCGGCGGATAAAGCCCCTGCACCGATTTGTTGGCCAGCGGACGGTACTTGTTCTCGGTCAGGCTCGCGTAATCCGCGACAGAAATCCCGCGCACGAAGAGGTTGGGATCGAAGCTGGGGGCCGAGGCAATCGACAGCAGATCGCCCGTCTGGCAATCCATCACGACGGCGGCGGCACTTTCCCCCGCAAGCCGGGCCTGGACATAGGACTGCAATGCATTGTCCACGGTCAGCTGGATATTCGCGCCGGTCTTGCCTTCCTGCCGATCCAGTTCGCGCATCACGCGGCCGGCGGCATTCACCTCGACCCGCTTGGTGCCGGCCTTGCCGCGCAGCACCTCTTCCATGCGGGATTCAAGCCCGACCTTGCCGATCTGGAAGCGCGGGATGCGCAGCAGGTGGTCGGGGTTCTCGATCCGCTCGAGGTCGTAGTCGCTGATCGGGCCGACGTAGCCCACCAGATGCGCGAAGTCCGGCCCTACCGGATAGGCGCGCGACAGCCCGACCTCGGGGGTGACGCCGGGCAGGGCGGGGGCGTTGATCGCGACCTTCGAGATATCTTCCCAGCTGACGCGGTCAGCCACCGTGACCTGCGTGTCGCCGCGGCTGTCGCGCATTTCCTTGAGGGCACGCTCCTGCTCATCCTCGGGCAGGTCGATCAGCGACGCCAGTCGCCGCATCACAAGATCGATGTCGCCGGCATCCTCGCGCACCATGATGATCCGGTAGCTGGGCTGGTTCTCGGCGATCATGGCGCCGTTGCGGTCATAGATCTGCCCGCGGGCCGGGGCGATCAGGCGGATGCTGATGCGGTTCTCTTCGGCCAGCACGCGGAACTGATCGGCCTGTTCGACCTGCATGTAGCGCATCCTGAGGCCCAGCAGGCCCATGAAGGCCAGTTGCGCCCCGCCCAGGATCAGGCCGCGCCGGGTGATCCGGCGCGAGGAATCGGCACTGTCCTTCGGGTTGCGTCTCATATCCGTTGCCCCAGCCTGTCCAGATCCCCCGGTGCCGCCTTGCGCACCCCGAAGACCCATTGAGACAGAATGACCACGACCGGATAGCAGATCAAGGTCATCAGCACATGGATGATGGTCAGTCCCAAGGGCGCTTGCGGCACCATCAGGATTGCCAGAACCAGCCGGTTTGCCACGGATATTGCAAGGAAAACACCCGCGACGGCCAGCCATTCCATCACGAAGGGTTGATCGCGCAGATTGCGGGCCCTGTTCCGCAGGGCCTGCGTGCCAAGCACCATCAGCGCCGCCCACAGACCCGGCGGGCGCAGGAAAAGAAGATCGGCCAGCAGCACCACCAGACCGATCGACAGGGCCGGTACGAACTCGGGGCGGCGCAGCGCCCATGCGAAGGTAAAGGCCACCAGAAGATCGGGGCCCGCCCAGGCCTGCGGTCGGAAATCCAGTGGGATCAGCTTCGCAAAGATCAGCACCAGCGCAAGCGCCAGATACATCAGGCGCATGCCCCAGACGCGGGTGGTGCTGCCCTCAACCATTGCTGTCCTCCGTCTCGGACAGGATCGCGCCATCTTCGGGCAGGGGGGCGGGGGAAAGGCGCTGATCCTGCGGGGCGACAAGCGCGCCTGGATCGCGGATCACCTCGGTTCCGGGGTTGCGCAGCACACGCAGGAATTCAAGCCGCTCGTAATCGGCGGCAAGGATCACGCGCAGCCGCCCGCCGGGATCTGCGGCGACCTGCCCGATCAGCAGTCCGGCCGGAAAGACCCCGCCATCGCCCGAGGACACGACCCTGTCGCCGGGGCGCACAAGGTCGGGATCCTCGAGGAAGGAAATCGGTGGCGCTGCCGTATTGTCGCCCTGCACGATCGCGGTCTGCCCCGAGGGCTGGATCGTGGCCGGGATCCGGCTTGCCGGATCGGTCAGCAGGATCACCCGCGAGGTATCGCGCCCCACGCCCGAGATGCGCCCCACAAGCCCGATGCCGTCCATCGTGGCCCAGCCATCGACGATCCCGTCGCGCGCGCCCACATTCAGCAGAACGGACTGCCGGAAGGGCGAACCGCTGTCGGCCAGCACCACACCGGTCACAAAGGTCAGGCGCGGGTCCAGCCGCACCTTGTTCAGGTCCAGAAGGCGGGCGTTTTCCTGTTCCAGCTGAAGCGCGGCCTCTTTCCAGGCCTTCATCTTCTGCAATTCGTTGCGCAGGTCCTGGTTCTGCTGGACGATCCGCTGATAGCTCTGGAAATCCCGGACCAGGTTTACCGTCGCCGTGACCGGCGCCATCGCCCAGTCGAAACTGGGCACAACCCTGTCTACCACCGCCGCGCGGAAACGTTCGACGCGCGGGCTGTCTATCCGCCACAGCAGGAACAGACCGATCAGGCACAGGACCAATACCCCCACAAGCAAGCGCTTGAGGGGGGCAAGGTAATCATCGGCCTGCGATTTGTCCTTTGCCACGTCGGACCCCTGATGTCAGAGGGTGAAAGGATCAGCTGTCGTAATCGATCGCGTGACGCAGCTGCTTCTCGTATTCCAGTGCCTTGCCGGTCCCGAGGGCCACGCAGTTCAGCGACTCGTCCGCGATGGACACGGCCAGACCCGTCTGCTCGCGCAGCGCCAGGTCCAGATCGCCCAGCAGCGCGCCGCCGCCGGTCAGCATGACGCCACGGTCCACGATATCGGCGGCGAGGTCCGGCGGTGTTGCTTCCAGCGCGGTCATCACCGCCTCGCAGATCTGCTGCACCGGTTCGCTGAGGGCTTCGGCCACCTGCGCCTGGCTGATCTCGGTCTCTTTCGGCACGCCGTTCAGCAGATCGCGGCCACGGATCATCATCGAGGTGCCGCGCCCGTCATCGGGCATGCGCGCCGTACCGATCGAGGTCTTGATCCGCTCCGCCGTCGCCTCGCCCACCAGCAGGTTGTGCTGGCGCCGAAGGTAGTTGATGATCGCCTCGTCCATGCGGTCGCCACCGACCCGGACGGACCGCGCATAGACGATGTCGCCCAGCGACAGCACTGCCACCTCGGTCGTGCCGCCGCCGATATCGACCACCATGTTGCCGGTGGGGTCGGTGATCGGCATGCCCGCACCAATCGCGGCGGCAATCGGTTCGGCGATCAGGCCCGCGCGGCGCGCGCCTGCCGACAGCACCGACTGGCGGATCGCGCGTTTCTCGACCGGGGTCGCACCATGGGGCACGCAGACGATGATCTTGGGTTTTGAAAAGGTCGACCGCTTGAGGACCTTGCGGATGAAATGCTTGATCATCTCTTCGGCCGTGTCGAAATCCGCAATCACACCATCGCGCATCGGGCGGATCGCCTCGATGCTGCCGGGGGTGCGGCCGAGCATCAGCTTGGCGTCCTCGCCCACGGCCAGAACCTTCTTTACACCGTCCTTGACGTGATAGGCCACAACGGACGGCTCGCTGAGCACGATGCCCTTGCCCTTGACATAGACCAGCGTATTGGCCGTGCCGAGGTCGATCGCCATGTCCGAGGCAAATATACTGGGCATCTTATCGAAAATTGACATTGCGTCAGTCCATTGTTGAAATTGTGCAAGCTTGCCGCGACTCTGCCATGGCAGGCCACTAGCCCTTATAGGCCCAGGGTGGCCCCAGCGAAAGACCCCGCTTGATTCTTCATCAGCGCACTTTCGCCACCGAAGGCGATGGGCTATGCAGCGGGGATGCTGTCCTACCAACATATCTACCATGCGGGCAATCCGGCGGATGTTCACAAACATGCGCTGCTCTGCCGCATGCTGGCTTACCTGACGGCCAAGGACAAACCGCTGAGCTATCTCGAAACCCATGCGGGGCGCGCGCTCTACCTGCTGGATGCGCCCGAGGCGCTGAAGACCGGAGAGGCGGCGGCGGGGATCGGGGCAGTTCTGCGCGCGGGGGGAATGCCCGCCGATCATCCCTACCTCGCGGCTCTGGCGCAGGTGCGTGCCACCCACGGCGCGCAGGCCTATGCCGGATCGCCCCTGCTGGCAGCGCAGATCCTGCGCGCTGCGGACCGGATGCATCTGGCCGAATTGCACCCGCAGGAACATGCAGCCCTTGAATTCGCCATGTCGCCCCATGGCGCGCGCATCCACCGGCAGGACGGGTTTGCCATGGCCCAGGCCCTTTGCCCGCCCGACCCACGGCGCGGGCTTTTGCTGATCGACCCCAGTTACGAGATCAAGTCCGACTACGACATGATACCGGACCAGATCGCCAAGCTGCACCGCAAATGGAATGTCGGTATCATCTGCCTGTGGTACCCGATCCTGACCGGCGGCGCCCATGGTCCGATGCTGGCGGCGTTGGAGGCGCAGAGCCTGCCCGGCGCGCTGCGCCACGAGGTGCGTTTCCCGCCCGTGCGTCCCGGTCACCGGATGGTGGGATCGGGCATGTTCATCGTGAACGCACCCTGGGGGATCGAGGCCGAAGCGCAGCGCCTGACCGCGATGTTCGCAAGAGGCTGAAGCCGGGCAGGGGGCTGTCCGCCCCCGTCCCTGCGGGTCTCCCCCGAGGATATTTCCGGCAAGAAGAAGCTGCAGATGAAAAAGGCCCGCCGCGTGGGGGCGGCGAGCCTTGCCTTGCAGTTCAGATCGCCTTGATCAGCTGACATCCTTGTAGTTGATCTCGCGGCGGTCGGCGCCGGGGCCGGTCTTTTCGCGGCGCACCAACAGGCGGTTGAGCGCGTTCACATAGGCCCGCGCCGAGGCGACGACGGTATCGGTATCGGCGGACTGACCGGTGGCAATCATGCCATCCTCTTCCAGCCTGACGCTGACCGTTGCCTGGGCATCCGTGCCCTCGGTCACGGCATTCACCTGATAGAGCTGCAGCCGCGCCTTGTTGGGATGCAGCGCGCGTACCGCCTTGAAGGTCGCATCCACCGGGCCGTCACCATGTTCGGTGGCGATCACCTCTTTGCCGTCGATCTCCATCTCCAGTGTGGCCTCGGCCGGTCCGCCCGTGCCGCAGATCACCTTGAGCGAGACGATCTGCAGCCGGTCGTTGCCCGCATCCGCCGTGGCCGACACGAGGGCAACGATATCCTCGTCATAGACTTCCTTCTTGCGGTCGGCCAATTCCTTGAACCGCACGAAGATGTCCTTGAGCTGGTTGTCGCCGACCTCATGTCCCAACTGCCGCAGCTTGTCGCGCAGCGCCGCGCGGCCCGAATGCTTGCCCATCACAAGGTTCGACGCACTCAACCCGATATCTTCGGGGCGCATGATTTCGAAGGTCTCGGCGTTCTTCAACATGCCGTCCTGATGGATGCCGGATTCATGCGCAAAGGCGTTCTTGCCCACGATGGCCTTGTTGAACTGCACCGCGAAACCCGACACCGAGGCGACCCGGCGCGAGATGTTCATGATCTTGGTCGTATCCACGCGGGTGCGGTAGGGCATGATGTCATTGCGCACCTTCAGTGCCATCACCACCTCTTCCAGCGCGGTGTTCCCGGCGCGCTCGCCCAACCCGTTGATCGTGCATTCGATCTGGCGCGCGCCCGCTTCAACCGCCGCCAGGGCATTGGCGGTCGCCATCCCGAGGTCGTTGTGGCAATGGGTGGCAAAGATTACCTGATCGGCCCCCGGCACCTTTTCCTTGATCATGCGGATCAGATCGGCGCTTTCGCGCGGCGCGGTATAGCCCACGGTATCGGGAATGTTGATCGTGGTGGCGCCCGCCTTGATCGCGATCTCGATCACCCGGCACAGATAGTCATGTTCGGTGCGCGTGGCATCCATCGGCGACCATTGCACGTTGTCGCAGAGGTTGCGCGCATGGCTGACGGTCTGGTGGATGCGTTCGGCCATCTCGTCCTGGGTCAGGTTCGGAATAGCGCGGTGCAGCGGCGAGGTGCCGATGAAGGTGTGGATGCGCGGGCGCGCGCTGTGTTTCACGGCCTCCCAGCAGCGGTCGATATCGGCCAGATTGGCCCGCGCCAGACCACAGATCACCGCCTCCTTGGAGCGTTCGGCGATTTCCTTGACGGCGCGGAAGTCACCTTCGGAGGCGATGGGAAAGCCTGCCTCGATGATGTCCACACCCATGTCATCCAGAAGTTCCGCGATTTCCAGCTTCTCGGAATGGGTCATGGTGGCGCCGGGGCTTTGCTCGCCGTCGCGCAATGTCGTATCGAAGATCAAGACGCGGTCTTGTGCGGATTTGTCGGTCATGTCGGGTCTCTTTTCATGTCTGCTGATGGGCTTGGCGCGGGGTGCACATCCTCTGAGCGGTCGCGCCGGGCCGGCACGCTCAGAGGCGGCTTAGCGACAGCAGAAGGGCAGCAGCGAAAGCAACGCGCAAAGCGCGTGCCGGGGTCGCATTATGTGCCAACATCGTCATGACGTCAGGTTATACGCGCGCCACCGCAAATGAAAAGCCCGAATTTCAGGGCTCGTGCATTGAAGATCGCCGCCCTGCGCCTAGGTCCCGCTGCATGGAAAAGGCATTGATCATAGGGGCTTCGGGTGGCATCGGCGCCGCACTCGTGGCGGCGTTGCAGGCGCGTGGCGTGGCTGTGACGGGTCTGTCGCGGCGCGACGACGGGTTGGATGTGACCAATGAGGACAGCGTGGCGGCAAGTCTGGCCGGGCTTGAGCCGGGCTTTGACCTGATCCTGGTTGCAACCGGCGCGTTGGAGATCGCGGGGGCCGCGCCGGAAAAGACGATCCGCCGCGTCACTGCGCAGGCCATGGCGGATCAGTTCGCGCTGAACTGCATCGGACCATCCCTGGTGCTGAAACACAGCCTGCGACTAATGCCGAGAGACAGGCGGGCGGTGTTTGCCGCCCTGTCCGCGCGGGTGGGCTCCATCGGCGACAACGCCCTTGGCGGCTGGTACAGCTATCGCACCGCCAAGGCCGCGCTGAACCAGATGATCCATACGGGCGCGATCGAACTGGCGCGCAGCCATCGCCATGCGCTGTGCGTGGCGCTGCATCCCGGCACGGTCGCCACGCGCTTCACCGCCGACTATGCCGCGACACATGACCGGGTGGAGCCGGATCAGGCCGCAGCCAACCTGCTGGGCGTGATCGAGGGGCTGACACCGGCCGAGACGGGCGGTTTCTTCGACTGGCAAGGCAAGCGGGTGGCGTGGTGACGCGGCTGGTTCTGGTTCTGGGCGATCAGCTGTCTGACGGCATGGCGGCGCTGAAGGCCGCCGATCCTGAGCGCGACATCGTGGTCATGGCCGAGGTGGCGGAAGAGGCGGGCCATGTGCCCCATCACCCCAAGAAGATCGCGTTTCTGTTCGCGGCCATGCGCAAATTCGCGGCGCGTCTGCGCCAGCGGGGCTGGCAGGTGGAGTACACGCGGCTGGATGATCCCGACAACACGGGCACCATCACCGCAGAATTGCTGCGCCGCGCCGCCGACCACAAGGCCACCGGCGTGATCGCCACGGAACCCGGCGATTGGCGCCTGCGCACCGCGCTCGAGGAAATGCCGCTCAAGCTGCACATGCTGCGCGATGATCGCTTCATCGCCACCGCGACCGAGTTCGAGGCCTGGGCCAAGGGGCGCAAGCAGTTGCGGATGGAGTATTTCTACCGCGACATGCGCCGCAAGACCGGCCTGCTGATGGACGGCGATCAGCCTGCGGGCGGGCAGTGGAACTATGACCACGACAACCGCAAGCCTGCGCCTGATGCGGTCACCTATCCCGGGCCGCTGACATTCGAACCCGATGCCGTCACGGTCGAGGTGCTGGATCTGGTCGAGGCGCGGTTTTCCAACCATTTCGGGCAGTTGCGCCCCTTCTGGTTCGGCACGGACCGCGATCAGGCGCTTCAGCACCTTGAACACTGGGTCGCGGGTGGCCTGCCGGGGTTCGGGGATTATCAGGATGCGATGCTGGCCGATCAGCCCTTCATGTATCATGCGCTGATCGGGCTCTACCTGAACGCGGGGCTTCTTGATCCGCTGGAGGTCTGCCAGCGGGTCGAGGGGGCGTGGAAAGCGGGTCAGGCCCCCCTGAACGCGGTCGAGGGGTTCATCCGCCAGATCATCGGCTGGCGCGAATATGTACGCGGGATCTGGTATCGCGAAGGTCCCGACTACACGTCCCGCAACGCGCTGGGCCACAAGAACGACCTGCCGGACCTGTTCTGGGGCGCACCGACCGACATGCGCTGCATGGAACGCGCGGTGACGCAGACGGCGGAAAACGCCTATGCCCATCATATCCAGCGCCTGATGGTCACGGGCAATTTCGCGCTGCTGGCCGGGATCGATCCCGCCCAGGTGCAGGACTGGTACCTTGCCGTCTATGCCGATGCCTATGAATGGGTCGAGGCGCCGAATGTCGTCGGCATGAGCCTTTTTGCCGATGGCGGCATCATCGCGTCGAAACCCTATGTCTCGTCCGGCAATTACATCGACAGGATGTCGGATTACTGCGGCGATTGCGCCTACCGGGTCAAGGACAAGACCGGCCCGCGGGCCTGCCCGTTCAACCTGCTCTACTGGCATTTCTTGATCCGCCACCGCGATCGCTTCTCGTCCAATCCGCGGATGGGGCAGATGTACGCCACATGGGATCGCATGGCCGAGGATCGCCGCGCCACCGTCCTGACAGAGGCCGACGCTTTTCTGGAACGGATGCAGGCCGGAAAACGGATCTGACCGGGGCGCGCCGCCCTGCTTCTTCTTGCTTCAAATATCCATGCGCGTCGGCAGCTCCCGGCGCGCGGTCAGTCGGCAGGCACGGCCGGCGTGTCAGCGGGTGCCGCCTCTGGCGCCGGGGCGGGGGCGGCGCCATCTGCGGCGGGTGGCGCGCCGTTCTGCCACTGGCCCGTCACCTCCTGACCCGAGGCATAGCGCATCGTGCCTTCGCCCTGCCGGCGTCCGGCGCTGAACATGCCCTCGTAGACATCGCCATTGGCATAGGTTGCGGTGCCGCGCCCGTCGATCTCGCCGGCGCGCCATTGCCCGGTATAGGAAAACCCGTCCGCCATGACGATCTGGCCCTCGCCTTCACGCTGCCCGTTCACGAACTGTCCGGTATAGACGGTGCGATCGGGGTAGGTGGCGACACCCTGCCCATGGCGCTGCCCGTCCAGCCAGTCGCCTTCATAGCGGTAGCCATCGGGATAGGTCATCACGCCGGTGCCATGGTTCTTGGCCTCGCGAAACCCGCCCTCGTAGATCAGCCCGTTTGCATAGACCGCGCGGCCCTGGCCCTGGATCACGCCGGCCTGCCACTCACCCTCGTAGGTCGAGCCGTCGGGATAGGTGATCTTGCCCGTGCCATCCGGCAGGTCGGCGCGGAACTGGCCCTCGTAGACCGACCCATCCGGATAGGTGACGCGGCCCTGTCCGTCGATCCGGCCGGCCACCCAGGACCCCTGGTAGACATAGCCGTCCGTGCCGGTAAAGACGCCCTCGCCATGGCGCAGGTCATCAACGAACCCACCCGCATAGGCGTCGCCATTGGCATAGGTGACACGGCCCTGTCCCTCGCGGCGGCCCTCGACCAGCGTGCCCTCGTAGATGTCCCCATTGGGCTGGGTCAGCTTGCCTTCGCCATTGATCTGGCCGTCTTTCCAGGTGCCTTCATAGATCAGCCCGTCAGGCATGGTCAGAATGCCGGTACCTTCGCGCGCGCCGCGCACCACCGCGCCTTCATAGACGGCGCCATCGGGATAGGTGATGCGCGCGTTCCCATCCTTGACCCCGCGATCCCATGTGCCGTCGTAGACATAGCCGCCGGGGCTTTGCATCACGCCGCGCCCGTGGTGCAGGGCTTCCAGAAACCCGCCCTCATAGCGCATGCCGTTGGCATAGGCGGCGATGCCCTGCCCGGTGATCTTGCCGTCCAGCCACTCGCCCTCATAGGTGCCGCCATCGGTAAAGACGATGCGGCCCACGCCCTCGGGCTTGCCGCGCTGGAACTGCCCCTCGTAGACCGAACCGTTGGGAAAGCGCGCCACGCCATTGCCGCGGATCTCGCCCTCGACCCAGTCGCCGGTATATTCGTAACCGTTGGGCAGCCGGTAGGTGCCCGTCCCATGCTGCAGCCCGTTCAGGAACGTGCCCTCATAGACCCCGCCATCGTCATACTGCTTGGTCTGCACATCGCTGGCCTGTTGCGCCGACAGGCTGGCGCCCAGTGTCAGCCCTGCCACAAGGCACATCCCGAAGATCGTGCGCGTCTGCTTCATGCCATGTCCTTGATCGCTATGGCCCGCCCGGCGCGGACAGGCCTTGCTCAGCCCCGGAACCTAAAGGAGGGCGCGCCGCCAGACAACGCCTTTTGCCGCATATCGGCTTTCCCTTGCCACGTGATCTGCTAAGTCATCGGGGGAATGACCGATCAGAGGGCAGATCATGGCCGCGCGTTTTCGCCTGACACTTGCACAGCTCAACCCCGTACTGGGTGATCTGGAGGGCAATGCCGCCCTTGCGCGCGCCGCCTGGGAACAGGCCCGTGACGCAGGCGCAGACATGCTTGCGCTGACCGAGATGTTCATCACCGGATACAACACGCAGGATCTGGTGATGAAGCCCGCCTTCCAGCGGGCCGCCATTGCCGCAATCGAGGCGCTGGCCCGCGATTGTGCCGATGGCCCAGCCATCGGGATCGGCGGGCCATGGGTCGAGAAAGGCAAGCTTTACAATGCATGGTTCGTCCTGCAGGGCGGGCAGATCACGGCACGGACGCTCAAGCAGCATCTGCCGAACGAGACGGTGTTCGACGAAAAGCGCATTTTCGATGCCGGCCCGCCGCAGGGCCCCTACAGCGTCGGCCCCGTCAGGATCGGCAGCCCGATCTGCGAGGACGCATGGCATCCCGATGTCGCCGAAACCCTTGCGGAAACCGGGGCCGAGATGCTGCTGGTGCCCAATGGCAGCCCCTATTTCCGCGGCAAGATGGACGTGCGCCAGAACATGATGGTCGCCCGCGTCATCGAGACCGAGTTGCCGCTGGTCTATCTGAACATGGTGGGCGGACAGGATGACCAGGTCTTTGACGGCGGGTCTTTCGTGCTGAACCCCGGCGGGGCGCTGGCGGTGCAACTGCCGCTGTTCGACGAGGCGGTGGTGCATGTGGACTTTGTGCAGGGTCCCGACGGCTGGATCGCGTCAGAGGGGGCGCGCGCCCTGATGCCCGACGCGATGGAGCAGGACTACCGCGCCATGGTCGAAAGCCTGCGCGACTACATGGGCAAGACCGGGTTTCGCACGGCCATTCTGGGGCTGTCGGGCGGGATAGACAGCGCCATCGTGGCCACGATCGCGGCCGATGCGATCGGGGCGGACAAGCTGCGCTGCGTGATGCTGCCTTCGGAATATACCTCGCAAGCCTCGCTCGAGGACGCCCGTGCCGTGGCCGAGGCGCTGGGCTGCACCTATGATACGGTGCCGATCAGCGGCGCGCGTGCCGCCGTGACCGACACGCTGGCGCCGCTTTTCGAAGGCCGCGCCCCCGACCTGACCGAGGAAAACATCCAGTCCCGCCTGCGCGGTCTGCTGCTGATGGCGATGAGCAACAAGTTCGGCAACATGCTGCTGACCACGGGCAACAAGTCCGAAGTGGCGGTGGGCTATGCCACGATCTATGGCGACATGGCGGGCGGCTACAATCCGATCAAGGACATGTACAAGACGCGCGTCTTTGCCGCCTGCCGTTGGCGCAACGAGAACCACCGCGACTGGATGATGGGCCCGGCGGGCGAGGTGATCCCGCCCCGGATCATCGAAAAACCCCCCAGCGCCGAATTGCGCCCCGACCAGAAGGACGAGGATAGCCTGCCGCCCTACGAGGTGCTGGACGGGATCCTGATGTTGCTGGTGGATGCCGAAGCCTCGGTCGAGGATTGCGTGGCCGCAGGCTATGATCGTGCGACCGTCAAGCGGATCGAACATCTGCTTTATATCAGCGAATACAAGCGCTTCCAGTCAGCGCCCGGCACACGCCTCAGCCCGCGCGCCTTCTGGCTTGATCGCCGCTATCCGATCGTGAACCGCTGGCGCGACGACAGCGGGGCGTGACCCGGACCGGTCGCGCCTATTCCCACCAGCGATCGATGGCGGCGATGTCATCGTCCGACCAGCCGAAATGATGCGCGAATTCGTGGATGGTGACATGGGCCACGAGGTCCTCGATCGTCACATCGCCGCGTTCGCGCCATTCATCCAGGATGGGTTCCCGGAACAGCCAGACCGTATCTGGCCCCATCGGCTGATCGAACACCGATTTTTCCGTCATGGGGATGCCGTCATAAAGCCCGGTCAGATCCAGCGGATCCTCGATCTCAAGCTCGCGCAGCATGTCGTCATCGGGCCAGTCCACAACGCAGATCGCGACCTGCAAGGCCGCGCTGCGAAACGCTGCGGGCAGGCCATCCACCGTGCGGCGGGCCATGTCTTCGATCTGGTCGAGACTGGGCAAAGCGTCCATCATGCCCCGGATATGGCCTGCCGCAGGCGAAATTGAAATCCCTGCAGGGCCGACAAGGTGAAAAACGACCTGCCCGTCGCGTTCTGACAGGCAGGCGCTTGCGCGCTTTGGCACAAGACCGCGACTTTGACACAAGGGTAACAGGATGATCGCGGTTCATGCGAGGCAGGCGGCCTTTTCCGCCGAGGAATGCGAGCGAATCGTGACGATGGCCGATGCGGCCCCCGCCCGCGATGCACGGCTTGTCGGCCAGAATCAGGACCACAACCTGCGCCGCGCCGATCTGGTCTGGCTGGATGATGTGCCGGGCAGCGAATGGGTGATGGATCGCATCATCGACGTGGTCCGCGAGGCCAACCGCGATGTCTTCGGCTTTGATCTGCAAAGTTTTTCCGAAAGCGCGCAGGTCGCCCGCTACGGGGCCGAGCGCGAAGGGCATTTCGACTGGCATTCCGATATCGGTGATGGTCCGCTGGCGCGGCAGCGCAAGCTGACGATGGTGGTGCAGCTGTCGACGCCGGATGGCTATGCGGGCGGGCGGCTGGAAGTCATGCCAAGCGCCCATGCGCAAGAGGCCAGCCTGGGGCAGGGGGATGCCACGATCTTTCCAAGCTTCCTGCTGCACCGGGTCACGCCCGTCACCAAAGGGCAGCGCCAGTCGCTGACGATCTGGGCGCATGGGCCGGCCTTCCGGTAAGGCCCGGCCCCCTCAGACTTTGGGCGTCACGATCCGGTTCACATGACCCATCTTGCGACCGGCCTTGACCTCGGCCTTGCCGTAAAGATGCAGGGCTGTTGCGGGCTCTCTGGCAAGCTCCGGCACGCGGTCCATATCGGCCCCGATCAGGTTTTCCATCACCACATCGGCATGGCGCGTCCCGTCGCCAAGCGGCCAGCCCGCGACAGCGCGGATATGCTGCTCGAACTGGTCGATGGTGCAGCCGTTCTGCGTCCAGTGCCCCGAATTATGCACGCGCGGCGCGATCTCGTTCACGATCAGGCCCTGAGGCGTGACGAACAGCTCGACCCCCATGACGCCCACATAATCCAGCGCGTTCAGGATCTTCGCAGTCAGCAGCACCGCGTCCATGCGCAATTTGGCGGACAGGCGCGATGGCACTGTGGTCGTGTGCAGGATCCCGTCGCGATGCACGTTCTCGCCCGGATCATAGCAGGCTACATCGCCGCGCGTGTTGCGCGCGCCGATCACCGACACCTCGTACTGGAAATCCACGAACCCTTCCAGGATCGCCGGGCTGCCGGCCATGTCGGTCAATGCGCGGGGCGCATCCGCTGCCGACATCAGCCGCGATTGCCCCTTGCCGTCATAACCGAAACGCCGGGTCTTGAGGATAGCGGGCACGCCAACGGCGGCAATCGCCGCCTGCAATGATGCGGCATCGTCCACGGCGGCATAGGGCGCGGTCTGCAAGCCCAGCCCGGTCAGGAAATCCTTTTCGGTGATCCGGTCCTGACTGATGCGCAGCGCCTCGCGGCCCGGACGGATCGGGCGCAGCGGCTCCAGCAGGTCCAGCGCTGCGGTGGGGATGTTCTCGAACTCGTAGGTGATCACATCGACCGAGGCGGCAAAGGCACCCAGCGCCGCTGCATCCTCGTAAGGGGCGGTTGTCACCTGATGCGCCACGTCGGCAGCGGGCGGATGCGCGCCGGGCTCGAAGATATGGGTGCGAAAGCCAAGGCGGCTGGCTGCGACCGAGAGCATCCGGCCCAGTTGCCCGCCGCCCAGAATGCCGATGGTGGCGCCCGTTTTCAGCATGTCACTCATCCACCGGCACCTCGGGGATCGAGGCGGACAGATCCGCGCGCCATGCGTCCAGCCTTGCCGCCAGATCGGCATCCTGCAGGGCAAGGATGCCTGCCGCCATCAGCCCGGCATTGGCCGCTCCCGCCGCACCGATCGCCATGGTCGCGACCGGATAGCCGCGTGGCATCTGCAGGATCGAGTATAGGCTGTCCACACCCGACAGCGCCTTGGTCTGGACCGGCACGCCGATCACCGGCACACGGGTCTTTGATGCCATCATGCCCGGCAGATGCGCCGCACCGCCTGCGCCTGCGATGATGACCTGAAGGCCACGATCCACGGCGCCCTTGCCGTAGTCCCACAGCCGGTCCGGCGTGCGATGCGCCGATACGATCCGCGCCTCATAGGGTACCCCCAGCGCATCCAGCATGTCGGCTGCTTCCTTCATGGTGGGCCAGTCCGACTGGCTGCCCATGATGATCCCTACCTTGATGTCGGCCATGCGCGCGCACCCCCTGTCAGATTGAGCGCGCACTATAGCCAAGGCGGTGGCCTGCGCAATGGCGCGGGATCAGGCGATGATATCGGGGGTCAGGCGATCCTCGATCCGGGCAATCATGTCCTTGAGGCGCAATTTCTTCTTTTTCAGCCGTTGTATGGTCAGCTGATCGCCTGTTCCCTTTTCGACAAGGGCGGTAATGGCATCGTCAAGATCACGATGCTCGCGGCGGAAAACCTCAAGCTCCACACGCAGCACATCGTCGGTCTTCATCGAGATATCGCTGATGGCGTTCATGGCGTGAATTTCCCAGGCAGGTGATTCCCCCGTGTCGGGCACGGACCATCAACATACTGAAAAACGGTCAATTCGCAAAGTATCTCGGTGTTGTATCCTCTGGTTTGGCCCCGGTTGCATCTGGGGACTTGTGCACCGCAGACCTGCGCCCCATATTTCAGTTGGAGGGGTCGCCGCTCAGGGGCCCCCGGTTTGGACGGTCGCTTTTGACAAGGACGTGTCGATGACGAAACTGACCTTGGGGTCACACCCCTATCTGCTGGGTTTCGACCAGCTTGAACGGTTGCTGGAGCGGAACGCGAAATCCGGCAACGAAGGCTATCCGCCTTTCAATATCGAACAGACATCGAACAATTCCTACCGGATTACCCTTGCGGTTGCGGGGTTTGCCGAAACCGATCTGGCCATCACGGTCGAGGATCGCCAGCTGGTGATCCGGGGGCGGCAACGCGACGACGGCGAGGGGCGCGTCTATCTGCATCGCGGTATCGCCGCGCGTCAGTTCCAGCGCAGCTTCGTGCTGGCCGACGGGGTCGAGGTGGGCGAGGCGATCATGGAAAACGGTCTGCTGCATGTGGACCTGACCCGCGCCGAACCCGAGACGGTCGTTCAATCCATCAGGATCAGGAAAGGATAAGCCATGGATGTGAAATTCGATTTCGGTGATGAGGGCGAAAACCCCATCGTCTATGTGCGCCCCGTGAAGGTGGCCGACCTGCCCGAGGACATTCGCCAGCAAGCCATGGGCGTGGAGACGCTTTACGCCGTGCACGATGCCACCGGCAACCAGTTGGCACTGGTCAAGGATCGCAGGCTGGCCTTCGTGCTGGCGCGCCAGAACCAGATGGAGCCGGTCGCGGTGCACTGACAGGGCTTGCCTGTCAGCAGGATTGAAAAAGGCCGCATCCCGAGGGGGTGCGGCCTTTTGCATGCAGCGTCAGGAGGCGGATCAGACGGCGATCAGACCCATGCTTTCCAGCTTCAGGATCACCTGATGCGCGCAGTTGTCCACGTCGACATTCTCGGTGTCCAGGCGCAGCTCGGGGCTTTCCGGGATGTCGTAAGGGTCAGAAATCCCGGTGAATTCCTTGATCTTGCCCTCGCGCGCCAGCTTGTAGAGACCCTTGCGGTCGCGGCGTTCGCATTCTTCCAGACTGGTGGCGACATGCACCTCAAGGAAGGCGCCGAACTGCTCGATATCCTCGCGCACGGCGCGGCGGGTGGTGGCATAGGGCGCGATCGGCGCGCAGATCGCGATCCCGCCGTTCTTGGTGATCTCTGACGCGACATAGCCGATGCGGCGGATGTTCAGATCGCGGTGTTCCTTGCTGAAGCCCAGTTCGGAGCTGAGGTTCTTGCGCACCACATCCCCATCCAGCAGCGTGACGGGACGGCCCCCCATTTCCATCAGCTTGATCATCAGCGCATTGGCGATGGTCGACTTGCCCGAGCCTGAAAAGCCCGTGAAGAAGACGGTAAAGCCCTGCCTGGACCGTGGCGGGCGGGTGCGGCGCAGCTCGGACACGACTTGCGGGAAGGAAAACCACTCGGGGATCTCCAGACCCTCGGCCAGACGGCGGCGCAATTCGGTGCCCGAGATATCCAGCACGGTCGATCCCTCCGGCACTTCGTCCGCGGGGAAATACTGCGCCTTTTCCTGCACATAGACCATGTGCTTGAAATCGACCATCTCCAGCCCGATCTCGGCCTCATGTTCCTTGAACAGGGTCTGCGCGTCATAGGGGCCATAGAAATCCTGGCCCGCGCTGTTCTTGCCGGGGCCAGCGTGGTCGCGGCCCACGATGAAATGGGTGCATCCGTGGTTCTTGCGGATCAGCCCGTGCCAGACCGCTTCGCGCGGGCCTGCCATGCGCATGGCAAGGTTCAGCAGGCTCATCGTGGTGGTCGAGGACGGATATTGATCCAGCACCGCCTCGTAGCAGCGCACGCGCGTGAAATGATCGACATCGCCTGGCTTGGTCATGCCAACGACGGGATGGATCAGCAGGTTGGCCTGCGCCTCGCGTGCTGCGCGGAAGGTCAGTTCCTGATGCGCGCGGTGCAGCGGGTTGCGGGTCTGGAAGGCCACGACCTTGCGCCAGCCCAGCTTGCGGAACAGGGCGCGCAGCTCGTTCGGCGTGTCGCGCCGTCCCTTGAAATCATAATGCACGGGCTGCTGGATGCCGGTGACCGGCCCGCCCAGATAGACGGCGCCCGCAGTGTTGTGCAGGTAGTTGACAGCCGGGTGGGCGGAATCGTCGGCACCAAAGACCTTTTCCGCCTCCAGCGCCTTGTTGGGCACCCAGCGGTCGGTCACGGTCATCGTGGCCAGGATCACGCCTTCCTGGTCGCGCAGCGCGATGTCCTGACCGACTTCCAGCTTTTCGGCAAAGGCGTCCGGCACATCCAGCGTGATCGGCATCGGCCAGAGCGTACCATCGGCCAGACGCATGCGATCCACGACGCTGTCGTAATCTTCCTCGCTCAGGAACCCTTTCAGCGGGTTGAAGCCGCCGTTCATCAGCAGTTCCAGGTCACAGACCTGGCGCGGGGTCAGATCCCAGCTGATCAGCTGACCGGCCTCGATCTTGAGTTTCTGTGCGCTCTCGTAGGAGACGTAAAGTTCGGGGATCGGTGCCAGGTTGGGCGTATACATGATGGGTCTTTCAATGCGGATCAGACAGGAACCGGCTAAATGACAGGCGGGGACGAGCCTGCAAAACCATGCAGGATCGGGGGCCGTCTAGCGCCTGAGAGGGACGAAATTCAAGCATACTTCGCCCGAAAGTTAGATTTCGGACGGAAGTGAGTCCTTTTTGCAGATCCGTGGACGATTATTCCTGATGCTCGGCCAGAAAGCGTTCAGCGTCCAGCGCCGCCATGCAGCCCATTCCAGCCGAGGTCACGGCCTGACGGTACTTGTGGTCCGTCAGATCGCCTGCAGCGAAGATTCCGGGAATCGACGTCTCGGTGCTGCCCGGCTTGACGGTGACGTATCCGCCATTGTGCAGCTCCAGCACATCCTTGACCAGTTCGTTTGCAGGCGCATGGCCGATGGCCACGAAAACACCCTTGCAGGGGATCTCGGTGATCGCGCCGGTATCCACATGCTTGACGCGCACGCCCGTGACACCCTTGGGGTTGTCCTCGCCGATCACCTCGTCCAGCTGGTGGAACCAGAGGGTTTCGATCTTGGGGTTCTTGAACAGGCGATCCTGCAGGATCTTTTCGGCGCGCAATGTGTCGCGGCGATGGATCAGCGTGACTTTCGAAGCGAAGTTCGTCAGAAACAGCGCCTCTTCGACCGCCGTGTTGCCGCCGCCGATCACGACAATTTCCTGACCGCGATAGAAGAACCCGTCGCAGGTTGCGCAGGCAGAGACGCCAAAGCCCTTGAAGGCATCTTCGGACTCCAAGCCCAGCCATTTGGCGCGCGCGCCCGTGGCAAGGATCACCGCATCGGCCGTATAGGTCGTGCCGCTGTCACCCTTGGCCACGAAGGGCCGCACATCAGTATCCAGCGACACGATGATGTCGCCGATGATCTCGCAGCCCATCGCCTTGGCATGGTCCTGCATCCGCACCATCAGATCGGGCCCCTGCACTTCGGTGTCGCCGGGCCAGTTCTCGACTTCGGTCGTGGTTGTCAGCTGGCCACCCGGTTCGATGCCCTGCACAAGGATCGGCTCCAGCATGGCGCGGCTGGCATAGACGCCTGCCGTATAGCCGGCAGGCCCCGAGCCGATGATCAGTACCTTCGTGTGTCGCGTCTCGGCCATGGGTGCCACCTTTGTCTTTGAATCTGGTTTCCGGACAGCATATAGACCCGCTGCACGAGGGCGAAAAGCCCCAAGCGCGGATCCGTATGGGCGACCATTCGGCGCGGTGTTGAAACGATCTTGCGTATCGGTGAAAGAATATTGCGCGCGCTACTGGCGATGCTATAAGAAACCGTCCTCAAGGAGAGCAGAAACATGGCCGGAACGCGGCTTGACCCGATTGATCGGAAAATCCTCGCGGAATTGCAGGCAGATGGTCGCATGACCAATGTCGAGTTGGCAAAGCGCGTGGGCATTTCCGCGCCGCCCTGCCTGCGCCGTGTGCGCACGCTGGAAGAGGCGGGATATATTCGCGGCTATCATGCCAAGGTCGACCCGCGCGAACTGGGGTTCGAGGTGCAGGTCTTCGCCATGGTCGGTCTGCAAAGTCAGGCCGAGGCGGATCTGTCCGCCTTCGAAGCCCGGTGCCGCGCCTGGCCGCTGGTGCGCGAGTGTCACATGCTCAACGGCGAGGTGGATTTCATCCTCAAATGCGTGGCCCCGGACCTGAGCACCTTCCAGTCCTTCCTGACCGAGCAACTGACCGCCGCGGAAAACGTGGCCAGCGTCAAGACAAGCCTTGTGATCCGCGGCGCCAAGGATGAGCCGGGCGTGCCCTTCGAGGTGCTGGAAGCGCGTCTCAGCCGCTCCGCCTGACATCCCAAGCCCCGCGTCAGGGGGCGCCCCTGACGGCGCCCCTGACGGCGCCCTTCGACCCTGTTTCTACGCGGCCGTCAGGCTGTCCAGCGTGGCCAGCGAGGCGCGCGGATAGGCCAGCGGCCCGAAGTCGTCCAGACTGCGGATATGCGGGAAAAGCGACAGGAAGACCGACAGCGCATTCGGCCCGAGCCGCTGTTCCAGCCCCAGACCGGGATGGAAACTTTCCATATCCAGACCGGACACCTTGATCGAGGCATGACGATCAAGGCACAGGTGATACACAGTCACAGGGCGCGGCGGCGTGATGCGGATCGCGCTCATGCCATCCTCGAAATCCGACACCGGGGTAAAGACCTGGCCAGACCGCGCACCCTTGCCCTGCAACTCGCGCAGAGCGGCAGGACGGTGCAGCATCCGCGCGCCGGGCCCCGCCATGACATCGGCTATGGGCCGTGCCATGCCGAATGTATCCGCCATGATGCGTGTCATGTGCGTCTGCTCGGGATCATCCGTGGCCGCATCGGGCAGGATCGTCATCGATCCGATCCACAGAACCGGGCGCGCGCCGAACTCGACCGTTTCGATCTTCATGCCGGGCACAAGATCCTCGATCGCGCAAAGACCATCGGTCGTTGTCAGCAGCGTGCCGCGCGCAAAGGCGGAAAAGGCGGATTCGAACAGGGGCGTGGCCGGGGCGACATGGCGGCTTTCGACGATGTCGCCGTTCTTGCCAAGCGCGCTCACCTCGTAGCGGCGCATGGCGGGCATCGCGCCGGTCGGGGCTGCGCGCATCGGTTGCGGCGTGGACCGGGTCTTGGGCATCGCTGCGCCGGGGGTGGACCGGATGGAAGTGCGCGGTGTCTCGCATTGAGGTTTTGACGCGGGCGTGTCACGCGCGTCGCGCAGCACCGAAGCAGCGGCAGAACAGGGCGGAATGGCCCCCTGTGCAAGCGTGATACCGGAAGATGTCTTGTGCGTTGCCAGATGTCTGGCCGAGGGGGCGTGCAATGCCATGCGCTTCACCATGAGTTGGCGTCGCAGTCGTGTCGGCCCCCACCGACAACACCGAAAGGACTTTGGTTAAAGTTTTTCAGTGAGACCAAAAGCCCAATTCCAGACACTTTTGTCAAAAAGTCGGAACAATCTGCGATGATAGGGGGGTAATCAGGGTGTCACGCAGCTTTTGTTTCAACCTTTTGGACAAAGCTGCCATATTTTGATTCGACCTGTGTCAGTAAACCGACCTGCACCCGGCGCAAATACCATCGGCGCGCCAGATGCAAAAAGCCGCCCCGGGAGGAGGGCGGCCTTCTGCTGAACAGGAGGGATTTTCAGGCGCGACGCGACAGTTTCGGTGCGGCGCGGCGTTTGGCGACCATCGCAGTACGCAGGCGACCGCGTTGCCATGGCAGAGAGGGTTGATCCAGCTCGAGGGCTTTTGCGGTTTCGAGGACCGACTTGATCCAGCGCTTGTTCTTCATCTGTCTTGTCTCCGTCCTCTGATCCGGGCTTCGGTCGCTGCCATGATGGTTTGACCCGTTATGGAAACAATCTGACGGATCAATGCGGCATTGTTTTGTCCAGAGGCGTGGCAATCTCGTGGCGGGGCCTCTGTTGCGGTGATAACAAGCGCTTCACGCTACAATTTCAAAGAAAAGCAAATAAAAACAGATACTTGAAATTATACTTAGAAACAATTTCGACCAATGGTGGTGATTGTTTCCGTCTTTTCGAGGCGATCCTGTCGGCAAATGCCGCATTCCTGCCAGATTACAGACGGATGGCCGAGATCAGCCTGCCGTAATCGGCCTCGCCCGCATGGGTCGTGCGCCGGTAGGAAAAGAATCGCTCCGGATCGGAATAGGTGCAATGGCGTGTCCATTCGGCATGGCCAATGCCTGCCCCCCGCAAGCGGTGCAATCCATAGGCGGGCAGGTCAAACATCATCCGGTCACCATTGCCCTGCGCGAAGAAACGGGCATTGCCGGGGTCTTCGCCCAAAAAGTCATCGAAGAACTCGGGGCCGACCTCATAGGCTTGCTGGCTGATCGTTGGTCCGATCACCGCATGGATGTCCGCGCGCCGCGCGCCCATCTGCTCCATCGCCGCCACAGTGGCCTCAAGCACACCGTCCAGCGCGCCCCGCCATCCCGCATGCGCGGCACCAATCACCCCGGCCTGCCTGTCGGCAAAAAGCACGGGCTGGCAGTCGGCCGTCAGGATCGCAAGCGCAACGCCGGGCGTCGCGGTCACCATCGCATCGGCGCGGGGCTTGTCGGCCAAGGGCCCAGAAACCGTCACCACATCGGGGGAATGGACCTGATGCACGGTGACAAGGTGATCGGGCGCAAGATCCATCGCCTGCGCCACCCGTGCGCGGTTGATCGCCACGATTTCCGCCTGGTCCGACGAGCCCGGCCCGCAGTTCAGACCCTGGAATATCCCCGAGGAGGCTCCGCCACGACGGGTAAAGAAACCGTGCCTGAGCGGGGACAGCGCCTCTGATGTGATGATTTCCAGCGTCATATGGGCTCAAGCGTCCAGTCCGGGGGGCGGGGGGGCGCCTTCGGGAAAAAGCGCAACCACTTTGAAGAGCGTCCCCATTTCCCGTGGGTGCGTCAAGCGCCGATGTGCGGCGATATGCTCATCCAGCGCGGCGCCGGTCAGCCGCTCGGCCAGCGACTGCGCGCGCGACGTGATGCCAAGCCGTTCAAGGAACACGCCCTGCGTGGTCAGCCGGCTATGCGCGCAAGGGACCTCGGCCAGCAGCGCCTCGAAATCCACATGGGCGGTCAGGTCGACTTCGCCGGGGTTTTCGAAGGGCGAGGCATATTTCTGCCGCCCCATCGCCTGCAGCGTATCGCCCACGGACCGCCAGTCACCGTAATCGTCGATCACCGCAACCCCGCCGTGATCCGCGATGCGCTGCCCGATCTGCTGGGCGATCACCGGGGCGGCTGCGCAAATCTCGACGATGTCATTTTCGCGCGTGTCGGCCAGACGTGCCTCCAGCACGGGATGTCCCGGGGCAGGGACCAGACCGATCACCAGCTGGTTCATCATCGTGCTGACCACCATCTCCGAGAAACCATCGGCGGTGCGATAGAACTGCCTTATCGGCAGGGCGTCAAAAAACTCGTTCGCCACCAGATAAAGCGGCATCTGCGGCAGGGCGTCGACGCCGTCGTGCCATGTGATCCGTTCGGCGGGCATCAGCCCTTCCAGCGTTCTGGCCTGCCGGTCGCGCATCCGCGGCGAGGCTTCGACCAGATGCACATGGGCCGCCTCGTGAAATCCGGGCACCTTGCGGGTCACGCGCAGGATATCGGCCATCAGCGTGCCGCGTCCCGGCCCCAGTTCTGCAAGGGCAAAGCGCGCGGGGGCGCCCTGATCCAGCCAGGCCTGCGCGAGGCACAGGCCGATCATCTCGCCGAACATCTGGCTGATCTCTGGTGCGGTGATGAAATCGCCTGCAGCGCCAATGGGGTCGCGGGTCGTGTAATAGCCAAGGGTCGGGTGCAGCAGGCATTCGGTCATGTAATCCGCAATGGTCAGCGGACCCTGCGTCTTGATCCGGTCCAGCAGGATGCGTTCCAGCGCATTCATCTCGCGCGGCAGATCGATCATGCGGGAATGCCCTTAACGCGCCGCCTTGCCATCACGATCAGGGCAAGGCCTGCGGCCAGCATCGGCAGGGACAGAAGCTGCCCCATGGTGATCCCGACCTCGCCCAGTCTGATGACATGGCCCAGCGGATTGTCCGGCGTGATGAATTGCGCATCGGCCTGCCGGAAATATTCGACGATGAAACGCGCAGCGCCATAGCCAGCCAGAAACACGCCGGTGATCTGTCCGGGCACCTTGAGCGCGTCGCGCCGGAAGGCCAGCCACAGCATGAGGGCCAGCAGCACCGCGCCCTCCAGCCCCGCCTGATAAAGCTGCGAGGGATGACGCGCGCAAAGCCCGACCACGCCCGCACAATCCTGCGCCGCGGCCCCCGGAAAGACGACGCCCCAGGGCACGTCCGTGGGCCGCCCCCACAGTTCCGCATTGATGAAATTCGCAAGCCGGCCCAGCATCAGCCCCACCGGTACGCCCAGGGCGATCGCATCGGCCGCGGCCATGCGTGGCACCTTCTGCCGCGCGGCGAAGATCCAGGCGGCCACCACGACACCCAGAAACCCGCCATGAAAGGACATGCCACCTTGCCAGACCATCAGGATCTGTCCCGGATTGGCCAGATAATAGCCCGGCTGGTAGAAGAAAACAAAGCCCAGGCGTCCGCCGAGGATGATCCCGAGGATGATCCAGGTCAGCAGATCCTCGACCTGCGCCTTGGTCATGGGCGGCGTATTCCCCTGCCACAGGGCCGGTCGGCGCAGTGCGGCAAGGGTGATCTGCCAGGCCAGAACGATCCCGACGATATAGGCCAGCGCGTACCATCGCAGGGCGAACTCCATCCCGAAAAGGGTGACCGAAAAGATCTCGGGCGAAATCTCGGGGAAGGGGATCATGGCGCGCATCTGTGTCTGTGTGCCTCTGGCTTGCGGGGGAAGTCAACCTTGTGGGCCGCCGCATTGCGGCCCATATAGGGAGGTAAAGGTAACGCTGGAGACCCGCAATGCAGACGCGCAACAAAATTCTCGATGATATCTCACAATTGATGACCAATGCCATGGGCGTGGCCCAGGGCGCAAAGGACGAGGCCGAGACCGCGATGAAGTCGATGATCGACCGCTGGCTGGCCGACCGCGATTTCGTCACGCGTGAGGAATTCGATGCCGTCCGCGCCATGGCGCAGAAGGCCCGCGAGGAGAATGCAGCCCTCAAGGCCCGCCTTGATGCGCTGGAGGCGCAGCAGGGCAAATAGGCTTCTGCCGCCTTGCCGAATGACATGACGCGCGTCCCGCAAAGGGCGCGCGTTTGCCATTTCCGTCAGATGAGCAGGCGGGCGCGATACGGTCCGGCCGCGGGAATGGATATTTGGAGCAAGAAGAAACACAGGGCCGGATCATGCCAATGGATTGATCACGATCATGTGGTCCTGACGGCTTCATCCACATATTATTGGGGTTATCCCCAAAATACTGCTTTACAGGCAAGAGCAGTCATACCACCATATCTGGTAGGGACGCGGGGAAAAGCCTCCGTCCTTAGAGCAGGCACCTAGCGATTGAGGCGCTCTGACGCTTTGTCGCTACAGGCAGAGAGGTGGCGCCATGGCACTATCCGAGCAGTACCTAGAGGACGACATTCACCCGATCGATATCGTCGAGAACATCGCCGAGTATCACGATTGGGATTTCGACCGTATCGGTCAGGACCAGATCGCCATGGCGGTCGAAGGGCAGTGGCGGACCTATTCTATCACGCTGGCCTGGTCCAGCTATGACGAGACCCTGCGCCTGATTTGCACCTTCGAGATGGAGCCGCCAGAGGCGCGCTTGCCGCATCTCTACGAGACCCTGAACGCCGTGAACGACCAGTGCTGGGCCGGGACCTTCACCTTCTGGGCGGAACAGAAGCTGATGGTCTGGCGCTATGGGCTTGTCCTGTCAGGCGAGCAGGTGGCCAGCCCCGAACAGATCGACACGCTGATCAATGCCGCGGTGATGAGCGCCGAGCGCTATTATCCGGCCTTCCAGCTTGTCGTCTGGGGCGAGCGGCCGCCGGCCGAAGCGTTGCAGGTCGCCATTGCAGAGGCCTACGGGCGCGCGTAACACTGCCCCCCGACGCGAACAGCCGAGGGGGACATTTCATGGATATGCAAGAGCTTGGCCGCAGGGGGCTGGTGCTTCTGGGCTGCGGCAAGATGGGATCGGCCATGCTGGCCGGTTGGCTGGCGCGCGGTCTGACGCCGGAAGGCGTCTGGGTGATCGACCCCAATCCGTCCGACTGGTTGCGCAGCACCGGCGTGCGGATCAATGCGGACCTGCCGGGCAATCCGGCCATCGTCATCGTTGCGGTCAAGCCGCAGATGATGGGCGCGGCCCTGCCGACGCTGGCGGCCATGGGCAATGGCGAGACGCTGTTCATCTCGGTTGCGGCAGGCACGCCGATTGCAAGGTTCGCAGAGGTTCTGGGCGCGCGGACCCCTATCGTGCGGGCGATGCCGAACACCCCCGCCGCCGTCGGGCGTGGAATCAGCGCCATCGTCGGAAACGCCCATGCGGGTGTTGCGGGTCTTGATGCCGCCGAGGCCTTGCTGTCTGCCGTAGGGCAGGTGGTGCGGCTGGAGCATGAAGGCCAGATGGATGCGGTGACCGGCCTGTCGGGATCCGGGCCCGCCTATGTGTTTCACCTGATCGAGACGATGGCCGCAGCCGGCGCGGCGCAGGGGCTGTCGCCCGACCTGGCCCTGCAACTGGCGCGCGCCACGGTGGCCGGTGCGGGCGCGCTGGCGGAGGCGTCGGATGAGACCCCCGCCCAGCTGCGGATCAACGTGACCAGTCCGAATGGCACGACGCAGGCCGCTCTCGACGTGCTGATGCAGGCTGAAACCGGGTTTCCGGCCCTGCTGCAGCGCGCGATCAAGGCTGCGACCGACCGATCAAAGGAGCTGTCGCGTGGCTGAGATCACTTATGACGATTTCCTGAAGGTCGATATCCGCGCGGGCCGTGTCATCCGCGCCGAACCCTATCCCGAGGCGCGAACGCCCGCGATCAAGCTCTGGATCGACTTCGGTCCCGAGATCGGGGAAAAGAAGACCTCGGCCCAGATCACGGCCCATTACAGGCCCGAAGGCCTGATCGGAAAACAGGTGATGGCGGTTGTGAATTTCCCGCCCCGGCAGATCGGCCGCTTCATGTCCGAAGTGCTGGTGCTGGGTGTTTCGGACGCGCAGGGCGGGATCGTCCTGCTGTCGCCCGATCTTGACGTACCCCTTGGTGGAAGGATGCATTGATGCCCAAGGTTCTGATCAGTCGCCGCTTGCCCGACAGCGTGCTCGAAGCGGCCTCGCAGATGTTCGACATGGAATTGCGCGACAAGACCGCGCCGATGACCCCTGCGGAAATGCGGTCGGGGCTGGCGCTGTATGATGCGATCATGCCGTCGCTGGGTGACAGGTTCTCGGCCGAGATCTTTGCCGAATTCGGCCGGCCCCGCTGCAAGCTCTTGGCCAATTTTGGTGTGGGCATCAACCATATCGACGTCGAGGCCGCCCGCGCCCATGGGGTGAAGGTGACCAACACGCCCGGCGCGGTGACCGATGCGACCGCCGATACGGCGATGACCCTGATCCTGATGAGCGCGCGGCGCGCGGGCGAGGGTGAACGGCTGGTGCGGTCGGGGGACTGGGAGGGCTGGCATCCGACGCAGATGCTGGGCCTGCATGTGACCGGCAAGACGGTGGGTATCGTCGGCATGGGGCGGATCGGACAGGCCATTGCCCGGCGCTGCCACTTCGGCTTCGGGATGGAGGTGCTGTTCTTCAACCGCTCGCCCAAGGCGCTGGATTTCCCGGCGCGCCAGATGGACAGCCTGCAAGATCTGGCTGCTGCGGTCGATATCCTTGTGGTCGCGACACCGGGCGGGGCCGAGACGCATCACCTGATCAATACCGATGTGCTGGCCGCGATGCAGCCCCATGCCCATCTGGTCAACATCGCCCGCGGCGATGTGGTGGAAGAGGCGGCGCTGATCACGGCCCTCGAAGCGCGCCGGATCGGTGGCGCGGGTCTGGATGTCTACGAATTCGAACCCCAGGTGCCCGAGGCGCTGCGCAGGCTGGATAACGTGACGCTGCTGCCGCATCTGGGCACATCGACACTTGAAGTGCGCGAAGCGATGGGGCGGATGGTTCTTGACAACCTTGCCGCGCATTTCGCCGGAAAGCCCCTGCCGAACCCGGTTTGACCCAAGGTCAACCCTGACGCATCCCGGGGCAAGAGGTCTTGACCTTCACCATGCTCCGGGGTGATCTGGTATACCATCAGGGAAGGGGCGCGCCATGTATCAGCCGGTCATCAGCGGAACCGGGGTTTTCACACCCTCGCAGGTCATCACCAATGACGAGCTTGTGGTGGCCTTCAACGCCTATGCGGATCGGTTCAATGCAGAACATGCCGACCAGATCGCAGCGGGCGAGATCGACGCCAAGGAACATTCCTCGTCCGAGTTCATCTTCAAGGCCTCGGGGATCGAACAGCGGTATGTTCTGGACAAGTCAGGCGTGCTTGACCCCGCAGTGATGCATCCGATGCTGCGCCAGCGCAGCGACGATGAACCCGGCGTGATGGCCGAGATGGCGCTGGATGCCTGCGCCAAGGCTCTGTCGATGGCGGGGTTGACCGGGGCGGATGTCGATCTGGTGATCTGTGCGGCCAGCAACATGGAACGCGCCTATCCGGCGATCGCTGTCGAAATACAGCAGCTTCTGGGGGCAGGAGGCTTTGCCTTCGACATGAATGTCGCATGTTCCTCGGCCACATTCGGGATTCAGGCGGCGGCCGACATGGTGCGCGCGGGGTCGGCGCGCTGCGCCATCGTCGTCAACCCCGAGATCTGTTCAGGTCATCTGGAATGGCGTGACCGCGATTGCCATTTCATCTTCGGCGATGTCTGCACCGCCACGGTCATCACGCGCGAAGACGAGGCGAAAGGCCCGCATTTCCGCATCCTGTCCACGCGCTGCGCCACCCAGTTTTCCAACAACATCCGCACCAACAACGGTTTCCTGCGCCGCTCGCGCCCTGACGGCGTGACCGACAGGCGCGACATGCAGTTCATGCAGAACGGGCGCAAGGTCTTCAAGGAAGTGGTGCCGATGGTGTCAGAGCACATCCTGCACCATATCGAGGATGAAGGCGTGCAGCCCTCGCAGTTGCGGCGCCTCTGGCTGCATCAGGCCAACAAGACGATGAACGATTTCATCGGGCGCAAGGTTCTGGGGCGCGATCCCGAACCGGGCGAGCAGCCCAACATCCTGCAGGAATATGCCAATACATCCTCGGCCGGGTCGATCATCGCCTTTGCCAAGCATTCCGCCGACCTCAAGCCCGGCGATCTCGGGCTGATCTGCTCGTTCGGCGCGGGGTATTCCGTGGGGTCGGTACTGATCCAGCGCGTCTGATCCGGCCCTATCGCAGGGCGGCCTTCATGGTTGCATCGGGAAAACAGGTGGCGGGCTGGCCCGTTGCCTGCTGCCACATCCCGATGGCCCGGCGGGTGCGGAAACCGGCCAGACCATCCGCGCCGCCCGTATCATGGCCCATGCGTTCAAGCGCCGCCTGCATCGCGGCCACGTCCGAGCGCAGCAGCCCCCCGACACGCTGCCAGCCGCCTGCGAAATCGCCCATGCCATAGGCGATGCGATCCCCCACATGGCCGACAAAAAGCGCGTAAAGGTCGGACATGTTGTAGTCCTTGAGAACATAGAAGTTCTGCGTCACCACGAAGGCCGGGCCATGCCGTCCAGCGGGCATCAGCAAGAAACCCTCGCGCGGCATTTCATCGGCGGGAAAGGCGCGGCCACCGATACGCGTGATCCCCATGGCGGCCCATTGCGCAAAGCTGCGGCCCTGATCGGGGCCTTCCAGCGCGCAAGAGACCTCTGCGGGGACGGTGACCTCGAACCCCCAGTCGCGCCCCCTCTGCCAGCCATGGGCGGCCAGATAGGCGGCGATGGATGCGATGGTGTCGGCCTCGGAGCCCCAGATGTCGGCGCGCCCGTCGCCATCCCCGTCCCTTGCATGTTTCAGCACGTTGGAGGGCATGAACTGTGGTTGTCCCAGCGCCCCGGCCCAGCTTGAGCGCAGCCCGCGCGGGGTGGCTTGCCCCGCCTCGATCAGTTGCAGGGCGGCGATCAGCTCGTCCGTGAAATAGGGCGCGCGCGTCGACATGAAGCCCTTGGTGCCCAGCACGGCCAGCGCATCATGCGGTATCGCCGCGCGACCAAAGGCGGATTCCCGGCCCCAGATGGCCAGCACGATCCGTCCGGGCACGCCCGTCTGGCCTTCGATACGGTCAAGCGTGGCGGCATGGCGGCGCGCCATGCTGATACCGTCGCGGGTGGTGGCTGATACCGTGTTCGGGGCGAAATAGGCCGCAGGGCTGCCGAACTCACCCTGCCGCTGCGGTCTGGGACGGTTGGCCTCGCTGCCGGGCGGGATCAGGTCGGGCAGGTCCCAGATCAGGGTCACACCCTGAAACGCCGCCTCATGGGTGGCGCGGCTGACACCTGCGGCGCGGGCGCGGGGCCAGACGGTATCCTGCAGCCATGCACGGAACTGACGCTCCACCGCGGCGCGATCCTGCGCCATGACGGGCGGGGACAGAAGCAAAAGGGTCAGGGCAAGGATCAGCAGGCGCATGGCATTTTCCCAAGGATACCCGACGCTAGCATGATCGCGCCGATCGGTCAGCCGTCTGTTGCCGCTGCAGGCCGATCGCCCACCGCCTCGCGCCAATGGCGGCGGCAGAGGCTGACATAGGTTTCGTTCCCGCCGATCTGCACCTGCGCCCCGTCACGCAGAGCGCGCCCTGCGCCGTCCTTGCGCACCACCATCGTGGCCTTGCGTCCACAATGGCAGATGGTGCGCACTTCGCGCAGCTCATCCGCCAGCGCCAGCAACGTGGCCGAACCGGGGAAAAGTTCGCCCCGGAAATCGACGCGCAGCCCGTAACACATGACCGGCACGCCAAGGTCATCCACCGCGCGCGCCAGATCCCAGACCTGCGCGGGTTCCAGAAACTGCGCCTCGTCGATAAAGACACAGGCGATAGGCCCCTGATCCAGCTTGTCGGACAGCTTTGCAAACAGGTCGTCGCCCGGGGCGAAAGTATCCGCCGGCTCGCCGATCCCGATGCGCGATGCGACACGCCCATGCCCGGCGCGCCCGTCCACCTGCGCGGTCAGCAGATAGGTCTGCATGCCCCGTTCGCGGTAGTTGTGCGAAGCCTGCAGCAGCACCGTGGATTTGCCGGCATTCATGGTTGAGAAA
>JBFHIW010000037.1:0-37076 GCA_041596235.1 Paracoccaceae bacterium
AATCCGCTTCCATCGTCACTGTCTTTTGTCCTGTCCGTCTCAATGATCACCCTACCCCGATCCGCCATGCCGGCGTGGGGTTGGCGGGTGGGAACGCCGGCATGGCGGCCCCGTTTGCCAGTCAGCCTGTCAGCCTGTCAGAATGGCGCCTCGACCCGGCCCATGCGCACGAAGACCGATTTCAGCTGGCTGTAATGCTCGATCGCCACCTTTGCGTTCTCGCGCCCCACACCCGACATCTTGGTCCCGCCGAAGGGCACTTCGACAGGGGCGTCGTTATAGGTGTTGATGTAGCAGGTCCCGGCCTCCATCCGCCCGACAACCCGATGGGCGCGGGTCAGGTCGCGCGTGAAGACACCGGCCGACAGGCCGAATTCGGTATCATTGGCGCGGGCGATCACCTCGTCCTCATCCTCGAAATCCAGCACGCACATCACGGGGCCGAAAATTTCCTCGCGGGCGATGGTCATGGTGTCGGTCACATCGGCAAAGACCGTGGGCGTGATCCAGAACCCGTCCTTGTCCAGCCGCTTGCCGCCGCAGACCAGCCGCGCGCCTTCCTCGACCCCCTTGGCGATGTAGCTCTGCACGATGCCCAGCTGCCTCTCGGACACCATTGGGCCGAAATTCGTGGCCTCGTCCAGCGGATCGCCGATGACCGCATCGGCCAGCCGTTCCGCAAGCCGCGCAAGGAACGCCTCGCGGATGCCTTTCTGCACGAAGACCCGCGTGCCATTGGAACAGACCTGACCCGAGGAATAGAAATTCCCAAGGATCGCGCCGCCCACCGCATCCTCCAGATCGGCATCGTCGAAGATGATCAGGGGCGATTTGCCGCCCAGTTCCATCGTGACATGCTTCATGCCATCGGCCGCCGCCGCATAGACCTTGCGCCCCGTGGGCACCGATCCCGTCAGCGAGACCTTGTCCACACGCGCATCCCCGACCAGCGAGGCCCCCACAGCCCCGCGCCCCTGGATCACGTTGTAAAGCCCGGCAGGCAGGCCCGCCTCGTGCAGGATTTCCGCGATCTTCAGCGCGCAAAGCGGCGTGGTTTCCGACGGCTTGAAGATCATCGCATTGCCGCAGGCCAGCGCGGGCGCGCCTTTCCAGCAGGCAATCTGGGTGGGATAGTTCCAGGCCCCGATCCCGACGCAAAGGCCCAGCGCCTCGCGCACCGTATAGGCCCAGTTCTCGCCCAGCGGAATATGCTCGCCCGTCAGGCTGGCGGCCAGACCGCCGAAATACTCCAGCGCATCGGCACCGCTGGTCGCATCCACATAGAGTGTTTCCGACAGCGGCTTGCCGGTGTCATGGGTCTCGAGGATGCTCAGTTCGCGGTTGCGGGCCCGGATCATATCGGCGGCGCGGCGCAGGATGCGGCCCCGCTGCACACCCGGCAGCGCGGCCCACGCCCTCTGCGCGGTGCGGGCGCTGCTGATCGCCTCTTCGATCACGGCGGGCGTTGCCTCATGCAGCCGCGCGATCACCTTGCCGGTGGCGGGGTATACCACATCGATCGGCGCGCCGGATGTATCTTCGAGGTAGCGGCCATTCACGAAATGGCTGGCGGTGGGTTGTGTGGCGTATTGGGTCATTTTGCGTATTTCCGGAACAGTGAAAGGGGATGTGTGGCGCGGGTCACTCGCCGCGCGGGAAGCGTTTGCTTTCCTCGAGGATGTTCAGGTCCATGTGATTGCGCATGTAGCGTTCGGATGCCTTTTGCAGCGGCTGGAAATCCCAAGGGTAATAGCCGCCCTGGCGCAGCGCCTCATAGACCACCCAGCGGCGCGCCTGACTGATCCGCACCTCGGCATCGTATCGCGCAAGGTCCCAGCGCGCCTCGGACTTGGCGCGCAGCGTCTGCAGCGTGCCCTGATGCGCAGGATCGGCGGCAAGGTTGTGCAGCTCGTGCGGATCGGCCTCGATGTCGAACAGCAGTTCTGGGTCCAGCGCGCAGCGCGTGTATTTCCAGCGGCCATAGCGCAGGCAGACCAATGGCGCCTCGGACGCCTCGGCGGCATATTCCATTGCCACCGGGCTGGTGCGGTCGAACCCCTGCGCCAGCGGTACAAGGCTTTCGCCCGTGGTCCATGGCATCACCTCGTCCATGCTGACGCCGGCCAGATCGCACAGGGTCGGGCAGACGTCGATCGTGCTGACGGGCTGATCGATCCGACCCGCCGGCACACCGGGGGCCGCGATCATCAGGGGCACGCGGGCCGACCCCTCGTAGAAGCACATCTTGTACCACAGCCCCCGCTCACCCAGCATGTCGCCGTGATCGCTGACAAAGACCACGATGGCCTGCTGGCGCGTCGCCTCAAGCGTGGCAAGCACCGCGCCGATCTTGTCGTCGAGATACGAGATATTCGCGAAATAGGCGCGCCGCGCGCGGGCCACCATCTCATCGGTCAGATCATAGGACCGCCAGTCGTTGGCGTCGAAAATGCGCTTGGAATGCGCATCCTGCTGCGCATAGGGGATCGGTCCCACCTCGGGCATCAGATGGGCGCAATCGGCGTAGAGATCCCAATATTTCCGCCGCGCCACGTAAGGATCGTGCGGGTGGGTGAAGCTGACCGTCAGGCACCATGGCCGCGCATCGCCCCCGCGCGACAGGTCATAGATTTTCTGCACCGCCTGATGGGCGACATCATCGTCATATTCCATCTGGTTGGTGATCTCGGCCACGCCCGCACCGGTCACGCTGCCCATGTTGTGATACCACCAGTCGATCCGCTCGCCCGGCTTGCGATAGTCGGGCGTCCAGCCAAAATCGGCAGGATAGATATCCGTGGTCAGGCGTTCCTCGAACCCGTGCAGCTGATCGGGGCCCACGAAATGCATCTTGCCCGACAGGCCGGTGTAATAGCCCGCGCGCCGCAGATGATGCGCATAGGTCGGAATGCTCGAGGCGAATTCCGCCGCATTGTCATAGACGCCCGTGGCACTGGGCAACTGACCTGACATGAAGCTCGCGCGCCCCGGCGCGCAGAGCGGCGAGGCCGTGTAGGCATTGGCGAAGCGCGCGGATCGCGCCGCCAGCGCCTTGAGATTGGGTGCATGCAGCCAGTCGGCAGGGCCGTCCGGGAACAGCGTCCCGTTCAGCTGATCGACCATGACGATCAGGATATTGGGCCGCACGCCGACCTGAACATGCGCGTCCCTCATGCCATGCCCTTCTGAACTTCAAGATCAAGACAGGCCAGCACGCTCGCCACGGCCTTGCCCGCATCGGGCTGACCCAGACCCAGCGACTGACGCAGGTAGACCCCGTCGATCAGCGCCGCGATCCGGTCGGCCACTTCGGGCGCGCGATCGCCCACCAGCGGGCGCAGATCATGGGTCAGGTTCGACCGCAGGCGCCGCTGATAGACCGACAGAAGCTTGCGCGCATCGGTCGACACCTGCGCCAGAACATAGAAGTTCAGCCAGGCCGCCACCACGTCGCGGCGAAAATTGCCGGCGGCGAAACTGGCGCGCACCACGGCCTCGACCCTGCCGCGCGGCCCCGTCGCCATCGCCAGCGCCCCGCGCACCCCCGCGGCATAGACCGTCAGCGTATGGCGCATGGCAGCAAGGAAAATCTGCTCTTTCCCGCCGAAGTAGTGATGCGCCAAGGCCGAGGACATGCCCGCCCGCCGCGCGATCTGCGCCACGGTCACGTCAAGCGACCCCGTGCTGCCGATCTCGGCGATTGTCGCTTCCACCAAGGCGGCGCGGCGTATAGGCTCCATCCCGAGCTTGGGCATGGTTTTCTCCAATAAACTTGCCCCGAGACGCTAAATGCTTTTTTATTGACTCGTCAATCAATAACAACACGGGAGACCGCGATGACCTTCAAACCCGCCCTGACGGCCCTGGCCCTGCTGGCCGCCACCCCCGCCTTCGCACAATGCGACAAGGTCACATTCTCTGATGTGGGCTGGACCGACATCACCGCCACCACGGCCGCGACCTCGGTGGTGCTGGAAGCGCTCGGATACCAGACAGAGACCAAGATCCTGTCGGTGCCGGTCACCTATATCTCGCTGTCCAAGGGCGATATCGACGTGTTTCTGGGCAACTGGATGCCCACGATGGAGGCCGACATCGCCCCCTATCGCGATGCGGGCACCGTGGACACGATCCGCACCAACCTGACCGGCGCGAAATACACCCTCGCCGTGAACCGCGCCGCCGCCGATCTGGGGATCGCCAGCTTTGCCGATATCGCCACGCACAAGGACGCGCTGGAGGGCAAGATCTACGGGATCGAGGCCGGCAATGACGGCAACCGCCTGATCATGGACATGATCGCCGCCGATGCCTTCGGCCTGTCCGGCTTCAGCGTCGCCGAAAGCTCGGAACAGGGCATGCTGGCGCAGGTCACGCGCGCCGACCGCCGGGGCGAGCCGATCGTCTTCCTGGGCTGGGAGCCGCATCCGATGAACGCCAATTTCGACATGACCTACCTGGAGGGCGGCGATGACTGGTTCGGCCCCGATCTGGGCGGCGCCGAGGTGCGCACCAACACCCGCACAGGCTATGCCACCGAATGCCCCAACCTCGGCGCCTTCTTCGGCAATCTTGAGTTCAGCCTCGCCATGGAGAACGAGATCATGGGCGCGATCCTGAACGATGGCACCGATCCGGCCGAGGCGGCAAAGACATGGCTGACCACCAATCCCGCCGTGCTCGACGGCTGGCTGGCCGGCGTCACGACCCGCGATGGCGCCGACGCCCTGCCCGCTGCCCGCGCAGCACTTGGTCTGTGATCGCGACCGTCACGGCGCACTAAGCACAACACCTTCCCCCCGGCGGGGGAAGGCTATGCGCAGGCCCCCACGGCAACCTGCGTCAGAAGAGGGGCCCTTACCCGATGAACTGGCTGACCGAGACCAAGATCCCTGTGGGCGATTATGCCGACAGCGTCTTCATCTGGCTGGAAACACATGCCGCCTTTGTCTTCGACGGGATGTCCGACGGGCTGGAGGCCCTGATCGCCACGATCCTGTGGATCCTGCAATCGCCGCATCCGCTGGTCGTCATCGGCGCCTTTGTAGCACTTACCGTGGTCTTGCAGCGCAGCTGGAAACCGGCCGTTCTGGTGGGCTTGGGCTTTCTGTTCATCGTCAACCAGGGCTATTGGGAACAAACGACGCAATCGCTGACGCTGGTGCTGGCGGCCTGCGTGGTCTGCATGGGGCTGGGCGTGCCCATCGGGATTGCCGCCGCGCATCGGCCGGGGCTGTTTCGTGCCCTGCGCCCGGTGCTGGACCTGATGCAGACGCTGCCCACCTTCGTCTACCTGATCCCGGCCATCGTCTTTTTCGGCATCGGCATGGTGCCGGGCCTGATCGCCACGGTGATCTTCGTGCTGCCCGCACCGATCCGCCTGACGCATCTGGGCATCACCGCGACACCCACCGCCCTGCTCGAGGCCGCGCAGGCCTTTGGCGCGACCCCGCGCCAGACGCTGCTCAAGGTGGAACTGCCCTATGCGCTGCCGCAGATCATGGCCGGGCTGAACCAGACCATCATGCTGTCACTGTCGATGGTGGTGATCGCGGCGCTGGTGGGCGCGGACGGGCTGGGCGTGCCGGTCCTGCAGGCGCTCAACCGCGTGAACCCGGCGCTGGGGTTTGAATCCGGTCTGGTGATCGTGGTGCTCGCCATCCTGCTGGACCGCATGCTGAGGATCGAACGGAAATGACCCGCATGACAGCCCCGAAAGACACCGCAGGCATCGCCGTGCGGTTCGACAATGTCTCGATCGTCTTCGGCGATCAGCCCGAACGCGCCCTGCCGCTGATGGACGAGGGCCACAGCCGGTCCGAAATCCAGCAGGAGACGGGCCAGGTGCTGGGCGTGCATGACTGCTCGCTCGAGGTGGCCGAGGGCGAGATCCTTGTGCTCATGGGTCTGTCCGGCTCGGGCAAGTCCACCTTGCTGCGCGCTGTCAACGGGTTGAACCCGGTCTGCCGGGGCGCGGCCCATGTCTGCGACGGCAATGCGCTGGTCGATGTCACCCATGCCGACCCGGCCACGCTGCGCCGCATCCGCCTGCACCGGGTGGCCATGGTATTCCAGCAATTCGGCCTGCTGCCCTGGCGCACGGTGCGCGAGAACGTGGGCCTGGGGCTGGAACTGGGCGGCATGGCGCGCGCCGAACGCCAGACGCGTGTCGATGCGCAGCTTGAGCTTGTGAATCTGGCGCAATGGGCCGACCGCAAGGTCGGAGAGCTGTCAGGCGGCATGCAGCAACGCGTGGGCCTTGCCCGCGCCTTCGCAACCGAGGCCCCGATCCTGCTGATGGACGAGCCGTTCTCGGCCCTCGACCCGCTGATCCGGGCGCGCCTGCAGGACGAACTGCTCGAGGTGCAGGCCACGCTGAAACGCACCATCATCTTCGTCAGCCATGACCTTGACGAGGCGTTCAAGCTGGGCAACCGGATCGCGATCATGGAAGGTGGCCGCATCGTGCAATGCGGCACCCCGCAGCAGATCTTCACCAACCCCGCCACCGATTACGTCGCCGAATTCGTGGCCCATATGAACCCGCTTGCCGTGCTGCGGGCGGAAGACGTGATGCAGGCCGGCACGCAGGGGGTGAGCGGGTCCGCCGTGCGCGCCTCCACCCCGCTGCGCGAGGTGATGCAGGCGCTGCAACAGGCCGGCGACACGGCGATCGGCGTGCAGGATGAGGCTGGCCGCCCGCTGGGCCATATCACCCGCGCCGACGTACTGGCCGGGCTGCTTGACCCGCGCGGCGCAGCGCATCGGCAGGACTGACCGGCGCGTCGCGCGTCTCAGACCTTGGTGGCGGGTGCCGGGGGGGTGACCAGACGGCGCTTCAGCATCGCCTCGCGCCAGGTAATGAAGGTGATCGAGCTCAGGATCACCCCGCCGCCGACGATCACCCAGATATCGACACCCTCGTCGAAGAACAGCGCCCCCAGCGCCACCGCCCAGACCAGTTGCAGGAAACTGACCGGCTGGGTCACGGTGACAGGGGCCACGGCGAAGGCCAGCGTCATCGTGTAATGCCCCGCCGTCGCCAGAAGCGCCACAAGCGTCAGCACCAGCAGTGCCTGCGGGCTGGGCGGCACCCAGACGGCGATGGCCATGGGAGCCAGACCGATCGTCACCCAGATCGACAGCATGCCCACCACGATGGCGGCATTGGTCTCGTCGGTCAGCAGCTTGGCCAGCAGGTAGGAGGCGCCGAACACGACCGCTGCCGCCAGCATCGCCAGATGCCCCGGCCCGATCTCGCGAAAGCCGGGCCGCAGGATGATCAGCGCGCCGATCAGTGCGACGACCACGGCCACCACCCGGCGCGCGGCCAGCTTTTCGCCCAGAAAGATCGCGGCCCCGATGGTCACATAGATCGGCGCCAGGTAATTCATCGCCGTCACATCGGCGATGGGAATGCGCGCCATGGCATAGAACCACAGCGCCACGCCCATGGAATGCGCAAGGCCACGCAGGGTGAACAGGCCCCATTGCCGCTGCGTCAGGCGGGTCGCCAGAATGGGCCGGATCAGAGGAATCAGGAAAACAAGGCCGATGGCATAGCGCAGAAAGGCCGCCTCGGGCGCGGGAATGCCTGGTCCAAGATACTTGACCAATGCGGTGACACCCACGAACAGAAGGCCCGTCACCAGCATCCAGAGAACCCCAACCACCGGGCGGGTCTGTCTTTGCTCTACGCTCATGACGTGCATCAAGTCACGAAGCCCCGGCAGCTGCAAGAGGGTGCCGGGAATTGTTGTGCAGACCAGAGGCTTAGGTTCCCCGGATCAGCGCCGCGGCGATGATCCACATCAGCAGCCCCACCCCGGCATCCAGCAGCCGCCAGGCCACCGGGCGCGCAAAAAGCGGCGCAAGGCGGCGCGCGCCGAAGCCCAGCGTGAAGAAGAACACGAAACTGGCAGTCATCGCCCCCAGCGCAAAGGACAGCCGGTCCGCATATTGCGCCGACACCGCCCCCAGCAGAACGACCGTATCCAGATAGACATGCGGGTTCAGCCAGGTCAGCGCCAGGCAGGTCAGCAACACGCCGCGCAGCGCCTCGCCCCCCTGCCCCGTGGCCTCAAGCACCGCCCCGCCGCGCCAGGCCGACAGGAAGGCCCGCGCGCCATAGGCGATCAGGAAAGCGGCCCCACCCCAGCGCATCACGGGTTCGATCCAGGGTGCGGCGGTGGTCAATGTCCCGAAACCGGCCACCCCGGCGGCGATCAGCAGCGCATCGCTGATGGCGCAGGTCAGGCAGACGGCCAGAACGTGGGATCGCCGGATGCCTTGCCGCAGCACAAAAGCGTTCTGCGCCCCGATAGCCAGGATCAGTGACAGGCCAAGCCCGAAACCCGCGACTGCCGCCTGCATGTCCTACCCCGTCTCACACGACCCCCGGCCGGCTATCGCGATGCCCGCGTTAGGTCAAGCATGATCGCGGCCTGCATCTTCTTGCCGGAAATATCCCGGGGATGGTCGAACGCAGTTCGACCTACGGGGCAGAGCCCCGCAGCCACGGGGCCTATTCCGCCGCCTCGCCTGCATCCAGCGCCGCCACCTCGCCCAGCGTCACGGGCTTGAGCGGTGCGCGGATGCGGTAGGCGCCGACCTCGGCCGGGTCCATCCCCTGTGCCGCCGCCAGAAGGGCAGTCACGCTCAGCCCGCAATAGCGCCCCTGGCAGGGGCCCATGCCCACCCGGCCAAAGGCCTTGGTCTGGTTCGGCCCGGTGCAGCCCAGCTTGGCCCAGCCGCGTACCTGTCCTGCCGTCACCTCTTCGCAGCGGCAGATGATCGTATCATCCGCCGGGGCCAGCACCTGCGGGGCGGGCGGATAGGCCGCATCCAGAAAGGGACGCAGCGCGCGCTCGGCGCCAAGCCGCGCGGCAGGCCCGCGCACGCGGGCATCGCGCCCGGCCACGTCGATCCGGCCAAGCTGATGCGCCACCTGGCAGGCGACCAGCCGCCCCGCCTCGGCGGCGGCCAGCGCGCCGGCAATGCCCGCGCCATCACCTGCCACAAAGATACCGGGGTGCGAGGTCTCGCCCCAGGCATCAAGCCGTGGCGCAAAGCACTGCTGCGCGGCCAGCCAGTCATGATCCAGCCGCAGCGCGCGGCTGGCCTGGGTATTGGGCACAACCCCCTGGTGCAGCAGCACCGTGTCGCAGGCGATGCGCTGCGTCCGTCCACCGGCGGCAAAGCGCAGCGCCGTGGCCCTGTCCTGCCCCTCGACCGCCAGATCGCGCGCGCCGCTGATCCGGCGCACCCCGGCCCGGCGCAGCTCGGCCAGCAGGCCGAGGCCCTTGATCAAAGTGCGCCAGCCGCGCAGGCCATACGCCAGATGCGGCAGGGCGCGGATCGTGTCGCGCAGGCCTTGGGTTTCCACCAGCGCCAGCGGCGGCGTGCCCGCCCGCACCATCTGCGCGGCCAGCAGGTAAAGCAGCGGGCCGGACCCCGCCAGCACCGCGCGTTCCGCGACGATCCCCGAAGCCTTGAGCAGGATCTGCCCCGCCCCGGCTGTCATCACACCCGGCAAGGTCCAGCCGGGGATCGGCACGGGCCGCTCCAGCGCGCCGGTGGCAAGGATCAGCCGCGCCGCGCGCATCTGCGCGGCCTGCCCATCCTGCGACCAGGTCACCGTGATCCCCTGATCGTCAGGTTCGATGTTCCACACGACCGCGCCCGCCACATGGCGCAGGCCTGACGCCTGCATCGCCCGCACCAGCCCCGCACCGTCAAGATAGTCCTGCCCCAGCACGGCGCCGCGCTGCGCGCCCGCCCCCGTGACCGCGCGGTAGATCTGCCCGCCAGCTGCGGTCTGTTCATCAAGGACCGTCACCGACAGGCCCAGACCCGCCGCCTCGGTCGCCGCCGCCATGCCGGCAGGCCCGGCGCCGATCACGATCAGATCGACCCGCGTCATTCCGCCACCCTCCCCTTGGGGCGCGTCAGAACCAGACCGGCGCTGACCTGCATCATGCAGGCCTGCCGCGTCACGCCACCGGCTTCGATCAGGCAATCGAAACAGGCGCCCATCATGCAGAAGGGACCGCGCGGCGCCCCCGATACGGGCGTGGCGCGAAACGATCCGATCCCGGCGGCTAGCAGCGCCGCGGCAAGGTTGGCCCCGTCCGGCAGGTCAAGCGGCGCGCCATCCAGCGTCACGCGCACGCGCGGCCCGGCAGGGGTAAGGTCACGAAAGGGCAAAGCGGCGTTCACTGAAAACCTCCAGATCCGGGGCATTGGCATCCCCTTCAAGCCATTGCGGCAGGCGCAACGCATGGGCCGCGGCAAGGGTGACGCCGGAATGGCAGGTGACAAGGCTCACGCCCGGCAGGGTCGGGCTGTGCTGATAGATCGGCAGCCCATCGGGCGACATGATGCGCAACGCCCCCCAGCTGCGCACCATCTGCGCCTTTTCCAGCCGGGGCATCACGGCCACGGCACGCGCGGCGATGGCGGCGACGGTCGGCGTGGTGACGCGGTCGTCCAGCCCCACCTCTTCCTTGCTGTCGCCGATCTGGATGCCGCCCTCGTCGACCTGCCGGATGATCCCCGAAGGCCGGTTCATCATCTTGGGCAGCTTTTCGGTGATCAGCACCTGCCCGCGCTGAGGACGGACAGGCGCGGCAAAGCCCAGCTTCGCGCCCAGATCCATCGCCCCCAGACCGGCCGACAGCACGACGCGCCCGGCCTCGACCACCTGACCAGAGGCGCAGGTGACGCGCAGACCGCCATCGGTCCGGGTCACATCGGTCACGGTCTGGCTGGTCAGCACCTGCCCACCCTGACGGCGCACATCGGCGGCCAGCCCGCGCAGCAGGCGCAACGGGTTCACATGGCCGTCCTGATGATGCAGGATCGCACCGGCCACACGGGGGCCGACCTCGGGCTCTTCGCGCTTGAGCGCGTTATGCCCCAGAACCTCGAACGGGTAGTCGCCACCCAGAGCCTCGCGCAGGGCGCTGTATTGGGCGACACGGGCCTCAAGCTCGGCCTCGTCGAGGTAAAAATCATATCCGCCCTCCTGACGCAGCGACAGGTCGGTGCCTGCCCCCTCGCCCAGTTCGGCGGCAAAACCTTTCCAGAGTGCGGCGGATTGCTGGCTCCAGCGGGCATAGGCTGGCTGGTTCAAACCCTTGGACTGCACCCAGACCAGACCGAAATTGCCACGGCTGGCGCGAAAACTGCCGTCATCGCCATCCAGCACGATGACCCGGCGGCCCCGGCGCAGCAGGCCCCAGGCTACACTCAGCCCGACGATCCCGCCGCCTATGATCGCGTAATCCGCCTGCATCGGCCTCTTGCCCCTTTGAAAAGGGGCGCCCCGTGACGGGGCGCCCGCCTTGGTTTACTTCGCCACCGCGTCAAGGATCGCCTGACCCCAGTCCGCGCCCACATCCTCAAGGATCTGCGGCCAGACCGTTTCACGGATCTTGGCAGCCATCCCCTCAAGCTCGGCGGCGGACAGCGACACGATCGTCGCGCCAAGGCCGGCCAGCTTCTGCTCGTTCGCGCCCTGGTCGGTTTCGGCCACGGTCCAGCGCGTCGCCTCGAAAGCCTCGGCCCGCGCGCGCAGGGCGGCCTGATCTTCTTCGGACATATCCGACAGGGATTCGTTCGAGATGATCATGTACCAGACTTCGAAATGGGTGTTGGCGGGGATGTAGGTCTTGGTCACATCCCGGAAAGAGGCATAGTAGCCCTCTGCCCCGGACCCGATGACACCATCCACCACACCGGTCTGTACCGCCGTGAACGCCTCGGAGAAGGGGATCGGCGCGGGGATATAGCCCAGCGCCTCGCCGGTCAGCTGGAAGCTCTTGATGCCGGGGACGCGGACCTTGATGCCATTGGCATCGGTGCTGCCGGGGGTGACGGCCTCGCGGTTCAGGGCGATACCGCCGAAATAGACCGGATAGGCCGCAAGCATGGTGATGTCCTGTGCGGCGTAAAGCTCGACCATCGCCTCGCGCACCGCGCCGCCGGGACCATAGACCGCGCGGGCCTGTTCCCAGTTCTCGGCGAGGAAGGGGAAGGACGAGATCTGCATGCGCCTGTCTGCCGCCGTGCCCGCAGGCTGCACCGCCATGTCGATTGCACCGACCGAGATGCGTTCCTGCACGGTGGTATAGTCGCCCAGCGCAGAGGCCGGGAAAATCTCGATCTTGACGCGGTCGCCGGTCGCAGCGGCCACGGCCCCGGCAAAGGCGCGCACCTCAACGTCGATGGTGGCGTCCTGCGGGCGCACGTGGCTCAGCTTCAGATCGCGTGCCTCGGCCATGGGGGCAAAGGCCATCAGGGCGCCTGCGGCGGCGGTGAACAGGAATTTCTTCATTTTGGTTCCTCCGGTTGGATCGGGTTTCAGGGTTTCGAATGGGTGATTGCGGGTGGTCAGAGATAGCCGAACAGGCGCGGCAGCCAGAGCGACAGGTCCGGCCAGAAGGCGGTAAGGATCACGACAGGCATGTAGCCGGTCAGGATCAGGAACATGGCGGGGCGGATCACCTTTGTGACAGGCACATTGCCGATCCGCGCCCCCAGATAGAGGATCGAGGCATAGGGCGGCGTCACCCCGCCCATCGCGGTGGTCACCCCCATGATCGCGGCGAACTGGATCGGGCTGACGTCGATCGCGGTCATCAGCGGCAGCAGCAGCGGCGCGATCAGGATGATGGCGGTCACATCGTTCACCACCATGCCCACCAGCAGCAGCATGATGATCACCATGATCAGCAGCAGCGTCCGGTCCTGCGTGATCTCGAAGATCGCGCCGACCAGTTTCTGCGGGATGCTTTCCATCACGAAGATCTGACTGAGGATCATCGAGAACAGGATCATCAGCATGATCGCGCCCACGGCGGTCGATGCCTCCTTGCCGGCGGCCAGGAAATTGTCCCAGCGCAGGCCCTTGTAGATCAGGAAGCCCACCGGCACCGAATAGATCACCGCGACGGCGGCGGCCTCGGTCGGGGTCATGACGCCGCCATAGATGCCGCCAAGGATGATCACCGGCATCAGGATCGCGGGAAAGGCGTGGATGCCGCGCTTGGTGACTTCCGACGACAGTTCCGACAACGAGGGCTTGTCATCCAGCACCAGCGGGAACTTGCGGGCCAGCCACAGGTTCACGACCGAGAAATTGGTCATGATGATCAGCCCCGGCAGCAGCGTGGACAGGAAACAGGCCAGGATCGAGGTGTCGGTGACCCAGCCGTAGACGATCATCGTGACCGATGGCGGGATCAGCAGCCCCAGGATCGAAGAGTTGGCGATCAGCGCCGTGGCATAGGCCCGCGGATAGCCGCGCTTTTCCATCTCGGGGATCAGCAGCGGACCGATGGCGGCAATGCCCGTCAGACCCGAGCCGGAAATCGCCCCGATCACCGCGCAGCTGACCGCCGCCACCACGCCCAGACCACCCCGGACATGACCGACAAAGGCATTGACGAAACGCAGCAGACTGGCCGCGATGCCACTTTCGGACATGATCGTGCCCGCCAGCACGAAGAGCGGGATCGCCAGCAGCACCGGATTGCCCAGTTGCTGGACACCCCACAGGATGTTGCCCTTCATGATGACGTCACCGACGAAATACATCACCATGATCGCACCGCCGAAACACCACGGCAGCGGGACACCAAGGGTCAGCAGCAGAACCAGAAGGCCCACGGCCAGCAGTGCGACCTCAACCATGGGCCTGCCCTCCGGCAAGGGCGCGCAGATGGCGCGCCAGATGCAGCGCCGACCAGCCCATCATCAGCACCATCGCAATCAGCAGCGCGATATCGGCATAGAAAACCGGGATGTAGAGGGTCGGGCTTTCGCGCCAGACCCGCACGGAATAACGGGTGAAATCCCAGACCCAGGACAGCAGCCAAAGCCCGATGATCAGGCTCAGCACCTCGCCGATACAGGCCAGCACAAGGCGGGCGCGTTCGGTATCAAGGAAGATCTCAAGCACATTGGCGCGGATATGCGTGTTCTCGCGCGAGGCATTGACCGCCCCCAGCATGTAGAGCCAGAACATCGGATAGAGCATGGTTTCCTCCAGCCCCATCACCGGTGTCTGGAACACGTAGCGCGTGATCACCTGCACGAACTGGCCCAGCGCCACCGTGCAGATCAGTCCGGTCAGCAGAATTTGCGCGACCTTTTCCATGCGTCTCCCCTATCCACGGGGCTTTTGCCCGGTTGAAACAGGATTGACGCATTGGCACGTATAAGATCAAATTTAAAATAGAGATGATCCCATAGATTTACATTATACCCAAGGATAGCATCGCCCATGAACCTCAGCTTCCGCCAGCTTCAGACCTTCCGCGAGGTGATGCGCACAGGCTCGATCTCGGAAGCCAGCCGCAACCTCGGGCGCACGCAACCTGCCGTCAGCACCATGATCGCCGGTCTGGAACGCGAACTGCGCTATCCGCTGTTCCTGCGCGAACATGGGCGCCTGATCCCCCGCCCCGAGGCGCATTATTTCCTGGAAGAGGCCGAGGCGGTGCTGGACCGGCTGGCCCAATCCGCCCGCGTCATGGACGAGATCGGCAAGCTGGATCATGGCCGCCTGCGCATCGCCTGCCACCCGGCGGCATCGGGCTTCTTCATGCCGCGCGTTCTGGCCGGGTTCCTTGAGGGCCGCCCCGGCGTCGAGGCGGCGTTGATGATGCGCTCCTCTGCCGTGGTCGAAGACCTGGTCGCCAGTCAGGAATACGATATCGGCCTTGCCGAAACGCCGGCCCCGCGCGCGTCGATCCGCACCGAGGATTTTGCCCTGCCCTGCCTTCTGGCCCTGCCCACGGGCAGCCCGCTGGCAACGCGGGACCGGATCGGCCCCGCCGATCTGGACGGGTATCCCATGGCCACGCTTTTCGACGCGCATCACACCTTGCAGGCGACACGCACGGCCTTTGATCAGGCTGGTGCAAGGCTGAACCGGCGCTTCGTGCTGCAGACCTTCCTGCCCGCGCTGGAACTGGTCGCTGCGGGTCTGTGCTGCACCTTGTGCGACCGGATCACCGCCGCCAGCCACACGGGCGCACGCGTGGTCTTTCGCCCCTTTGCGCCCGACATCATCAGCAGCGTGTCGATCCTGACCCCGGCGCACCGCCCGCCGTCGCTGCTGGCACAGGGCTTCCGGGACAACCTGCGACAGGCCCTGACCCGCCTGACCGCAGAACCGGCCCAGTACGCGACCCAGTACGCGACCCTGCCGCACCACTGACCCGAACATGCAAAGGGCGCCCCGAGGGGCGCCCTGTCACAGCAGCAGGCGGGTCGGATCAGAGCTGACCCATCACATCGTCGCTGGCTTCGAAATTCGTGGTCACGCGCTGCACGTCGTCGTCATCTTCCAGCGCATCGACCAGCTTCATCAGCTTTTGCATGCTGTCGAGGTCCATCTCGGTCGTGGTGGTCGGCTTCCAGACCAGCTTGGTGCTGTCGGATTCGCCCAGCCCGGCCTCGAGTGCGGTCGCCACCTCGTTCAGATCGGTATCGGCGCACCAGATCAGATGACCTTCCTCGCTGCTTTCCACATCCTCGGCCCCGGCCTCGATGGCCGCCATCAGGACGGTATCGGCATCGCCCACCGACGCGGGATAGGTGATCTCGCCCTTGCGGTCGAACATGAAGCCGACCGAGCCGGTCTCGCCCAGATTGCCGCCGTTCTTGGTGAAGGTCGAGCGCACGTTGGATGCGGTGCGGTTACGGTTGTCGGTCATCGCCTCGACGATGATCGCCACACCATTCGGGCCATAGCCCTCGTAGCGGATTTCCTCATAGGCATCGCCCTCGCCGCCGATGGCCTTCTTGATCGCGCGTTCGATCACGTCCTTGGGGCAGGATTGCGATTTCGCTTCCTTCACCGCAAGGCGCAGGCGCGGGTTCTTTTCGGGATCGGGATCGCCCATCTTGGCGGCAACCGTGATTTCCTTGGACAGCTTCGAGAACAGCTTTGCCCGGACCGAATCCTGGCGGTTCTTGCGATGCTGGATGTTTGCCCATTTTGAGTGGCCGGCCATGCGTGCCTCCGTCTGCCTGTCTGAATATGCCTGTCTGGCGATCAGCGCCTCTATATGTCAGCAGCACAGCCCCTCGCAAGGCCGTCCGAGACATGGCGTGACACTGTGCAGACAGCGCTCAGCCCAGCGGGCCCGCCGCTTCCAGCTTGCCGCCGTGCCGCACCGCGCAGACGCGGGTGGCGCGCCCGGTCATGTCATCGGTCTCGACATAGACGCCGGACAGGGTCGCCTCGCCCATGGCAGGGTTGAAACGCCCCTTGGCCATGCCGGTCACGAAGCGGCGCATCGGCTCTTCCTTCTCCATGCCGATCACGCTGTTGTAGTCACCGCACATGCCCGCATCGGTCAGATAGGCGGTGGCGCCGCCCAATATCATCGCATCGGCGGTCGGCACATGGGTATGGGTGCCCACGACAAGGCTGGCGCGGCCAGCGCAGAAATGGCCCATGCCCATCTTCTCGCTGGTCGCTTCGCAATGCATGTCCACGATGGCGGCCTGCACCGCGCCGCCCAGCGGATGCGCCGCCAGCACCTGATCCACCGCGGAAAACGGATCGTCATAGGCGCGTTTCATGAACACGTTGCCCAAAACCTGCGTGACAAGGACCTTGCGCCCCCGCGCATCGGAAAACACCCGGTGGCCCCGCCCCGGCGCGCCCTTGGCAAAGTTCAGCGGGCGCAGGATGCGCGGCTCGTTCTCGATGAACTGCAGCATGTCCTTCTGGTCGAAGGCATGGTCGCCCAGCGTCAGGCAATCGGCCCCGGCCGCCAGAAGCACCTTGGCATGATCCGCCGTCAGCCCTGCCCCGCTGGACGCATTCTCGCCGTTGACGACGACGAAATCCAGCTTCCACTCGGCCCTGAGGCGCGGCAGGTTTTCCGATACGGCCTGCCGTCCGGCACGACCCATGACATCGCCAAGGAACAGTATTTTCATGCGCAAAGGCCTAGGGCGAATGCATGGCCTCGGCAAGGGTCAAGGTGGCGCGGCCCCTGAAAATCTGCGCGCACCTGCGTCATCGTTCCACAAATACTCAAACATCACCCGGGCGGCAGGCAATCACCTCGGCCTCGGTCACGATCAGGTCCAGAGGCTGATCGGTGGCTTCCAGCGGCAATGCATCGGCTTGCTGCGCCCCGAAGGCAAAGCCCACGGCCACCACCGGCCCGCGCGCCCGCAGCATCTGCAATGTGCGGTCATAGAACCCGCCACCATAGCCAAGCCGCCCGCCCTTGCGGTCGAAGGCCACCAGCGGCACGATCAGAACCTCGGGCACCAGCCACTCAAGACGGGCCGGCACCTGAGCGCCGAATTCGCCCGCGACCATTGCGCCCTGCGCGGTCCAGCGGGCAAAGCGCAAGGCCATCCCCTTGCCCTGAATCACCGGCACGCAGACCGGCCCGGTCGTCGCATGTCCGCGCATGGCCGCCAACGGGCTGATCTCGGTCCGCATCGGCATGTAGCCTGCCAACACCTTGCCCGCATGGGGCCGCAGCACATCGGCCAACAGCCCCGCATGATCCGGCCCGATCGCATCAAAGGCCCCCTTGCGCCGGGCGAATGCGGCGCGCCGTGCCGCGGCCTTGATCGCGCTCAGGTCTGGCTCTGCCGTCATGCGCGCCCCTTACATCAGCACGGCCGAGGCAAGGCCGAGGAAGGCGAAAAAGCCCACCACATCCGTCACCGTCGTCACGAACGGCCCCGAGGCCAGCGCGGGGTCGATATTCAACCGCTCCAGCGCCATCGGGATCACGATACCGCCCAGCGCCGCCGCAACCTGTGTCAGCAGCATCGCAACACCGATCACCGCCGCCAGCATCGGCACCCCGAACCAGACCCCGGCCACCAGCGCCATGAGCAATCCGAACACCACGCCGTTCAGCGCGCCCACGGACACCTCGCGCCAGATTACCCGCATCGCGTTCTGCGCGGTCAGGTCGCGGGTCGCGATCGAGCGCACGGCCACGGTCATGGTCTGCGTGCCCGCATTGCCCCCCATCGAGGCGACGATGGGCATCAGCACCGCCAGCGCCACCATTTGGTTGATCGTCTCGGCGAAGGCATCGATCACCAGCGAGGCAAGGATCGCCGTCAGCAGGTTCACGAACAGCCAGACCGCGCGACCGCGCGCAGCCTCGAGGATCGTGTCCGACAGGCTTGCATCCTCGCTGACACCGGCCATCCGCAGGATGTCCTCTTCGTGTTCCTCGTCCAGCACGGCCATGGCGTCATCAATGGTGATGATGCCCACCAGTCGCCCGTCCTCGTCCACCACCGGGGCCGAGATCAGGTGATACTGGTTGAACGCATAGGCCACATCGCCGTCATACTGGGTGACAGGGATCAGGTGAAACGCCTCTTCCGTGATGTCGCGCAGCGCCACATCGCGGCGCGAACGCATGATCTTGCCCAGCGTCACGTTGCCGACCGGATGCAGGCGCGGATCGACCAGCACCATGTGGTAGAACTGATCGGGCAACTCTTCGGAGTTGCGCAGGAAGTCAATGGCTTCACCGACGCTCCAATGCTCGGGGGCCATCACGACCTCGCGCTGCATCAGGCGGCCTGCGGAATATTCCGGATAGGTCATCGCCTGCTGCACGGCGACGCGATCCGCGTCTTCCAGCGCATCGAGGATTGCACCTTGCTGCGGCGCGTCCAGATCCTCCAGCAGATCGACCACGTCGTCGCTGTCCAGTTCGCGCACCGCATCGGCCAGAACCTGCGGGTTCAGCACCGAAATCACGTCCTCGCGGATGCTTTCGCCCAGTTCCGACAGGATGTCGCCATCGAACTCCTTGCCGTAAAGCCGGATCAGCGCGCGGCGATCGTCGCGGTCGATCTGTTCCAGAAGGTCGGCGATGTCGGCCGGGTGCAGCGGCTCCATCAGCTCGGTCAGCAGGTCGGCATCGCCCACCTCGACGGCCTCGAGAATCGCGGCGACCGTGCGCCGCTCCAATCCGTAACTTCCACTGGACTGCGGCTCGCTGGACGTGTCTGCGGAACGGTCGATCAGGTCTTCGTCGTCAGCCATGTCATCCTCCTGTCCGCATTTTTCCCTACTTACCGGAAAGGCGTAGGCGGAAACAATGCTTACCGGGCAGGACCGGGGTGATTTACCTTGCACCCTGCGGTCCCTAAAGTGCGGACGAAAGGATGACACCATGACCGCACAGACGCTCTTGCTGGGCCAGACCCTGCGCTTCACCGCCGATCCATTCGCCGCAGGACCGGCCGCCGCGATCCATGACAGCGCGGGCGGCATCCTGATCGAAGGGGGGCGCATCATCGCCCTGGGCCAGGGCGCGGACCTGCGTGCCGCCCATCCGCAGGCGCGGGTGGTGGACCACGGCGATGCCCTGCTGATGGCCGGGTTCGTGGATGCGCATGTGCATTACCCGCAGACCGCCATCATCGCCAGCTGGGGCAAGCGGCTGATCGACTGGCTGAACCTTTACACCTTCCCCGAGGAAATGCGTTTCGGCGATCCCGCCCATGCCGCCGGGATCGCGGGCCGCTACCTTGATCTGACACTGGCAAACGGCACCACGACCGTCTGCAGCTATGCCACGATCCACCCCGAAAGCGTGGATGCCTTCTTTGCCGCGGCGCAGGCGCGCGGGCAGCGCGTCGTGGCGGGCAAGACCTGCATGGACCGCAATGCACCCGAAGGGCTGCGCGACACCGCGCAATCAGCCTATGACGACAGCCGCGCCCTCTTGCGGAAATGGCATGGCGTGGACCGGCTGTCCTATGCGATCACGCCGCGCTTCTCACCCACCTCGACGCCTGATCAGCTGGCGGCGCTGGGCGCCCTCTGGGCCGAGCATCCCGATTGCCTGATGCAGACCCACCTGAGCGAACAGACGGACGAGATCGCATGGGTGCGCGACCTCTACCCGCAGGCGCGCGACTATCTGGACACCTACGAGGCGCATGGCCTGCTGGGTGCCAACGGTCTTTACGGTCACGCCATCCATCTGGAACCCCGCGAAAGGGACCGCCTGCACGAAGTTGGCGCAGCCCTTGTGCATTGCCCGACATCCAACACCTTCATCGGGTCGGGCCTGTTCGACATGGCGGGCCTTGTGGCGGCAGGGCATCGCGTGGGGCTGGCCACGGATACCGGCGGCGGGTCCAGCTTTTCGATGCTGCGCACCATGGCCGCCGCCTATGAGATCGGCCAGCTGCGCGGCACCGCCCTGCATCCCGCGCAGCTTCTGTGGCTGGCCACCGTCGGGTCGGCCCGCGCCCTGCGGCTGGACGGGCGGATCGGCAACCTTGCACCGGGGATGGAGGCGGATATCGTGGCGCTGGATCTGGCCTCGACCCCCGCGATCGCGCAACGCAGCACAAGGGCGCAGGATGTCTGGGAAGCCGTCTTTCCGACGATCATGATGGGCGATGACCGCGCGATCCGCGCGACATGGGTGGCAGGGCAAAGGCTGGTCTGAGGGCGCGATGCCTCAGCAGGGGCGACCCATCACCAGAACCCAGGCCCGATCCACTGCCGCAAACCCGAAATGCGTGACCTTGCGCGACAGCGCATTGCGGCGGTGTCCGGGGGAATTGTACCAGCCCATCATCACCTTGGCCGGATCGCGGAAACCCATGGCGATATTCTCGTTCACCGCACGGTAGCAGAACCCCGCACGCTTGACCCGCTGCGCGACGGTCGATCCGTCAGAGCCGCGATGCGACATGAAGCCGTGACTTGCCATGTCGCGGGCATGCGCCTCGGCGGCGGCCATCAACAGGCTGTGCGGCTGGACCGCATGCAGGCCATGCGCTGCGCGTTGGGCGTTGAGGGTCTGGGCCACAAAGCTTTCCGAGCTGGCAAAGGCAGGGGTAACGGGCGAAAACGTCAGGGCCAGAATGACGAGGATTGTGCGGATCATGATCCCTCGAGGGTGGCAGTTGCGATATATCGGTTTTCTCGCATGGCACTTTGGTAAAAATATGGCGACTTGACCAGACGCCTTTGTCGGCCTCGGCAAGAAACCACCACACCGCCCGGCCACCCTACCCCGCGAGGGCCCGCGCAAGGCGGCGCTGGTCCTCCAGCACGCGGGGCAGATCGATGGTGGCAAGCTGCCCCTCGCGCACCACGCGCCGCCCCTCGACCAGCAGGTCGCGCACCCGTACCGGCCCTGCCAGCACAAGGGCCGCCGGATCCCAGCTGCCGGCGCTTTCGACGCCCGAGACATCCCAGACAGCGATATCAGCGCGCTTGCCCACCGCCAGCCGCCCGCAATCGGAGCGGCCCAGCACATCGGCCCCGCCGCGCGTCGCGATCTCCAGCGCCTCGCGCGCGCTCATGCGGTCGGCGCCAAGGGTGACGCGCTGCAACAGCATCGCCTGACGCGCCTCAAGCATCAGGTTGCCGCTGTCATTGCTGGCCGATCCGTCGACGCCAAGCCCCACGGGCACCCCCGCATCGCGCATCGCCCGCACCGGGGCCACACCCGACCCAAGCCTGCAGTTGGAACAGGGGCAATGCGCCACGCCGGTCCGGGTTCTGGCAAACAGATCAATCTCTGCGCCATCCAGCTTGACGCAATGCGCGTGCCAGACGTCAGGTCCGGTCCAGCCCAGATCCTCGGCATACTGGCCGGGACGACAGCCGAACTGGGCAAGGGAATACGCGATATCCTCGTCATTCTCGGCCAGATGGGTATGCAGCATCACCCCCTTGTCCCGCGCCAGAAGTGCCGCGTCGCGCATCAGCTCGCGGCTGACCGAGAAGGGCGAACATGGCGCCACGCCAACCCGGCACATTGCCCCTTCGGACGCGTCGTGGAAGGCGTCGATCACCCGGATGCAATCCGCAAGAATGGCGGCTTCGTCCTCGACCAGATCATCGGGAGGAAGGCCGCCCGCGCTTTGCCCGATGCTCATCGCGCCGCGCGTCGGGTGAAAGCGCAACCCCAGTTCGGCGGCGGCGTGGATCGTATCCTCCAGCCGTGACCCGTTGGGAAAAAGATAGAGGTGATCCGAGGACAACGTGCACCCCGACAGCGCCAGCTCGGCCAGCCCCGTCAATGTGCTGACGCGCATCTCTTCGGGGCCAAAGCGCGCCCAGATCGGATAGAGCGTCCTGAGCCACCCGAAAAGCAAGGCATCCTGCCCGCCCGGCACCGCCCGCGTCAGGCTCTGGTAAAGATGGTGATGCGTATTCACCAGACCGGGCGTGACCACGCATCCGGCGGCCTGCAGCACCTCGGCCCGTGGATGCGACCGCGCCAGATCGGGGCCGATGGCGGCGATCACGCCCCCCCGGATCAGGATGTCGGCCCCGCGCCATTCGGCGCGTGTGTCATCCATCGTCAGGATGTGATCCGCATGTCGGATCAGGATCTCGGAACCTGTGGTATGCGTCGAGGATGTCATGGGCGCCTCCGGTCAGACAGCGCCCCCTCATCCACGCGGCGCGCACCGGAAAGGGGCCAAGAGGCGCGCGCCAACGCAGGATAGCCGCGTCAGCGCCGCCGGATCAAGCCGGAACCTCGCGCAGGATCGCCAGAGCCGCCGCATGCTGATCCGCGCCGGCAGCGGCCAGGATACGGCCACCGTGATGGGCCGGACCGCCCTGCCAGTCGGTCACGATCCCGCCTGCCGCCTGGATCACCGCAATCGGGGCCTGCACGTCATAGTCGCTCAGCCCCGCCTCGATCACCAGATCGATCTGGCCTGCGGCCAACAGCGCATAGGCGTAGCAATCCATCCCGTAGCGGACCAGTTGCACACGGTCAGCCACGGCGCGGAACCCTGCCGCCTCGGCCTGGGTGCCGACCTCGGGGAATGTGGTGAACAGGATGCTGTCCGACAGGCTGCGCGCCCCCCGCACGCCCAAGTCCCCTGCCCCCATCGGGCCGCGCATGCCGGACTGGCCGAAACCGCCCCAGAAGCGTTCCCCGATATAAGGCTGGTCGATCACGCCAAAAAGCGGCCCATCCTCATCGGCCACGGCGATCAGAACGCCCCAGGTCGGAGTGCCGGACAGGAAGGCGCGAGTCCCGTCGACGGGATCAAGCACCCAGCGCAGGCCCGATGTGCCAGCCGTGTGGCCGAATTCCTCGCCCGTCACGCCATCCTGCGGGCGGCGGCGCGCCAGAATGGCGCGCATCGCCTCTTCGGCGGCGCGATCGGCCTGGGTCACGGGGTCGAACCCGTCAGCCTGCTTGTTCTCTGCCGACAGGCTGGCTGCACGAAACCACGGCAGCACGGCCGCGCGGGCGGCATCGGCCAGCTCATGCGCCGTGGCGATCAGATCAGCGGCCAAGGGACCGGATGCGGAAGGACTGGCCATGATACCCCCAAGGCAGATTGCGCCGTCTGGGTAGCGCAGCCAGTCCCGGGGCTCAAGCCACGTCCGACAGCACGCGGGCTAGATCGAACAGGCGGCGGCGCTGATTTTCGGGGATGGCGTAATAGGTGCGCACAAGGTCCATCGCCTCGCGGTCACCCAGCAGATCCTTGGACCCGTCGGCACCACCCTCCGGCATCGCGGGGCGGGGGACCTGCGCGATGGCCGGGGCCATGTCGCCATTGGCGGACACAAGCCCTTCGAAGAAGAAACTGACCGGCACGCCAAGCGTGTCGGCGATATCCCACAAGCGCGACGCACTGACACGGTTCGCACCGGTTTCGTATTTCTGGATCTGCTGGAACTTGATACCGACCTGTTCGGCCAGTTGCTGCTGGGTCATGGCCAGTAGCCAGCGGCGATGCCGGATACGTTTTCCGACATGCACATCAACATGATGCGACATACTCATACCTTTCTTCCTACACACGGCGGCATCAGGACACCCGTCCATTCTGCGCGCCAAACACTTAACCCCCCCTTAATACATCAAGAGTTCGCGTCAGAATACAGATTTTCTGCAAGGCCCGGTTGATTTTACGCCATCCGCCGGGGTCGAGGCGAACAATTGGGCAGCCCGGCGCTTTGCGGCGGCACGATTCGCTGCCATAACCGGGACCGACCCGCCCCAAGGAGGTTTCATGCGCGCCTATCACAAACCCGCCCCCGACGCCCCGGCCAGCGTGATGCAGATCGCAATGCCAGAGCCCGGCCCGGGACAGATCCGCCTCAGGATCGCGGCCTGCGGGCTGAACTTCGCGGACCTTCTGATGCTGAAAGGGCAGTATCAGGACACGCCTGCCGCGCCCTTCACCCTGGGAATGGAGGTGGCCGGCACGGTCGAGGCGCTGGGCGAAGGCACCGCCGGCCCCGCGATCGGCACACGTGTGGCCGTGTTCGGCGGTCAGGGCGGATTGGCCGAATACGGCTGTTTCGACGCCAGCCGCGCCGTTCCGCTGCCCGATGTCATGAGCATGACCGATGCCGCGGCCTTTCTGATTGCCTATGGCACCTCGCATCTGGCGCTGGAGCATCGCGCCCGGCTGCAACCGGGTGAAAGGCTGCTGGTGCTGGGTGCGGCCGGCGGCGTGGGGCTGACGGCGGTCGAGGTGGGCAAGCTGATGGGCGCCACCGTGATCGCCTGCGCCCGTGGCGCGGACAAGCTTGAGGCCGCGCGCGCCGCCGGGGCCGACCATCTGATCGACGCCGCCACCGATGACATCCGCGCGGTGGTCAAATCGCTGGGCGGAGCGGATGTGGTCTATGACCCCGTTGGCGGCGAGCAGTGGAAAGCGGCCTTCCGCGCCTGCAATCCCGAAGCGCGGCTGCTGCCCATCGGCTTCGCCAGCGGCGAGGTTCCGCAGATCCCGGCCAATCACCTGCTGGTCAAGAACCTCAGCGTGCTGGGCGTCTACTGGGGCGGCTACATGACATTCAATCCCAAGGCCCTGACCGACAGCCTGCGCGTGCTGCTGGACTGGTACGCCGCCGGACGCATCGCACCCCATGTCAGCCATGTGCTGCCGCTCGCCCGCGTCGAGGAGGGGCTGGAGCTGCTGCGCAGCCGCGCCTCGACCGGCAAGGTGGTCATCACGATGCAGGACGACTGACCGCGCGGGATACTGGTTTCATCCAGCCGGACACAGGCCTGCACCCGGCCGGGGCGGGGTGCTGCAAGGTCACAGCGTCTGATAGGCCTGCCGCAGCAGCGCGCCAAGCTGGCTCAGCACCTCGCCGCGGGCGCGTTCCATCCCGTACATGTTGATCTTCTGCAGCGTCAGTTCGGGCAATGTGCCGCCATGGTCGATCTGTTCAAGATGGCGCGGCTGCATGCCGTCGATCATCGCGTTGATCCCTATGTCGGCACTGACGGTGGCCTCGATCGTGCGGTCGGATTCGGTCTCGACCGCCAGTTCCCAATCGATGCCAGCCGCCTCAAGCGCCGCGATGGCCCCGGCGCGGAAGATGCAATGCCGCCCGAACACAAGCCGCAGCGGGCGTTGCCGCCAGGCACTGCCGCCGGGGGCACCCACCCATTTCAGCGGCAAGGCCGTCAGGGTTTCGCCCCCCGGCTCCAGCGCCGCCTCGGTCGTCAGGATGATGTCGCATTCCCCGCGCCGGTACTTGGCCTTGAGATCACGGGTGAAGGTGGTGATCAGCTGCACCTTCATGCGCGGAAACAAGGTGTTGAACCGCTGCAGAACATGGGGCACGGCGGGCAGCACGATGTCATGGGGCACACCCAGCACGATCTCGCCCTCATAGGTCTGATCGGTCAGGCGCGACATCACCTCGTCGTTCATGTCCACCATGCGCCGGGCGTAGCCCAGCATCTGCTGCCCCGCGATCGTCAGCGAAACGCTGCGGTTCGTGCGGTCCAGCAGGTTGAGGCCCAGCACCTCCTCAAGCCGTTTGATCTGCATCGACACGGCCGATTGTGTCAGATGCAGATGCCCTGCGGCGCGGGTCACGCCGCCAAGGTCGGCGACAGCCACGAAAGAGCGCAAGGTGGTGATATCAAGATTTCGCATTCATCTGCTTTCGTGATTCATCATGTCATAAATATTCATTTTTCTTATGCGCGCCCGATATCTATGTATCAACAGAAATGATCCTTGCCGCCGCATGGATCACAAACACGAAAGCATTTGAAATGTCGACACGTCTTATCACCCGGTTTGCCGGGATCACCTTTTCCGCGCGTCCCAGCCTGTCGGGCCTGCTGCGCCGCGTCATGCTGATGCGCGCGGCCTATCGGCAGCGCAGCGCCCTTGCGCGACTGGATGCCGCAGCCCTGGCCGATATCGGGGTCACCCCTGACGCGGCCTGCATCGAGGCCGCCCGCCCCGCATGGGATATCCCGCAGCACTGGCAGAAATAGGCCTGCGCGACAGTCCCGCCGCCACCCGGAAAACAGGTGGCGAAAAAATATGTTTCCACACTGGAAAACCTTGAAAAGCGCGGCGTGGTTCCCGATATTCGACCCAATACGTCCACAAAGGGCGTGCGTGTCATTTTTTCGGAGGCATCAATGGCTGAGTACAACACTTACCGGACGGCAACAGCGGGCATCAGTACCGCCCAGATCGACGAGGGTCTTCGCGCCCACATGAACAAAGTCTACGGCACGATGTCCGTGGGCATGCTGATCACATTCGCTGTGGCCTGGGCCGTCGGCACAAGCCCCGCACTTCTGAGCGTTTTCCGCGATCCGGTGACCCTCAGCCCGAACATCCTGGGCTGGATCATCATGTTCGCACCGCTGGCGATGGTCTTTGGCTTCTCGGCCATGATCAACCGCTTCTCGGCGGCCGCTGCACAGACCTTCTTCTACGCTTTCGCAGCCGTGATGGGTCTGTCGCTGTCGTGGATCTTCGTCGCCTTCACCGGCTTCTCGATCGCGCAGGTCTTCCTTGTCACCTCGATCGCCTTCGCGGGTCTTTCGCTCTATGGCTACACCACCAAGAAGGACATTTCGGGTTGGGGCGCGTTCCTGATCATGGGTGTGATCGGCCTCGTCGTGGCATCCATCGTCAACATCTTCCTGGGTTCGCCCGCGATCATGTTCGCGATCTCGGTGCTGGGCGTTCTGATCTTCGCCGGCCTGACCGCCTATGACACCCAGAACATCAAGACGACCTACATCCAGCACGCCGCACATGGCGATGCAGAGTGGATCGCGAAGTCGGGCATCATGGGCGCGCTGAGCCTCTACCTGAACTTCATCAACATGTTCATGATGCTGCTGCAGCTGTTCGGCAACCGCGAATAAAAGCAGGACCCTCCGACATGACGAAAGGGCCGGTCACCAGACCGGCCCTTTTTCATTGCGCCCGAGGCATCCCAGCGGGGGCGCGTCAGACATGCACCCCGAAAAGGCGCCCCACAGCCGATGTGACGATCATCGCAAGGCTGCCCCAGAAGACCACGCGCAGGATCGAGGGGCGGATCGGCGCGCCGCCCAGCCGCGCCCCCGTGCCCCCCAGGATCACGAGGGCCAGCAAGGCCACAACGGCCACGACCCAGACAGTCAGCCCCCGCGGCGCAAGGACAGCCCCCAGCAGCGGCATGGCCGCCCCCAGTGCGAAACTGATGGACGAGGCCCAGGCCGCCTGCAACGCATTGGCATCCCCGGCCATCCCGTGCATCCCCAGTTCCTCGCGCGCGTGGGCATCCAGCGCATCGTGATCGGTCATCTGCTGCGCGACTTCCAGCGCCAGCCCCGACTCGACGCCGCGCGCCTCCAGCCCCTCGGCCAGTTCCGACAGTTCGTAATCGGGATCGTCCTCAAGGGCTGTCCGCTCGCGTTCCAGATCAGCCGCCTCGACATCCTGCTGGGTCGAGACCGACACATACTCGCCCGCCGCCATCGACAGCGCCCCCGCCGTCAGCCCGGCCAATCCCGCAAGCAGGATGCCGCTGCGGTCCATCCCCGCCGAGGCCACGCCAACCAGCAGGCTGGCGGTCGAGACGATGCCGTCATTGGCCCCAAGCACCGAAGCGCGCAGCCAGTTGCTGCGATTGATGAAATGGCCTTCCTTTGGCATCGCTCTTGGTCCTGAAACTCATTCGCAAAGGGGTAGAAATGAAAAAGGCCACGCGCGCGGCGTGGCCCTGTCCGAAACGGATGGCAGATCAATTACTTGATCTTGCCTTCCTTGTACTCCACGTGCTTGCGCACAACGGGGTCGTATTTCTTGATCACCATCTTCTCGGTCATGGTGCGGGCATTTTTCTTGGTCACGTAAAAATGGCCCGTGCCCGCGGTCGAGTTCAGACGGATCTTGATGGTCGTCGGCTTCGCCATTGCTATTCTCCTACGCCGGACGACGCAGCCGCCCGTGAAATTCCTTGAACCCCGGCTTTTACCCGCGCGCGCACCAGAGTCAACAGACAAAGCCGCCGATCCGCGCGGATTTTCGCAAGGCTTGGCCCGCAGGCCCGGCTCAAAGCGTCGGACGCCCCATCCCGGCATGCAGCGCATCGCGTTCGGCATCCGAAAGGCCAAGCGCCTGCGCCAGCGACCGCAGATAGCTCCGCTCGGCCTCGGTATCGACCTGCACGGCCATCAGAGCAGCGGAATAGACCTGATTGCGCATCTGCGCCCCAGTATCGCGGGCGAGGGCCGCGACATCGACGGGGGCGGCCAGCTCGGCCTCGACAAAGGCGATCTCGTCCTCCGAGGCATCGCCGAGGTGATCCAGGATCGTTGCGCGCTCCTCGGGGCTGATCGCGCCGTCAGCCTTGGCCGACTGGATCATGGCCCGGATCATCAGCTTGGCATTCTCCTCCGAGACCTGACCCAGCGCAGTGCCTTCGGTCACCGCCGACATCATGCCACCCAGACCCGCCGCACCCGCGCTGGCCATGCCGGTCATGGCGCCCATCAGGCTGCCAAGGCCGCTTTCGGTGGCATCCGTCATCTCGGCCGCGCCCTTGCCGAAGCGGTCGAACATGCCGCGCAACTGCTCCTGCTGCACGGGCAGGCCCATCTTCTGCGCCATCGCGCCGATCTCGTCAGCCATCCCGCCGGGCTGCCCGGCCTTGCGCAAGGCGTCCTTGACGCCCGCGGTGCCGCCCATCGCCTTGACCTTCTGCACGCCCTTCGCGGCGGCAAAGCCAACCGCCAGGGTGGCCAATGTCTTGACAAAACTCATCTGCTAATCCCTCCCAATCCAGATTACCGCCAGCATAACCCAGAGTTTGCAACAGTCGCGCGAAATTTTCGCCGCCCGCGCCGCATCAGGCGGCGGGCCGCGTATTTGGAGGATGATGAAGCGCGCGGAGGGCCTGTAAGCCGGATTTTGTCCAAGGGGTTTCCCCCTCTGGATGATCATTCATCTTGAGATCGCGTTACCGCGACCCCTCTAGCTGCCAACCCGGACCTCTGGGTCAAAGCCTGCCCTGCGGTGATATCGGCGAACCGATCAACCCGCGCGAGGTCCCTATTCGGCATTGCTCCTGGTGGGGCTTGCCGTGCCGGTCCTGTTGCCAGTCCCGCGGTGGGCTCTTACCCCACCGTTTCACCCTTACCGCGCCGGAACGCGGCGGTCTGTTCTCTGTGGCGCTTTCCCTTGGGTTTCCCCAGCCGGGCGTTACCCGGCACCATTGCCTTGTGGAGTCCGGACTTTCCTCGGATCGATAGACCCCGACCCGCGATCATCCAGCCCTCCGCGCAGGGCCCACTTAAGCAGTGCGGGGCACGCGGTCAACGGGGAAGCGGGCCGCAAGGTCGGCGGCGATGGCGCGATCCACCTGATCAAGCGGCCCTGCGGCCTGCGGGCGAAAGCGCAAGCGCAACGCAGTCAACACCGCCCCTTCAGGATCGGCGCAATCGGCAGGCGGATGCCAGCCCGCGCGCGCGGCATCGGCCAGAAAATCCGCAGGCAGGTCGGCAGGGGCGGGATCGGGCCAGATCGACAGGCCGGATCGCGCCAGCCTGCGCCAGTCGAAACGCGGCCCCGGATCGGATTTGCGCAAAGGCGCCATGTCGGAATGGCCGATCACCCGCGCGGGCGGAATGGCCCAGCGGGCCATCACGCCCCGCAGCAACCCTTCCAGCGCCGTCATCTGCGCCGCGCTGAACGGATGATCGCCACGGTTGGCCAATTCGATCCCGATCGAGCGCGAGTTGACGTCAGTGACATCGCCCCAACGCCCCGCGCCCGCATGCCAGGCGCGCAAGTCCTCGTCCACCAGCTGCCAGATGCGGCCATGTGCGCAGATCAGGTAATGCGCCGAGACCTCGGCCCCCGGATCGCACAGCCGGTCCAGCGCCGCCGCGGCGCTGTCCATGGCGGTATAATGGATCACCACCATGTCAGGGCGCGCGCCATCACGACGCGGGCCATGATTGGGCGACGGGCAGGACAGGATCGTCATGCCCCGCCCCCGGCGTCAGTTGCGCACGGCCGAGCGGAACGGACGCGGGTCCCAGTCACAGGCGAACCCATCCCCATCGGGATCCAGCGACAGCCGGTCACGCTGCGGCCCGCCGCGTGCAAGGAATTCGATCTGCGCCTGATCCGCCGAGGCATATTGCGCGCAGTTGCGTTCATGGTTCTGGAAGCTGAGCGAGCTGCGCCGATACAGCGACACGCCCTTGGGGTTCGTGGTGCGCAGCGCGAACTCGACGATATTCGGCCCGCCATCACCACTGCGGCGTGGGAGTTCGGTCGGCTGGATCACCACGTATTGCGCCCGGTTGCGGGCAATCGCGGCGGCATCGCTTTCGATGCTGCGCAGCTCGGACACCTCTTCGAAGTTGTTTTCCTGACTGATCCCGGCGGCATTGACGGCCACCGGCGCGGGATTCGACGGGCTGGCCTCGATCGGCGCGCGCCCGGAATTGAGGGCAGCGGCGGTTTCCGCGGCCAGACGCTCGGCGCTGTCCTCGTCACCCGGCAGCGCAGGCACGGCCGACAGGGGCGCGCTGGACACCGTCGCAGGCGCGGGCAACCCGCTGCCCGCAAGCTGCTGGTCACGCTGATCCTGCCGGGACTGGTAATCGGAATAGGAGCCGAAACCGACCCCCGCGCCGCTGTCCGGCACCTTGGGCGCACAGGCTGCCAGCGCCGCCAGCGCCACCAGTGAAAGGATCGAAGTTCCGTATCTGACAGTCATCATGTCCGCATCACACCCGTTACGTCCCGATCATCCGACCAGGAGATTTCGCCGCCCGCTTACCACCATTTACCGGGCTTGGCCACAAAACCCGCCGCCTGCTCAAGCGCATAGGCGGTGTTCAGCAGATCGCCCTCTTCCCATGGCCGCCCGATCAGTTGCAGACCCAGCGGCAGCCCCTGCCCGTCCACACCGGTCGGCACCGCGATACCGGGCAGACCGGCAAGATTGACCGTCACGGTGAACACGTCGTTCAGATACATCTGCACCGGATCGGCATCCTGCATCTCGCCCAGACCAAAGGCGGCCGAAGGCGTCGCCGGTGTCAGGATCGCGTCGATCCCGGCGGCAAAGACCTGATCGAAGTCGCGCTTGATCAGGGCGCGCACCTTGCGGGCGCGGTTGTAATAGGCGTCGTAGAAGCCCGCCGACAGCACATAGGTGCCCACCATGACGCGGCGCTGCACCTCGTGACCAAAGCCTTCGGCGCGGGTTTTCTCGTACATTTCGGTGATGCCGTCGCCCTGCGCCAGCTTGGCGCGATGGCCGTAGCGCACCCCGTCATAACGCGCGAGGTTGGATGACGCTTCGGCAGGCGCGATCACGTAATAGGCCGGCAGCGCGTATTTGGTATGCGGCAGGCTGATCTCGCGGATCTCGGCGCCGGCGGCTTTCAGCATCGCGGTGCCGTCGGCCCACAGCTTTTCGATTTCGGAAGGCATGCCGTCCATGCGGTATTCCTTGGGAATACCGATGACCTTGCCGCGAATGTCGCCGGTCAGCATCGCCTCGAAATCCGGTACGGCCAGATCGGCGCTGGTGCTGTCCTTGGGGTCATGCCCGCACATCGCCTCCAGCATGATCGCGGCATCGCGCACCGTCTTGGTCATCGGCCCCGCCTGATCCAGCGACGAGGCAAAAGCCACGACCCCCCAGCGCGAGCAGCGCCCATAGGTCGGCTTGATCCCCACGATGCCGGTGAAGGCGGCAGGCTGGCGGATCGATCCGCCCGTGTCGGTCCCGGTCGCAGCAAGACAGAGATCGGCCGCCACGGCGGCAGCCGATCCGCCGGACGATCCGCCGGGCGTCAGCGCCGTGTCATCATTGCCGCGCCGCCAGGGGTTCACCACATTGCCATAGCAGGATGTTTCATTGGACGAGCCCATGGCGAATTCGTCCATGTTCAGCTTGCCCAGCATCACCGCACCCGCATCGAACAGCTGGCTGGTCACGGTGGATTCGTATTCCGGCAGGAAGCCTTGCAGGATCCGGCTGGCCGCCTGCGAAGGCACACCCTTGGTGCAGAACAGATCCTTCACCCCGATCGGCAGGCCGCACATGGCGGGCGCATCGCCTGCCGCAAGGCGCGCATCGGCGGCGCGGGCCTGATCGCGGGCGATCTCGGGCGTGTGATGCACAAAGGCGTTCAGCGCGCCCGCGCCTTCGATCGCGGACAGGCAGGCCTCGGTCAGCTCGAGGCTGGTCACCTCACGCGCGCGCAGCTTGTCACGCGCCTCGGCCAGCGTCAGTTTGGTCAGCTCACCCATCATTCCACCACCTTCGGCACGGCGAAAAAGCCCTCGCGCGCATCCGGCGCATTCTTCAGGATCTGCGCCTGACGGTCACCATCGGTCACGGCATCCTCGCGCCGCTTCAGGTGCATCGGCGTGACCGAGGTCATCGGCTCCACCCCTTCCACATCCACTTCGTTCAACTGCTCGATGAAGCCAAGGATCGTGTTGAACTCGGCCGCAAGCGCGGGCAGCGCCTCGGGCTCGACCTTGATACGGGCCAGCTTGGCCACACGGGCGGCGGTTTCGGGTGCGATCGACATATGTGATCTCCGGTCTGCTGTCAGGTTGCAGATGCGTTTAGCGCCCGCAGCCCCTGCCCGCAAGCAGATGCCGCAGCAATTGCGGTCACATCACGGCAAGTCGCCCTTCCTTTCATCGTTCTTCAAATACCCATCCAGTGCTGTCCGCATCGCACGGCCTCTGGTCATCACGCGGCGCCGTGCTAGGCTTGCCCCGGAACATCAAGGGAGGTTTCATCATGAAGATCATCTGGCTCGGCCACGGCTCTTTCCGGTTCGAGATTGCGGGCAAGGTTCTGCTGCTCGATCCCTGGCTTTCGGGCAACCCGATGCTGGCCGAGGATCAGCACGCGGCCGCGACGACCGGCGCGACCCACATCCTGCTGACGCATGGGCATTTCGACCATGTGGTCGACGTGCTGCCGCTGGCGCGCAAGCTGAACGTGCCGGTCGTGGGACAGTACGATCTGATGAGTCATTGGGCCGAGGCCGAGAAGATCGAGACGGTGGGCTTCAACAAGGGCGGCACCGTCGATCTGGGCGGCGTCAAGGTGACGATGGTGAATGCGGTGCATTCCTCGACCTTCGCAAGCCCCGATGGCCCCCGGATCGCCGGCACCGAATGCGGCTTCATCATCGAAGGCGAAGGGCATTGCATCTACGCATCCGGCGATACCGATGTGATGGCCGACATGAAGATCTTCCATGACTTGCACAAACCCGACATCGGCATCCTGTCGGCGGGGGGCCATTTTACCATGGACATGCGCCGCGCGGCCTATGCGGCCAAGACCTTCTTCGACTTCAAGACGGTGATCCCTTGCCATTACCGCACCTTCCCGCTGCTGGAGCAATCGGCCGATGTGCTGGCCGCCGCCCTGCCCGGCGTCGATGTGATCGAGCCGCAGGTGATGCAGGCGATCGAGGTCTGAACGAAAGACCCCGGCGGATCGCACCGCCGGGGTCATGATCCATCCGGGCAACCGGCCTGATCAGGGCCGCAGGTAGGAATATCCCTGCTGCTGCAACTCCATCAGCCGCACGGCACCCGATGGCACCACGGTCGCCTCGCTCAGCAGCGGCACATCCTTCTGGGATTTCTTCTTCATCCCGTTGATCGTGTTCTCGCAGGCCGAGAAGCTGATATTCGTCACCTCCAGCGCCATTGCGGAAATGCGGTCCCCCACGGGCGATGTATCCGCGCGCAGCATGTGCAGACCGGGACCATAGGTGACGATCTCGATCGTGACCTCCTGCCCCTGCGAGGCATAGTGGCTTGCAATATTCTGCGCGTTGTTCAGCGCCATGTTCATGACGGCGGGGTCATCCTGGTTCACATGGATCGCGACCTTATGGGCCGGGTCGGCCAGTGCAAGCTGCGCGCCCAGCACCAGAACGGCCAGTATCGCCAGCAGCTGCTGCCCGGCCCTTGTCGGGTTCAGTGTCATCCTGTCTTCCTCCCTCAGACGGTCTGTCGCGCCAGCCTTGCCAAGGGATCGCCCCAAGGCAATACATATATTGCAAACTGAATATTCGGAGATATGGCTTAGGCGCGCCGGTCCGCGAAGAAATCCCGCAGCAGGGCCGCCGCCGCATCCGCACTGATCCCGTCATAGACCTCGGGCGCATGGTGGCATTGCGGATGGGTGAAGATCCGCGGACCCTGGGCCACGCCCCCGCTTTTGGGATCTGCCGCACCGTAATAAAGCCGGGCGATCCGCGCCGCCGAAATCGCCTGTGCGCACATCGGACAGGGCTCCAGCGTCACGTAGAGATCGCACCCGGTCAGGCGTTCGGACCCCAGCAGGCGGCACCCTTCGCGGATCACCAGCATCTCGGCATGGGCGGTGGGATCGGCCAGCTCACGCGTGCGGTTGCCCGCCCGCGCCAGAACGCGGCCATCCGGGGCCACAAGGACCGCGCCGACAGGCACTTCGCCACGTGCTGCGGCGGCGCGCGCCTCGTCAAGCGCCTCGGACATGTGGCTGCGGAATGTCATTCGCCTTCCCTGCCGCGCGATCTGCGCTTTCGCAAGTCCTGATTCTGGGCTAACCCCTGCACATGAGCAAGACGCCAAAACCCGCCGCCGCCAAAACCACCCCCTCCACAACAGGGGAGCGTATCGCCAAGGTGATCGCTCGCGCCGGCATCACCAGCCGCCGCGAGGCCGAGAAACTGATCGAGACCGGCCGCGTGACGGTCAACGGCGAGGTGATCACCCGCGCCGCGCTGAACGTGACGCCCGCCGACAAGATTGTGGTCAACGGCAAGCCGCTGGATGCGCCGGAACCCGCCCGCCTGTGGCTTTATCACAAGCCCACCGGGCTGGTGACCACGACGCGCGACGAACAGGGCCGCCCCACGATCTATGACGACCTGCCCGAGGAATTGCCGCGCGTGATGTCCGTGGGCCGTCTTGACCTGAATTCCGAGGGGCTGTTGCTGCTGACCAATGATGGCGCGGTCAAGCGGCAGCTCGAACTGCCCTCGACCGGATGGCTGAGGAAATACCGCGTGCGCGTCAACGGGCGCGTGACCGAACCCCAGCTTGAGCCTTTGCGACAGGGCATCAAGGCCGATGGCGAGGATTTCCAGCCGATGATCGTCACGCTGGATCGCCAGCAAGGTGCCAACGCATGGCTGACCGTGGGCCTGCGCGAAGGCAAGAACCGCGAGATCCGCCGCGCGATGGAGGCCGTGGGCCTGACCGTGAACCGGCTGATCCGCACCTCCTATGGCCCTTTCCAGCTGGGACAGCTGAAGCCCGGCGAGGTCGAAGAGGTGCGCCGCCGCGTCTTGCGCGATCAGCTGGGGCTGGACACGAAAGATGATGAAGACGCGGCAGAAAGCACAACAAAGCCGCGAAAAGTGATTGTTCGACGCAACAAATCACGCGAGACACCCAGCGAGGCCGATCTTTTTGGCGACCGCCCTGGCGGCAAACCGGGCCGCGGCGCAAAGCCTGCCCCCCGCACAGGCAAGCCCCCAACCGGCAAGCCGTCAACCGGCAAGCCGGCCTCTGCAAAGGCAGCAACTGCCGACGCAAAGCCCGCACAGGGCAGGACCACTGGCGGTAAGGCCATGGGCGGCAAGGCGATGGGCTCCAGGCCTGCGGCGGGAAAACCCGGCCCTGACGGGGATCGCGCCAAGGGGGGTGACAAGCCGCTCCGCACGACGCGACCCGCCAAGCCACGCCCGAAACCGACCCGCGGCTGACGCCTGCGGGCGGCGCCCCTCTGTGCAACGGGTCCTCACGCACTGACCATCCCGCGGGCGTATCTGCGCGGATTGCCATGTTCCCCCTAGTAACCACTGCCGTCATCCCCTAACTTTCGGTCATGTTTGCGTCGCAAGAGGGGTCACATGTCCGAGACGGGATTGCAGAAACTGTCTTTTGTCTTGCTGATCGCGTTGATCCTTGTCGTCTCGATCGCGGGGGGGCTGTGATGGCGCAGCGCTATGGCGGCAAGTTCAGCCCCGGCGGCACTGGCAACGATCGTGGCAACGATCGCCCGCCCGCCCCGCCGAAAGGCCCCTTTGACGGCGCGCGCCGCACCCGTGCCGGGGGCCGCGTCAACCTTCTGTTTCTCGCCCCGCTTCCGCTGGCCTGGGCGGCTTTCACCACCGGCCCCACGGGATTGATCCTGAACCTTGGCGCGCTTGGCACGCTGCTACTGGCGGCATGGCTGACACGCGAGGGTCTGATCGCGCAGGAAGCCTATGAGGCGCGCAAGGTGGCGCGCCGCCCTGCCTTTCCGCGAAAGATCGCGGGCAGCCTTCTGACCGGGATCGGTCTGGGCATCGCGGGCTTTGCCGCCTCTGCCGGCGACATGCTGGCGCCCTTGGCCTATGGCATCGTGGGCACGACCCTGCATTTTCTGGCGTTCGGCCCCGACCCCTTGCAGGACAAGGGCGCGGAAGGCATCGACACCTACCAGACGGACCGCGTGGCCCGCGCCGTGGACGAGGCCGAGAAACATCTGGCCGCGATGACCGACGCCATGCTGCGCGCGGGCGATCGCCAGATGATGACGCGGCTGGAAAGGTTTCAGGTCGTGGCGCGCGATCTTTTTCGCACGGTCGAGAACGACCCGCGCGACCTGACCCCCGCGCGCAAGTACCTGAGCGTCTACCTGCTGGGCGCGCGCGACGCGACGATCAAGTTCGCCGACATCTGGAGCCGCAGCCGCGACATGCAGGCGCGCGCCGACTACGAGGCACTTTTGACGGATCTTGAGCAGAATTTTG
>JBFHIW010000038.1:0-35995 GCA_041596235.1 Paracoccaceae bacterium
ACCGGGGGCCTCGACACATTGCACCATAACGGTGCGGTCATTACCCTACTGGGGATTTGCGGCATGTCACACAGGCAGGCCTACGGAGATATCTTCGTTGTGGCCGTTCTGGTGCCCACTATCGCCTGCGTGTTGATTATCGCGCTGGGGATCGGGTTCGGCAACTTTTGAAGCTCAGATTAGTTGTCAGGAGACCGTCTTGCTTCAAATGGACTTGCCCGGCTTTTGTGGAGAGCGTTTAGCTCACTTCCCGGACCTTTCGCTCGAATGCGATGGGGCTCTGGAAGCCGAGCGATGAATGCCGTCTGACAGGGTTATAGAACCCGTCGATATATCTGGCGACGGCGTTTTCGGCCTGCTGGCGGGATTGCCATGCAATCGGCCAGATCAGCTCTGTCTTGATGGTCTTGAAGAACGTTTCCACCATCGAGTTGTCGTAGCAGTTACCGCGCCCGCTCATCGAGATTAGGATGCCCCGTCTGCGGAGCAGCGCCTGATAGTCAACTGAGCAGTATTGCGACCCGCGGTCTGAATGGTGGACAAGACCGGGCGCGGGGTTGCGGGCCACCAGAGCACGGCGCAGGGCTTCTACCGCGAGATCACGCTTCAGGCGATCACTCATGGCCCAGCCGACGACGCGCCGGGAGAAGAGATCCAGCACGACAGCAAGGTAAAGCCAGCCCTCCGCTGTCCAGATGTAGGAGATGTCTGCTCCCCACTTCCGGTCCGGGCCGTCCGCCGCGAAGTCCTGCGCGATCAGGTTGGGCGCAACCGGCCAGGCATGTTCGCTGTCGGTCGTGCGCTTGAAGCGCCGCTTCTGCCGCGCGATCAACTGGTTCTGTCGCATAAGCCGCGCCGTGCGATGCCGCCCGATCTCATGGCCCTCATCGACGAGGTCGCGGTGCATCCGAGGGCTGCCGTAGGTGCCGTTCGAAAGCGCGAAGGCCGTTCGGATATGCGACAGATAGACCATGTCCTGCTGCTGACGACGACAGGCAGGACGCTCCTGCCAGGCGAAGAACCCGCTCTGACTGACCCCGAGAACGCGGCACATTCGGCTGATAGGGAAGCTGGCCTTCTCCGCTTCGATGAAGCCGAAGGTCATCGACTTCCCTCTTTCGCGAAGAAGGCCGCGGCTTTTTTTAGAATGTCGCGCTCCTGCTTCAGGACCGCATTTTCACGCCGCAGTCGCTTCAGCTCAGCATGGAGATCGACCGGCGCCTCACTCGGCTCACTGACATCACGCTCGTGGCTAAGCCATCGTGTCAGCGTCGATAACCCGATGCCCAGATCCTCAGCGATCTCCCGCCGTGTCCTGCCGCTGGTCAGCGCCAGTCGCACCGCTTCACGCCTAAATTCCGGCGTCGGCCTGTTTCCGTTTCCCATAGAACACCTCCTGGTTCCTCAGTTGGTGCTCTCCACTTTTTCAGGGCAAGTCCACACTTACATTTTGGCACCCCTCTCAGGGAAGGCCAAAACGGCGCCGAGCAGGAAGGCGGCCGTCACAAAGCTGGGGAAGGGGGCAGGGACCCCGCTCTACCGCTGATCCCCTCAATCAAGATGCTCCAAGCCGCCTCACTACCCCCTCCCGATCAGCCGCACAAACGTCGCGCAGAGTTTCGATCATGCCCGAAATGGCTGCCTCTGGCGCGAGAGAGAGTTGGGTGCCAGGTTGGCTCCCTCCGATCGTTTTGGCCCGATGTTCGCGGCCGAGATCCGAAGGCGCCGAATTGCCGGAATGAAATCCAGCCGCTGGCGCTGGCATCTGGACGAGGTCTTCGTGAAGATCAACGGTGAGCGGCACTACCTGTGGCGGGCCGTGGATCACGAAGGCGAGGTCTTAGAAAGCTTTGTGACGAAGACGCGTGATAAGGCAGCGGCGTTGAAATTCCTAAGGAAAGCAATGCGTAAGCATGGTCTCCCGGAGATAATCGTCACTGATCGGTTGCGATCATACGGCGCGGCGCTGAAGGGGCTCGGTGCAGCAGATCGCCAGGAAACCGGTCGGTGGGCGAACAACAGGGCTGAAAATTCGCACTTGCCGTTTCGACGAAGGGAGAGGGCGATGTTGCGGTTCAGGCTCATGCGAAGTTTGCAGAAATTCGCCGCCGTTCACGCTTCCGTCTACAATCACTTTAATCAGGAACGCAGTCTCTCAAGTCGACCTAATTTCAAACTGAACCGCGCCGCCGCTCTCGCCGAGTGGCGGGGTCTCTTCGCGGGATAAGGGGCAGCGTCACTGTCCAAGCAGAGACTGGTTCGAATTTGTCTGCCAGCTCCGCCACCGACCCCTGTCTCTGCCCCCGGTTTGCGGTTTGAGCTCATATTCCCACGCGATTTCCGTGCCTTGCGCGTGCTGCTTTTGCGGTGAGACGGCAAAATCCGCGCCGGCAGAGTCAGATTAATCTGGCTTTAGCGGGGGATCGAGGTCAGCCACGAGACCGTGCGGTTCTGGTTGAACAGATTAGTCCGATGTTCGCTGCCGAGATCCGGCGAAACCGGATCAACCGAATGCGTGCATGGTCGAACTGGCATTGGCATCTGGACGAGGTCTTCGTGGAGATCAACGGTGAGCGGTACTACCTGTGGCGCGCCGTGGACCACGAAGGCGAAGTGCTGGAAAGTTACGTTACCAGGCGCCGGGATCGTAAGGCTGCATTGAAATTCCTCGGGAAACCAATGAAGCGATAGGGTCAGCGGCACGTGCTGGTGGCGGATAAGCTCCGGTCGTACGGAGTGGCTGTGAAGGTCGTTGGCAACATCTTGAAACAGCAAACGGGTCGCTGGTTAAACAACTTTGCAGAGAACTCTCGCCGGCCGTTTCGGCGACGTGAGCGTGCGATCCTCCGCTTTCGACAGATGCGATGTTTGCAGACATTCGCCACTGTCCACTCTTCGGTTCACAACCACTTCAACCAGGTACGCCACCTCTACTCACCCGACAATTTCAAGCTCAACCGGGCCGCCGCCTTGGCCGAGTGATGTGGTCTTTGCGCGGCATAAGGACAGCGTCACTGTCCAGGTTGAGACTCGTCCGAATTCGTCTGACACCAGCCTTACTGGTGTTTTTCCGAGACTACCTTTTTACTGGCGACATCGAAAAAATTGTTGAAGACTATTCAGTATGAGCAAATTCAGTTTGGCGACTTTATTGATTTTCTGTGCCGGTTCGTCAGCCGCAGCGAGCGACGCTTCGGCAAGTTGCGCCGGAGAAAGCGAGTGGGTCACATACGCGGAAGAAGCGAATGGTGACCTCTATTACTATGATCCGTCGCGGGTGAAAAAAATCGGATTCGTGCGCCACGTTTGTACCGGCATCCGGTACAAAACCTCCGTCATGGGGGCGTCCAGTTTTATGAGTCTATTGGAAATCGACTGTTCTGAGCGGACGGAGAAAATATTGCAGAGTACTTTTTTCACTGACAAACATTGGCAAAAAGCTGCGATGAAGACTGATAGTTCAGAGAAACCGAAGGAACGGATCTCGGTTGGATCAACGACGGAACGCCTGACCCAACTTGTTTGCGACTGATCAACTGGCGGGTCGCTGAGAATTTCGGGCCAAGGCTTTGCCCTTCTGAACGAAAAAGTGCCCGCGCTATTGGGTTACGCGGGCACTTCGTTCGAGATATCGACTTCAGGCTTTCAGTTCTACTTCATGCTTTCCGCTGTGACCTTGTGTATCTCACCGTCGTCCGTGGCAACGTAGAGCGCGTTGTCAGGCCCCATGACCAGGCCACGGAAGCGCGAGGAGAACCCGAGCGGCATTTGGGTGATACCGTTGATGCCCAGACCATCTGCTGTCAGGGAGATCATGTCGATCCGCGAGCCCGGGGGGGTGTCACCAAAACCGATACCCATGATACCAACCGCCAGACGGCCCTCGTAGATACCCCAGTTGCTGCCTTTCAGGAATGCGGCAGAACCTGTCCCTTGCGAGAAACCGTTGTTGTTCCAGGACGGCGGCATCAGATCGTCGAAGCGCGTATCGCTCATCGGGGTGTATGCCGCGCGTACTGCCGGATCCATTCCGTCCATCTGGTTTGGTTCGTATCCGCAGTACTCGTCCGGGCATTCGCCACGACCTGCTGTATTCTGCGCAGGATCCCAGCCGGCGTTACCACCGTTCACAAGAGCGGTGATCTCGTCATTGTGCCAAGGCCCATGCTCAGCCGTAAACGCTTTGCCGTCGCTGGGGCGGAAATCGATGCCTTGGACGTTTCTGTGACCGTAGGTGTAAATCCGCTTGTCAAAGCCTTCCGGTGGATTGTTGTCCGGGTGTGCATTCCCGTCCATATCGATCCGCAGAACTTTCCCACACAACAGGGTCCCATCCTGAGGGCATATTCCACGATGGCGGTCACCGCCCGTAACCCAGAGATATCCACCCGGCCCGACGCGGAGGCGCCCGCCGTTATGCGCACCGGGCCCACCGAAGGGCTGATTGGACTCAAACGGCTTGTACTGTATGTCCGTCACAATGTCGGTGCGATCAGATACGCTGGTCAGGTCGTCGCCGACCGTGAACCGCATTACGATGTTGCCATCGCATTTTTCGAAATTGGTCTTGCAACCATCGCCATGATACTTGGTCGACGATGAATAGACATACAGGATCCGGTTCTTGTCGAAATGCCGATCGGCTACGACACCGAGCATACCGGCCTGACCTTCACAGAACAGATCGCTGCCGCTATCGGCGTAGCCGGTCGTGTCTTTCATGCCGTACAAAGCGTGAACCGTTCCGTCGGTCGTTCTGACCGACAGACCCTTGCATTTTTCGGTGAAGAACATCGTGCCGTCCGGCAGAAAGGCCATGTCCCAAGGGTTCTCAAGTCCGTCAAGCACAACGGAATGAGCAATCTTTGGGACGTCCATGCCTTGATGATTGTCCGCATGCACAGCAAGCGGCAGCCCTAAGGTAACAGCGACTGTCGTCAGTCCTGTCAAAACTCTACTCGTAATTGTTCTCATTTCTTCCTCCCTGATATTAAGTTTGTTACGCGTCTTACGTCGCGTCCTCCAGATACGCGGCTAGGTTTGCGATTTCTTCGTCTGTCAGCGGTTTCGCCATCATGATCATCAAAGCAGAGTTCGGTCCGTGTTTGACACCGTCTCTGTAGGATTCGAGCTTTTCAATCGTGTATTCGACGGGATTGCCGGAGACTTTCGGGTAGCTGGACGCACCCTTTCCGGCTTTTCCATGACAAGAAACGCAGGTTTTCTTGTATCGGGCTTCGCCTAGCTCCCTGTCTGAAGCGAACCCGAGATCGGGTACAACCATAGTCAGAAGCAAAGCTGCTGTCGCACTGAAGAGTTTTTTCAATGCTGTCTCCTTGGGCATTTAGAATATGTAATATCACAACAATTACGCACTTTTAGAAATTCTCAAAGTAGAATTTTGCGAGACGACTGTTCTCACTTGTGGACAACTCTCGTTTTGCTTGGAGGGGTGTCAAACGATAGTCTGGCGACGGAAAGACCGTGCCATGAGCCGCTCAGCTGACAGATGAAATCAAGCCGGACGGCGATCTCGTCGTTCTGCATCAGCCCAAGGGTCTGGCTACAGGGCTTGCGCGCGACATTTGCGGAGAATTGAAGCGTCAGGGCAGGTTCTTGCAGATGACCGGGGCAATGGGCGCATGAACCCGTTTTGACCTCGTTTCGAGCGATCATTACCTGCCGGTCATTGCGTTTCGCGCATCAGTGGAAACGTTTTGTCGCGTGACTCGTGCGGCCGCCATTTGCGGATGCAAACCAGGCCGAGGTGTGATCGCGCGCCGCAGATGAAGGTTCCCGATTGAAGATGCGGTGCCGCACTGAAGTGCATCTTTTCCGCAATCGCTGTCGCGCAGATTCGCAAGCGATGAGTTTAAAATCTTCGATAAACCAATTCCGGAACGTCAGACGATCGCACTTCCTGCGCCAGCAGCGCATCAAGAACAGCCCGCCCTGACGATTTCCGGCAGACGGGATCTGTGGCCGCCGGGTCGTTCAAAACGGCCATGGCCTGACACCTGCAACCACCGAAATCGATGTCACGGCGTTCGCAGGACTGACACAGTTCAGGCATCCAGTTGGTACCGCGATACGCATTGAAAGCCTCGCTGTCATACCAGATTTCCTTCAAGTGCGTCTCTGTTACCTTTGCAAAACTCATGCCCGGGATTGTCTCGGCGGCATGACACGGCAGGACCGTTCCGTCCGGGGTGACATTGATGCCTGTAGATCCCCAGCCATTCATGCAGGCCTTCGGAAAATCCGAGTAATAGTCCGGCGGTACGAAATCGATGACGAGCGCACCCTTCAGGCTTTCGCGCGCCTCGGCTACAATTTTTTTGGCGCGATCAACTTGCTCGCGCTCCGGTTGCAGCGCGGCGCGATTTTTCAATGCCCACCCCTGAAATTGCACGCAGGCGATTTCTATCCTGCGGGCTCCGAGGCGTTGCGCCATTTGGATCGTCGCCGGAAGATCGTCGAGATTTTCTCGATGCATCACAGCATTCAATGTCAGCGGGAACCCCATTTCCGCTATATGTTCAGCCACATGCATTTTGCGCTCGAAGCCGCCTTTGTAGCCGCCGATCCGGTCGGCGATGCGCGCATTGACACCCTGGACCGACAGCTGAATGTGGTCGAGCCCGGCATCTTCCATGGCCTTCAGTCTGCGAGGGGTCAGGCCGATGCCTGAAGTGATGAGATTGGTGTAGAGGCCGGCATCGCGAGCCGCCGAAACCAGTTCCACGATATCCGTTCGGGATGCAGGCTCTCCTCCAGACAAATGCAGTTGCAAAACCCCGAGGTCGGCAGCCTGCCGGAAGATATCCCTCCATTCATCGGTTGAAAGCTCACGGTCCTTGCCGGTTAGCTGTTCGGGATTCGAACAATATGGGCACGCGAGCGGGCAACGGTGGGTGAGTTCTGCCAACATTGCCAGCGGAGGATTAACCATTTGCAAAATCCAATAGCTTCTTATTGGCGAGGTCGGTCAGATATTCCGTGACATCCTTCGAGATGTCGTCTTCCGGCGCATCGTATATATCCGCGAGCCGCTTGCAAATCCGGTCCAGGCTGGCCTCGCCATCGACCTGATCCAGAACAGCGCAGCCGATTTCATCCAGCATAAGCACGCGCTCCGGACCGAGTAGTACGGGGACGCCACGCACCTTGTCGAAGTGCCTTCGTACGCCTCTCGGCAGGAAGGGGACGCTGGAGCTGTTCACGACAATAATCCTTCGCCTGGCTGCCAGGCTCCTGGCGGAATTCGCCCGGGACTGACATAGGCAGAGTACAGCGCATCAAGTTGTGCCCAAAGCACCTCGGTCTTGAAAATCAAAGCCTGCGCCGCTGCATCCTGTTCAGCGGCCGTCACCGCATGATCCAGCACCCAGCCCAGACCGAATGCAACGTCGCGTGGCGCCTCTGACAACCGGTGCTGAAAGTACGAGATCGTGTCTGCATTCGCGAAGTCGTAATGTTCCAGCATACCGGCGATACGGTCTTTGTGGATCTTGGGGGCAAAAAGCTCTGTCAGGGAAGATGCAACGGCCGGAAGCAATGGTTCATCTCGAACGAAGCGGACGTAAGCATCCACTGCAAATCGCGTCGCAGGAAGGACGCCCTTTGCCGAGGAAACATATTCCGGGTCGAGGCCGACGCCCTCGGCCAGCTTCAGCCACCGATGAATCCCTCCCGTTCCCGCTTCGGTTCCGTCATGATCTTCTATTCGTCGACGCCACGTGCGGCGAAGGGCCGGGTCACTGACTCTGGAGAGAAAAGCCGCATCCTTCATCGGTATCCGTGACTGGTAATAGTATCTGTTGACAACCCAGGCACGCACTTGATCAGGGGTGCATCCGCCCGAGTGCAGCAGATGGTGGAATGGATGCCGGTCGTGGTATCTTTCGTCGCCGATACGGCGCAGCCGTGCCTCGAATGCGTCGCGGTCCAATGCTTGCTGGCTCACAGCGAGATCTCCATTCCATCGAAAGCGATATCCCAACCTTGCTTGATCACTTGCGCGCGCTCTGTGCTGTCAGGCTGCAAGATCGGGTTCGTGTTGTTGATATGTATCAGAACTTTACGTGCGGAAATCGCACTGATGCGCTCAAGGCTGCCACCCTTGCCGTTCAGTGCAACATGCCCCATTCGCGCACCTGTTTTCTGCCCGGTGCCCGTCCGTTGCATGTCGTCGTTTTCCCAAACGGTCCCGTCGAAGAGCAGAAGATCCACTGCATCCAGTTGCTGTAGCAGCCAATCGGGCAGCGTCGCGCAGCCCGGAATATAAGCGGCGCGTTTGTCGCCCGTCTCGAGCAGGAGGCCAATCGTCTGGTCTCCGACAGCCTCGAGGTCAAGCGACGACTCATCTTCGAGAAACAATGCGACTTTACCGGGCACGGAGAAGGGCGTCACTTTCAGTCCGGGAACGGGATGAAAGGATTGCTCGGTAAACATTTTTTTGCGTTCTACCAAACCTGCATCGAGCACGTTGAATACGGAATTCGTCTTGAGAATGTCTATTCCGCTTTGAGTCGCGAAAACAGTGAAGGGGGTTTTCTCGCGCAGAGTGAGAAGGCCGGCAATATGGTCGATATCGCCATTCGTCAGCAGCACCGCCTTGATGGGTGAGCCCCTGAGCGAAGCAGGCCAGAGCCTTGGCGTGCGCTGAAGTTGCGCCGCAATATCAGGTGACGCATTGAGGACGGCCCAGTTTTCCCGGTCGGCAGATACCGCGATTGACGACTGTGTCATTATCGGCAGCTTGCCTTCGCGCGCATCGCGGCAGTTCTGGCACCCGCAATTCCATTGCGGCAGCCCGCCACCGGCACCTGCGCCCAAAACGATGATTTCCATATTCAGTTACCAATTTTAGTGCCGGACACAGGTTTGATCGCTCGGCGGCAGTCTGTGCCGACGGCACTGCAGCCCCGCATCTGTCAACGTAGGCTTTGGCAGATTGAGGTGCCGCCCGTACAACGGTTTAACCCGTGGCGGCCTCCGATGTTGCCGCAGCAGAATTGCAGATCGGGTCACAGCTGCAGCCGGGTGCCTCGCCCCTTTAAACGATGAACAGGCGTGGCATCTGACCTTGTGCAATATCCCTTGTACGCTGCGGGTGGCAGTCACGGGCTTCGTGGTGCCGTCCTCGTCCGAAGGCAATAAAAACGAGAAACGGTCGCGATGCTAAATGCGACCGTTTCGGATCGTACCTATGGCGTGCTGCGGAAGACGTCAGTCAGCAGCGTTCGTCAAGGATCGTTCAGTGCGAAAGCGCGAATCTCAGAAGAGATCGCCACCGTTGCGCTCGTCGTCTTCGCCGGGACCGTACATGTTGATTTCCATGCCGCATGAAATCTCAACGGCAGTCGGTTTTTTCCAAAGCATTGCATTCCTCCCTAAAGAACTGTTTTTTAATGGTAGCAAAAAAATGCAATCTGACAATAGTTGTTTGTCTGTTTTGGTGTGTCAAAGGAGATCAGCTTGAGGGCATTGTAAGAGAAAACTGGCGTGGGCGGGGCAGGGCGTCTGGCCAGCCTTCATCGATGACGAAATCGAGCTCCTTTCGGTACTTCAGGACCTCTCCCGAAATTATCCGCCTGGCTGTGATGCTGTACGTGCGGTTCCCGCTCTCGTTGCGCAATGTCGAGGACCTGCTGCATGAGCGGGGAATTGATTTCAGCCACAAGACCTTGCGGTTCTGGTGGAACAGATTTGGTCCGATGTTCGCTGCCGAGATCCGGCGAAACTGGATCAACCGATTGCGTGCATAGCCGAACTGGCGGTGGCATCTGGATGAGGTTTTTTTGAAATAAACGACGAGACGCACCATCTGTGGCGCGCCGTGGATCACGAAGGCGACGTACTGGAAACCTGCCTTGCAAAGCGGCGCGATCGAAAAGCTGCGTTTAAATTCCTCGGAAAATCTATGAAGCGATACGGTCACCCGTAAGTGCTGGTGACGGATAAGCCCCGGTCCTGTAGCGCCACGATGAAGGTCGTTGGCAACATCTGGAAACAGGAAGCGAGTCGCTGGTTAAACAACTTTGCGGAGAACTCTCACCGGCGGTTTCGGCGACGTGAACGTACGATTCTCCGCTTTCGACAGATGCGATGTTTGTAGAAATTCGCCGCTGTCCACTCCTCGGTTCACAACCCTGTCAATCAGGCACGCAATCTCTACTCACGCGACAATTTCAAGCTCAACCGTGCCGCCGCCTTGGCCGAGTGGCGCGGTCTCGGCGCGGCATAAGGGGCGGTGTTATTGTCCAAGTCGAGACTTGTTCGAATTCGTCTGACAACTCCTCCATCAATTTGAACTGGATGGTTTTTTCAACAGAAAGCGTTCTATTTTTTTCACCCATCATAGACGCCAAGGTGACGCGGACTGCCACGGACACTGCGGCAGCCACAGTGATGTTCTGGCTATGAAACGAGAACGGGTCCTGACCCCATCATCTGGCACCAATGCCTTGGCCCCCGCCGCGCGTGAAATATGCCAGCGACCGGCGCAGATCATCGCCCTTGTATCCGCGCCCGATGAAAACGATCTGGTTCTGGCGATGGGCTGCCTCGGGTGGAAGTAGTTCGGGGGGCTGGACGGACTTGCGCACCGCCTGCAGCAGCAATGGACCGGCCGGGGTTTCGAAGACGCCCTTGACGCGGACCAGATCATCGCCACGCGCATAGAGAAGGGCCGAGAGCCAGACGGAAAACGTTGCCCAGTCCACATCGTCGGGAATGTCGATTTTCGTCGGCTGGATCGGTGCGCCGCCATCCGCGAGCCTTGGGAGATCATAGGGGGGCACGACGGGCAGGTCGGGCAGGATGAAGGGCTGACCTTTCACGGCTGCCTCGACCGAGGCACCCGGATTGAGATGGCGCACGGTCGCGACAACGGTGGCAAGCACAGTGTCGGGAACGGCGTCGACCTTGGTCAGAATGATGCGGTCGGCGGCTTCGATCTGGGCTCGTCCAAGATATTCTGTGCGCAACTGTTCGGCGGCGTTCATCGCGTCCACGAGCACGATGATCTCGGCCACGCGGATATGGTGCACCAGCACGCTGTCCTTGCGGATGGCGTCGAGAATGGCGGCCGGATCGGCAAGGCCGCTGGTTTCAAGAACGATCTGGCCCGCGTCGCGTTCCTCAGGGCGCTGGCGGCTGCGCAGGTCGCAAAGGTCGCGCAGGGCAGCGACAAGATCATCCTTGCCCGTGCAGCAGGCGCAGCCGCCTGACAGCATGGTCAGGCCTGCGGCTTGGGACGACAGCAGCGTATCGTCCACCGGCGTTTCGGCCGCTTCGTTGACAAGGATATGTGCCTTGCCGAAGGCACCTTCGAAAAGCTGGTGGCGCAGCCATGTCGTCTTGCCCGATCCCAGGTAGCCGCCAAGAATCGTCAGCCGCAGGCGGCCATCGTCAGGCGCGGGCATCATCTGGCGGGGTCGGCCGGGGCTGTGAACCGCGGGTCTAGCGGGTCGATCGGGTGGCCCAGTTGGCGCGCGGCTTCCTGCCAGACGGCTTCGAGGTCGGGCAGGATCGTCGTGCGGCCAGAAAAGGAAGACAGCGCAAAGCCGGGCGCGTGTCCGGGGGGGCGCGCGGTGAAGCCATAGCCCTTGAGAAGTTTGTTCAGAACCTCGGCCCTGCGCAATTGCAGGCGCAATCTGTCGCCCGCGTTATCCGCGCCGGCGTCGGTCCAGTGGCCGGGACGTGTCGGGAACCCGCATGCATTGCACATCTGACAACCTCGTCCAGTGGCAGAGGGGCAGCGCGTTGACGCTGCCCCCTTTGCCGGTTCAGATCACTTCGGGGCGCTTGTCGCTGTCGAAGGGGAAGCGCTTGCGGAAGTCATCCGCGATGGTGTTGAAATCCACCCATTCGACGCCCGCGTGACCGTTGATATAGTCGATCAGACGCTCCAGCATCAGCAGGACCTGCGGACGGCCTGCCACATCGGGGTGAATGGTGATCGGGAACACGCCGTAATCCATCTCGCGGTAGACCCAGTCGAACTGGTCCTTCCACATCTGTTCGATGTCGCGCGGGCTGACAAAGCCGTGGCTGTTGGGGGCGTTCTTGATGAACATCATCGGCGGCAGGTCGTCGACATACCAGTTCGCGCCGATATCGACGAGGTCGATCTCCTTGCCGTGCTTGAGCGGATGCATCCATTCCCCGGCGGTCTTGGAGTAGTCGATCACATTCCATTCGTCGCCGACGCGGGCATAGAACGGCTGGAAGTCACGGTAGCTCTGGCTGTGGTCATAGGAAAAGCCGTATTTGCCCAGCAGCGACGCGGTGACATTGGACATTTCCCACCAGGGCGCAACATAGCCCTTTGGCGCCTCGCCGGTCAGTTTCTTGATCAGTTCGATGGACTTGACCAGAACATCTTCTTCCTGCGAGGGGGTCATGGCCACCGGGTTTTCGTGCAGATAGCCATGCGCGCCGATCTCGTGGCCGGCCTCGACGATCATGTCCATCTCTTTCGGAAATGTCTCGAGGGAATGGCCGGGGATGAAGAAGGACGTCCGCATCTCGTACTTCTTGAACAGGCGCAGCAGGCGCGGCACGCCGACTTCGGTCGCGAAGATGCCGCGCTGGATGTCGTTGGGTGAATCACCGCCGCCATAGGAGCCAATCTGGCCCGCGACAGAGTCGATATCGGTGCCGAAGGCACAGTAGATTTTCTTGGTCATTTTTCGGTCTCCTCTTCGTTGTGTCAGTCAGTGTCGGGGCGGCGTTAGCCGCGGATGATCTCTTCGCAGCCCAGTGCCGCAGCCAGCAGTGCCGTATCCCGGCCTGTCGGGGCTGACAGCAGGAAGCCTGTCGGCATGCCATCGGCATCGGTGCCGTTGGGAATGGAAACACCGCACCAATCCAGGAAATTGCCCAATGAGGTGTTGCGCAGTGTCAGCCCGTTGTGGCGGAAGAAAACCTCCTGATCCGCTTCGAGCGGGCCGGTCTCCATCGCGGTGGTGGCCGTGGTCGGGCACAGAACGATCGAGCTGCCGATCCGGGCCGCAGTTGACGCCATGGTGCGCATCCGGGCCTGTTGCAGCATCAGCACGTCAACCGCGCTCATGCTTTCGGCCAGCCTGATGCGGCGCACGACGCGGGCATCCATCTGTGCGGCAGCAGGACCGCGCACCCGGTCCAGATGCAGCACCAGCGCTTCCGCGCCAGCCAGAAAACCGTGCTGCGCGATCAGATCGGTCAGTTCAGACAATTCAGGCAGCGAGATGCGCGTGATCCGTGCCCCAGCGGCTTCGAGCCTTGCCACTGTTGCGTCGAAATTGGCCGCAACCGAGGGCGCAATCCCATCCAGCAGGACCTCGTCCGGAATGACGAAGGACAATGTGTCGGGGCGCGCGGCCTGCGCCTCGGGGGTGTCTTTTCCGCGCAGCACCGCGTCGAACAGCGCGCAGTCGGCGACCGTGTGGGCCAGCGGGCCAATGGTGTCGAGCGATCTGGCAAGGGGGTAGACGCCGTCCATCGGATAGCGTCCTGCCGAGGTCTTGTAACCCACCACGCCGTTGAAAGAGGCCGGTATGCGGACCGAGCCGCCGGTGTCCGATCCCATCGAGATGGGGACGATACGCGCCGAGACGACCACGCCCGAGGCCGAGGATGACCCGCCGGGGCTGCGTCTTTGCCCGGCAGGCGCATGAACGTTGCGCGGCGTGCCGTAATGCGGGTTCAGACCGATGCCGGAATAGGCGAATTCCGTCATGTTCACTGTGCCTGTCGTGATCATGCCCGCCCTGTGGGCCGTCGCGATGACCGGCGCGTCGGCGGTCGCGGGGGGATCCGTCCTTGTGACCGTGGCCCCGGCAGTGGTGATGCGGCCTTTCAGGTCGAAAAGATCCTTCCATGCGACCGGAACACCGTCCAGCGGGCTGGCGGGCAGCCCGATCCGGAACCGCAAGCGGGAGGCCTGCGCCTCGGCCATTGCCCTGTCGCGCGTGGTTTCGATGTAGATCGCGTTGTCGCCGTGCTGTTCCAGCCGGTCATAAACCTCTTCGGTCAGGGCCACGGGATCAAGTTTGCCTGATCTCAGCCCGTCCGATATTGCCTGAGCCGTGATGTGCGACATCGGATTTCCCCTATTGGTCGATCACGGTGGCATTTGCGGATTTCCACGCGACAAACGCGCGTCCTCCGGCCTTCAGTCGATCGCGGTACTTGTCCACATGCCCTTCGACATTGATCTTCTTGCCGTCGGCGAAGTTGACGATCATGTGCATGATATGCCCCACGATCTGCAGCCTTTCGATCGTGCAGGGGATCGTGTTCGAGCCAAAGCTTGCGCGCATCTCGTCTTCGGGCACATCGGCGGGAACCAGATCCACCGCCTCGGCGGGCAGGATGATGCTCATTTCGCGGCCCTCATGGGCGTCGATCCCGGCGCGGTTCGCGCCACCCAGCGGGCCGAAAGCCGTGTCCAGTATGACATTGCCATCCTGACGCGCCTTGACGGTTCCGGGCAGGATCGTGTTCGAGCCGATGAACCGGGCGACGAACTGGCTGCTGGGGCGGGTATAAAGCTCGCGCGGGGGGCTGACCTGTTCGATGCGACCGGCGTTCATCACCACGATACGGTCGGACAGCGCAAGCGCCTCGGATTGGGCATGGGTCACGAAGACGAAGGTGATCCCAAGATCGCGCTGCAGAAGTTTCAATTCATTCTGAATGCTCTTGCGCAGGTTCGCGTCAAGCGCGCCAAGCGGTTCGTCCAGCAGCAGGATGTCAGGTTCGACCACAAGCGAGCGGGCAAGCGCGATGCGCTGGCGCTGGCCACCCGACAGGCGCGCGGTGGGCATGTTCGCGATCTCGCTCAGGCCCAGCTTTTCAAGGATCTGGTCAACCTTGCGGTTGGCCTCGGCGCGCGGCATGTTCTTGACCTCAAGGCCGAACAGCACGTTCTGGCGCACGTTCATGTGCGGGAAGAGCGCATAGTTCTGAAAGATCATCGAGGTGGGGCGCTTCTCGGGGAGCTGGTCGTTCACGCGCTTGCCGCGGATCATCAGATCGCCTGATGTGACCGTCTCGAACCCGGAAATCATCCGCAGGGTCGTGGATTTGCCACAGCCCGATGGCCCAAGGAATGCGATGAATTCCCCCTTCTCGACGTCCAGATTGAAGTCGATGACGGCCGGAGTTCCATTGTCATAGGTCTTGTAGACGTTTGTGAGCTGAAGATCGTAGGCCAAGGGAAATGCGTCCTGTTCCTGAGAAAAGGGAAGGGGTGGTTCAGCCGGGGATCCGGCTGAACCAATGGTGATTTACGCAGACAGGAATTCGTCCCACTTCTGGATCAGCAGGTCGTACTCGTCCGGCCACTGGTGCCAGTAGGCCACGTTCGCTGCGCGCTCTTCCAGCGAGCCGCCATCGCGCAGATCGCCTTCCTTGATGCCGCGCTCGGTCGCACCGACCCAAGGCTTGCCCTCGTACCAGAAGGCGTATTTGTCGGGATCCATCACGTTCTTCACGTTCGTGGTGGGCGAGTAGTAGCCCTGCTCGGACACGGCAATGGCGGGCGGGCCGGACAGCCAGTAGTCGGCATAGGCCGCGACCGCTTCCAGGTTCGGCGAGGTCTTGAGCGGGGAAATCCCGATCGACCAGCCGCGATAGCCGCTCTTCATCGTGGCATAGGAGCATTCGACCCCCTGCGCCTTCACCGCCATCACGGCAGGCTGCCAGGCGTCCGCGATGACCATCTCGCCGGAGGCCAGCAGGTTCACCAGTTCGCCGAAGTCGCCCCAAAGCGCGCGGAACTGACCCTCTTTCTTCTTGGAAATCAGGAATTTGGCCGCTTCTTCGATAGCTGCCGCATCCGGGTTGCCGGGGTTGGCCACGTCCAGAAGGCCCAGTTCGTTCATTGCCAGAACCGCTTGCCCGAATGCGATAAGCGGGTCGACGTTCAGACCGGTCTTGCCCTTGAACTTGGGGTCGAACAGCGAAGACCAGTTGGAGGCTTCTTCCGCATCCACCAGATCGGGACGATAGCCGATGGAGTCGTAGTTGTAGACCGTCGGCACCATGTTCAGGCGCGTCTGGCTTTCGTCTTCCCAGATCTGACCGACGATCTGCTGGTTCAGCGCCCAGCGGTCCGACGGCTTGGTGAAGGTTTCGCGAATACCGGCCCAGTTCTTCAGATCGGCAGAGGCAACGGGCGCCAGCTTGTCCGTGGCAACCATTGCGGCAAGACGTTCGCCGATGATTTCCCAGCAATCATAGGCGTCCGAACCGGACAGGATTTCGGTTTGCGTGTTGGGGAAAATGTCCGCCTTGCCGTTGACCGAGCCGACACCGGATTTTTCCTTGAAGTCGTTGAGGATACGTTCCTGAACGGTCACCGACAAACCCACGGTCCGCAACTCCTGGCTGCCCAGGTTCGCGGCAAAGGCCTGCTGTGCGCCAAGAAATGGCATCCCGCCAGCCGCCAGCGCGGCGCCGCCCGCGGTGGTCTTCAGAAAGTTACGCCTTGAGAATTTTGAGTGTGTCACTTGTCTTCTCCTTGTTGAGGTCGTTTCGTCCTTGATGTTTGGGAAGGTTGCCCTTCCTTGCGTGTTCAGTAGCGCCCGACCATAAGCCCACCGTCCACGGTAATGACCTGACCCGTCAGATACCTTGCGGAGTCCGATGCGAGGAATGCGACGACATCTGCGATGTCATCCGGTAGCCCGATGCGGCCCAGTGGCACGATATCGCCCACTGTCTTGGCGCCCTCGGGTCCAAGGGAATGTTTCTCTGACAAAAGCTGGGCGGTGCGGATATATCCCGGTGCCACGCCGTTTACCCGCACGCCAGCGCGGCCCAGTTCGACAGCAAGGCCACGCACCAGACCGACCACGCCGGCCTTGGCCGAGGAGTAGTGCACATGCTCGTCCCAACCATAGGCGACACCCATGATCGAAGACAGGCAGATGATCGCACCGCTGCCGCGCGCCTTCATGCCCGGCGCTGCGGGCCGGATGACGCGCAGCATCCCCTTGAGATCGATGTCGAAGGTATGATCCCATTTCTCATCGGTCAGCTGCTCAAGCGGGACACGATGCGCGATACCTGCATTGGCAACGATCGTGTCGATCCTGCCGAAACGGGTTTCGATATCCTTGACCACGGCGTTGGCACGATCGGTGTCGCGCACGTCGAGATGCTGGAACTCCGCCTCGCCCCCGGCCTTGCGGATTTCCTGCACGACGCTGCGGCCATCATCCTCAAGAACGTCTGTGACCACGACATGATCACCGCGCGCCGCAAGGGCCTTGGCGGTGGCGCGCCCGATGCCGATGCCGGCACCCGTGATCAGTGCAACTGATGTCATAGCATTACGTCTCCCGAATTTGGTGACAGGGTCTGGCCCACATAGATGCGCGCCGCGTCTGAACACAGAAATGCGACGGTTTCGGCCACATCCTCGGGTTCTCCGAAATGGCCCAGTGGAAGCTCGGCTGCCTTGGCGGCGCGCCAGTCGTCCGAAAGCGCGCGCACCAGTGGCGTGTTGATGGGGCCGGGCGCGACCGCGTTGACGCGCACGCCCTGTTTCGACACTTCGCGGGCCAGCGCCTTGGTCATGCCGATGATGCCCGCCTTCGCCGCGGAATAGTGGACCAGTTCGATCCCGCCGATCTGGCCAAGTTGCGAGGCCATGTTGACCACGCATCCCGATTTCCGTGCAATCATGTGGGGCAGGACCGCGCGGGTGCACAGGAAGGTGCCGCGCAGATGGACTGCGATCATCCGGTCGAAATCGGCAGGGTCCAGATCGACAAAGCGCGACTGGTGCACATGGCCTGCGTTGTTGACCAGATGGGTTGGGGCCCCGAATGCGGCGATGCACGCCGCGAGCATGCGGGAAACGTCCGCCTCCTGCGAGACATCGCCCTCTACTGCGAGGCCGCCGATCTTTTCAGCCGCCTCTTTCGCGGCCTGACCGTTGTAGTCGTTGACCACCACATTGTAGCCCAGCCCGGCAAGCTTGGTGGCAACGGCAAGGCCGATACCCGATCCTGCGCCAGTGACGATGACCGTATTCATGCGATGTCTTCCTGCATGGCCATTTTCTTTGCCCGCCGCACGCTCAGGCCCATCAGGATCCCGTAGACCGACAGCAGCGCGAAGGAGAACAGGGTCGTCATCACGCCGAAGGCAAAGATGTTCGGGTGGATCTCGACCGAGAAGGTGCCATAGATCGCCAGCGGCAGTGTCTGGTCGCGGCCAGAGGCGAACAGCGTGCGCGGGAATTCGTCGAAGCTGAGGGTGAAGGCAAAGAGCATTGCCGAAAGGACGCCCGGAAAGATCAGCGGGAAGGTCACCTTGCGAAACGTCGTGATCGGCGAGACACCCAGCGACCAGGACGCTTCCTCGACTGAGCCGTCAAAGCGGTTGAGGATCGCCAGCATGACAAGGAAGGCAAAGGGAAATGTATAGACCACATGCGCCAGAAACGCGGTGCTCCACCAGTGACGCTCGATCCCGACGACGTTGTTGGCCAGAAGCGATGTTCCGAGGCCGGTCAGGACGCCCGGCACCATCATGCCCAGAACGATCAGATAGAATACAACGCCCGCGCCACGGAACCGTTTGCGGAAGGCCTGCGCGGCCATGACGCCCAGAACGGTGGCGGTGACCATGGTCATGAAGGCCAGTGTCAGCGAACGCACCAGCGCCTCACCGACGGGCAGGGGGGCGATCCGGGATGGCGGGGTCATGCCGAAGAGGTGCTGATACCAGTAGGTTGACCATGAGATGATCGGAAACTGCGGCCCGCCCTCGGGACCCTGCTGGAACGACAGGATGCCCAGCACGATGAAGGGACCATAGAGGAACAGGATGAACAGGCCGACATAGACGGCAAGGATGGGTTTCAGAACCTTGGATTCCATCGCTCAAATCTCCCGTTTCAGATCGACGATGCGCAGGAAGCCTGCAACGACGATGCCCAGCAGGATGGTCAGGATCACCCCGACAACCGATGCCATGGCCCATTTCAGCGATCCCACCTGGGTCACGATGATGTTGCCCAGCAGGTTCACCTTGCGCCCGGAAAGTGCACCGGAGGTTGCGAATTCGCCCAGCACCATCACGCTGACGAAGATGGCTCCGACGACGACGCCGGGCAGGCTGAGCGGAAAGATGATCTTCCAGAAGATGCGCCCGAACCCGGCACCCAGATCGCGCGCGGCCTCGATGATGTTGCGGTCGATCCGGCCCAGCATGAAGGCGATGGGGCCCACCATGAAGACGACGTAGATCTGCGTCATGCCGATGATGACGGACAGTTCGGAAAACAGCAGCACCTCGATCGGCGTGTCGATCAGGCCGACTTTCTGCAGGATGATGTTGATCGCCCCTTCCTTGCCAAGCATGGGCCGCCACGCGAGCACGCGGATCAGGAAAGAGGTCCAGAAGGGGATGACGCAGAGCACCAGCAGCACGGTCGAGACTGTCTTGCTCTTGACCAGAAGGCCCACGTAGAGCGCGGCGGGATAGCCGATCACGAAGGTCAGGGTCAGCACGATCAGCCAGAGGCGGATCGTGGTCCAGAGCGCTCCGACATAGGCCTCGGAGGCGAAAAAGTTCCGCCAACTGTCCAGCGTCAGGGTCGAGTTGATCGAAAAGGTCGTCTGCGTCCAGAACGAGACGTAGACGATCATCATGATCGGGGCGACCAGGAACAGGATCATCCAGACAACGCCGGGGGCAAGCAGCCGGAACGTGTTTGTCTTTTGCCTGTTGGTGATTGCGGCACTCATCTTGCGGACTCCTTGCCGAATACGATCGCCTGTGCGGGATCCCATGAGAGAACGTAATTCTGCCCGACGGTCAGATCGCGTGGTTCGCCAAGGCTGAGGTGGTGATCGACCTCGACCGTCTTTTGATCTGCGGTTTCGAACAGAAAGATGATGGAGGAGCCCAGATATTCGCTTGCAAGGTAGCGTACCGGCAGCGCCGGGCCCGGCAGGTCGGTCGCGTCCTTGTCGAAAATCTGCGTCCGATCATAGCGGATTGCATAGATGTCGGTTTCGTTGGGGCGCGCTGCGGCGACGGGCAGTGCCCCGAAAGCGCCGTGGAACGTCCCGTCCTTCAATGTTCCGTCGAACAGGTTGAAGCGGTTGAGAAACAGCGCCACATCCGAGATCACCGGACTGTCATAGATCGCATCCGGCGTGCCGTACTGAACGATCCGCCCCGCATCCAGAACCGCGACCTTGTCGCCCATCGCCAGCGCTTCGGTCTCGCTGCCGGTCACATGCAGAAAGGTCACGTCCAGCCGTTCGCGGATCGCACGCAGTTCCACCTGCATCCTTTCGCGCAGGTTGGCGTCAAGCGCGCCCAGCGGTTCGTCCAGCAATACCAGCTTGGGCTGCATCACCAGCGTGCGTGCCAGTGCCACGCGCTGTTTCTGTCCGCCGGAAATCTGATCGGGGTTGCGGTCTTCCAGACCGGACAGGCCCACCATCTCGATCGAGGCCCTGACGCGATCGGTGATCTCGGCGTCCGGCAATCTGGTTGTTCCGTGGCGCAGGCCAAAGGCCACGTTCTCGAAGATGGTCAGATGCGGAAACAGGGCGAAGTTCTGGAACACGAAACCGATCCCGCGCTCATGCGCGGGCAGATCGGTGATGTCGCGCCCCTGAAACCAGATGCGGCCCGTGTCGGGCGTTTCAAATCCCGCGATCACGCGCAGCAATGAGGTCTTGCCCGATCCTGATGGCCCCAGAAGCGCGATGTAGCTGTTGTCCTCGGCCACGAAATCGATGCTGTCGAGCGCGGTCAGATTGCCGTATCTGCGCGTTACACCCTCCAGTCGGAATATGGGGTCACTTTGCGTCATAGAGCCCTCTTTTTGTTGTGAAGGCAGGCCGCGGTCGCGCTTTTTGGCCCGCATGGGGACGTTCTGGGAACGCCGCATCACAAAATGTATAACGTATGAAATGACTGATTGACTTACATAGCAAGAGTCATCTTTTCAGAGGTATCTCGGAAAAATTCGCCAAAAAGGCGAAAAAAGCACTCGATATTGGGTTATTCTTTAAAAAGTTGATTGCATATCGAACGCAAAAATCAATTTTAGACTCTGTTCAGGTATTTCGGGATCGACTCGCTCTCGGGGATGAGTGCAACGATCTTGAGTCTGGCCAAGCTCTTGTAGGAGAGGATGCGCAAATGCTCTCTCAGATACTCGGTCGAAGCGTTGATCTGTCGTGACCCGATCAGATGAAAAAGGGTGCCATATTGATCCAGCGCGACCGTGTCGACTGGCAGTCCCAGATCGCTGAGGGCCTTGTCCATGGCCGATAACAGAAGGCGATTGTTGTTGATGATTTCCACCAGCGCGCTGTTGGGGGCCCGACCAAGGCAATAGCGCATCAGCGCATCCTCAAGTTCGGCCGCGTCCTTTGCCTTGCCGCTTTCGATCTGATCGTAAATCCGCGCGATCTGGGCATGGTCGATGAAATCGGTTGCCAGCCGCAGGGCTGCAGGTTCCATGATGCTGCGCAACTCGAATTTCTCGCGCAGCGTTCGGGCGGTCAGCGGCCCTGCAAGCCAGTGCGAGGTTGCCCCCTTGCGGATCAGCCCGCGTTCGTTCAGGCGGCTCAGCACATCGCGGGCCACGGTGCGGCTGACGCCAAGATGATTGGCCAGTTCGGTCTCGATCACCCTGAATTCACCGAAGATCTGGCAGGCGGCGATATCTGCCTCAACCCTGTCATAGACCCTCAGCCACGTCCCGCGCACGGCCAACGCAGAGCGCGAGGCGGGTGGAATGTCGAAATCGAATTCATCCAGCGTCTTGCGGATGGGGGTCAGGTTGCGGGAAGCCTGACCGACAAGGTAGCCGCGCCCCCGGAACCGGTGGATCAGACCTTCGGCGTTGAGCATCCGCAACGAAGCCTGAACCGGCGCACGGCTGGTCTGCATCAGCTTGGCGATGGGGCCTTCGATCAGCACAAGACCATCAGGCAGGCGTCCGGACACGATATTGTGGCGCAAGACCCTGCTGATGGTCTCATAGAGGGGCTCCTGCCCAGTGTTGTTGGGCTTTGTGGTCATTGAGATGCCGTTCCCAAGGACGCGATGAAGCGGTTCCAGGCGCGCGCCGCGTAATTGTATTCATCCATCACCGTGTTCCACAACGCGATCCGGCTGACGCGTTCGCGGTAGGCTCCGCCGGGGCGGCGCTGTCCTGTACGGACCACGATCCTGCCATCGGGACCTTTCAGATCACATCGGGCGATATCCCCGTCATACCAATAGCCCCATTCCTCGGGGCTGAGGTATTCGCGCACCCCTTCGGCGTTGGTCATGTAATGCCCTTGTCGCGCCATCAGGGCACCTGCCGGGCCGGCCAGCCACCAGTTCAGATAGTCATAGGCCATGTCCAGTTGGCTGCCAGACAGATGCCGCGCCAGCGAGGCGCCGCCGTGCCATGCGCGATACCCTTCGCGAGGGGCGCTTTCGCAGAAGACGCCCTGCATTGCCCCAAGATTTCCATAGGAGGGCGACCACATGCTTTGAACCGAGACGCGGTCGGCGCGCACAAGCGCCTCGGCCTGATCGGGGGACACCCAGCTGCCGACAAAGAAACCCTGTTGCCGCAGTGTTTCCAGCAGGGCCATCAGGCTGTCGATCTCGTCCACGGTCATGTTGCCGATATCCTCGAACGTCAGGTCACCGTTCGCTTCGGCTGCAAGCGCTGCGTCAAAGATGCCTATCGCGGGTTCGTCAACCAGCGCGATGCGCCCGCGAGCCCGTCGGTCCAGAAGCCATGCCCAGCTCGAGCCTTCGGGCCCCTCGTCCCCGAACAGGCGGCGGTCAAAGCCGAAACTGTCCACGTTATGGGCTGTCGGCAACATGCTGATCATCGGCATGGGTTGCTGGCCCAGCGTGCCATCCGGCTGGACATAGAGCTTGCGCACCGGGGCGTCGCCATGGCCTTGCCAAGTGTATTTGCTGATGCCGCCGGCCTTGGCGAGATCGCCGATATTGTCCCATTGCTTGATGCGGCGCGTGTCGATCGGCTGCAGCGCGCCCCAGTACCAGACGATATCCAGATTATGAAAGCACTGTTCGTAGATGTCGTAGTTCGACGGGTCCATGGCCGCCCGGTGCTGGCAGGTCAGGAAATCGAGGGATTCATGCTGGATATCAAATCCAAGATCCGCGACGGCCATCTTCCGCACCTCTTCCAGAAGTGTGACATCGGTGCCCCGCACCCGCAGGACGCGCCGTTTCACTTGCGCAGGGGCTGCGTGTTTGTGGGAATGGCGCGCATCGGCGGGCATGGGGTGTTTGTCTCCCTTCAGCGGGGCAAGATCGGCCCCGACACGACTCTGGGCTAGATGATGAGACCGTAAAGGTCGTCGCCGTGCAAGACGACATCGCGTCGGCGCATGCCCGCCTGCCGCCTCGGTCCGGCGCCCGCCGATGACACGGGCGACCGGAAAAGGAGTTTGCGACGATCAGCCGAGATGCGCGCGGACCTGAGCCAGCATCTTCTTGCGCGCAGCCCGTGCGGCCAGGGCCTCGGCCATGTCGACCTTGCGGAACTTGACCGGGGTGTGCGGTTGCAACTGTCCGATCAGGTCCATATCCGCCGAGATGATCGCCCCAAGCGTGAAATAGCCGCCACCCGACACTGCATCCCGGTGCAGGACAATCGGTTCCAGCCCGCCCGGCACCTGTATCGAGCCGTAGGAATAGCATCCGTCCACGATGTTGGACGGATCCGCGCCCGCGCCAAAGGGTTGTTCACGCTCCACGAACGCCAGCGGTTTGCCGCCCTTGAAACGGTATCCCATGCGGTCTGCCTCAAGCGCCACGGCCCAGTCATCGGCAAAGAAACCCTCTTGTGCGGCAGGCGTCAGGCGGTGCCAGTAAAGACCCGGCAGAACGCGCAACTCGGCCGGTTTCCCGGGCAGACGGCGCAGGTTCGCAGGAACGCTGAGCCCCGGTTCGATCATGTCCGCCTCACCCAGCGGAATCACGTCGCCCGCCTGGATGTTGCGACCCTCGATGCCGCCGAGGGCGCCGATCGGATAGGTCGAGCGGCTGCCAAGAGCAAGGGGCGTGTCGATCCCGCCGCTGATGGCGATATACGCCCGCGCGCCGGATTTGAGGAAATCGAAGCTGAGCGTCTGTCCGGCCTTCACTTCGAAGGCGGTCCAGCCGTCCTGCACCACACCATCGACCTTGGGCGGCAGGTCCGCCCCCGTCACGGCGACGAGGACATCCTTTTCGAAGGTGAGGGTAGGGCCCATGAACACGACCTCCAGCCCGGCGGCGCCTTCGGGGTTGCCCACCAGCATGTTGGCGACGCGCAAGGCGAAGCGGTCCATCGCCCCGCCGATCGGAATGCCAAGGTGGAAATATCCCGGACGGCCAAGGTCCTGGATCGAGGTGGACAGGCCGGGTTGTATGACTTTAAGCGACATTGAGCGCCTCCATCAGCTTGGCGTTTGTGCCGGGCATGTCCGCGTTGAAGGCATCAAGATCGAAATCGACCTCGGCGATGCGCGGCACGTAGGTATCTGCCTCGACCTCGGCGAGGATGCGGTCGTATTCGGCGCGGTCGATCGGTTTCCACTTCACGATGTCACCGGGTTTGAAGAACACCATGAAATCGCTCAGATAGCTTTGCTTCTGCTCGGGATCAAAGATCGGCATCGGGGTCACGCCGAACATCTGATAGCCGCCCGCGCCCCGCACCGAATAGATGCACGAGAAACATCCGCCATAGCCCACCGTCAACTTGGGCGTGTCCGTGCGCGGCCGCAGGTATTTGGGAACCTGAAGTTGTTTTTCGCGCTCGACCAGCTGGTAGAGAAAGGGCAGGCCCGCCACGAAACCCACCATCGACACGAACCATGGCTGCGAATGGTGCGCCTCGATGAAGGCCTCTGCGCTGTCGAAGCCATTGATCCGGGCGGCATAGTCAAGGTCCGTACCGGAGGGGTCCTGGTGGCGTTCGCGAAAGCGCATCAATGTCTCATGCGTCCAGGGATCCTGGTAGTAGACCGGGATTTCGATGATCCGGGTCTTGAGCCGCTTTTCAGCATCTTCTGCCCGGTGTTCCAGTTCCTTGACTTTCTTCATCATCTCGTCGGGGGAAATGACATCGGGGTCGAAACGAACCTGAAAGGATGCGTTCGCAGGACAGATTTCTGTCACGCCCTTGATCTTGGCGTCACGCACAGCGTTGCTCATCGACAGGGATTTGAAAAACGCGTCCAGCGACATTTCATCGTCCATCTCGACATAGATGTGTTCGTCGCCACCGTAGGTATAGCGTGTCTTCACGATTTGCCTCCTGTGATTAGTGGGTAGGTTTGAGATTGCCCGCAGCCAGCCAGGGTTCGAGCCATTGGGTATGGAAATCGTCGGCCCGCACGGAAGCATCTTGCGCCAGCGCAAGATGCAGGGCTTTCGTCGTCTTGAGGCCGCCGATCTCCAGCCCTTCCAGTGCGGTGATCATCAGGGCGATGGCGGTTTCGCGGTCCTTGCCATGCACGATCAGCTTGCCCAGAAGCGAGTCGTAGAAAGGAGGGACCTGATAGCCGTCATAGAGGAAATGATCGAACCTGATGCCGTCACCTTCGGGGATGCGCAGGCTGCTGACCTGTCCGGGGAAGGGCAGGAACTGCATCATCGGATCCTCGGCGTTCAGGCGCACCTCGATGGCGTGACCTGTGCGGGTGATGTCCTTTTGCATCTGGCGCAACCTGCCGCCACCGGCCACATGGATCATCTCTTGCACGAGGTCTGTACCGGTCAGCATTTCCGTCACGGGATGTTCCACTTGGATGCGGGTATTCATCTCGATGAAGAAGAACTCCTTGGTTTCGCTGTCATAAAGGTATTCCAGCGTGCCCGCGCCCACGTAATTCACGGCCTTGGCCAGCGCGACGGCGGTATCGCACAGATGGGTGCGTGTCTTGTCGTCAAGACAAGCCGCCCCTGCCTCCTCCCAGACTTTCTGGCGGCGCCGCTGCATGGAACATTCCCGCTCGAAGTAATGGACCGCGTCTGTGCCGTCGCCCATGATCTGCACTTCGATGTGGCGGGGCGCGTTGATCGCACGCTCCAGATAGAGCCCGCCATCCCCGAAGGCTGCCTTCGCTTCGGCCTGCGCCTGCGGGGCCATCTTGCGCAACTCTTCTTCGGTCTGCGCGATGCGGATGCCTTTGCCGCCGCCGCCAGCGGCGGCCTTGATCATCACCGGATAGCCAAGCTTGGCCGCCACGTTCACCGCATCCTGCACGGTATCCAGACGTCCCTTGGAGCCGGGTACCACCGGCACACCTGCCGCCTCTGCGGCCTGACGCGCCGCCACCTTGTCGCCCATGCGGTCGATGGTATCCGCCGAGGGACCCACGAAGGTGATGCCCGCCGCATCCAGCGCGCGCACGAAACCGGCGTTCTCGGCCATGAAGCCGTAACCGGGATGCACCGCATCCGCCCGGGTGGCCTTTGCGGCTGCAACCATGGCGTCGATGTTCAGATAGGATTGCGCCGCCTGCGCGGGTCCGATGCAGATCGATTCATCCGCCATCCGCACCGCCAGCATGTCTGCATCGGCCTCGGAATGGGCCTGTATGGTATGGATTCCCATTTCCTTTGCGGCGCGGATGATCCGCACCGCGATTTCACCACGGTTGGCGATCAGCAAGCGTTCGATGGGCATATCTCAGGCCTCGATCTCGGCGATGGGCTCACCTGCGCTGATCGCCGCACCATCCTCGGCCAGATAGCCCTTGAAGGTGCCCGAAGTCTCGGCCTTGATGTCGATGAAGGTCTTCATCACCTCGATCAGACCGACGATGTCCCCGGCCGCGACAGGATCGCCGGGCTGCTTGAACAGTGGCTCGCCCGGAGCCGCCTGAGTGTAGAATGTGCCGGGAACGGGGGAAAGAACCTGTGCCATGTTGGTCTCCTGCTTGGATATGAAATCAAAGGGTTTTCGCGATTTCCGCCGCGGTGGCGATGCGGATGCCCGCGTCCTGTAGGCTGGCCCGGATGGCCTGTCCCATGATCAGCGCGCCCGGCGTGTCGGAATGAAAGCAGATGGATTCGAACGCGATGTCGATCTCGTCGCCCTCGACCGTGGTGACCTTGCCCGTCTTGCAGGCCTTGACGCATTTCGCGGCGATCTGGGCGGGGTCGGGGCGGCCGACCTGACGCCGGAACACGATGGAGCCCGAATTGTCATAATCCCGGTCTGCGTAGAATTCGCGGATCACCGGGTGGCCGGCCCGCTTGGCCGCGGCATAGGTCTTCGAGATGCCCATGCAGAACAGCAGCGAGTCGGGGCTGGTGGTCTGCAGCGTGTCGACCAGCATTTGCGACAGATCTTCGTTCACCGCCGCTTCCATGTAAAGCGCGCCATGCAGCTTGACGTGCTGCAGCGGGGCGCCATAGCGCCGCCCGAATTCGCGAATGGCCCCGATCTGGTAGACGATGTCGTTCAGCAGCTCTGCCGGATCCGTCTTGATGTAGCGCCGCCCAAAGCCCTGCAGATCTGCATAGCCCGGATGCGCCCCCAGACCGACGCCATGCGCCTGCGCCAGCTTGACGACGCGGTCCATCGAGTTGGGGTCGCCCGCATGGAAACCGGCGGCGATATTCGCGGAACTGATGATCTGCATGATTTCATCGTCTGGCGCATCGCCCAGCACCCATTGGCCAAAACCCTCGCCCATGTCGCAATTCAGATCGACTGCTTCTTTCATGGTCACGTCCTTCTGTTGGTATGGCCTTACCATCGCATCCCGAAACAAAATTGATATTTCATTTTTTCATTGATGCATTATCGATTATTCCGATAATGTTTGGGGTGGGCCTTGGCACGGTGGGGTAAGCTATGAATTTCAAGCACTTGAAGTACTTTGTAGCCACGGCCGAGACCGGGCAGGTCAGTCGCGCCGCCAAATTGCTGTCGATTTCGCAATCTTCCGTCACCGGATCCGTCCGCGAACTTGAGGCAATTCTGGGCGTCACGCTTTTTGAACGGCGCGCGCAGGGGATGGAATTGACCAAGGCGGGTCGTGAGTTCCTTCAGGTGGCGCGTGACATTCTGGACAAGGTCGATGCCGCACATCAGATCGATCGCGGTACATCGGATATCAGCGGCACCCTGACGGTTGCGGCGACCTATACGGTGATCGGCTACTTCTTGCCCTATCATCTGGGACGGCTGGCACAGCTTTACCCCCGTATCGACATCCGCATCGTCGAGTTGAATCGGCAAAGTATCGAGGAACAGCTGTTGCGCGGCCAGATCGACATGGCTGTTGCGCTGACCTCCAACATCCACCGCGAGGGGATCGAGACGCTGACGCTGCTGAAATCGCCACGGCGTGTCTGGGTGCCGGCAGGTCACGCCTTCTGTCATGGCGGTGAGGTGTCTCTGAACCGGATTGCCGAGGAACCATATGTGATGCTGACGGTGGACGAGGCGGCCCATTCCAGCATGAAATACTGGAACCGCCACAACGCGCATCCCAATATCAAGCTGCGCACATCGTCGGTCGAGGCCGTGCGCTCGCTGGTTGCCAACGGGCAGGGCGTCACGATCCTGTCCGACATGGTCTATCGGCCATGGTCACTTGAGGGGCGGCGCATCGAGACTGTCTCTACGGATGTCGAGATTCCAACGATGGATGTGGGGCTGGCCTTCAATCGCGCCACTGCGCTGACGCCCACGATGCAGGCGCTCAAGTCGTATTTTTCCTCGGCCTTCCTGTCGCCCAAGCTGCAATTCTGATTGGCCCGCCCTTGTGCCGTGGCGGCGCATCGACGATAGACTGGGCGCCATGACGATCAGATCCAAAGCCCCGGTGCGCCTCATGTCCTGCTTGTCGAAAGCGGTTCCATGATTGTCGGCCTCGGGCTGATCGCGCCCTTTTTCATCTACATTCTTGCCGGTGTTGCCGCCCAGATCCTGTTGCGCCACGGTGCGGAACAGCAGCGCTGGCTGGATGCGTTCATCTTCTATCTGGCCTTGCCCGCCTTGCTGTTTCAATCCGTGCGGGTCGTGCCGCCCGGCGCCGCAAGCCTGCTTGGCTTTCTGGCCGTCACGACTGCGATGACTGGCCTGATGTTCGCTCTGGGCTGGCTGATCGGGCGCAGGAACACAACGGATGAACATCCGGCCGTGTTCGGTCTGGCGGCGAGTTATTCGAATATCGGCTACATGGGTCCTGCGTTGACGGTGGCGGTCCTTGGTCCGGCTGCCGGTGCGCCGGCGGCTTTTGTCTTCTGCGCCGATGTGCTGCTGATCTTCACGATCTGGCCCGCGATGATCGCCAGCGGCTCACGCGGGGTGCTGCGGATCTTGCAGTCGCTCAAGAAGGTCGTGACGCATCCTTTCATCCTTGCCACGCTGGCGGCACTGGTTTTTGCGCGTACCGGCTGGACGCTGCCTGCCTTTCTGGACACGCCCCTGACCGGTTTCCAGCACGCGGCGGCCCCTGCCGCGCTGTTCTCGCTTGGTCTGACACTCGCGCGCAACCGGGGGGGAGCGGTGGGGACCCGGCTTGGCGCCTGCCTTGCGATCAAGCTGATCGGTCATCCGCTGGCCGTGGCGCTGGCCTTTGCGATGGTGTCGGGCTTTGATCCGATCTGGGTTGCGACGGCCATCATCATGGGGGCATTGCCGCCCGCCGCGAATGTCTATGTCATGGCGCGGGCGGAAGGCATCAGCGTGCCCCTCGCGGCCCGCACTGTGCTTTATGGCACGGCCTTTTCCGCAATCACGCTGCCTGTTGTCATCTCGCTGCTTGCCTGAGTGGGCGCGCTGCCCGGACTGAGGGGCGCGGTCATGACGTGACCGCTAGGCGGCGATAAACGAACATTCGGCTGACCATGCGCGGCCAAATCATTCGACGGAATGCTTTTCGATGGCTAGCATGGAGCAATGGCAAGCGATGCTTAAGCCATGCCGATGCCTTGCGGCCCGACTGCAGGCACGGTCGGCGAAGGTCCTCGATGTGGAAAGGACAAGCGATGTGTGATGCAGCCAAGAGCGGGTCAGCGGTTCCGACAGTTCTGATCGAAAACGGGCGGACCCGTGTGACCCAGTGGTTTTTCCCCAGGCGTGGCGACAATACCGGCTGGCATCGGCATGAGTACGACTATGTGGTTGTTCCCGTGCAGGATGGCGTGCTTGAGATCAAGGATGCGACGGGCGCCATCACCCGGTCAGAGTTGAAGGTTGGCGTGCCGTATTTCCGTGGTCTCGGCGTCGAGCATGATGTGCTCAGCGGCAACGACTCCGGGTTCGCCTTCATTGAAATCGAGTTTCTGGACAGCGCGAAGGGCTAGCGGATGCGCCATCCAAACTTTTGTGCGCAAATCACCTATTTCCCCTAGCGGCATAGGGTAGGGTTGCTTCCAAGATGCAAGGGCCGGTGTTTGCGACGAACCGTCCGACAGGAGGAAAGGATGTTTTTTTCTACCGACCACTGTGATGCCATCGACAAGAACAAGGTCTGGTCCCGGACGATCTCGGAAACCTATTTCCCGCTCTCCGTCGAATGCCAGGATCCTGTGCGGTTCCGCGGCTCTCTGAAATCCTGGGGGCTTGGCGTGATGGGCCTGTCCGAGATGGAATGCGACAGCGTCATGTACCGTCGCAACAAGAGCCACTTCAAAGAAGAAAAAGACAACAGCCTGCTGATCACGATCCCCCATCTTGCCGATGTGCATTTCCATCAGGCGTCGCGTCAGACAAGCTGTGGCCCCGGCGGTTTTCTGGTCGAGCAGGGCGACATGCCCTATGAATTCTCGCACCACATGCGCAACAAGCTGTGGGTGCTGAAGGTGCCCACGGCCAGCGTGCAGTCCCGCGTGGGGCCGACAGAACGGCTGAGCGCGCTGACCTTCGATGCGCGATCCGGGATCGGTTCCTATTTCGTCGGTGCCGTGCGCAACACGATCGAAAGCATTGATGTCATCAACGATGCCGCGCGTGAAATGGCCGGGCAGCATCTGCTGGATCTGCTGTGCCTTTCGATGCGCAGCGATGACCGCATCCTTGACAGTTCCGTCTCGACGATCCGTGCCGCGCATCTGCAGCGCGCGGAGCAGTTCATCCGCGACAACCTCGCAAACTCCAATCTCGGTCCGCAACTGGTTGCGGAATCCTGCGGCATATCCCTGCGGTATCTGCAGGGTCTGTTTGCCGAAAACGATTGCTCTGTTGCCGGCTATATTCGCGACAAGCGGCTGACCCGCTGTCACGAGACGCTGGAGATGGTGCACGACACCTCCACCATGGCGCAGATCGCGCATAAATGGGGCTTCTACGATCAGGCCCAGTTCTGCAAGCACTACCGCAACAGGTTCGGCTGCACGCCGACCGACACGCGCAAGAAAAGGCGGTTGGCGGCGTCAGTCCGCCCCGTCTGACAGCCAAAGCTCCCATGAACGTCCAACGCCCTCGGTTTCGCGGGCGAACGATATTGCTTGTCGTGCGTCCGGCAGGCGCGAAAAAGGATAGGAAAACAAGATGACGAAGACGAGAGTCGCAGTTGATGTCGGTGGGACCTTCACCGACGTATGCATCATGGACGAGGATACCGGCCAGATCCGGATCGAAAAGACACCGTCAACACCCGATGATCCGATGCGCGCCATCATGACCGGCGTATCGGATGCGAAGGTCGATCTGTCCGACGTGACGATGTTTTCACACGGCACCACGGTTGCCACGAATGCGCTGATCACCCGCAAGCTACCGCGTGTGGCCATGGTCTGCACGGAAGGTTTCCGCGATGTCGTCGAGATCCGTCGCTCCAACAAGGAAGACCTGTGGGACACCTACAAGGACGTCGCCAAGCCCTATATCCCGCGCAGGGACCGTCTGACCGTCAAGGAACGGGTGGATGCCGCGGGACAGATCATCCAGGAACTTGACGAGAACGAGGCGCGCCGTGTCGCCGCGATCCTGAAAAAGCGCGACGTCAAGGCGATCGCCGTCTGCTTCATCAACTCTTATGTCAACAGCAAGAACGAGGTGCGGATGCGCGCCATCCTGCGCGAGGTGATGCCGGATGTGCATATCTCGATCTCGTCCGAGATCATGCCCGAGATATTCGAGCATGAGCGGTTTTCGACGACGATGGTCAATGCCGTCGTGTCACCGGTGGTTGTCGACTATGTCTCGCGCCTCAGCGACAAGCTGGCGGAGGGTGGATACAAGCGTGACCTTCTGCTGCTGCATTCCGGTGGAGGGGTGATGACGCCTGCAAGCGTCAAGGATTTTGCGGCGCGTCTTGCGGGGTCCGGCATCGCGGCGGGGGCCATCGCCAGCCGCTTCATCGGCAACCTCTGCGGCTATGAGAACTCCATCGGTTTCGACATGGGCGGCACCAGCACGGATGTGTCGCTGACATACCGGGGCGAGTCCACGGTCACGAAGGACTGGTATATCGAATATGGCTACCCGATCCGGTTTCCCAGCATCGAGGTGCTTACCATCGGGGCCGGCGGAGGCTCTCTTGCGTGGAGGGACGAGGGCGGATCGCTGCGCAACGGGCCGCAATCTGCCGGGGCCTATCCGGGGCCTGCGTGTTATTCCAACGGCAATGAGGTTGCGACCAACAGCGATGCCAATGTGGTGCTTGGCCGACTGGGCTACAGCCTTGCGGGGGGCGACATCACGCTTGATCCCGTGCTGGCCGAAAAGGCGGTGCGCGAGACCGTGGCAGAGCCTTTCGGCATGGAGCTTCACGAGGCGGCCGAGGCGATCATCGATGTTGCCAACGCCAATATGGCCAACGCGGTGCGCCTTCTGTCGATCAGCCGCGGCCATGACCCGCGGGATTTCGCGCTGATAGCCTTTGGCGGAGCGGGTGCCCTGCATGGTGCTGCGGTGGCGAGGGAGCTGTCCATTCCGGTCGTGATCGTGCCGCCCAACCCCGGTGTCACCTCGGCCATGGGATGCCTGCTGGTCGATATCCAGCACGACTTTTCCGACAGCTTCATGGCGGATGCCGCGACCACCACGGCGGACGATCTGGAAGCCGCCTTTTCGAGGATCGAGAAAGAGGCCGCGACCCGGCTGCGCCATGAAGGTGTCGCGCCCGAAGATACCGTTCTGCAACGCTCGGTCGAGATGATGTATCAGGGTCAGTGGCGGTCGCTGTCTGTCTCTGCGCCATCACGGATCACCAGCACCAAGGATCTGGTGAACGGCTTTCACAACGAGCATGAGCGCGAGTACAACTTCCGCCGTGAAGACGCCCCCGTCAGCATCTTCCGTGTCGGCGTCAAGGCCACAGGCGTGGTGCAGAAGGCCAAGCTGCCGTCCTTCGAGGTGGTCAAGCATTCACCGGAACCGACAGCCACGCGGGCCGTCTGGTTCAAGGGCGAAAAGTGCGACGCCGCGATCTACGACCGTGCGCAGATGAAGGCAGGGGCCGAATTCACCGGTCCCGCGATCGTCGAGCAGATCGACTCGACAGTTGTCGTGCCGCCAAAGGCGACGGCCAAGGTCGATCAATACATGAACATTCTTATCCGCGTGAAGGACTGAGCCATGAACAGTATCACCAAACAGGACCTGGACCCGGTCACATTCGAGGTTCTCAAGAACTCATTCATCACATCTGTCGACCAGATGGCAGAGCAGATGCTGCGAACCTGCTATTCCTTCGTGATCTACAACCGCGACTTCTCGAACGGTCTGCATGATGCCGATGGCAACTGCGTCGCACAGGGCAATTCGGACATCGCCGTGCATGTCGGGACGCTGCACTATACCTGCAAGGATGTGATCCGCGTCTTCAAGGGTGACATGTATCCGGGCGATGTCTATGCGATCAACGATCCCTATGCCGGTGGCACCCATTTCAGCGACGTGCGATTGATCCGGCCGATCTTTGACGAGGAAACGCTGATCGGTTTTTCGCAGTCCAACGGACACTGGTCCGATCTGGGCGGGTCCGTTCCGGGATCGTTCAACGTGGCCGCGCATGAGATGTTCGGCGAAGCGGTGCGGATCACGCCGATCCGGCTGTTCCACAAGGGCAAGTTCTGCGCCGATGTGGCGAACATGATCGCGGCCAACACGCGCGATCCCGCCTCGATCATCGGTGACATCCACTCGCAGGCGCAGGCCACGCAGGTGGCCGAACGCGAACTTCAGCGCCTGGTCGGCAAATATGGCCGCGATCAGGTCACGCAGGGCATGGGCGCGGTGCAGGACTATGTCGAACGCGCCGTCCGCCAGCGTATCGCGGATCTGCCGGATGGCACATGGGAGGCGGTGGATTACATCGACCGCGACCCCGGTGCAGGCGAGGGGATGATCCCGATCCACATCAAGATGACCATAAAGGGCGATCAGATCGTCTATGATTTCGAGGGCAGCCACCCGACGATCTCGTCGATCTACAACTCTGCCCATGGGGCCACGTTTTCAGCCGTTGTGGCGGGAATGAAGACGTTTTTCCCTGACTTGCCGCTCAATAGCGGGTTCTACCGCATGGTCGAGGTCAAGGCCCCCAAGAACAGTGTCGTCAGCGCCGAATGGCCCGTGGCCGTGACCGGCTTTCTGATGCCATTCGAAAAGATCATGAACGCGATCTTCGAAATGTGGTCGCAGATCATGCCGGAACGCGCCATCGCCTGCGCGTTCAACCTTGAATATCTGCTGGCCGGGGGCAACGATCTGCGCAAGCCGGACAAGCCGATCTACATGTTCTACGAATGGCTGCCCGGCGGCTGGGGCGGGCGCAACGGCAAGGATGGCAGCGACGTGACCACGGCCTGTTTCGGTACCGGCCTGATGTCGCAACCCTCGGAAGGCAACGAGCGGGTGAACCCCACGCGTGCGGATGAATTCCAGATCAAGCAGGACAGTCCCGGACCCGGAAAGTGGCGCGGCGGCGCGGGTGTGATCAAGGCGTCAACCCTGCTGGAAGCGGATAACACGGTGATGTCCTATATCTGCGACCGCGAACGCGCGGTTGTCTGGGGGGTTGAGGGCGGGCTGCCGTCGATGCCGCATGGCCTGATGATCCAGCATGCCGATACCGGCGAGGAGAAGTGGCTCGGCTCGGTATTCTCGAACTACAAGATCAAGAGCGGCGACAAGTTCACCCGTCCCACTGCCGGCGGAGGCGGCTATGGCGATCCGATGGAACGCGATCCCGAACGTGTCCGTCAGGATGTGATCGACGAATATGTCTCGGTCAAGCGCGCCGAAATCGACTATGGCGTGGTGATCAAGGTGATCGACGCCGATATGCTTGAGTATGAGATCGACGTGGCCGCGACTGACAAGGCCCGTGCCCATATCCGCGCAAACCGGGTCGGCTGGGCGCGGATGGATCCCGAGATCGTCTCGAACATGTATCGCAAGGGCGAGATCGACGAGATGGACGCGGTGCGCAAATACGCGGTCATCCTTGACTGGGGAACGGGCGAGTTGATGCCCAATTCGACAAGGCAGTTCCGCGAAAGTTTCGAGAAGCGTTCCGTCGCTCACTGGAGCTGACATCGGCATGGTCCGGCCTTCATGGCCGGACCATTGGCTTTGGTGAAGGGTCCAACCGGGAGGCCTGGCATGTAAACGCCAGCACCATGCTCATGCCACTCTCGCACTACCGCACAGTCAAAGAGCCATGGGGAAAGACAAGGTGTCTGCCCTGCATGATCATTTGTCACCGGGTGGAGAATGTTCGACACCCGGTCCATCGCCACCGCCATCATGTTGAACTTGATTGTTTTTTTACGTAACCGTTCTGTTTTTCACCCATCATGGACGCCACGGTGACGCGGACTGCCCCGGATGCTGCGGCAGTCCGGCTGACTTGGTGCGGTCTTTATCGCGCCCTGATGCCCCGCCGGGTTAGCGGCAGCCTGCCATTTTTGCGCGCAGGCTGATCAGGGCCAGGACGGTGTCGATGGTTGGGGTGGGGGTGTCGGTGACGCGGCCCAGTTCGCGGACGGATCCGACCAGCGCGTCGATTTCCATCGGTCGTCC
>JBFHIW010000039.1:0-34707 GCA_041596235.1 Paracoccaceae bacterium
CCCGAAATTATGGGTCACATGGGCGGGGTCGAAGGGGGCGCCAAGCGTCACCACCGCCTTGACCCCGGCAATATCCGGCGCGGCCTTGAGGATGGCGGCACCGCCCAGCGAATGCCCGATCAGCAGCTTTGCCGGCATGCCCTTGTCGCGCAACCATCCGGCGGCGGCGAGGATGTCCGCAACGTTCGAGGTGAATCCGGTATTGGCGAATTCACCCCCCGAATGGCCAAGCCCGGTAAAGTCGAACCGCAGCACCGCGATCCCCATGGCCGCAAGGCGCTGCGCGATGCGCCGCGCGGCGGCGATATCCTTGGAGCAGGTAAAGCAATGCGCCAGCAATGCTGTCGCCAGATGCGGGCCCTCGGGCAGGTCAAGCCGGGCGGCCAGCGCGCTGCCATCGTGACCGGTAAAAGTGATTTGTCTGCTTGCCATATCCATGTCCTGACGTCTGCACACCAGACTGGGCTTGCGGCAGGCCAGCCGCAACCCATGTGTCAGGTGTCTCACGCCAAGGTGACGCGCCGCGAGGTTGGCCGCTACCCCCTCGTCAGCCGCCGCACAGCGCCGGATCAAAGGGATAGCGGGTCAGGTTCTCGTGGCCGTCCTCGGTGATCAGGACCTGATCCTCCAGCTTGATCGAGAAATCGCCGCCCTCGGGACTGATCAGCGCCTCGACGCACAGGACCATGCCGGGTTCCAGCACGTAGTCATAGGCGCCCTCGACGAAATTGTCCGGATAGCAGATCAGGGGCCATTCATCGCAGAGGCCGACCCCGTGCATCAGGCAGCCATACTTGCCCCGCTGGTACTGCGGATCCAGCGGATGGGACATGAAGGTCAGGTCGCGCAGCGAAACGCCGGGTTTCAGCAGGGACATGTTGTGGCGGATGTGATCCATCCCGTGTTGCATGGCCGAAACCATGTCGGGGCGCGGCGGGCGGTTGCCGACCCACCATGTGCGGCTGATATCGATGCAGATCCCATAAGCGCCGATCAGGTCTGTATCGAAGGCCACGATCTCGTTGTTCTGGATGATGCGCGGGCCGCATTCCTGGAACCAGGGATTGGTCCGTGGTCCCGAGGCCAGCAGCCGCGTTTCGATCCATTCGCCGCCGCGCCGGATGTTTTCGGCATGCAGCACGGCCCAGACGTCATCCTCTGACATGCGCTCGCCGGGGATGCCCGCGCGCGCGGCGCGCTCCATCTCGGCCACGGCGGCCTCGCAGGCATGCGAGGCACAGCGCATGGCCAGGATCTCGTCCGGTCCTTTCACGGCGCGGGCCTTTTCGGTCAACTCCTCGCCTTCCATGATCTCGAGCCCCTGCGCCTCGAGGGCGCGCAGGCCGTGCAGCATGATCTTGTCGACAGCCAGCCGCTTGTTGCCGCCTGCATGCGCCGACAGAAGGGCGCGCACCTCGTTGGCAAAGACGTCGGCTGCGACATCCACCTTGTCACCTCGGTCGAAATAGAACAGGTCGGCACCGGAACGCTGTTCCCGCACAAGCGGGTTGAAGCGGCTGAGGAACATGGCGTTCTTGTAATCCCATATCACCATATAGCCATCGGCGCAGATCAGCACGGCGCGGAACGGGTTATGGGTGTTCCACAACTGCATGTTGGTGCTGTCGGTGGCATAGCGGATGTTCAGCGGGTCGAACATCAAAAGGCCCGCATAGTCGCGCGCCTGTATGGCCTTGACCAGCCGGTCGAAGCGGTACTGGCGCATCGTGGGCAGATCAGGAAGGCCCAGCCCGGCCGCCGCCCATTCTTCGAAAGCCAGAAGGGTCGGCCCGATTTCCACCCGGTCCATGTCGTTGGGGCTGCCATCGGCCAGCGTGGCGCCGCGCGTGGGGTCGATCTTGCGTCTGTCGCTGTAATGCTGGTTCATCGTGATCACTCCGCTGCTGCGCAAGCATCTCTTTGTGAAGGCCGGGCTGTCCCTTCTTAAACCGACTTGCACAGAGGTCGTTTTTTGGAACAGATGACGCCATGACACCGATCCTTCAGACACGCCTGAGCTATGATCCGACCGATCACAAACCGCTGCCCGGCATCGCGCCCATGGATCCTGATGACTGGATCATCGTGGATGACGCCCATGCCCTGCAGATGGCCGAGCGGGCGCGCCTTCTGGCCGAGCGGCGCGACAAGGTCCTTGCCATGGACGCAGGCGCAGGCCCGGCTGCCGAGGAACTTCTCGAGGCGGTGTTGCAGGTTCTTGCAACGCGCCCCGATCACGCGGTGGGGGCAGGGCAGGTGCGTCGACCCGACGGCGTGACGATCGCCATCGACCGTGACGATCCGATGGGCACGCTGGGGCATCTGGTGCAGCAGGATCTGTGCCTGATGGAAAAGCGCGGTGACGAACATGTTCTGACCGCTGCGGTGCTATGCTTTCCGGCAAGCTGGACACTGGAGGAGAAGTTCCTGCGCCCGCTGATCGGGATTCACCGGCCGGTCGCAGAGTATGACGCCAGCATGGCGCGGCGGGTGCAGCGGTTGTTCGATGGGGTGCAGGTGGGCCGCCCTCTGTGGCGGTTCAATGCCCTGTGGTATGTGGACCCAAACCTGCACCAGCCCCGCCGCGAGAATGATCGCAGGATCGAACGCGGTGCCCAGAGCGCGGATTATCTGCGGACCGAGCGACAAAGCCTGATCCGTCTGCCGCAGAGCGGCGCGGTTGTCTTTGGCATTCATACCAGTGTGCTGGCGCGCGATGTCGTACAGGCTTTGTGGCCCGACCCGGCGTGATCAGCCGTCGATGCGGCGGGCCATGATGGCGATGGCCTTCTGATAGACGCCGGCGGCGTTCCATTCCTGAATGACACGGAAATTCGGCTCGCCCTCCTGATAGCCCTTGCCGGGTTGCCAGCCTTTCTGCCGCAGGAAATTCGCCGTGGATGCAAGGGCATCGGTCATGTTGTTCATGTCGATGCGTCCGTCGCCATTGGCATCGACCGCATAGGTCACCACGTTGCCGGGCAGGAACTGCGTATGTCCCAGTTCCCCATGCTTCGCGCCGATGGATTGCGGGGTGATCGTGCCGCGATCCACCAGTTGCAGGGCGGCGATCGTATGCCCTGCGAAGAAGTCCGAGCGGCGGCAATCATAGGCCAGCGTGGCAATCGCGGACACAACATTGCTGTCGCCCATGAAATTGCCGAAGGCCGTTTCCATGCCATGGATGGCGATGATCACGCCCGCTGGCACGCCATATTGCCGCTCCAGCGCCTGATAGAAGGCAGCATCACGCGCCTTGCGCCGTTTGCCCTGAGCCACGATCGTGTCGGCGCCACGCACCTGCATGAACTTTTCAAGCGTGTAGCCAAAGCTTTTCTGATTGCGGTCCGCCGCGATTGTGCGGGTTGCATAGGTGGTGCCGGCCAGTGCGGCAAGCCCGCGTTCGCCCACCCCGGCCCGCGCAGCGATCTTGGCGAAATCCCGTTTCCATGCCTCGTATCCGGCAGCGGTATTGCCACATTGCGCGGCCAGCGCCGGGGTCACGCACCCCAGCGCCAGAACAACGGGAAGGATCGAGCTTTTGATGAAATGACGCATCTTGTGACACACCCCTGCACTTTTGCTGAAAGCCTAGCCGCCTGTCTGGCGGCTGGCAATCGGATTGCCGCGGGGATGTGCCGGATCAGATGGGCATGTAGGCCAGAAGCTGCCCGATGACCGGCAGGCTGGACAGGGTCGCGACCACGGTCTCGATCATGCCAAGCTTTGCCATGCCCGTGAATACCCCCGTCAGGGCAAGGGCCGTCAGTGCAAGGCGCAGGTCTTCGCCGCGCAGAAGGTTATAGACCATCAAGGCAAGGCCGACCGGCACCGAGATCAGGCTGACGGTCAGCGAGATCGCCCATGTGGCCACGCGCGACGTGGTGGTGGGCTCGTCCGTCAGGGTTTGCGCGTCATGTGCCGCCTCTGTCGCCCTGGCGGCTGCCGAAGGCGCATCGCCAGACACCGAGGTCATGGCAGTCTCGGCGTCGCGATTGAACACAGCGCGCAGATAGGGCAGGCCGGAGGAGTCTACACGGGCCGGTGCGACCTCGGGCGTGTCATCGGTGCGGGTCTGGTTTTCAAGGCGTTCGCAGGTGTCTTCGATATCGGGAAAGAGGCGTGACACGGTGGCTTCACCTTTCTGGTTCAGCGGCAGGACCGGCGTGGGGCGCTTGGGTCTGTCCGTTTCATTCTGTCCGTTGGCGGCACGATCCGCCGCCGAGACCCGGCGGGGCGTGACCTTTTCAAGCACGGACAGGAAAGAGGATGTCGACAGCATCATGTCGGGTTGCAGCCATTGCACGTAGTCAGGATCAAGAACCTGCGCCAGTTCCAGAGTGGCCAAGGCAAGGGCGGAATGAGCCGTCGCGGTGGAGCGTTCCGCCTCCCGCAGGCTGGGAAGGTCCGATGGCAGCTTGACGATCGTGACCGTCAGGGTCTGCGTGACGTTGTTGACCTTCAGATCCGCGTCCTGTTCCGGGGCGAATGCATCGCTCATGGCCATGTCCATGGTCTGCATGCCGCCGGTCTCGTCCCCGTCGCGGTGCCGTTCCATGATGTTCATGTGCAATTCGAAACCGCCCAGGCCCATCTTGAGGTGATCTTGCGAGATCATCTCGGACAGGCCGACGCGGAATCCGCGCGAACCCAGCACCCGTTCCAGGCGGGTCGCCAGCAGCGGAAGATCAAGGGGTCTCGTACCGAGAAAAACCAATCCAGACGTACACCGAGTGTTGTCCATGCGCATGACAGCCTCCGCGGGGAATTTTCCAACCCCCCATCTATGCTTAAGGAAATGGGGCATTTTTTGTTCCAAATCCGGTAAGCTTGGGGCGCGGTGCCGAAATCCGCGAATTTGGCAGTCTCGCCTGCCACGGTTTCGCCCAGAAACGGCAAAGGGCGCCCCGAAAGGCGCCCTTTTTGTGACCTTGGTTCATTTTCCGCGACTCGGTGGTCGCGCAGACGACCTGATCAGCAGCTGTAGTAGTTCTTGAACTCGACCGGGTGCGGAGTCATGTCGTACTCTTCGACTTCTTCCATTTTCAGGCCGATATAGGCCATGATCTGGTCTTTCGTGAACACGTCGCCAGCCAGCAGATAGTCCATGTCCTTCTGCAGCTCCTCCAGCGCCTCGCGGAGCGAACCGCAGACGGTGGGGATGCCGGCCAGCTCTTCTGCGGGCAGGTCATAGAGGTTCTTGTCCATGGCTTCGCCCGGATCGATCTTGTTCTTGATCCCGTCGAGGCCAGCCATCAGCAGGGCCGAGAACGCCAGATAGGGGTTGGCCGCCGGATCGGGGAAGCGGGCTTCGACGCGCTTTGCCTTGGGGCTTTCCGTCCACGGAATGCGAACGCAACCCGAGCGGTTGCGTGCCGAATAGGCGCGCAGAACGGGAGCCTCGTAACCGGGCACCAGACGCTTGTAGCTGTTGGTGGTCGGGTTGGTGAAGGCGTTGAGCGACTTGGCGTGCTTCAGGATGCCACCGATGAAATACAGCGCCTCCTGGCTCAGGTCGGCGTATTTGTCGCCTGCGAACAGCGGCTTGCCGTCTTTCCAGATCGACATGTTCACGTGCATCCCCGAGCCGTTGTCGCCCTTGATCGGCTTCGGCATGAACGTGGCCGAACGGCCATAGGCCAGCGCGACGTTGTGGATGACGTACTTGTACTTCTGGATGTTGTCGGCCTGCTCGGTGAGCGTGCCGAAGATCATGCCCAGTTCGTGCTGCGAGGTCGCAACTTCGTGGTGGTGCTTGTCGACCTTCATGCCCATGCGCTTCATGGTGGACAGCATTTCCGAGCGGATGTCCTGACCGTCATCGGCGGGGTTGACCGGGAAATAGCCGCCCTTGTAGCCGGGGCGGTGGCCGGTGTTGCCCATCTCGAATTCGGTATCCGTGTTCCAGGCCGCGTGATCGGCGTCCACCTGATAGGAGACCTTGTACGGGGTGACCGAGTAACGCACGTCGTCGAACAGGAAGAATTCTGCCTCGGGACCGAAATAGGCGCTGTCGCCGATGCCGCTGGACTTCAGGTAGGCCTCTGCCTTCTCTGCGGTGCCGCGCGGGTCGCGGTCATAGGATTCGCCGGTGTCGGGTTCGACGACCGAGCAATGGATGCAGATGGTCTTCTCGGCGTAGAACGGATCGATGTAGACGCTTTCGGTGTCCGGCATCAGTTTCATGTCCGATGCTTCGATCGACTTCCAGCCTGCGATCGACGAGCCGTCGAACATGAAGCCTTCGTCAAGGAAGTCTTCATCGACCAGATCGGCCACCACAGTCACATGCTGCAGCTTGCCGCGCGGATCGGTGAAGCGAATGTCGACGTATTCGACATCCTCGTCCTTGATCAGTTTGAGAACTGCGTTCTTGCTCATTCCCTAATCCCTTTCGTTTTGTGGATAGATTACAGCGCGTCCGAACCGGATTCACCGGTACGGATGCGGATGGCCTGTTCAACCGGGCTGACAAAAATCTTGCCGTCGCCGATCTTGTCCGTCTTGGCCGCATCGATGATCGCTTCGATGGCGGCGTCCACCAGATCGTCATCCAGGACAACCTCGATTTTCACCTTGGGCAGGAAGTCCACGACGTATTCCGCGCCGCGATACAATTCCGTATGCCCTTTCTGGCGGCCAAATCCCTTGACCTCGATCACCGAAAGACCCTGGACGCCCGCGTCCTGAAGGGCTTCTTTGACTTCATCCAGTTTGAACGGCTTGATGATCGCTTCGATCTTTTTCATCCAGGGTCTCCTCGCCTATGCTCCACAGGGGTCAGACCATTTATGCCGGGGTGCCACAATCGGGCAGCGAGTGCATTGCGAAGCGATGCTGCGGGATTTCTGAAAGATGGTCAAAAAATGTGCAGAAAGATTAAATAGTGTGCGGAAAAAGAACGATGCGAGGCAGAAATGACCGGAATGATCACGGCGGAGCAGATGCGGCTGCTTGAAAAAACGGCAATGGAGTCGGGCCGCGTGACCGGGCAGGCCCTCATGCAGCGCGCCGGAGAAGGCGTCATCGCCGCCGCTTTGCGGGAATGGCCCGCCTTGGCGCATGGCGCGCATCATGCGCTGATCCTGTGCGGGCCGGGCAATAATGGCGGCGATGGCTATGTGATCGCCTGCGGGTTGCTGCGCCGGGGCTGGAAGGTGCGCCTTTGCGCCACGCGCGCACCGGTGGCGGGCGGGGATGCTGCGGCGGCGGCGCATGACTGGCAGGCGGCAGGAGGCGGGATTCTTCCGATGGAGGATTGCCCCGATGTGCTGGCAGGTCTTGTGTCTTTGGCCGCAGGGCAGCCTGTCATTGTGGTCGATGCGCTCTTGGGGATCGGGCAGGGGCGGCGTACCGATGACATCCTGACGCCTTGGTGGCGGGCATGGGACCGCGTGATGCAGACCACGCCGGATGCGCCGCTGCTGGCGGTGGCGGTTGATCTTCCCACGGGGTACGATTGCGACACGGGCCGGCCCTTGGGGCGGCGGCCCTTTGCAGCCGACCTGATCGTGACATTTCATGCGCGCAAGCCCGTGCACGCGAGTCTGGACAAGGCCGGGATCAGAACGGTTGTGGTGCCGATCGGATTGTGACGCCATGATGTGCCATCATAATGCGCGCCGGAAAGGATAGCCCATGGACCGTGCCCCTCGGACCTTCGCCATGACAGAAGGCTTGCGTGATCGCCTGGGCAAGCCGGTGGCGGGGCACAAGTACCTGCAAGGTCACGCGATGATCCTGTCGGGCGGGCCGGGGCGCAGCGGCGCGGCGCGGCTGGCGGCGCGCGGGGCCTTGCGCGTGGGGGCAGGGCTGGTGACGCTGGCCGTGCCAGTGGCGGCGCAACCCGAAGTGGCTGCCCAGATCACCGCGATCATGTTGCGCGCGGTGCAGGCGCCCGGCGATCTGACCGCGATCCTGACCGATCCACGGATCAACGCGCTTTGCCTTGGGCCGGGGCTTGGGCTGTCTGATGTCGAGGCAGGCTATGTGGATGCAGCGCTGCGCGCTGCCCGCGCCACGGTGCTGGATGCCGATGCCCTGACGCTGCTGGCCGGGGATGCAGGTCTGCGGTGCGCCCTGCATGCCGGCTGCCTTCTGACCCCCCATGACGGAGAGTTCCTGCGTCTGTTCCCGGACTGTCGCGATGATCTGGGGCATGACGCAGGCCGGGTGGCGGCGCTGCGGATGGCGGCGGCGCAACTGGGCTGCACCGTCCTGCTGAAAGGCCCCGCAACGCTGGTGGCCCTGCCCGATGGGCGGATCTGGCAGCATCCGGCTGCGGCGGATGGGGCGCTGGCCTGGCTTGCGACGGCCGGATCGGGCGATGTGCTGGCCGGATTCATCACGGGGTTGATGGCGCGCGGGCTTGCGGTCGGGGATGCGGCCAATCTGGGTGTCTGGTTGCATGCGCAGGCGGCGCGGCGGTTCGGGCCGGGCCTGATCGCCGAGGATCTTCCCGAAGCACTGCCCGGCGTGTTCCGGGATCTGGGGCTGTGACGCGGAAGGCGCGCGGCCCTCAGGCCGCGAGCATCGCGGCCGACATGGCCGCGCAGAGCGTTTCCAGCCCGTCCGCATAGACGATCTGTGCGGTTTCAAGCTGCAACTGCACCATCGTCATCTCGATCCCCGGTAACAGGGCAAGCCCATGCAATCCGGGGAAGGTACGGGGCAGGTCGCCCGCAGGCAACAGGCAGGATGACTGACCCGATGCCGCCATGGCCAAGGGGCCGCGCAGCAGAATTGGTTGGTCGGTGGCCACAACCGTATCCGTCTGCGGCATCTGGGGGGCAAGCGCGCCCGCCGCGATGGTCAGGAAATCGCCAGCCCGTCTGTGGAAGGCGACGCCCCGAAGGCGGACCAGCCCGGTATTGCGTGTGATGATCCTGTCGCCCTGTCCCAGAAGCTCGACCGGGATCCCGCCCTCTGCGGTCAGGACGATGGTGCCGGCAACAAGTGCCGTCTGCAGGGATGGGGGAAACGCCATGTTCATGCAGGTATAGCGCCGCAACGCTGGCGGATAATTATGTGTTGCAATGCAAAGCTGCGGCGTCCCGGCATCGGGGCGGTGTCCTGTGTCATGGTTTCTGCTCGTTTTGTTTTTAGCGCAGCATAGATGAATTTGCGGTGAATGTCCTGCAGATATTCGGATCGCCCGGACGAAAGCCTTGGCCGGATCGGTCCGGTGCGGAAAAGCCCTGCAGGAACGGCCCGGACCGGCCTTGATACCTTCTCTGAGAGGCGATTTTTCCTCTCGCATCCCTTATCAGGGTTTGCTAGACAGCGCCGGAACCGCGGGCAGCCTCCATTTCCGGATGGGGTTGCCTGCGTTGGTTTTCGCGGGTGTGGCGAAATTGGTAGACGCACCAGATTTAGGTTCTGGCGCCGCAAGGCGTGGGGGTTCAAGTCCCTCCACCCGCACCAGAGATATGGAAAAGGACGAAAAGAATGCAGGTCACCGAGACCCTGAAAGACGGCCTCAAGCGTGAATACGAGATCATCGTGACGGCCGCCGAGCTGGAAGCGAAGGTCAACGAGAAACTGGCCGAGGCCCAGCCCGAAGTGGAAATGAAGGGCTTTCGCAAGGGCAAGGTGCCGATGGCGCTGCTGAAAAAGCAGTTTGGCCCCAAGGTTCTGGGCGAAGCGATGCAGGAAAGCGTCGATGGCGCCATGAACCAGCACTTCGAAGCGACCGGCGACCGTCCCGCCCTGCAGCCGCAGGTCACCATGGTCGATGGCGAGACCTGGAAAGAGGGCGACGACGTCAAGGTCAAGATGGCCTATGAAGCGCTGCCCGAGATCCCCGAACTGGACATGAGCGGCGTCAAGCTGGAGCGTCTGGTGGCCAAGGCTGACGATGCGGCCATCGACGAGGCGCTGGCCTCGCTGGCCGAAACCGTGCAGGATTTCGCGGATCGCAAGAAGGGCACCAAGGCCAAGGATGGCGATCAGGTCGTGATCGACTTCGTCGGCAAGGTCGATGGTGAGGCCTTTGAAGGCGGTTCTGCCGAAGATTATCCGCTGGTTCTGGGCTCGGGTTCCTTTATCCCCGGCTTCGAAGAGCAACTGGTCGGCGTGAAAGCTGGCGAAGAAAAGGCCGTGACGGTCAATTTCCCCGACGAGTATGGCGCAGCCCATCTGGCCGGCAAGGAAGCCGTGTTCGATTGTACCGTGAAAGCGGTCAAGGAACCCAAGGCCGCGGCCATTGATGACGAACTGGCCAAGAAGTTCGGCGCCGAGGATCTGGCCGCCCTGAAGGGTCAGATCGCAGAGCGTCTGGAAGCCGAATATGCCGGTGCGGCCCGCGCCATCGTCAAGCGCGGCCTGCTGGACGCGCTGGATGGTCTGGTCAAGTTCGATCTTCCCCCCAGCCTGCTTGAGGCCGAGGCGAACCAGATCGCGCATCAGCTGTGGCACGAAGAAAACCCCGACGTGCATGATCATAACCACGACAAGATCGAGCCGACCGACGAGCACAACAAGCTGGCCGAGCGTCGCGTGCGCCTTGGCCTGCTGCTGGCCGAGACCGGCCGCAAGGCCGAGATCGAAGTGACCGATGCCGAGATGACCCAGGCGGTAATGGCGCAGGCGCGTCAGTATCCGGGTCAGGAGCGTCAGTTCTTCGAGTTCATCCAGCAGAACGCCCAGATGCAGCAGCAGCTGCGCGCGCCGATCTTCGAGGACAAGGTCGTGGACCACATCCTCGGCATGGCTGCGGTGACCGATAAAGAGGTCAGCAAGGACGATCTGCAGAAGGCCGTCGAGGCGCTGGACGAGGAGTGATCCCGTCGCATCTCAGCGCTTTGCCGCTGATCGAAAGAACAGGGGCCACCTTTCGGGGTGGCCCTTTTTTCGTGCCCTGACAGGGCGACAGCGAAGCGGCTTGCTTGACCCATCGCCGCGCTTGCGGCCAGATGAGGGCGATCACGGTTTGAGGAGCGCGCAACGCATGGACCATATAGGCTTTGGCGCAGAGGATTTTCGCGCCTTTCGGGACAATGACAGGCCCGGACCAATCCACATGATCAATCTGGTCCGTCTGCATGAGCGGGCACGTTATGACGATGGGCGCGAGGTGTCCGGGGCCGAGGCCTATGCCGCCTATGGGCAGGGTGCCGCGCCTGTGCTGGCGCGTTTGGGCGGGCGGATCGTCTGGCGCGGGGCGATGGAGCTGATGCTGATCGGCCCGTCCGAGGAACGCTGGGATCTGTGCTTCATCGCCGAATACCCCTCGGTCGCGGCTTTTGTCGGGATGATCAAGGACCCGGACTACCGCGCAGCGATGGTGCATCGCCAGGCCGCAGTGGCGGATAGCCGGCTGATCCGCACCGCGCCTTTGCCGCTGGGCGAGAATTTCGCCGGCTGATCAGACGCCTCGGCGTCCGCAAGGCATGAAAAAACCGCGCAGGGTGGGCCTGCGCGGTTTTTAAGGTGAGTGTCTTGCGACAGATGTGCCTTAGCGGCCCATATCCTCACCATCTTCGTTCGCAGCGCCGATCTCGTCGAAGAGTTCGGAGATTTCGAATTCCGCTTCGGCTTCGGCTTCGGCGGCGAGTTCCTGGATCGACTTGCCGGCTGCCTGCAGTTCGGCCTCTTCGGCGGAACGTGCGACGTTCAGCTGGATCGTCACCTCGACTTCGGGGTGCAGCGTGACGCTGACGTCATGCAGGCCCAGATCCTTGATCGGACGGGTCAGAACGATCTGCTTGCGATCGACGGTGAAGCCACCGGCTTCGGCCGCTTCGGCCGCGTCACGGGGCGTGACCGAGCCGTAAAGCGCGCCGCCATCCGAGGCGGAGCGAATCACGACGAAGACCTGACCGCCCAGGCGTTCGCCCAGGGCTTCGGCTTCCTTGCGGGTCTCAAGGTTCTGCGCTTCGAGTTGCACCTTGCGGGCTTCGAAATCGGCGATGTTACGCTCGGAAGCGGTCAGCGCCTTGCCCTGGGGCAGCAGGTAGTTGCGTGCGAAGCCGGATTTGACGGAGACGACGTCGCCCATCTGGCCCAGCTTGGCCACGCGCTCAAGAAGGATAACTTGCATCTGCTTCTCTCCTTACTTCACGGCATAGGGCAGCAGGGCGAGGAAGCGGGCGCGCTTGATGGCGCGCGACAGCTCACGCTGCTTCTTGGCCGAAACGGCGGTGATACGGGACGGCACGATCTTGCCACGCTCGGAAATGTAGCGCTGCAGCAGACGGGTGTCCTTGTAGTCGATCGCGGGTGCGTTGTCGCCCGAGAAGGGGCAGACCTTGCGGCGACGGAAAAACGGTTTGGTAGCCATGGTTTAGCGTCCTTTGTTCTGGCGTTTGATCAACGGCGTTCGCGGCGTTCGCCGCCACGGTCACCACGGTCAGGGCGATCACCACGGTCGCCACGATCGGGGCGGTCGCCACGGTCGCCGCGGTCGCGGTCGTCACGCTTCTGCATCTGCACCGAGGGGCCTGCGACATGTTCATCGACCTTGATGGTCAGAATGCGCATGACATCGTCATGCAGGCGCATCAGGCGCTCCATCTCCTGCACGGCGGTTGCCGGTGCATCGGTGCGCAGCAGGGCATAGTGACCCTTGCGGTTCTTGTTGATCTTGTAGGCCATCGTCTTGACGCCCCAGTACTCGTGGTCAACGACGGTGCCGCCGTTGTCAGCCAGAACTGTGCCGAAATGTTCGATGAGACCCTCGGCCTGCGTGTTCGACAGGTCCTGACGGGAAATGAAGACATGCTCGTAAAGCGGCATGTGCACTCCTTGTTTTTCAAGCGCATTTCATAGGAGGGCCAAACCTTCCGCGACCCATCCACGAGAGACTGCGCGGTTCAACGAAACTGCGGAAGGAATGGGGCCTATACGATGCTTCCGTGCCCATGGCAAGCGCCAAGGCAGCCGGCAGGATGGCGCCCTTGACCGCAATAACCGGTCTTGAGAGGGGGCGTGACCCGAGTTCTTCGGATTTGTGCCGCACTGCTGCCTTTTTTGGCGCGAAGGATGCGGGTGTAGTACGGAGGAAGTGAAATGGTATCGTTCTCTGATGTTTTGCCGACCGGATCTGTCTTGTCGCCCGCAATGGACGCCCCTTTCAGAGCGGCGGCGACACCGAAGAAGAAACCGCGCCACGGATGGCGCGCCCTGTCCGGCCTGTCGCGCTTTGTCGGGGTGGTGCTGATGCTGGCTGCAGTCGGTATCTGGCTGATGTCCGGATCGCTCTGGGATGCCGAGATGATGTTGCTGCGCCTCGGAGTGTCGGTCGTCTTCATGTGCATGGGGCTGGTCCTGCTGCATGCCGGTCGCAGAACGGCACGTGACGAAATCCATCTTGACCTGCGCGCCGGAGAGTTGCGCCATGTCCGGCGCGGCCATGACGGTATCGCAAGGGTGCGTCAGCAGTTGGCGATGCGTGATCTGTCCGAAGTCGTGATCGACGAGGACCGGCTTCTGCTGCGGGGAAATTGCGGTCAGGTTCTGCTGGAACTGTCGGGGATGGACCGCGAGCAGTTGTTGGCGGTCCAGCAGCAGCTCAGGGCGGCCTGAGCCTTCCGGGCGTCCGCCGGGCAAGGCGGATAATCTGCGGGGTTGTTCATCTTCTCACAGGTGATGTGGTTTCATGCGGAGTTGTAGCCAGAGCAAAAGGCCGCAACTTGAGGTGATATGAAACCCCATCCTCAAGGAGATGAGCCCAGATGAAAACCACCTTCGCCGCAATCGGACTTGCCGCTGCCCTGACCGCTGCACCGGCCTTTGCCGCACCCGAGAAATACATGCTGGACTCCAGCCACAGCCAGATCCTGTTTGCGTACAACCACCTGGGCTATTCCACGACCTGGGGCATGTTCTCGGGTTTCGCCGGCGAGATCATGTTCGATCAGGAAGATCCCGCCAATTCCAGCGTGACCGTGTCGATGCCTGTGATGTCGATGCTGACCGGCTGGGAAGAGCGTTTTACGCATTTCATGTCCGCTGATTTCTTCGGTGCCACCGAGGACGAGATGGTGACCTTCACCTCGACCGGTATCGAAGTGACCGGCGACAACACCGCCCTGATCACCGGCGACCTGACCCTGAACGGCGTGACGAAATCCGTCGTGCTGGACGCCAAGCTGAATCAGGCCAGCGAACACCCGATGGCAAACCAGCCCTGGGCTGGCTTCGATGCCACCACCACCCTGCTGCGGAGCGACTTCAATGTTGGTGCCTTCGCCCCCTTCGTCAGCGACGAAGTGACGATCCAGATCTCGGTCGAAGCCATGAAGGCTGCCGAATAAGCGGTTCTCGATCCTCCGAGAAACAAAAAGGCCGCCGGAGTGTTCCGGCGGCCTTTGTCGTTTCCGAAAGATCAGGGTCGCATCACTCGGCGGGGCCCACACGCTGCGCGGTCAGGCTCACCGCGATGTCGACGCCGTAGGCCAGCGTGCCTTCCTCGGTCACGCTGCCGCCGATGCCGAAATCGCGGCGGTCCAACGTCAAGGCGCCGGTCATCTGGGCCTGATCGCCGGACAGGACCAGATCGAAGGGCAGGGCGACCGGCACGGCATTGCCCTTGATCGTCAGCGTACCATCAGCCACGAACCCGGTATCGCGGCGCAGGATCTCGCCCTCGAACAGGGCGCGCGGATGCGTCGCCTCGTCAAAGAAGTCACCCCCCATCGCCTGACCTGTGACAGAGCCAAGCGACAGAGATGCGATCGTGACCTCGACCCGGACGCGGCCGTTCACCTGCTGTGCGGGATCGTCGGCAAAGCTGATCTGCGCGGTCCAGTCGGTGAATTCGCCCTGCACCGGGCTGCCCATCTGGCGGATCGTCAGGGCCAGCGTGCCTTGCTGGACCTGCCAGTCACCGGGTGCTGCGACCACCGGGGCAGGGTTGGCAGGCGCGGTGGCTGACATAAGCGCGGGTGCCGCTCCCGCCGAGATGATGCCCAGCCAGATCACGCTGGCCGCCAGCAACGGCAAGGCACGGCCGGGTTGTGTCGTGCTGGGGCTTTGGCGCACTGTCGCGCGCGGCAGCATCCGGCGCAGCGTGTCGTCGCGGTCGATCAGATGGTGTTTTAACGCGCCGCCCACATGCATCAGGATCGCCGCGATCAGCACTCGGGATGACAGGAAATGGATCGTGGTCGCGGCATCCGCCACCAGCGTACTTTGCGGAACGAAAGGCAGGGTCTGGCCCAGTGGCCACCAGATCGGTGCGAAACCCGTTGTCGCGGCATGATGCACCCAACCCGACAGCGGCGTGATCAGCATGGCCCCGTAAAGCAGCCAGTGCACGATACCCGCCAGCGTGGCCTCGGCCCGGCGCGCGCCATTCAGCAGGCCCGGACGCGGTTGCATCAGCGCCCAGAGAATGCGCCCCAGAGCCGTGAGGAAGGCGGCGATACCGATCGTCTTGTGCAGCGAGAACAGCAGCGTGGTTTGCGCGATCAGGTCCGTCTCGCCCGCTGCGATCCGATGCGCCAGATCGGTGGCGATCAACCCGAGCGGTATTGCGGACAGGATCAGAAATGCAGTCAGCCAATGAAAGGTCTTGGTCACGCTGCCATAGGTCTGTGCCGTGTTGGTGCGGGGCATGAAGGGCTCCTCTGCGCGGTTACAAGGGTGAAATCTAGGCGGTCGTGGCGGCAGGGCCAATCTGCCCAGCCGCACAGGCTTGGTGCAGCAATGCGCTGGGGCGTTGCACCGGGGGGCTTGGCGCGGTATTCGGGCCGGATCAGATGAACAAGACCGCACAGGGCCGGGGGCCTTCATGCGGCAAGACGGAGGGGACAGCATGAGCAGAGCCTATGTATTTCCGGGCCAGGGCGCGCAGGCCATCGGCATGGGGCGCGATCTGGCGCAGGCCTATCCCGCGGCGAAAGCCGTGTTCGACGAGGTTGACGATGCCTTGGGCGAAAAACTCTCGGCCCTGATCTGGGAAGGGGATCAGGACAAGCTGACCCTGACCGAGAACGCGCAGCCTGCGCTCATGGCGACCTCGATGGCCGTTGTGCGCGCGCTTGACGCCGAGGGCGTCAAGCTGAGCGATGCGGGTTTCGTGGCGGGCCATTCGCTGGGCGAATATTCCGCGCTGGCGGCTGCCGGTGCCCTGAGCGTGGCCGATGCCGCGCGCCTGCTGCGCACCCGTGGCCGCGCCATGCAGGACGCGGTGCCGGTTGGCGTGGGGGCCATGGCGGCCTTGCTGGGTCTGGATTTCGACGGTGCCAAGGCTGTGGCCGAGGAGGCCGCGCAAGGCCAGGTCTGTCAGGCCGCGAATGACAATGATCCGGGGCAGGTCGTGGTCTCGGGACACCGGGCCGCCGTGGAACGCGCGGTCGAGATTGCGCGCGGTCGCGGTGCCAAGCGTGCCGTGATCCTGCCCGTCAGCGCACCTTTTCATTGCGCACTGATGCAGCCCGCAGCCGAGGTCATGCGCGCGGCGCTGGCGGATGTGAACATGAACACGCCGGTCGTGCCGCTGGTCGCGAATGTGCGTGCCGAAGCCGTCAGCGATCCCGACCTGATCCGGACGCTGCTGATCGAGCAGGTGACAGGGTCGGTCCGCTGGCGCGAAAGCGTGATGTGGATGGCCGGCGCAGGCGTGACCGAGATTTGGGAAGTGGGGGCAGGCAAGGCGCTGTCCGGCATGATCCGGCGGATCGCGCGGGACATCGAATGCCGCGCCATCGGCACCCCCGAAGATGTTGTCGCAGCGGTTGCTGCCCATAATCAAGGATGAGACATGTTTGATCTGACAGGAAAATGCGCGCTGATCACCGGCGCATCAGGCGGTATCGGCGGCGCGATTGCCCATGCGCTGCACGGCGCGGGTGCCACTGTGGCACTGTCCGGCACACGGCTGGAACCGCTTGAGGCGCTGGCCGCCGAACTGGGCAGCCGCGCCCATGTGCTGCCCTGCAACCTGAGCGATGCCGCCGCCGTCGAGGCGTTGCCGAAACAGGCGATCGAAGCAATGGGCGCGGTCGACATTCTGGTAAACAACGCGGGCATCACCCGCGACCAGATCTTCATGCGCATGTCGGATGACGAATGGCAGAGCGTGCTTGATGTGAACCTGACCTCGACCATGCGCCTGTGCCGTGGCGTGATGCGCCCGATGATGAAGGCGCGGTGGGGCCGGATCATCAATATCTCGTCCATCGTGGGCGCGACGGGCAATCCGGGGCAGGCGAATTACGCGGCCTCGAAAGCCGGGATGGTGGGAATGACGAAATCCATCGCTTATGAGGTGGCAAGCCGCGGAATCACCGCCAATGCGGTTGCGCCCGGTTTCATCGCGACAGCGATGACCGACAAGCTGAACGACGATCAGAAGGCCGCGATCAATACCAAGATCCCGGCTGCTCGCATGGGCACGCCCGAGGAAATCGCCGCTGCAGTGCTGTACCTTTCCAGCCCCGAAGCGGGTTATGTCACGGGCACGACACTGCATGTGAACGGCGGGATGGCCATGATCTGATCCGGCGTATTGCCGGGCGGGGCCTGACCCTGCGGTGAAAGCGTTTGCCAATGGCGCACCATGTGCTATAGGCCACGCAGATTTGCCGGGGGCGCCATTCAAGGTGCCCTTGGACGTCCTGCTTGCGGGATGACGAGCCGCCCGATACACAGGGCATCACGAAGTGCCGAGCCTGCGGGCAAGGGCAGACAAATGGGCAAAGCGCCCGAACGGTATGAGGACTTGGACATGAGCGATATCGCAGACCGCGTAAAGAAAATCGTGGTGGAACATCTGGGTGTGGACGAGGACAAGGTTGTCGAGAACGCCTCGTTCATCGACGATCTGGGCGCCGACAGCCTGGACACGGTCGAACTGGTGATGGCGTTCGAAGAAGAATTCGGCATCGAGATTCCGGATGACGCGGCAGAAACGATCCAGTCCTTCGGCGACGCGGTGAAATTCATCACCGAAGCCTCCTGAGGCGCGACTGACGTCACAATTCGGAAAAACCCCTGTCCGGCGGACGGGGGTTTTTTCATGGCCACCGTCCGCTTGCGGGAATGGCCGCGCGTGATGCGCAAGGCGCGCGCAGAGATCTGCCTGTGCCCGTGTCGTGGGGGGCGGGCCGCGCTCCCGCTCTTGCTCAGGGGGGGGAAGGCGCGCTATGAGCACGAAGGAACATGAGGGAAGGGGTAAGTCATGCGTCGAGTGGTTGTCACGGGGCTGGGCCTGGTCACACCTTTGGCATGCGGTGTCGAGGAAACATGGTCTCGCCTGCTGGCCGGGGAATCGGGCGCGGGTCCGATCACGCGGTTCGATCCGAGCAATGTGCTGACCTCCTATGCCTGCGAAGTCCCCTTTGGCGATGGCACTGACGGCACATTCAACCCCGATGACTGGATGGAGCCGAAGGAACGCCGCAAGGTCGATGACTTCATCCTTTACGGCATGGCCGCCGCGACCCAGGCGGTCGAGGATTCCGGCTGGAAGCCCGAAGCCGAGGAAGACCGCCTGCGCACCGGCGTGATGCTGGGTTCTGGGATCGGCGGCTTGCAGTCGATCGAACAGACAACGCTTCTGATCAAGGAAAAGGGCGCGCGGCGTGTGTCGCCCTTCTTCATTCCCGGCGCGCTGATCAACCTGATCTCGGGTCAGGTCAGCATCCGGTATGGCTTCAAGGGGCCGAACCATGCGGTCGTGACGGCCTGTTCGACCGGGGCGCATGCCATCGGCGATGCGGCGCGTCTGATCCAGTGGGGGGATGCCGAAGTGATGGTGGCCGGCGGCGCCGAGGCCGCGATCTGCGAGATCGGCATCGCGGGTTTCAATGCCTGCAAGGCGCTGAGCACCAAGCGTGGCAACGATCCCAAGGCTGCCAGCCGTCCCTATGACGCGGACCGTGACGGATTCGTCATGGGCGAGGGCGCGGGTGTTGTCGTGCTGGAAGAATACGAACACGCGAAAGCACGCGGCGCCAAGATCTACGCCGAGGTTCTGGGCTACGGCCTGTCGGGCGATGCCTATCACATCACGGCACCGGCCGAGGATGGCGACGGCGGGTACCGGTCGATGAAGGCCGCGCTGGATCGGGCCGGTCTGACACCTTCGGATATCGACTATATCAACGCCCACGGCACCAGCACGATGGCGGATGTCATCGAACTGGCGGCGGTTGAACGCCTGCTGGGCGACGCAGCCCCGAATGTCACGATGAGCTCGACCAAGTCGGCCACCGGGCATCTTCTGGGGGCCGCCGGCGCGATCGAGGCGATCTTTTCGATCCTGGCAATCCGCGATCAGGTGGCACCGCCCACCATCAATCTGGACAATCCGGCGGTCGAAACGTCGATCGACCTTGCGCCCAACGCCAAACGCCCGCGCAAGATCGATGTGGCCCTGTCCAACTCCTTCGGCTTTGGTGGCACCAATGCCAGCGTGATCTTCGGAAAGGTCGGCTGATGTGGCGTCACATTGCCTCGAACGCGGTCACCTTTCTGATCGTGGCGGTCTTTCTGCTGGCCGGGCTGATCCTCTGGGGGCAGCGTGAGTATTCCGCGCAGGGCCCGCTGGAGCAGGCCGTCTGTCTGCAGGTCGAACGGGGCTCTTCCATCGCGCGCGTCAGCCGCAACCTGCAGGAACAGGGCGCCATCACCAATGCGCGTGTCTTCCGGCTTGGCGCGGATTACAGCGAGAAATCCGACCTGCTGAAAGCGGGCAGTTTCCTGATCCCGCCCGGTACGCCGATGTCCGACATCGTCGATATCATCACGCGCGGCGGGCCAAGCACCTGCGGCACCGAGGTAGTGTACCGCATCGGGGTCAACAGCGCTTCGGTCGTGGTGCGCGAGCTTGATCCGGTCACATCCCGCTACGAGGAAAAGGCCAGCTTCGACCCCGCAGAGGAGGTGCCACCGGCCGACTATACGCAGGTACGCGCGCAGTCCGACACGCGGTACCGCGTGGCCCTTGCAGAAGGTGTGACCAGCTGGCAGATCGTCGACTCGCTGTCGCGTCTTGACATCCTTGAGGGCGAGGTGACCGAGGTTCCGGCCGAAGGCACGCTGGCACCTGACAGCTACGAGGTTGTTCCCGGCCAGTCGCGTGCCGATCTGCTGGCGCGGATGACGGCCGCGCAACAGGCGATCCTTGCCGAGGCCTGGGCCAACCGGGTTGACGGGCTGCCGCTGGCCAGCCCCGAAGAGGCGCTGATCCTGGCCTCGATCATCGAGAAGGAAACCGGAGTGGCCGAGGAACGGCGTCAGGTGGCCTCGGTCTTCGTGAACCGGCTGAACCGTGGCATGCGGCTGCAGACGGACCCGACGGTTATCTATGGCATCACCAAGGGGCAGGGCGTGCTGGGGCGCGGTCTGCGCCAGAGCGAGCTGCGCGGGCAGACGCCGTGGAACACCTATGTGATCGAAGGGCTGCCGCCCACGCCCATCGCCAACCCGGGGCGCGCCAGTATCGAGGCGGCACTTGATCCCGACGACACGCCGTTCGTGTTTTTCGTGGCGGACGGCACGGGCGGTCATGCCTTTGCGGTGACGCTGGAAGAGCACAATCGCAACGTGGCCGAATGGCGCCGCATCGAAGCCGAGCGGGAAACCCAAGAGCAGTCCGACTGAACCTGTCGGGCTGTGCCTGCCGTCGCTGTTAAGAATTTCTTAACAATATCGGGCGGTTGTAAGGTTCGGGCTGTCCAGAAAACTTGACATTCGGCACGGTCTAGCGTATAAGTTGTGAAAGCTGGAAGAAATGCGTCAACGGCGCCGGGGAAACCCGGTCGCCGTTTTTTCATGTCTTGCGGTCCGAGACAAACAAAAGCGAGGCACAGCAAGCATCATGTCAGAAACAGCCCCCCGCGCGGGGCCCGATGACCAATTGCACGACAGGTCAACGGCCTTGCAGGCCAGGATCGATCTCATCGACCTCCAGCTTGGGATCATGAAATCGGAACTCATCGACTACCAGTCCCGTTTTGCCGAAGGCGATCAGGGCGCGATCCGCGAGGGCGCGCGCCTGCTGTCCGACATCCGGTACTGGCTGAAACAAGCAAATGACGTGGAGACCGAAATTGAAACATATCGCAAGGCAGCTACAGGTATCGCCCATGAATATGCCATTGACTTCGACGCAGCACGATCTCAGCTCAGGTGCCGACTGGATCGCCTGCGAACCTGTCGAGGTCCAAAAATCGTTCCTTGACGAATTGGACGAGGCCGAGATCCTCGCGCTGCCGTTCCTGTTCGATTTCTGGGCCATGCCGCATCAGTTGCCGCCCGCCGGATCCTGGCGGTCCTGGGTGATCATGGGCGGTCGCGGTGCGGGCAAGACGCGGGCCGGGGCGGAATGGATACGCGCCTGCGTGGAAGGCTCGCGCCCGCTGGATCACGGGCGCTGCCGTCGCATCGCTCTTGTAGGGGAAACACTCGATCAGGTGCGCGAGGTCATGGTCTTTGGCGAAAGCGGTATCCTGGCCTGTTCGCCGCCCGACCGGCGACCGGAATGGCACGCCACGCGGCGGATGCTGATCTGGCCGAACGGCGCCACGGCGCAGGCCTTTTCGGCGCATGAGCCGGAGTCCCTGCGGGGGCCGCAATTCGACGGGGCCTGGGTGGACGAGTTGGCCAAGTGGAAGAAAAGCGCCGAGACTTGGGACATGCTGCAATTCGCGCTGCGTCTTGGCGATGATCCGCAGGTCTGCATCACCACGACCCCGCGCAATGTGGGTGTTCTGAAAGAGCTTCTGAAACTGCCAAGTACGGTGGTGACCCATGCGCCGACCGAGGCGAACGCGGCCAATCTGGCCAGCTCTTTCCTGGAAGAGGTGCGGATCCGCTATGCCGGTACGCGCATGGGGCGGCAGGAACTGGATGGTGTCCTGCTGGAGGATGCGGAAGGCGCGCTGTGGACGGGGGCACAGCTGGAACAGGCGCGCGCGCCGGTCTTGCCCGAACTTGACCGTATCGTGGTGGCGATCGACCCGGCCACGACCGGCCATGGCGGATCGGATGAATGCGGCATCGTTGCGGTGGGTGCGGTCACCCGCGGCCCGGTGCAGGATTGGCGCGCCTTTGTGCTGGAGGATGCCAGCATCGCCGGGGCCAGCCCCGCGCAATGGGCCCAGCGTGCCATCGCCCTGATGGAGCGTTGGGGCGCGGAACGTCTGGTGGCCGAGGTCAATCAGGGCGGCGACATGGTCGAGGCGGTGATCCGGCAGGTTGATCCGCTAGTGCCCTTGCGCAAGGTGCATGCGTCGCGCGGCAAGGCGGCAAGGGCCGAACCCGTGGCGGCCCTTTATGAGCAGGGTCGGGTGTTTCATCACGGTCCGCTGGGCGATCTGGAGGACCAGATGTGCGCGATGACCGCGCAGGGCTATGTCGGCAAGGGCAGCCCCGACCGTCTGGATGCGCTGGTCTGGGCGCTGCACGAGCTGATCATCGCGCCTTCGGCCCAATGGCGGCGACCGCAGGTGCGCGCGCTCTGATCCGGAATTGTTAAGCTTTTCGTCAGAATGTCTGCACATCAGATCGGACAGTCCTTGCCAGCACGCCGAAGGCGCTGTTGGCGGGGGCGATCCGATCCGGCGCGGACAGGGGCAGGATCAGGGAGCAGGTCATGGTTTTTCAATTCCTCAAACGCGGTGGCGCCGATCAGGCAGCGCCCGAGCAGAAGGCCAGCGCCGCAGGCCCCGTGCTGGCCTTTCAGGGCGCAGGCCGCGTCGCATGGAGCCCGCGCGACACCGTGTCGTTGACGCGGACGGGCTATACCGGAAATCCAGTCGGCTTTCGCTGTGTCAAGCTGCTGTCCGAGGCGGCGGCTGCCCTTCCGCTGGTGCTGCAAGGCGCGGGGCGCCGTTTCGAGACGCATCCGGTACTGGCGCTGTTGGGCAATCCCAACCCCGCACAGGGCCGCGCCGAATTGCTGGAGGCGCTTTATGCGCAGCTTCTGCTGACCGGCAATGGCTATCTGGAACTGGTCACGACGGATGCGGGCGGGCTGGCCGAACTGCACGTGCTGCGCTCGGACCGGATGAGTCTGATCCCCGGCCCCGATGGCTGGCCGGTGGCCTATGATTACAACGTGGGCGGCCGCAAGCATCGTTTCGATGTCAGCACGCCTCTGGCCCCGATCTGCCATATCAAAAGCTTTCATCCGCAGGATGATCACTATGGCTTTTCACCGTTGCAGGCGGCGGCGCAGGCGGTGGATGTGCATAATGCCGCCAGCCGCTGGTCCAAGGCGCTTCTGGACAATGCCGCGCGGCCATCTGGCGCGATCGTCTATCGCGGTGCCGAAGGGCAGGGCAGCCTGAGTGCCGATCAATACGACCGGCTGGTGTCCGAGATGGAAAGCCACCACCAGGGGGCGCGCAACGCGGGCCGGCCCATGCTGCTGGAGGGGGGGCTGGACTGGAAGCCGATGGGCTTTTCGCCCTCGGACATGGAATTCCAGCAGACCAAGGAAAGTGCCGCGCGCGAGATCGCGCTGGCCTTCGGCGTGCCGCCGATGCTGCTGGGCATTCCGGGGGACGCGACCTTCGCCAACTACCAAGAGGCCAATCGCGCGCTTTACCGCCTGACGGTGCTGCCGATGGCGACCCGCGTGGTTGCTGCCCTTGCCGAATGGCTGTCGCGTTTCACCGGCGAGGCGCTGGATCTTCATCCCGATCTGGATCAGGTGCCAGCCCTTGCAGCCGAGCGTGACCTGCAATGGCGCCGCGTGGCCGATGCGACCTTTCTGACCGATGCCGAAAAGCGCGCGCTGCTGGGTCTGCCCGCGCGCGCGCTGATTGGGCCCGACGCGCAGGGAGCCGCCGAATGAGCGATCCGCGCGGGGTGCCGCGCGATGCGGGGCGCTATGGGTTCGAAGCCTTCGATTGCGCCCCCGCTCTGCGGCTGGAGGCCCACGAGCGCGTCTCGACCCTGCATATCGAAGGGTTGAACCGGCGCGCCGAGAAACTGGAGGCGTTGATCGAGAAGCTGGAAAAACGGCTGTGGCTGACGGTTTACGGCGTTGTGGCCGTGATCCTTGCAGAGGCTTTCCAGTCGATAATGACTTCGGCCCCGCTGGCGGGCCTGCCATGAGAGGACGATTGATGGACATGGAACTGGAGCGCAAGTTCTGCCAGCCCGGCATCGGGTTGCGGCTGACCACCGAGGGACCGGATCAGGTGATCGAGGGCTATGCCAGCCTGTTCGATGCGCCCGATCAGGGTGGGGATGTCGTGGCGCGCGGGGCTTATGCGGCCTCGCTCAAGGCGATGGCGGCGGAAGGGCGGCGCGTGCGGATGCTCTGGCAGCACGATCCGACGCAGCCCATCGGTCTGTGGGACGAGGTGGCCGAGGATGCGCGCGGCCTGCGGGTCAAGGGACGTCTGCTGGACGGGGTCGCGCGCGGGCGCGAGGCGGCGGCGCTGATCGCAGCCGGCGCGATCGAGGGGCTGTCGATCGGTTATCGCACGATCCGGGCGACCAAGACCGATACCGGGCTTCGCCTGTTGACCCAGCTTGATCTGTGGGAGGTCTCTGTCGTGACCTTCCCGATGCTGCCCGCGGCGCGGGTGGCGGCCAAGGCGGAAGGGCTGAGCGATGCGGGGTTGCATGAGCTTGCGGCCCTGTTCCGCGAAGGGCGGCAGATACTGACGCAGGGCTGATCGGGCCAGGTTCAGGCAACAACAGAAGGATGCACAGAATGATGACCGAGAAGATGTCTCGGGCCGGGGAAGGTCTGTCTGACGACCTGTCTCCGACCGCCGGGCTGAAATCCGCAGTTGCGGAATTCATGAGCGATCTGAAAGGCTTTCGGGCCGAAATCCACACAAAGCTTCAACAGCAGGAAGAGCGACTGACCATGCTTGATCAAAAATCCCGGACCGTGCAGGCGCATCATGGCGCCCGCCCCATCCTGTCACGCCATGCCGAGGGCGAGGCCCCGCATCAGAAGGCATTCGCGGCCTATCTGCGCAATGGCGACGATGACGCGCTGCGCGGCCTGATCCTTGAGGGAAAGGCCATGTCGACCGCTGTTGCGGGTGATGGCGGCTATCTTGTCGATCCCGAAACCGCAGGCCGCATCCAGTCTGTGCTGCGCGCAGGCGCATCCCTGCGGGCGATTGCCAATGTGGTTCAGGTCGAGGCCACGTCCTATGACGTGCTGGTCGATCATTCCGACATCGGCCATGGCTGGGCCACCGAGACCGGCAGCACGGCGGAAACCGGCACGCCGGTGATCGACCGCATCACCATCCCGCTGCATGAACTCAGCGCCCTGCCCAAGGCCAGCCAGCGCCTGCTGGATGACAGCGCCTTTGATCTGGAGGGCTGGCTGGCGGGCCGCATCGCCGACCGTTTCGCCCGCGCCGAGGCCGCGGCCTTCGTCAGTGGCAATGGCATCGACAAGCCGCGCGGGTTCCTGACCCATGCTACGGTCGATAACGATGTCTGGGCCTGGGGCAATCTTGGCACCGTGCCCACGGGGGCGGATGGCGCCTTTGATGGGGCCGATGCCATCGTCGATCTGGTCTACGCGCTGGGGGCGCAATATCGCGCGGGCGCCGTTTTCGTCATGAACTCGAAGACCGCAGGTGCCGTGCGCAAGATGAAGGACAACGATGGCCGCTTCCTGTGGTCGGACGGTCTGGCTGCCGCCGAACCCGCGCGCCTGCTGGGATACCCCGTCCTGATCGCCGAGGACATGCCCGACATCGCCAGCGGCGCCCATGCCATCGCCTTTGGTGATTTCGCGGCAGGCTACACCATCGCCGAGCGTCCCGATCTGCGGGTCCTGCGCGATCCGTTCAGCGCCAAGCCGCATGTGCTGTTCTATGCCACCAAGCGTGTGGGTGGCGATGTCAGCGACTTCGCCGCGATCAAACTGCTGCGCTTCGCGGTCGCCTGATCCCTGTGACCGGAAGGCCGGATGACCGGCCTTCCGATGCGCGCGTCCCTGTCCCGGCATTCCGCGGATGGGGGCGGACCATCGCAGGATGCGAGAACTGGAGATTTTCCATGATGTTGACGGAAGAAACGACGCTGCCTTCCGCGGAATTGCCGCTGGCCGCGTTCAAGGCGCATCTGCATCTGGGCACGGGCTTTGCCGAGGATAACCTGCAGGACGCCCTGCTGGAGGGGTTCCTGCGGGCCTCGCTGGCCGCGATCGAGGCGCGGATCGGCAAGGTGTTGCTGGAGCGCGGTTTCGCGCTGGAACTGACCCGTTGGGCCGATCCGGCGGGTCAGCCGCTGCCCCTGGCCCCGGTGACCGAGGTGAGCCTTGTCGTGCTGCGTGATGCGCAGGGGGCCGAAACCCCTGTGCCGGTCGCGCGCTGGCGTCTGGAGCGGGACATTCAGCGCCCCTGCCTGCGGGCGGCGGGCGGTGTGTTGCCAGCCATTCCGCAGGGCGGCAGCGTCATGTTGCGGTTCCGCGCGGGGCTGTCGGATGACTGGCCGGGCCTGCCGGCCGACCTGGCCCAGGCGGTTCTTCTGCTGGCGGCGCATTTCTATGAATACCGGCAGGATACCGGGCTTGGCAGCGGGTGCATGCCCTTCGGCGTGACCAGCCTGATCGAGCGCTATCGCAGCCTGCGCCTGTCGATGGGTGTGCCGGGCGTCGGAGGGGCGGCATGACCGGGGTTCATCTGCGCCGCCGCATGGCGCTGGAACAGCCTGCGCGCAGCCCTGACGGTGCCGGGGGATTTGTCGAGACATGGGTAACGCTAGGCGAAGTCTGGGTCGAGGTGAAGGCCATGCCGGGCCGCGAGGTCACGCAAGGCGGACAGACGCTGTCGCGCAACGCGTATCGCATGATGTTGCGCGCGGCCCCTCAGGGGGCCGACATGCGGCCGCGCCCCGATCAGCGCCTGCGCGAAGGCGCGCGCATCTTCACCATTCTGGCAGTCAGCGACAGCGATCCGACGGGCCGCTACCTGACCTGTTACACCCAGGAAGAGGTGGCCCCATGAGCTATGCCGCTGCCGCAGCACTTCAGGCGGCCATCTTTGCCCATCTGTCCGCAGCACCCGCGCTGACCGCCCTGCTGGGTGGGGCGATCTACGACGCGCTGCCCGCCGGGCCTGTGCCGCCGCTCTATCTGTTGCTGGGGCCTGAGGCCGCGCGCGACAGGTCCGATCAGACCGCGCACGGGGCCGAGCATGACATTGTCCTGACGGTCATGACCGATGTTGCGGGGTTCCAGCAGGCCAAGCAGGTGGCGGCAGCGGTCTGCGATGCGCTGCTGGACCCTGATCTGGTGCTGGACCGGGGGCGGCTTGTCGCGGTGCATTTCCTGCGCGCCAATGCGCGCCGCGAGGGGTCGGGACAGCGTCGCCGGATCGAGCTGACATTCCGCGCGCGGCTCGACGACATCTGAAATCTCAATCAACGGAGGGGTCGCCATGGGTGCCCAGAACGGCAAGGATCTTTTGATCAAGGTGGATCTGACCGGCGATGGTCAGTTCGAGACGCTGGCGGGACTGCGCGCCACACGCGTCAGTTTCAACGCGGAAAGCGTGGATGTGACCAGCCTTGAAAGCCAGGGGGGCTGGCGCGAATTGCTGGGCGGGGCCGGAGTGAAATCCGCCGCGATCAGCGGGTCGGGCGTTTTCCGCGATGCGGCCAGCGACGAGCGCGCGCGCCAGATCTTCTTTGACGGCGAAACGCCTGCCTTTCAGGTGGTCATCCCGGATTTCGGCATCGTCGAGGGGGCGTTCCAGCTGACCGGCATCGACTATGCCGGCAGCCACAATGGCGAGGCGACCTACGAAGTCGCGCTGGCCTCGGCGGGTGCGCTTGTCTTTACGGCGCTCTGACATGGCCAACCCCTGGACAGGCGAGGTGGATCTGGTGATCGACGGTCAGGCCCATGTGCTGAAACTGACCCTTGGCGCTCTGGCCGAGCTTGAGGCCGGACTGGGCGATGCCTCGATGGTCGATCTTGTGGCGCGCTTCGAGGGCGGCGGGTTCTCAAGCCGCGATGTGCTGGCGCTGATCGTGGCGGGTTTGCGTGGGGGCGGCTGGCGTGGCACCGCCGCCGACCTTCTGAGCGCCGAGATCGAGGGCGGCCCGTTGGTGGCCGCAAGAACGGCTGCGGCCTTGCTGGTGCGCGCCTTCAGCCTGCCCGGCGAAGGGGGGACGACATGATTGGGTTTGACTGGCCTGCCCTGATGCAGGCGGGACTGCGCGGCCTGCGGCTGACGCCTGCCGCCTTCTGGGCGCTGACCCCGGCGGAACTGGCGCTGATGCTGGGGCAGGGGGCAGGCACGGCGCCGATGGGGCGCGGTGGTCTGGATCGGCTGATGCAGGCCTTTCCCGACAGGATGAAAGGACGGGCGGATGACTGAGACAGATAGGATCGAGGCTTTCGAGGAAAAGGTCACGGCGCTGGATGCCTCCCTCGGGGCGGCGACCGGCGTGGCAGGAGCCTTCGACGGGGAATTGCAACGCATGCGCCGCGCGCTGGCCGATACCGGCCGTGACCTGACCACGCTGGAACGCGGTTTCAGCGGCGGGTTGCGGCGCGCCTTCGACGGTGTGGCCTTTGACGGCATGAAACTCTCGGACGCCTTGCAGACGGTGGCGAAAAGCATGGTCAACACGACCTATCAATCCGCCCTGCGTCCTGTGACCGATCATTTCGGCGGGCTTCTGTCCAAGGGGGTCGGCGCGCTGATCGGTGGTGCGCTGCCCTTTGCCGACGGGGGCAGCTTTGCGCAGGGGCGCGTCATGCCCTTCGCCAATGGCGGCATCGTGTCGGGACCAGCCATGTTCCCGATGCGCGGGGGTCTGGGTCTGATGGGCGAGGCGGGGCCGGAAGCCATCATGCCATTGGCCCGTGGTCCTGATGGCAAGCTGGGTGTGCGCGGCGGCGGGGGCAGCGCGCCCGTCAATGTGGTGATCAATATCCAGACCCCCGATGTCGAGGGCTTTCAACGCTCGCAATCCCAGATCGCGGCACAAATGGGCCGCCTTCTGGGACAGGGCCAGCGCAACCGCTAAGCAAAGAAGGACAACGCCATGAGCTTTCACGAAGTGCGGTTTCCCGCAAGCCTCAGCTTCGGCTCGCTTGGCGGGCCGGAACGGCGCACCGAGATTGTGACCCTGGCCAATGGCCATGAGGAACGCAACACCCCCTGGGCGCATTCGCGCCGCCGCTACGATGCGGGGCTGGGGCTGCGCTCGCTGGATGACGTCGCGCGGCTGATCGCCTTCTTCGAGGCGCGCCGCGCCCAGATGTTCGGCTTTCGCTGGAAGGATTGGGCCGATTTCCGCTCCTGCCTGCCATCGGGGACGCCGGGGCCGGATGATCAGGTCATCGCCCGCGCCGATGGGCAAACGCGCGCGTTTCAACTGATCAAGACCTACCGCTCGGGCGATCAGGGCTATGCCCGGCCCATCGCCAAGCCGGTTCTGGGCACGGTCGTTCTGGGGATCGAGGGGACGCGCCTTTATGAAGGGGTGGATTACACGGTCGATATCACCACCGGTCTTGTCACCCTGGCCGAGGCGCCCACCGCCGGGCTTGAGGTGACGGCAGGCTTCGAATTCGACGTGCCGGTGCGTTTCGACACGGACCGGATCGCCACCAGCGTCGCCAGTTTCAAGGCGGGGCAGGTCCCGAATGTACCTGTACTCGAGGTGCGGCTATGATCGGCCCCGAACTTGCGGCGCATCTGGCGGGCGGGTTGACCACGCTCTGCCACGCCTGGGCGGTGACGCGCACTGACGGGACCGTGTTTGGCTTTACCGACCACGACCGCGACCTGACCTTTGACGGCATGACCTTTCGCGCCGACAGCGGCCTGTCGGCGCGGGCCTTGCAACAGGGCACCGGCCTGTCTGTCGACAATACCGAGGCATTGGGTCTGCTGAGTGACACGGCCCTGTCAGAGGCCGATATCGTCGCCGGACGCTTCGACGGGGCCGAGGTGCGATGCTGGCGCGTCAACTGGGCCGATCCTGATCAGCGCCTGATGCAGTTCCGCGGCTCCATCGGGGAATTGCAGCGCAACGGCGCGTCCTTCACCGCCGAATTGCGCGGCCTGAGCGAGGCATTGAACCGCCCGATGGGGCGCATCTATCAAAAACCATGCACCGCCGTGCTGGGCGATGCGGCTTGCCGCGTCGATCTGTCCGGGCCCGATCACAGCCTGACCCTGCCTGTCGCTGTTGTGGAAGGCGCGCGCATCCTGCGTCTGGCGGGGCTGGGCGACGCGCCCGGTGGCTGGTTCCGCCGGGGTCGCCTGCTGGTGCTGGATGGCGCGGCGATCGGCCTGCAGGGCACCATCAAGCGCGACAGCCCGCAAGGCAGCCAGCGCGAGATCGAACTGTGGGAGCCGCTGCGCGCCCCCATCGCTGCCGGTGACCGCCTGTGCCTGCAGGCAGGTTGCGACAAGCGGTTCGCAACCTGCCGGGACAAATTCGCCAATCTGGTGAACTTTCAGGGCTTTCCTGATCTGCCCGGCGATGATTGGCGCATCATCGATCCGGCCCTCTCGGGCAGCTTGCGCGGGGGCAGTCGCAGATGATGGCCGGACCGGTGGACCCGGTGGTTGAGGCCGCGCGCGGCTGGATCGGCACGCCTTACGTGCATCAGGCCTGCATCAGGCGGGTGGGCTGTGATTGTCTTGGGCTGATCCGTGGTCTCTGGCGCGACCTGATCGGCCCCGAGCCTGAACCCGTTCCCGCCTATGCGCCCGACTGGTCGGAACCGCAGGGGCGCGAATGGCTTTGGCAGGCCATGTCCCGGCATCTGCGCCCGACCGAAGGCCCGATGCAACCCGGCGCGGTGCTGCTCTTTCGCATGCGGGAGGGATCGGTCGCCAAGCATCTGGGTATCCTTGCCCGCGCCGGGACCGACCCGGCCTTCATTCATGCCTATTCCGGTCACGGGGTGGTCGAAAGCGCGCTGGGTCTGTCCTGGCAGCGCCGCATCGCGGCACGGTTCGCATTTCCTGAAAGGGTCCAGTGATGGCAACGATTCTCCTGTCAGCAGCAGGCGCCGCGATTGGTGGCTCGATCGGAGGCACGGCGTTGGGCCTGTCCATGGTCGCTGTGGGCCGCCTGGTGGGCGCCACCCTTGGCCGCGCCATCGACCAGCGCCTGCTGGGCCAGGGGTCCGAAGCGGTCGAGACCGGGCGCGTCGACCGCTTCCGCCTGACCGGCTCGGGCGAGGGCGAGGCGATCACCCAGCTTTATGGCCGCATGCGGATTGGCGGCCATGTGATCTGGGCCAGCGATTTCAACGAATCCGTCACCGTGACCCGCACCGGCGGCGGCAAGGGCCGCCCGCGTGTCACCCAGACCAGCTACAGCTATTCGATCAGCCTTGCCATTGCGCTCTGCGAAGGGGTGATCACGGGTGTGCCGCGCGTCTGGGCTGACGGTGTGGAAATCGCGCCGTCTGATCTGAACATGCGGGTGCATCACGGTGACGCCCACCAGCAGCCCGATCCCCGGATCGAGGCGGTCGAGGGCGCAGGCCAGGTGCCCGCCTACCGTGGCACCGCCTATGTGGTGATCGAGGATCTGCCGCTGGCGCGGTTCGGCAACCGCGTGCCGCAACTGGAATTCGAGGTGATCCGCCCCGATCAGGGCTGGAACGTGGTGGATGATCCCGATCCTGCCCATCTGGTGCGCGCCGTGGCGATGATGCCGGGCAGTGGCGAATATGCCCTTGCCGATACGCCGGTCAGCTATGTCCATGGCCCCGGTCAGGCGCGGAGCGCCAATGTCAATTCCCCCTCGGGCCAGCCCGATCTGGTCACCTCGCTGCACAGGCTTCAGGCCGAGGCGCCCCATGCGCGCGCCACCTCGCTGATCGTCAGCTGGTTCGGCAACGACCTGCGCTGTGGTGAGTGCACGATCCGCCCCAAGGTCGAACAACGCGCCGTCGACGGGCACGAGATGCCGTGGACCGTATCGGGCCTGACCCGCGCCGCTGCGAGCGAGATCGCGCAACTGAATGGCCGGCCCGTCTATGGCGGCACGCCGACGGATCAATCCGTGATCGGCGCGATCCGCCGGCTTGCCGCCTCTGGGCAGGCCGTGATGGTCTATCCCTTCATCCTGATGGATCAGCTGGCCGGGAACGGTCGCCCCGATCCCTACAGCGACGCCGCCGATCAACCCGTTCTGCCCTGGCGCGGGCGCATCACCGGGTCCAAGGCACCGGGGCGGCCCGGCAGCCCCGATGGCACGGCCGGGGCCGAGGCGCAGGTCGCGGCCTTCTTCGGCACCGCGCAGGCCGCGCATTTCACGGTGGCGCCGGGGCAGGTGGGCTATAACGGCCCGCAGGAATGGCGCTACAACCGCTTCATCCTGCACCACGCGGCGCTATGCGCGGCAGCAGGCGGGGTGGACAGCTTCTGCATCGGGTCGGAAATGCGCGGCCTGACGCAATTGCGGGGGGCGAACAACAGCTTTCCCGCCGTGGCCGCCCTGCGCGCGCTGGCGGCTCAGGTCCGGGCGATCCTCGGGCCCCATGTGAAAATCGGCTATGCGGCGGACTGGTCCGAATACTTCGGCTATCAGCCGGCCGACGGCAGCGGCGACAGGTTCTTTCACCTTGATCCTCTTTGGGCCGATGGCAATATCGACTTCATCGGGATCGACAACTACATGCCGCTGTCGGATTGGCGCGAGGGGCGTGATCATGCCGACGCGCCGTGGAACACGATCTACAACCCCGCCTATCTGCGCGCCAATATCGAAGGCGGCGAGGGCTATGACTGGTTCTACCACTCGCCCGAGGCGAAAGCCGCCCAGATCCGCACCCGGATCACCGATGACGCCCATGACGAGCCATGGATCTGGCGCTACAAGGATATCCGCAACTGGTGGCTGAACGCGCATCACGACCGGGTCGGCGGGCAGCGCAGCCAGCAGCCCACACCTTGGGTGCCGCAATCGAAACCTGTCTGGTTCACCGAACTGGGCTGTCCTGCGGTGGACAAGGGCACCAATCAGCCCAACCTCTTTCTGGATCCCAAATCCTCGGAATCCTTCCTGCCCGCCTATTCCAACGGGCAGCGCGACGAGGTGATCCAGATGCAATACCTGCGGGCCATGCTGGGGTATTGGCGCAAGGCAGAAAACAACCCGGTCTCGGCTGTCTATGGCGCGCCGATGCTGGACATGGGGCGCGCCTTTGTCTGGGCCTGGGACGCGCGGCCCTATCCTTTCTTTCCCGGCAACGAGGCGCTTTGGGGCGATGCCCCCAATTATGCGCGCGGCCATTGGGTGACGGGGCGGCTTGCATCGCGCTCGCTGGCCTCGGTGGTGTCCGAGATCTGCACAAGGGCGGGGATCACCGCGCTGGACACCAGCACGCTGCACGGGCTGGTGCGCGGCTATGCCGTGTCACAGGTTTCGGACGCCCGCGTGGCGCTGCAGCCGCTGATGCTGGCCCATGGCTTTGATGCCGTGGAACGTGACGGGATGCTGCGCTTCGTGATGCGCCGCGACGGGGTGGCGCAAACCGTGCCGCTGTCCGCGCTTGTCGATCTGCCCGAAAACCCGCCGCGCCCGCAGCACAGCCGCGCCGCCGAAGCGGCGATGACAGGCCGTGTGCGGCTGCGTTTCGTGCAGGCCGATACCGACTATCCCGCCATCAGCGAGGAAGCCGTCCTGCCGGACGAGGCGACCCACGCAGTGGCCGCCTCCGAACTGCCCTTGCTGTTGACACGTGCCGAAGGGCGGCAGATCGCCGAGCGCTGGCTGGCCGAGGCGCGGATCGCGCGCGACGCTCTGCGCCTCGCCCTGCCGCCCTCGCGGCTTGATCTGGGGGCCGGCGATCTGCTGCAGCTTGAGGGTGACGCGACCGGTGCAAGCTATCGCATCGACCGGGTCGAACTGGCGGGTGCCCAGCTGATCGAGGCGTTGCGCGTCGATCCCGGCGTCTACCTGCCCGCCGCACTGGAGGATGAAACCCCGCGCACCCGTCCGCCGCTGGCACCGCTGCCGGTCTTTCCGCTGTTCTTGGACCTGCCCCTGATGACCGGGGACGAGGTGCCCCATGCGCCCCATATCGCCGTGACTGCCGATCCCTGGCCCGGTGCGGCCGCCGTCTATGCCGCGGTCACCGCGCAGGGCTTTGCGCTGAACCGCACCGTGCCGCAGCCCGCCGTGATCGGGATCACGCAGGATGCGCTTCCCGCCGCGCGCCCCGGCCTGCTGCACCCTCAGGATAGCGTCACGGTCAGGCTGACATCGGGGGCACTGTCCTCGATCGACCTGCCGACGCTGCTGGCGGGGGGCAACCTTGCGGCGCTGGGTGATGGCACGCCCGACCGGTGGGAGCTTTTTCAATTCGCCAATGCCACGCTTGTGGGCCCAGACACATGGCGGCTTGATACCCTGTTGCGCGGTCAGCTTGGCAGCGATGCGGTGATCCCGTCGGTCTGGCCCGAGGGCAGTTTCTTCGTCCTGATGGATGGCCGGCCCCTGCAGATCGACCTGCCGTCCGATGCGCGCGGCGTGCAGCGGCACTACCGCATCGGTCCGGCGTGGCGGCCGCTGGATGATCCGTCCTACGTGGCGATGCAGGACAGCTTTGCCGGGATCGGCCTGAAGCCGCTGGCCCCGGTGCATCTGCGCGCGGCCGAAGCACCGGGCGGGGACATGGATGTCACCTGGAGCCGCCGCGGACGGATCGACGCCGACGCCTGGGAGGCGCCAGATATCCCCTTGGGCGAAGAAAGCGAAAGCTATCAGTTGCGCGTCATGCGGGGCGCCACGATCCTGCGCGAGGTCACCCTGTCCAGCCCCCGATGGACCTATGCGGCGGCG
>JBFHIW010000040.1:0-34247 GCA_041596235.1 Paracoccaceae bacterium
GAATATCTCCACGTTCATCGCCCGTATCAAACGGTTCAGCACCGAAAAAGATGGCGCGGTCACTGCCGACTGGGTCGTCTTGACAGCCCTTGCCGTGACATTGCTGTCCGCGGGCTATGGCACCATGCGCGACGGCGCAACAAGCCTGGCCGACGGAACAAGCAGTTTCATGACCACGTACCTGGACTGAACAAGACAAGTGCAGCGGAGAGCACAGTGGCAGCCGGGCATCCGGCCCGTGGCCCTGTTCACATGACCGCTGCGGCAAGACCGTCGCCACAGGACACGCCAAATCCGCAAGGCCTCCCTGATTTGGCCATATTGCGTCACTACGCTGCATCCGAGCAGCAGATCATTTCCCGACATCCTTGATGCAACGGGAGCAGACACAGGAAAGGTACCACCATGCGAGCTGTCTTTGGACTTGTTCTCATTGCCGGTGTCGGTTTGGCCGGTTTTGCCGTGATGATGGCGAAGAAGCAATTTGACGCATATCAGATTCAACTGGCCCAGGCGCAGAGCGCACAGAGCCAGATCATCCCGACGGTCGAGGTCTTCGTGACCAACAAGACCCTCAACTATGGCGACGTCCTGACCGCAGAGGATCTGCGCGCGGTGAAATGGCCCAGCAATGCCATTCCCGAGGGAAGCTTCGCCTCGATGAATGATATTTTCCCCGATAACAACAAGGCGCCCCGCTATGTCCTGCGCATCATCGAAAAGGATGAGGCGTTGATGGCCAGCAAGATCAGCCAGCCCGGCGAGGATGCGGGCATCAACTCGCGGATCGAACGCGGGATGCGCGCCTTCGCGATCAAGGTCGATGTCGCATCAGGTGTGTCGGGCTTCCTGCGTCCGGGTGACCGGGTCGACGTCTACTGGACAGGCTCGATCAATCAGGACATCGCGGGCGAAGCACGCGGCGAGATCACCAAGCTGATCGAGGCCAATGTGCGCCTGATCGCCGTGGACCAGAGCGCCGATGGCGGCATGTCCGAAGCCCTGATTGCACGCACGGTGACTGTTGCGGCCCGCCCCGATCAGGTCGCAGCCCTCGCACAGGCGCAATCCACAGGGCGTCTGTCGCTGTCGCTGGTGGGCGCCAATGACGACACGATCGCCGAAGCCATCGAGGTCGACCAGCGGGCCCTTCTGGGTCTGGTCAGCGCGCCGATTGCCGCGCCGGTCGAGATCGAAAAGGAACAAGTCTGCACGACGCGGGTGCGTCGCGGCGCCGAAGTGGTCGAGCTTTCGATCCCCTGCACCAACTGACGCGGCACGACGGGGCGCTCTGCCAGCCCCCAGCAAACAAAGGGACAGGCTCCGGATGGAACCTGTCCCTTTTGTGTTGTCAATCGGTTGGCAAGAGCCGCCCAAGACCCGGCTTAAAGGCCACTATGGCATAATATCCACATAAACACGGCATCTGAACCTGTTGATTCTTGCAATAAATATCGAAATGCCCCATGGTTTGACGAAAGTGGGCGAAAAAAGACCCGCAATTTGAGGCGTGATCGGAAAGGCAGGTCACATGAAAATTGACAGATTTATCAAGGCCGCCCTTCTTGGGCTGGCGATTGGGCACGGCCCATTTGTTCCTGTTCCGCAGGCGCAGGCCGAAACCGTACGCGTCCTTCAGGAAGGTCGTTCTGCAAGTCTTGCCGTCCCGATGAACCGCGCGGTGGTGGTCGAAAGCGAAGTTCCCTTCGCGGAACTTTCGATCGCCAACCCGGCCATCGCAGACATTTCATCGCTGTCCGAGCGCACGATCTACGTGCTGGGCAAGTCGCCGGGGATCACCACGCTGACCCTGCTCGACGCCAGCGGGCAACTGATTACCAACGTGGATGTCCGCGTCGCGGCAGATGTCAGCGAATTCAAGGAACGCCTGGGCCAGATCCTGCCCGGCGAAAAGATCGAGGTGCGCACCGCCAATGACGGGATCGTCCTGTCGGGCACGGTGTCGAGCACCCAGAAACTTCAGCGCGCGCTGGACCTTGCGGAACGTTACGCGCCGGAACGGGTGTCCAACCTGATGACGGTTGGCGGTGTGCAGCAGGTCATGCTCAAGGTGCGCTTCGCCGAGATGCAGCGCAGCGTGTCGAAATCGCTCAGCGCCTCGCTGGCCCTGAACGGCAGTGCCTTCGGCAACGATCTGGGCATTTCGGGCGGCAGCAACACGCTCAACAACCTGGGCGCCCAGACGAACGCGATCACGGGCAGCATCCCATCGGTGAACGCGAACAACGGCGCCATGCTGCTGGGCTTCGGCGCCGGCGCGGTCGAGGTGGGGATCCTGCTGGAAGCCCTTGAAACCAAAGGGGTTGTACGCACTCTGGCCGAGCCGAACCTGGTCGCCCTGTCCGGGCAAGAGGCCAAGTTCCTGGCTGGTGGCGAATATCCCGTGCCGATATCACAGGACAGCGGCACGATCACGATCGAGTTCAAGCCCTTCGGGATCGAGCTGAACTTCGTGCCCCGTGTCGTGGATGGCGATCTGATCAACCTCGAGATGATGGCTGCGGTCTCGTCTCTGGATCCGAACAACGGGATCGAGCTGAACGCTTTCCGCATCGATGCCTTCCAGCGGCGCGAGACATCGACCACGGTCGAGTTGCGCGACGGCGAAAGCTTTGCCGTGGCGGGTCTGTTGCAGGACGATTTCCGCGATACCGCCGGACAGGTGCCGTGGCTGGGCGATATCCCAGTTCTGGGCGCGCTCTTCCGCAGCGCGGATTTCCGCCGCGCCCAGTCCGAGCTTGTGATCATCGTCACGGCCCATCTTGTCACGCCGACACGCGGCGATGCGCTGGCCCTGCCGACCGACCGGATCCGTCCGCCAAGCGAGCGTGACCTCTTCCTGTTCGGCCGGGTTGCCCGCGATGGCCAGCCTGCCCTGCGCGGCGCAGCCGGCGAGGTTGCCAAACAGGATTTCAACGGGTCTTATGGATACGTAATGGACTGATCGGATGCAGGGGAACATGTACAAGACTCTCGCAGTTATTGGGCTTATGGGCGTCAGTGCCTGTTCCGGCTCCGATCCCATCTATCGCAGCTTCCAGGGTGAGGCCGGGGCCAGCATCGACGATGGAAGCTTTGGCAACGCCATCATGAACAACACCCTGGCGATGACCAATCGCCAGAACTTCGTCGTCGACATGTCGCGGCGCTTCTCGCAGGAAGTGTCGCCCATGGTGAACTTCGCCTTCAACTCGGCGGTGCTGGACGAGGGTGCACGCGAAACCCTGCGCGAGCAGGCCCGCTGGATCCGCCAGTTCCCCGAAGTGCGCTTCCGCGTCTATGGCCACACCGACCTTGTCGGATCCGACAGCTACAACAAGTCGCTGGGCATGCGCCGCGCGCAGGCCGTGGTCGGCTATCTGGTCAGCCAGGGGATCAGCCGCGCGCGACTGGAGGCTCTCGCCTCGTTCGGCGAGACCCAGCCGCTGATCGTCACCGAAGGGCGCGAACGGCGCAACCGCCGTACTGTCACCGAGGTGTCAGGCGTGGTCGAGAAGCGGCCCGGCGAACTGGACGGCAAATATGCGCAGATCATTTATCGCGAATACGTGAACAGCGCAGCACCCGGTAGCACGCTGGGCGGCGTCTCGGGCGTAAGCGGCCAGTCCGAATAACCTTGGGCCGGGGTCCCCTCCCCGGCAGCGCGCGGCCCCGGCCTGAGCAGCCGGAAAAGCGATTTACTTCGATTTATCAGCCACATGAGCAACAGCGCCTGAAAGTTGCACGGGCTGTTAGACACAGCGTTTCGCGCGTTCTCAGCGCCTGACGCGATCGGCAAGACCCCGGCTTGATCGTCCAATGATACCGTACAATTACGATCTTTTGGCCCTAATGTTGCCCAGATTTTCCGCGACCTTACCTCCAAAGGGTTAGCTTTGTCCGGCATGTGCCGGGCACGGGTGGTCGGACGCCGGAACAGGAATGAACCCGTCAGAGGTTCACATTGCTCCTGCCTTGCCAGACGACGGCCCCCGACGTCAGAGGACAAGAGGCGCAATGAGTAGCACAGCACATTCCCCCGCGGAACCGGCACCGATCCTGGCCTGTACGATCAGCCGAGACGTGCAGAATTTCGACCTGCTGATCGAGGACATGGAATCTGTCCTTGGTGAAAGCTGGGGCGATCTGGGCTTTGGAGAGGCTCTGGCCTTCCTGTCGCAGCCCGATGCCGATGCGCTTGAATTCGTCGCCATCGCGATGGATCAGGAAGACGAGGACAACCTCGTGCTTCTGGGCGAGATCATCCGCCATGCCCGCAGCCGCAACATCCGCGTGATCCTGATCGCAGAGGATGTCAGCCCCGCAGCGCTGCACCAGCTGCTGCGCCAGGGTGCCGACGAATTCGTGCCCTATCCCTTGCCCGAGAACGAACTGGCCTCGGCCATCGACCGCATCCGCATGCCCGAACCGGCCCCTGTGCTGGCGGCCCCCGAAACCACCGCAACCGTCCGCAAATCATCGCATAATCGCGAAGGCGTGGTGCTGGCCGTGCAGGGTCTTGCAGGTGGAACCGGTGCCACCACCTTCGCCGTAAACCTGGCCTGGGAGCTGTGCAACGTCGCGAAGAAGGGCAAGCCGGAGCCGCGCGTCTGCATCATTGACCTTGATCTGCAGTATGGATCGGTCTCGACCTTCCTTGACCTGCCCCGCCGCGAAGCGGTGTTCGAGCTTCTGTCGGATACCGAAGCAATGGACGGCGACAGTTTCACGGCCGCGATGATCGGCTTCGAGGAGAAGCTTCAGGTGCTGACCTCGCCCGCGGACATGTTGCCGATGGATCTTGTCGGGTCCGAGGACATCAATCGCCTGATCGGCACCGCCCGTCAGCAGTTCGATTACGTGGTGATCGACATGCCGCGCACGCTGGTGCAATGGACCGAAGCGGTGCTGAACAGCGCGCATGTCTATTTCGCCCTGCTGGAACTGGACATGCGCTCGGCCCAGAACGCGCTGCGCCTCAAGCGCGCGCTTCAGGCCGAGGACCTGCCCTTCCAGAAACTGCGCTTCGCGCTGAACCGCGCACCGGGCTTTACCGACCTGAGCGGCAAGAGCCGGGTCAAGCGCATGGCCGAAAGCCTTGGCATCTCGATCGATCTGCTGCTGCCCGATGGCGGCAAGCAGGTGACCCAGGGGGCCGATCACGGCCTGCCCCTGGCGCTGAGCGCCGCCAAGAACCCGCTACGCAAGGAAATCGCCAAGCTGGCGCTGTCCCTGCACGAGCTGGGTCAAAGCGACGTGGAAGCGGCCTGAACAATAACTGGGGGAAAAGACGATGTTTTCACGCTACAAGAAGTCTGGTGACGCCAAGGACACCGCCGCCAAGCCCGCGCTTGCGACAGCGAAACCCGCGCCGCAACCGGCCACCCGCCCCGTGGATGCGGCCGCAGGCGCATTGCCCGCGTCGATGCGGCGTGCGCAGGCCATTGCCCCCGCACAGACCGTGGCGATGGACCGTGACCGCAAGCGCCGCGAGCGTCTGGGCGAGATCAAGCTGGAACTGCACCGCGCCCTGCTGGACAACCTGAACCTGAGCGCGCTGGAAAGCGCGACCGAAAACGACCTGCGTTCGGAAATCACCTCGATCGCGTCCGAATTCCTCGAGGAAAAGGGGATCGTGCTGAACCGCGAGGATCGCACGCAGCTGACTCAGGAACTCTATGACGAGGTCAAGGGCCTTGGACCGCTGGAAACCCTGCTGAAGGACGACAGCGTCAACGATATCCTTGTGAACGGACCGCAGCGCATCTTTGTCGAACGCGGTGGCAAGCTGGAACTGACCGACATCACCTTCAAGGATGAACGGCACCTGTTGCGGATCATCGACAAGATCGTGTCCGCCGTGGGCCGGCGTGTCGACGAATCCAACCCCTATGTCGACGCCCGCCTTGCGGATGGCTCGCGTTTCAACGCCATGGTGCCGCCGGTCGCGGTCGATGGCAGCCTTGTGTCCATTCGTAAGTTCAAGAAGGAAAAGCTGGCGATCGACGATCTGGTCCGCTTCGGCGCCTTTTCCGAGGAAATGGCAGCCTATCTGCAGGCCGCAGTCGCCACGCGCCTGAACATCATCGTCTCGGGCGGTACGGGTTCGGGCAAGACGACCACGCTGAACGCGCTGTCTTCTTTTATCGACAACTCCGAACGGATCCTGACGATCGAGGACACCGCCGAACTTCAGCTGCAGCAGGTCCATGTCGGCCGGATGGAAAGCCGCCCCCCCAACGTCGAAGGGAAGGGCGCGGTGACCCAGCGCGACTGTCTGCGCAACGCACTGCGGATGCGCCCCGACCGGATCATCGTGGGTGAAACCCGCGGCGAGGAAGTGATCGACATGCTCCAGGCCATGAACACGGGCCATGACGGGTCGATGACCACGATCCACGCCAACAGCGCGCGCGACGGTGTCAGCCGACTGGAAAACATGATCGCCATGGCAGGTATCGAGATGCCGATCAAGGCCGTGCGCAGCCAGATCGCCAGCGCCGTCAACCTGATCGTGCAGGCCAGCCGTCTGCAGGACGGCAGCCGCCGCATGACCTCGATCACCGAGATCACGGGCATGGAGGGCGAGGTCATCTCGATGCAGGAAGTCTTCAAGTTCCAGCGCGTCGGCCTGACCCCGGAGAACAAGATCATCGGCCATTTCACGGCCACCGGTGTGCGCAGCCACTTCTCGGAACGGTTCCGGTTGTGGGGCTATGACCTGCCCTCCTCCATTTTTGAGCCCATCGCAGCGGAGTAAGACCATGGCCATCAGCATAGAACCGCTTATCTACGGTCTGATCTTCTTCGGTGTCCTGGTCCTGGTCGAAGGCCTGTACCTGACCGTTTTCGGCAAGTCGATCAGCCTGAACAACCGCGTGAACCGGCGTCTTGAGATGCTGGAAAAGGGCACGCGCCGCGAAGAAGTCATGGAGACGCTGCGCAAGGAAATGCGCCAGCACATGAACTCGCGGTCGATCCCGCTCTATTCGATGCTGGCCGACCGCGCGCAGAAGGCGGCCATCGCCTTTACCCCCGTGCAGCTGATCATGATCATGGCGGGCGTCAGCGTCATCTCGTTTCTGGGCCTGACCATCGGCACCGAAACAGAGCCGCCGATCCGCGCCATGCTGTCCGTGGCCATAGGTGTGGGCGGTGTCTATTTCTGGGTCAACAACAAGGCCAAGAAGCGCATCTCGATGATCGAGGAACAATTGCCCGATGCCGTCGAACTGATGGTGCGGTCGCTGCGCGTGGGGCATCCCTTCTCCTCGGCCATTTCGATCGTGGCCAAGGAAGTGGCCGACCCGCTGGCGACCGAATTCGGCATCATCGCGGATGAATCCGCCTATGGCCGCGACATCGGCGAGGCGCTCAAGGACATGGCGGAACGCCTCGACATGCAGGATTTGCGCTTCCTTGCCGTGGCGGTGACCATTCAGCAACAGTCGGGCGGCAACCTGGCCGAGATCCTGGCCGGTCTGTCGCGCGTGATCCGCGCCCGTTTCCGCCTGTTCCGCCGCGTCAAGGCGATCACCGCCGAGGCGCAATGGTCGGGCAAATTCCTCTCGGGCTTCCCGATCTTCGCCCTGATCGCGATCAACGTGATGGACCCGAACTATTACGACGCAGTGCTGGACCACCCCTGGTTCATCCCGGCCTGTATCGCGGTGGGTCTGTTTCTGGCTGCGAACCTGATCGTGATGCGCATGCTGACCAACATCAAGGTCTGAGGAGAAACGAACATGGATTTCATCAACGACCTTCTGACCCAGCATTTCGGCGCGATGGGACCCTTCCTTCTGATCGGCGGGTTGGGCCTCGTGCTGATCCTCGCCACGATCCCGATGATGCTGAACCAGCGCAAGGACCCGCTGGAAAAGCTGCGCGAAAGCACCGCGTCGGGTCGCAACACGGCGACGACGGGAAAGGCGCTGCGCAGCGCCAAGGGCAATGACAAGCTTGAGAAATACTCCAACTTTCTCGAACCGCAGAACGAAGAGGAATACTCAGCCGTCCGCAAGAAATTGATGCAGGCAGGCTATCGCAGCAAGGATTCTGTGCGTTTCTTCCATTTCGCGCAATTTTCGCTTGGAATTCTGTTCCTGATCGGCGGCGTGATCTATTACCTTCTCAATCTGGCGGGCCTGCCCGATACCACGACGCAGGACGCCATGATGTATATTCTGGGACCCGGCATCGTCGGCTACATGCTGCCCAAATACTGGGTGACCAAGCGCCAGCAAAAACGTCAGGAAGAAATCACGTCAGGCTTTCCCGACGCGCTGGACATGATGCTGGTCTGCATCGAAGCGGGTCAATCGCTGGATCAGTCGATCATCCGCGTCGCCCGCGAATTGCGCGCCTCCTACCCCTCGCTGTCGGACGAATTCGAGATCGTCAGCTACGAGATCAAGGCCGGCAAGGACAAACCGACCGTTCTGGCAGACATGGGCGAACGCTGCGGCGTGGCCGATATTTCCAGCTTCGTGACCGTACTGGTGCAATCGGCGACCTTCGGCACCTCGATCGCCGATGCGCTGCGGGTCTATGCGGATGAAATGCGCGACAAACGCGTGATGCGCGCCGAAGAGAAGGCAAACAAGTTGCCTACCAAGATGACACTTGTCACTATGATGCTGACCGTGCCCCCGTTGCTGATCATTCTGGTCGGGCCTTCGGTGGTGGGGATCCAGAATCTGGGGAACATGTAAACTCATCATGGCCTTACGCCTTAGCGGGCTCCGCCCCGCCCTTGCATTGGGGATCACCATGTCCTTGGCCGCCTGTTCGACAGGCGGCTTTGGCACATCGGCGGACAGCCCCTATGCGCCCGGCATCCGCCCCGGCGCCAAGTCCGAGGACGGGCTGATCGTGGGTCACCGGCTCATGGCCGCCGGGGAATTCGAACTGGCGCTCAAGGCCTTCACGCGGGCCGCCTATGAGGACGGGTTGACCGTGGATGTGTTGTCGGCCCTCGGCAGCGCCAACCTTGGCCTTGGCCGGCTGGGTCAGGCAGAGACCCTGCTGCGCCGCGCCATCGCCACAGACGAGGCCATTCCCGAGACATGGAACAACCTCGGCGTCGTGCTTATGGAAAAGGGCGATGCGGCAGAAGCCGAGCAGATCTTCCGGCGGGCCTATGCGCTGGACAATGGCGAAAGTGACTCAATCCGCGACAATCTGCGCTTGGCCCTCGCAAAAATCGAAAATCAGGGCTATGATGAGCCTGATCAAGAGTACAAGATGGTGCGGCGTGGAAGCAGTGATTTCCTTCTACGCCGTATACCGTGAACAGGCAGAGCAGCAAAAAAGGACGCAGAACATGCGCCACCCCATTTTCGTGACCCTCTGCGCGGCAGGGGCCTTTGGTCTGGCGGGATGCCAGAATGCAGGCGGAAACGACGTCGAGCGCGCCCTTCAGGCGGTCAATGTCGTGGATGAAAGCAACCTCAGCGACATCATGCTGACCGTGGCAGACCCGAATGAAGCCGTGGCCTATTTCACGCGCACATCGGGCGAACAGCCCGATCGCATCGACCTCAAGCGCGGGCTGGCCGTCTCGCTGGTGCGCGCGCAACGCCCCTCCGAGGCGACAGCGGCCTGGCGCAGCGTGATCGCCCATCCCGAAGCCACCGATGAGGATCGCGTCGAACTGGCCGACGCGCTGATCCGCGCCGGGGAATGGGACGAGGCGCGCAAGACGCTGAACGCCGTCCCCCCCACCTATGAGACCTTCAAGCGCTACCGGCTGGAAGCGATGGTGGCCGATGCCGACAAGGACTGGAAGCGCGCCGACAGTTTCTATGAAATCGCCCTTGGTCTGACCACGCGGCCTGCCGGCGTGATGAACAACTGGGGCTTTTCCAAGCTGACCCGCGGTTCCTATGCCGAGGCCGAGCGGCTGTTCACCGATGCGATCCGTCAGGACAACAAGCTGTTCACCGCCAAGAACAACCTTGTTCTGGCGCGCGCGGCGCAGCGCAACTATGCTCTGCCCGTCATGCCCATGACCCAGCTGGAGCGCGCGCAACTGCTGCACACGCTGGGCCTGAGCGCCGTCAAACAGGGCGATATCGAGACCGGCAAGAACCTGCTGCGCGATGCTGTGGAAACCCATCCCCAGCATTTCGACGAGGCCGTGCGCAGCCTTGCCGCACTCGAAAACAACGTGCGCGGCTGACCGGTCGCGCGCGATGCTGACGCCAAGTCCGCCCCTGTCAGAGCCCTTGTTCGCCCTGCCCGCGCAGGCCGCATTCTGGTTCTTTCTGGCCAGCCTGCCGATCTGTTTCTGGGTGATCCTCAGCGATCTGCGGGCCATGCGCATTCCCAACAAGGCCGTGTTGGCGCTGGTGGCGGTGTTTCTGCTGGTCGGTGTCTTCGTGCTGCCACTGCCAGTGCTGGGCATGCAGCTTGTGAACCTTGTCGTCATTCTGCTGGCCGGGATCGTGCTGAACGCAGCCGGGGCCTTTGGCGCGGGCGACGCCAAGTTTGCAGCCGCCGCGGCGCCCTTCGTGATGCTGGCCGATGCCAGCTTCATGATGATGCTTCTGGCCGTCACGCTGCTGGCCGGTTTCCTGACGCACAGGCTGGCGGGGCGCAGCCCCCTGCGCCGCCTGGCGCCGGACTGGGAAAGCTGGGAAAGACGCAAGGATTTCCCGATGGGCCTGTCGCTGGGCAGCAGCCTTGCGATCTACCTGGGGCTGGCGGCGCTTTACGGCAGCTGACCCCGTGCCCCGCCGCCGCACGCGGCCGAATTCGCGTCTATTCCCCCTCCATTCCATCATTTTGCCACTTTATGCGGGCAGGTCTTGGGTCAACCGTCTGACACAGGACGGGCAGGAACACCCCGGACCCGCATAACGGACAGACACGCCCATGAACATGCAGACCGCCCCCGCGCAGACCCGCGTGACAGCCCCGCCGCCACCCGGCAGCATCGAAGAGATGCGCCTTCCCGTCGTAATGATGCGGGACATCCTGCTGAAGACCATGTTCCGCAAGAACGTGACCATGGTCACCGAGGTGGCCGAGGCCGTCTGCCTGCCGCGTCAGGTCACGCAGGAGCTGATCGACATGGCGCGCGAACAGCGCCTGCTCGAGGCGACCGGTACGCTGAACGCCAATTCCGGCAACGAGATGGGCTATCAGCTGACCGATGCGGGCAAGGCCCGCGCGCTGGACGCCCTGTCGCAATCCGAATATTTTGGCGCCATGCCGGTGCCCCTGTCGGTCTACCGTGAACAGGTCAAGCGTCAGTCGATCCGGGACATCCAGATCACCCGCGCGCAGCTGACCACGGCCATGGGTCACCTGATCCTGCCCGAGGACCTGCTGTCCAGCCTCGGCCCCGCCGTCAGTTCGGGCCGCTCCATCCTAATGTACGGCCCGCCGGGCAATGGCAAATCCTCGATCTCGAACGGGATCCGGGACGCCATGGGCGACAAGATCTATGTGCCGCGCGCCATCGAATACGCGGGTCAGGTCATCACCGTCTACGACCCGATCGTGCATTCCGCCGCCGAGGTCGAGGTGGACGATCCGAACTCCCTGCGCCGCCGGCGCACCTTCGACACGCGCTATGTGCGCTGCGAGCGTCCGACCGTGATCACGGGCGGTGAACTCAGCCTGTCGATGCTGGACCTTGTCTATAACCCCACCGCGCGCACCTATCAGGCGCCGCTGCAGCTCAAGGCCACGGGCGGCATCTTCATCGTCGACGACCTTGGCCGTCAGGCTGAACCGCCGCAAAGCCTTGTGAACCGCTGGATCGTCCCGCTGGAAGAAAGCAAGGATATTCTGGCGCTTCAATCGGGCGAAAAGTTCGAAGTGCCCTTCGACACGCTTGTGGTTTTCTCGACCAACTTCCATCCGAACGAGATCTTCGATCAGGCCGCGTTGCGCCGGATCTTCTACAAGATCAAGATCGACGGTCCCAACCAGGAGAATTTCCTGAAGATCTTCGCGCTTGTGGCACGCAAGAAGGGCATGCCTCTGGACGAGGCGACACTGGTGCACCTGCTGAAGGTGAAATATCCCACGATCGGCAATATCTATGCGAACTATCAGCCGGTTTTCCTGATCGACCAGATGATTTCGATCTGCCGGTTCGAAGGGATCCCCATCCAGATGAGCCCCGCCCTGATCGACCGCGCCTGGGCGAACATGTTCGTGCGCGACGAAAAGATCGTCAAATAGGGCGGCCTCAGACCGCGCTGGCGAAAAGCTGCGCGGCCACAAGCACCACCAGCGCCCCTGCCGCGATCTCGATCAGCGACAGGGCGCGCGCCATGGAGGGGCCGCCTGCCACCTGCGCCAGCGCGCTTTCGCGCGCCGTCACCGACAGAACCGCCACCAGCACGGTCACACTGGCGGTGCCCAGCCCCATGACGAAGGCCCCCGCGATCCCGGCCGCATCGATCCCCATCCGCCATGTCAGGATCAGCAGGAACAGCGCCCCCGTGCAGGGGCGCACGGCGACCGCCCCGATCAAGACCAGCGCATCGCGCAGCGACCGGACCTGCGCCGCCTCTTCGAGGCTGGGACCATGCGCATGGCCGCAACTGTCGCAAACGGCGTGATCGTGGTCATGATGGTGATGGTCGTGCTGATGATCATGGTGATGATCGGGCGCATGCCCCGGCATCGCTGTGCCAGCCCGTTGCCCCCAAAGCTTGCGCGCCCCGCGCAGCAGCAGCCACAGGCCCACCAGCCCGATCAACACATAGCTCAGCGGCGCAAGCCAGACCTCGGCCGTGTCGACCATCCGCTCGCGCGACCAGTCCAGAAGGAACACCCCACCATAGACCAGCGCCACGGCAGTCCCCGCCTGCGCCAGACTTGACGCCACCGCAAGGCCCGCCAGCCGACCCACCGGCACGCGCCGCCCCAGACCATAGCCGCCGATCAGCACCTTGCCATGCCCCGGCCCTGCGGCGTGAAAGAACCCGTAGGCAAAGCAGAACCCCAGAAGCGCCGAGAGCGCCGCCGCATCGCCCGCCTTCAACCGGCGCAGCAGTCCTGCCATGGCGTTCTGCGCGTCACGCTGCCCGTCGGCGGCCCAGCGTTCCAGCGCGCTCATGCCACCCATGCCCCAAAGCCAGACCGCCAGCGCGGCCAGCGCGCCAAGCAGGACCAGCGCCCAAGGCGCACGGATCAGGCGCTGCATGTCACCTCGACCACATCGGCGAAAGCCTCGCCCACTTCGGGGAATTCGTCGTCCGGCATGGCAGGGTTCTTGTACAGCGCCTCTTCGACCATCGTATAGGCACGGTCCAGATCGGCAGGCTGGATCGCCAGCTTGCAGACGTCAGGCACCGTGACCCCGCCTTCAAGGTCATAGGCGGTGTAGAAGGTCGGATCATAGGCCTTGACGATCACAGGCCCCGACTGCGGCGCGAAGGACCGGAAATGCCGCGTCACGATCTGCCCCGCGATCACCTCGGTGCCCCGCCCCTCGGGCCGACCCAGATCGACCGGGGCATCGCCCGCCGTCAGGTAGAGATCGCCCAGATAGCCCTCGATCCATTGCAGGTCGAACCCGTCCAGACGGGCCAGTTCATCGGGCGTCAGCGCACCGTCGCCATCGGGGTCCAGCCCCATGTCCTCAAGCAGCAGCAGCGAATAGAAATCGTCATAGGTCCAGCTGACCTCGATTCCGACCAACCGCCCGGCCTCGTCGGCGACCAATGTCAGGCCGGTCTGCACGAAAACATGCGGATGGGCCTGCGCCAGGGGCGCGGCCAGCAACAACGCAAGCGCGGCAGGAAGTACCCGTGATCTGATCATGGCCAAGTCTTAAGCCAGCCCGGCCCGCCCCGCAACATCGCTGCGCACCATCGGCCAAAACCTGCGCGCGGCTCAGACGCGCCGCTGATCAGGATGCAGCGCCGTGCCCAGAATGTGATCGGCCCGGTGAATGACATGCCCGGCCCCGCCCACGATCAGCGGATCGGGCGCAGTGACCAGATGCAGATCCTTGTCCGGATAATCCAGCGAGTTCAGGAAATGCAGCATGCAGTTCAGCCGCGCGCGTTTCTTGTCATTGGATTTGACCACGGTCCATGGCGCATCGGCGGTGTCGGTATAGAAGAACATCGCCTCCTTCACCTCGGTGTAGTCTTCCCACTTGTCCAGACTTGCCTTGTCGATGGGCGACAGCTTCCAGCGTTTCAGCGGATCTGTCTCGCGGCTCAGGAAGCGGGCGCGCTGTTCTTCCTGCGTGACCGAGAACCAGTATTTGTAAAGCCGGATGCCCGAGCGCACCAGCATCCGCTCAAGTTCCGGGGTCTGGCGCATGAATTCCAGGTATTCGGTCGGCTGGCAAAAGCCCATGACCCGCTCGACGCCCGCGCGGTTGTACCAGCTGCGGTCATAAAACACGATCTCGCCCGCGGTAGGCAGATGCTGGATGTAGCGCTGGAAATACCATTGCCCGCGCTCCACATCGCTGGGCTTGTTCAAGGCCACGACGCGGGCCGCGCGCGGGTTCAGATGCTCGGTGAACCGCTTGATCGTGCCGCCCTTCCCGGCCGCGTCGCGGCCCTCGAACAGCAGCACGAATTTCTGCCCCGTTTCCTGCGCCCAAAGCTGCACCTTCAGCAACTCGGCCTGCAACCGGGCCTTCTGCGCCTCGTAGCTGCGGCGCGACAGGGGCTGTTCATAGGGGTATTCGCCGGTCTCGAAGGCGTGACGCACCTGATCGGGCGAGGGTCGTGGCGCAGCCCGCCCTGCGCGCGCGCGCGCCTTGCCCTGTGGCGCCGCCGCCCCCTTGCCCTTGGGCACAGCCGGCTCCTTGCCTTCTGTCTGCACCGCCGCGGGTTGCGGCGCGGCGGCAGGCGTATCCAGTCTTGCAATATCGGTCGGCGCAACGGCGGGCTTGGCGGCTGGCGGCATGAGGCAATCCTTTTTTTGAAACTGTCACAATCATACGCCAGACCGGACAGGCGAGCCTTGATCCGCATCAAATGCAAGAACCGAAATCTGACGCTACGGCACGACAACCCACTGTTGCACGATGATCCGGTGCAGGCTCCTATGAATCCGTGAACAGGAGGAGAGACCCCCATGATCCCGCTCAAAACCGCAGCCCTCGCGATGGGCCTGCTTGCCAGCCCCTTCGCCGTCAGTCCAGTATCGGCCCAAATGACAGCTCATAACCCCATCGACCAGACCCGTCCCGACGCCCCCGAACTGGCCGCTTTCGGCGACCATGCAATCGGTGTGCGGACGCTGGACTTCGCCCATCCCGGCCAGATCGACGTCCTGAACGTGACCGACGCGGCCACGCCAACCTATGACCGCCCGCTGACGGTCGAGATCTGGTATCCCGCGGCCACAGGCACGTCCCCCGGCACCGCCTATGAGACAGTGATCCGCGACGGGCGCACCGCGACCACCCTGTCGGGACGCGCCGCGCGCGATGCGGCGCCAGCCACGGGGCAGACCTTTCCACTGGTGATCATCAGCCACGGCTATCCCGGCAACCGGTTCCTGCTGTCGCATCTGGGCGAAAACCTGGCCTCGAAGGGCTATGTCGTGGCCTCGATCGACCATACCGACAGCACCTATTCGGATCAGGCGGCTTTTGGCTCGACCCTGCTGAACCGGCCGCGCGACCAGCGCTTCGTGCTGGACCAGATGGCGGATCTCTCCGCCACCGCGCCCGATCTGGCGGCCATCATCGACGCCTCCAGCACCGGGGTCATCGGGTATTCCATGGGCGGCTACGGCGCGCTGATCTTCGGCGGCGCGGGCGTGACGCAGGCCGCGGTCGAACTGCCCTGGGGCACGCCCAAGGGTCTGCTGGCCGCGAACCTGGCCGGATCGGACAGCCATGAGGCGATCATCGACGACCGCGTCAAGGCGATCATCGCCATAGGCCCCTGGGGACGGCATTTCGGCTTCTGGGACGAGGCGGGACTGGCCGGATTGCGCAAACCCACGATGATCATGGCCGGATCGGTCGATGACGTGTCGAACTATCCCGCCATGCGGCAGATCTTCGAACAGGCGACGGGCACCACGCGGCATCTGCTGACCTTCGACAATGCCAATCACAACGCGGCAGCCCCGATGCCCGCGCCGGTGGAAAGCTGGCAAGCGGTCGAAGGGCTGGATTTCATTCCCTTCGATCACTACGCCGATCCGGTCTGGGATACGCTGCGCATGAACAACATCGCCCAGCATTTCGCGACCGGTTTCATGGATCTGCACCTGAAGGGCGACACGGACAAGGCCGCCTATTTCGACCTTGTCCCGGTTTCTGGCGAAGGCGTTGTCGCCCTGAACGAGGACGGCACCGAAAAGCCGGAGCACAGCTACTGGAAGGGCTTTGCGCCGCGCACGGCGGCGGGCCTGCGTTTCGAGACACTGCAACCGGAATGATCAACGACAGGGGCCGCGCCCGTCGCGGCCCCGACCCAAGCGGGAACACCCCATGCAAAGCCATCATGTCAGCCTGAATGGCCATCCTTTCCACTATCTGGAATGGGGGCCGCCCGATGCGCCGATCCTGCTGATGCTGCACGGCTTTCCCGAATATTCCGGCGCCTGGACGGAACTGGCCGAACGCCTGTCCGACAGGTTTCGCTGCATCGCGCCTGATCAGCGCGGCTATGGGCAAAGCTGGGCCCCTGCGGATGTGCGCGACTATGCCACCGGCAAGCTTGTGGGCGACATGACGGCCTTGATCGACCATCTGGGCGCCGGGCCGGTCACGGTCATCGGCCATGACTGGGGCGCCTCGGTCGCCTATGTGCTGGCCGCGCGGCATCCCGAACGGGTGGGCCGCCTGATCATCCTGAACGGGGTGCATCCCATCCCGTTCCAGCGCGAGATGGCAAGAGGCGGCGCGCAATCGGCAGCCTCGCAATACATCCTCTGGCTGCGCCGGGACGGGTCCGAGGACCGTCTGGCCGAGGGCGATTTCGCCAAGCTGATGGATCTCTTTTCCGCAAGGATGGACCTGTCATGGATGACGCCCGCGAAACTGGTGGCATACAAGACCGCATGGGCGCGCCCCGGCCGGATGCGCGGGATGGTCAACTGGTACCGCGCCTCGCCCCTGCAGGTGGCCACCCCCGGACATCCGATCACCGACCTGCCCGCCCTGCCCCGCGACCAGCTGACCCTCCATCAGCCGCATCTGCTGATCTGGGGGACAGGCGACACGGCCCTGCTGCCCGACTGCCTTGATGGCTTGCAGGACTACGCCCTCGATCTGACCATCCATCGCATCAACGGGGCCGATCACTGGATCTGCCATCAGAAGCCTGACGCGGTCGCCGCGATCATGCGTGACTGGCTGTCCTGAGGTCATCCGGTCGGTCTTGAGTATTTTTGGCAAGATGAAACGCGGGCGCCTGATTTCATCTTGCTGTAAATACTCATGGCGCAACCTTTCCAAAGCCCAAGACCGCTTTCCCCTGCCGTCACCTTCTGACATACTGCCGTCCAACCCATAAAAAGAAGCAGCAGCATGGCCAACGATCTTCTGACCGGCACCGCCCCCGACGACTATAACGCCTCCTCCATCGAAGTCCTTGAAGGGCTGGAACCGGTCCGCAAGCGCCCCGGCATGTATATCGGCGGCACGGATGAGCGCGCGCTGCATCACCTTGTGGCGGAAGTGCTGGACAACTCGATGGACGAGGCGGTGGCGGGCCATGCCAATCGCATCGAGGTCGAGCTGCACGAGGATTACGCCGTCACCATCCGCGACAACGGGCGCGGCATCCCGATCGACCCACATCCCAAGTTCCCCGACAAAAGCGCGCTCGAGGTGATCCTGTGTACCCTGCATGCGGGGGGCAAGTTCTCGGGCAAGGCCTACCAGACCTCGGGCGGCCTGCACGGCGTCGGCGCATCCGTGGTCAACGCCTTGTCGGATTCGATGGTTGTGCAGGTCGCGCGCAACAAGGAGCTTTACGAACAGCGCTTTTCGCGCGGCATCCCGCAAGGCCCCATCCAGAAGATCGGCGCCGCCCCAAACCGGCGCGGAACCACGGTGACCTTTCATGCGGACGAGCAGATTTTCGGCCATCATCGCTTCAAGCCCGCGCGCCTGTTCAAGTCGATCCGGTCCAAGGCCTATCTTTTCTCGGGCGTGGAAATCCGCTGGAAATCCGCGATCAACGACGGCGAAACCCCGCAAGAGGCGGTGTTTCACTTTCCGGGCGGCCTGTCGGATTACCTGAACGAGACGCTTGGCAATGCCTCGACCTATGCGGACCGCCCCTTTGGCGGCACGGTCGAGTTTTCCGAGAAGTTCAACGTGCCGGGCAAGGTCGAATGGGCGATCAACTGGACGCCCTCGCGCGACGGGTTCATCCAGTCCTATTGCAACACGGTCCCCACGCCCGAAGGCGGCACCCATGAGGCCGGGTTCTGGGCCGCGATCCTGAAGGGCATTCGCGCCTATGGCGAGTTGGTCAACAACCGCAAGGCCAAGGAGATCACCCGCGAGGACCTGATCACCGGGGGCTGCGCGCTGGTCAGCTGTTTCATCCGCGAGCCGGAATTCGTGGGCCAGACCAAGGACCGGCTGGCCACGATGGAGGCCGCGCGCCTTGTCGAGAATTCGGTGCGCGACCATTTCGACAACTGGCTGGCTGCTGACACCAAATCGGCCGGGGCCATCCTTGATTTTCTGGTGCTGCGCGCCGAAGAACGCCTGCGCCGCCGTCAGGAAAAGGAAACCCAGCGCAAGACCGCTACAAAGAAGCTGCGCCTTCCGGGCAAGCTGGTGGATTGCACATCCGCCACGCGCGAGGGAACGGAGTTGTTCATCGTCGAGGGCGACAGCGCGGGCGGCTCCGCCAAGATGGCACGCGACCGCAAGAATCAAGCCCTTTTGCCGCTGCGCGGCAAGATCCTGAACGTGCTGGGCGCGGCCTCGGGCAAGCTGGGCTCGAACCAGGAAATCAGCGATCTGACGCAGGCGCTTGGCGTGGGGCTGGGCACCAAGTTCAACATCGATGATCTGCGCTATGACAAGATCATCATCATGACCGACGCGGATGTGGACGGCGCGCATATCGCCGCCCTGCTGATGACCTTCTTCTTCACCCAGATGCGGCCAATGATCGACAAGGGCCACCTGTACCTGGCCTGCCCGCCCCTGTTCCGCCTGACGCAAGGCGCGAAACGCGTCTATTGCATCGACGAGGCGGAAAAGGCGATCTGGCTGGAGAAGGGCCTTGGCGGCAAGGGCAAGATCGACGTCAGCCGCTTCAAGGGTCTGGGCGAGATGGACGCAAAGGACCTGAAGGAAACGACGATGGACCCGGCCAGCCGCAAGCTGATCCGCGTCACCATCGACGAGGATGAACCCGGCGAGACCGGCGATCTGGTCGAACGGCTGATGGGCAAGAAACCCGAACTGCGCTTTCAGTACATCTCGGAAAACGCGCGTTTCGTCGAGGAACTGGACGTCTAGCGTCCAGCCCGCTGCCAAGCCTCTACCCAAACCATGCGCATGCCCTATACCTTAGGGACATGCGCCATCTGATGCTTGCCCTGATCCTGTCCCTTGCCGCCCTGCCGTTGCGGGCGCAGGACACCGATCTGGAACTGGTGCTGATGGCGGATGCCTCGGGCAGCATCGACCCGGAAGAGCTGCTGCTGCAGCGGCGCGGCTATGCTCAGGCCATGACGGATCCCGATGTGATCGCCGCCATCCGGAACACCGCCTATGGCAGCATTGCCGTGACCTATGTGGAATGGGCGGCCAATCAGGCCGTGATCGTGGACTGGATGCGCATCGACGGGCCAGAGGCTGCGGCGATCTTTGCCGCGCAGCTTGACAACCCGGTGCGCCGGGCGCTGGGGCGCAATGCCATCGGTGCGGCGCTGTTGCGCGGAAAGGACCTGATCGAGCAGAATGACATCGACGGCTGGCGTCGCGTCATCGATTTCTCCGGCGACAGCGTCAACAACTGGTCAGGCCCCCCAATCGCCGAGGCGCGCGCGCAGGTGCTGGCCGCAGGCATCACCATCAACGGCCTGCCCCTGATGCTCAACGATGACATGGGCCGCGCCGCCACGCTCGAGGCGAATTACCGCGACCAGATCATCGGCGGACCCAACGCCTTCACCCTGCCCGCCACCCGGCGCGAGGATTTCGCCGCCGCAGTCAAGCGCAAGCTGATTCTGGAGATATCCGGCCTCACGCCCGAGATCGACCTTGCCCTGCGCGATCAGCGCTGAATGCTTTCGAGATAGACCACAAGCGCCGCAAGGGGCCGCGGAACCGGTGACATCTTGCCATCCTCCAGCACGACCGGCACGGTCTCGCCCTCCAGCAGCAGCCCGAATTCGGGCATCTCCTCATCCGGGGTCCGGCGCGTGTAGCCGTCGATCACCGACAGGACACGGGTGCGCGGGAAGACATCACGTTCGCGGAAGGTGATGCGCGTCAGGTCAGGTGGCGCCGGGTCCAGCTGACGCGCGATCAGGCCATCGCCGCGCCCTGCCGCACCATGGCAGACCGCGCAATTCTGCTCGAACAGAAGCTGGCCTTCGACCGGTTCGGGCATGTCGACCGTGGCGCAGGCCACGATCAGGCCAAGCCCTCCGGCAGCAAGACCGCCTATCACCTTGTTCATTTCTGGATCTCCTGCAGATAGAGGACGAGATCGGCAACCGCCCGCCCCATCAGCACAGGTTGTCCCGAAGCGGTCTTCAATGCAACCTCGTCGCCCTCAAACAGGGGGCCGTAGACCGGCATCCCGCTGCCATGGCTGACAAGCGGATCGGACCCGTCGATCCGGCGCACCACCCGCAGCAGCGGAAAGACACCCTCCGCGGTGGCGCTCAGGCCGGTCAGATCGGTCGGCTGGACCAGCAGGGCTGCCGCCATCGGCCCCTTGCCGGTGCCATCCAGACCGTGGCAGGTGGCGCAATACCACTGATAGAGGGTCGCCCCCTCTGCCGCATCCTGCGCGCGGCCGGGCATGGGCAGCACGCCAAGCACAAGGCCAAGCAGGCCTGCGGTGAACATCAGCCGTGTCGAACGCATCGAAACTCTCCTTCCGCATGCGCAACGCTCAGGGGCGTTGCAGGCTTTCCAGATAGGTGACCACCTCGGCCAGCCGCATCGGCATCACCTCATCCTCTCCATCCGCGCGTGGCACGGCCACATCCGGGCCATCCAGCAGGGGGCTGAACTCGGGCATCAGATCGGCCTCGTGCTTGCCGGAAAAGCCGTAGACCGTATCGGCCACCGCGCGCAGCGGGAACACCCCGCCGTTGCGCGCCGAAATCAACGTCAGATCAGGTGGCGGCACCTCAAGCTCGGGGGCGATCGGCCCATCCCCCAAGGCGCGACTGCCATGGCAGATCGCGCAATAGTCCTGATAGGCGGCAGCCCCCGGCGATGGCGCGGGCTCGGGCCCGCAGCCCGCCAGCACCAAGGCTGACGCCAAGGCCAGCACAGTTTGCCCCACGGGACGGATGGATCGCGTCAAAGGATCATGCATTCTTGTCTCCCTCTGCCTCGGGTTGAGTGTGCGCCAAACCCGCAAGGGTCACATTGATCTGGATCATAGGTTGCAAATCCCGCGGGCCGCTGCATTCTTCATTCAGGCAAGAGGAAAGGTCAGGGCATGTTCGGAAAAGACGAGGCGCAGGCTTTCTTGGCAAGCGCATTCGCCCCATGGGTGCAGGCGCTGGACCTGACGGTCGAGGAGATCACCCCCGAAGGATGCGCGGTACTGTCCATGCCCATCACCGACGATATCGCCCGGATGGGTGGCATCGTCTGCGGCCAGTCGCTGGCGACTCTGGCCGATACCGCGATGGTCCTGTCAACAGCCGCGCATTTCGGCGCACCCCGCGATGTGGCGACCACCAATCTCGATACCCAGTTCCTCAGCGCCGGGCGCGGCGCGCGTATCAGCTGCACGGCCCGCATCACCCGCGCTGGCCGTTCGCTGATCTTTGCCCGGGCCGATCTGACCGCCCTGCCTGATGGCAGACCCGTCGCCAGCGCCTCGGCCACCTTCTTTGTCCCCGAGAAAGCCGCCCGATGATGCCGCCCACCACCGCCTATGCCCTGACCATGCTGGCCGCCGGGATCGGCATTCCGATCCTTGCGGCCCTGAACGCAGGGCTTGGCACCCGGCTGGGATCGCCCGTGGCCGCAGCCGCGATCCTCTTCAGCGTGGCGCTATCGGTGACGCTGATCGTTCTGGCGGTGAAAGGCATGCCCGCCCTTGCGGCTGTGATCGCCGCGCCGAAACACCTGTTCCTCGCCGGTCTTCTGGTGGCCTTCTACATCCTGTCCATCACCTTCATCGCGCCGAAATTCGGCGTGGGCAATGCGGTGTTCTTCGTGCTGCTGGGCCAGTTGATCAGCGCCGCCCTGATTGACCATTTCGGCCTGTTTGGCGCACGTGTCAGCCCGCTGTCGCTGTGGCGCGCGGGCGGGATCGCGCTGATGGCCGCCGGGGTTTTCCTGACGCAGAAAGCCTAGCGGATCACCATGTCGCTGATCGAGGCGCGGATAGCGGTTTCGGTATCGTCGCTGTCGGCCGACACGGCAATGCCCACAAGCGCATCTGGCGTCCCGCCGAAGATGCGGGCGTAATCTGCCGCAAGGTCCACCGCCTCGGCATGGGTGCCGGTGCCAGCGCCCCGCAGGATCAGCGACTTGCCGCGCGCATCCAGATAGGGGCTGTCCAGCACCTCGCCGCGTTGGTGATCGCCACCCCAGACATAGACCAGCATCTTGGCGTTGCGATTGCCCAAGAGGCTGCGCAGCCGCGGATTGGGCCCGGCCCGGCGGGCCGATGCCTCATCCATGAAGACGAAGTAGATCGAGATGTTGCGATCGTCCCCGCCCTTGCGGCGCAGGTCCGTGGGCGGCACGGATTGCTCGACCGCCCAGCGCCAGCTGGCCGCCCGCGCGGGCCAGCGGCTTTCGGGCAGCGCGGTATAAAGCACCGACACCGCCTGATCCGACAGGATATCCAGCCGGTTGCCCAGCGCGCCATAGCTGTTCGCGCTCAACCTCGGAAAGCTCTGCTCGCGCCAATCCGATGTAAAGGGCAAGGGATCGGCGCGCAGCGCTGCCCCGGACAGGGACAGGCTCGCAGCAAGAGCAATCAGGGACAGGCGAAAAAGGAACGGCATGGCATGCTCCGCAATGGGATTTGCCCGACCCTAGCGCAGGCCGCGATCACCTGCGCGACACGTCTGCGTGACCCGCCGCGCACCGATCGGCCTAAAGCCCTTCGGTCAGATGCCCCTTGTCCAGCCGCAGCACACGGTCCATGCGCGCGGCCAGATCCAGGTTATGCGTCGCGATCAAGGCCGACAGGCCGGTGCTGCGCACAAGGTCCATGAGCGTGCCGAACACCTGATCCGAGGTGCCCGGATCAAGGTTGCCCGTGGGTTCATCCGCCAGCAGCAAGCGCGGCGCGTTCGCCAGCGCCCGGCAGAAGGCCACGCGCTGCTGCTCGCCCCCCGACAGTGCGGCGGGGCGATGATCGGCGCGCGCAGCGATGCCCACGCGCGTCAGCAGGTCATGGGCGCGGCTGCGCGCCTCGTCCTTCGGCACGCCATTGGCAAGCTGGGGCAGCACGATGTTTTCAACCGCCGAGAATTCGGGCAGCAGATGGTGAAACTGGTAGATGAAGCCCACATCGGCCCGCCGGACAGTGGTCCGGCGGCGGTCGGACAGCCCCACCATCTCGGCCCCGCCGATCCGCACCGACCCCGCATCGGGCGTATCCAGCAGCCCGGCGATATGCAGCAGCGTGGACTTGCCCGCCCCCGAAGGCGCAACCAGCGCTACAACCTCGCCCCGCGTGAGGGTCAGATCGACCCCTTGAAGCACCTGCACCGCATTGGGCTTGCCCCGGTTATAGGTCTTCTCCACACCCTCAAGCGCCAGCACCACCTCACTCATAGCGCAGCGCCTCGACCGGGTTCATCCGCGCGGCGCGCCGTGCGGGAAAGATCGTGACCACGAAGGACAGCCCCAGCGACAGCGCCACGGCGGACAGCACATCGCCCAGTTGCAGCTTGGCCGGCAGGGCATAGATGCCGCGCACCGCAGGGTCCCAGACGCCGCCACCCGCCACGTAGTTCACGAAGGAAAAGATCGGATCGATATAGATCGCGAAAAGGCATCCCAGGATGACCCCGGCTGCCGTGCCGATGATGCCGGTGAAGGCCCCGCAGATGAAGAAGACCCGCAGCACCGCGCCTTCCGTCAGGCCCATGGTGCGCAGGATGCCGATATCGCGGCCCTTGTTCTTGACCAGCATGATCAGCCCCGAGACGATGTTCATCGCCGCGATCAGCACGAGGATCGACAGGATCACGAACATCACGTTGTCCTCGATATCCAGCGCGCGCAGGAAACCGCCGCTGGCATCGCGCCAGGTCCAGACCTGGGCGCGCGGCCCCGCCGCCTCCAGCAAGGCCAGTTCCAGCGCGTCGATCCGCTCGGGGGCTGTGACCATCACCTCGATCTCGTCTGCCGTTCCCTCGCGGTTGAAATAGCTCTGCGCCTCGGCGAAAGGCAGATAGACGCGGGTGCGGTCGATATCCCAGCGTCCTGCGGTGAAGACATAGACCACCTCATAGGCCTTGACCCGGGGGCTGGTGCCAAAGGCGGTCTTGACCCCGTCGGGCGAGATCAGCCTGATCCGGTCGCCCAGACCGATGCCCAACTCGCGCGCAACACCGGACCCGATGGCGATCCCCTCGTCGAAGCGGCCCAGATCACCCTGTGCCTGGGCGTCATCGCCACCGACACGCGGAATGCCCCGCAGATCCTCGGCGGCGATGCCGAAAACCTCGATCCCCGCGTTGCGCCCACCGGCATTGGCCATGACCTGCCCCTTGATCAGGGGGGCCGTGCGGGTGACGCCTGGGACCGCGCGCAGGGCGGCGGCCATCGCCTCGTAATCCGTCAGGCTGCGGTCGATGCGCCCGGATACGGGATCGATCCGCCCGGCCTCGTAGACCGTGACATGGGCATTGGCGCCAAGGATCGTATCGACGAATTCCGCCCGAAACCCCGAGCGCACGGCCAGAGTCGCGATCAGCGCGAAAACCGCCAGGGTAATCCCGATCAGGCTGATCCATGTCATCACCGACACGCCACCTTCGGCGCGCCGCGCACGCAGATAGCGCCAGGCGATCATCCATTCGAATCCCGCGAAAGGCGGCGTCGTTCCTGCCATCGGCTGCTCCCTACCTGCCACGCAACCTGTGCGGCGCGATGGCCAAGGTCAAGACGCGCGGCGCAGATCACTGCCACCGCGCGCCGTTTCTTCTTGCCTCAAATATCCATGGCGCAACAGCCGCCCCGGAGACCCCGGTCAGCCATAGATCGCCTTGATCCGCGCAATCGCCGCCTCAGGGGCCAGTTCCTCGCTCTCGCCCGTCCGGCGCGAGGTCAGCTCGACCACACCCGCCGCCAGACCGCGCGGACCGACGGTGATGCGCCAAGGCAGGCCGATCAGGTCCATCGTCGCGAATTTCGCGCCCGCGCGTTCGTCGCGGTCGTCGTAAAGCGGCTCCAGCCCGGCGGCGGTCAGCGCCTTGTATAGCCCTTCGCAAGCGGCATCGGCGGTGGCATCGCCTTGCTTGAGGTTCACGATCCCGCAATGGAACGGCGTGACGCCCTCGGGCCAGATGATGCCCTTGTCGTCATGGCTGGCCTCGATGATCGCGCCCACAAGGCGGCTGACGCCAATCCCGTGGCTGCCCATGTGCACTGGCACCTTGATGCCATCGGCGGTCTGCACGGTGGCACCCATGGCTTCGGAATACTTGGTACCGAAATAGAAGATCTGCCCCACCTCGATGCCGCGCGCGGTGCGGCGGCGTTCCTCGGGGATCTGGTTGAACACGGCCTCGTCATGGGTCTCGTCGGTGCGCGCATAGCGGCTGGTGAATTCCTCCAGAACGGCGCGGCACTGATCGACGCTGTCGTAATCGATCTCGCGATCGCCGAACTTCAGATCGGTGATCTGGCTGTCATAGAAGACCTCGGATTCGCCGGTTTCGGCCAGCACCAGGAATTCATGCGTGTCATCCCCGCCGATGGGGCCGCTGTCGGCCCGCATCGGGATCGCCTGCAGGCCCATGCGCTCGTAGGTGCGCAGATAGCTGACCATATGGCGGTTATAGGCATGCAGCGCCGCATCCTTGTCGACGTCGAAATTGTAGCCGTCCTTCATCAGGAATTCGCGGCCGCGCATCACGCCGAAACGGGGGCGCATCTCGTCGCGGAATTTCCACTGGATGTGATAGAGGGTCAGCGGCAGGTCCTTGTAGCTGCCCACATGGGCGCGGAAGATGTCGGTGATCATCTCCTCGTTGGTGGGACCATAGAGCATGTCGCGGTCCTGCCGGTCGGTGATGCGCAGCATTTCCTGACCGTAATCGTCATAGCGCCCGCTTTCGCGCCACAGATCCGCCGGCTGCAGCGTCGGCATCAGCATCGGGATATGGCCTGCGCGGACCTGCTCTTCATGCACGATCTGTTCGATCCGGCGCAGCACCTTGAAGCCCAGCGGCAGCCAGGAATAGATCCCGGCCGCGCTTTGCTTGATCATCCCGGCCCGCAGCATCAAGCGGTGGCTGACAATTTGTGCTTCGGCGGGATTCTCTTTCAGGACAGGCAGGAAGTAGCGCGTCAGACGCATGATGGGCCCCTCGGGTTTGGCGTTTGCGTCGGTGTAGGGCAGAGGGGCGGATCAGGCAAGCGCGATGGGACAGGATCAGGGGGGACGGTGATCACGACGCAGTGGGCGGTTGCGGCTGCAGTGGGCGGTTGCGGCTGCAGTGGACGGTTGCGGATGCAGTGGACGGTTGCGGATGCGGTGGACGATCGCGGATACGGTGCCACCAAACACACAGTGGCACCGCGTGTTCGCAAAATGGACCGACAGCCTTTTGACAAGCGGGTCGGTTCTGAACCGGCACACACCGTACGCTATCATGAAATGCGGCATTGATAGTCTTTCGTATAGTATGGAATTCCATACCATTGCCTGCGGTCAAACCGGGCCGCCGCCGGGTCGGGGCGCGGCCTGCGCCGTGTTCAGGCGCCCGATCCGGAAAGGACGGGTCTTGAATTGTGGCCCATGACGCGCGACATAGATCGCAATCGCAAGGAGTGCGCATGGCCCTGCCTGTCAAAGATCAGATCCGTTACTGGGGCATCGCCACGGCGGCCTTTCTTGTCATTCTCTGGTTCCTCGGAGACGTGATCCTGCCCTTCGTTCTGGGCGGTGCCATCGCCTATTTTCTCGACCCCGTCGCCGACAGGCTTGAACGCCTTGGGGCATCGCGGGCGGTGGCGACCACCGTCATCACGCTGAGCGCGGTGCTGGTCTTCGTGCTGATGGCATTGCTGGTGGTGCCGCTTCTGGTGCAGCAGGCGGTCTCGCTTTTCGAGACGGCACCAAAACTGTTTCAGGACCTGCAAGCCTTTCTGACCGTCAAGTTCCCCTCGATCGTGGATCAGGAGTCGGTGCTGCGCCAGTCGCTTATCTCGGTCGGCGAGACGATCCGGCAACGGGGTGGCGAATTGCTGAACACGGTGCTGACCTCGGTCAACTCGCTGGTGGGTATCGTCCTTCTGTTCGTGATCGTGCCGGTGGTGGCCTTCTACCTGCTCTATGACTGGGACAACATGGTCGCGCGGGTTGACGACCTGCTGCCGCGCGATCATGCGCCCACGATCCGGATGCTTGCCGTCGAGATCGACCGGACGCTGGCCAGCTTCATTCGCGGCATGGGCACGGTCAGCCTGATTCTGGGCACCTATTACGCCGTGGCGCTGATGCTGGTCGGGCTGCAATTCGGTCTGGTCGTCGGCGCGCTGGCGGGGCTTGTGACTTTCATTCCCTATGTGGGCGCTCTGGTCGGCGGGGCGCTGGCCATTGGTCTTGCGCTGTTCCAGTTCTGGGGCGACTGGGTCTCGATCGGTCTTGTGGCGGGTATTTTCGTTCTGGGACAGGTGGTTGAAGGCAATGTCCTGACCCCGCGGCTGGTCGGCAGTTCGGTGGGCCTGCATCCGGTCTGGTTGATCTTCGCCCTGTCGGTCTTCGGCTCGCTCTTCGGCTTCGTCGGGATGCTGGTGGCGGTGCCTGTTGCCGCCGTGATCGGCGTCGTCGCCCGTTTCGGGATCGGTGGCTACAAGCGCAGCCTGCTTTATCGCGGCATCGACCTGCACAGGGACGAGTGATGCATCGCCAGCTCAGCTTTGATCTGCCGGTGCGCGCCGCACGGGGGCGCGAGGATTTCTTCGTGACGCCCGCCAATGCGATGGCCGTCGCCCTGATCGAGGGCTGGCAGAACTGGCCGGGGCGCAAGCTGGTGCTGGAAGGCCCCAAAGGATCGGGCAAGACGCATCTTGTCCATGTCTGGGCCGAAACCTCTGGCGCGCGGATCATTCAGGCCAGCGCCCTGCCCGATGCCGATATCCCGGCGCTGGCGCGCGGCCATGTCGCGATCGAGGATGTCCCCCTGATCGCCGGGGACAATGCCGCAGAGAACGCCATGTTCCACCTGCACAACCTTGCTTTGGCCGAAGGCCATGCCCTGCTGATGACCGCGGACCGCCCGGCGGCGCGCTGGGGGCTGGTCCTGCCGGATCTGGCCAGCCGCATGCAGGGCACCACCGCGACCCGGCTGGATGCGCCGGATGATCGCCTGCTCTCGGCCGTTCTGGCAAAGCTCTTTGCCGATCGGCAACTGGTGCCGACCCCGGACACGATCCCCTATCTTGTCACGCATATGAACCGCGCCTTCGACAGCGCACAGGCGCTGGTCGCGGCGATGGATGCGGCCGCACTGGATCAGGGCCGCCCGCTGAACCGCAAACTGGCGGCCGAGGTGCTGGACAGGGTCATGCAACCGGGCCTTCTGGACAATTCACCCGACCAAGGGCAGCATCGGTAATCAAACCGTCACAATCAGGCAGCATAAGCCGCTCATGACACATGCAGATTTCCTCAAGGCGCCATTCGACCCCCCGGTGACGATCCAGGATCTGGACCTGACCGGGCCGGGCCGCTTCTACAACCGCGAACTCAGCTGGCTGGGCTTTAACTGGCGCGTGCTGGAAGAGGCGGAAAATCCCCGTGTGCCACTGCTGGAACGTCTGCGCTTTCTGTCGATCTCGGCCACGAACCTTGACGAGTTCTATACCGTCCGTGTCGCGGGCCTGCGCGAACTGGCCCATGCCGGCAATACCACACCGGCTGCGGACGGGCTCACCCCGGCCGAACAGTTGGTGCTGATCAACGAGGATGCGCGCCACCTCATGCAGCGCCAGCAATCGGTCTTCGACGAATTGCGCCGCCAGATGGAGGCGGAGCGGATCACCATACTGGACCGCAACACCCTGTCTGACGAGGATCGCGCCGCGCTCGAGGCGTTCTTTCTGGATCAGGTCTTTCCGGTGCTGTCACCGCTGGCCATCGATCCGGCGCATCCATTTCCCTTCATCCCGAACACCGGATTCAGCCTTGCGCTGAACCTGCAACGCCGCCGTGACAAGCGCGCCCTGCGCGCGCTGCTGCCGATCCCGGCGCAGATTGCGCGCTTCGCGCCCCTGCCCGCACCTGATGGCGCGCATCGCTTCCTGCCGCTGGAAGATGTGCTGCTGCTGCATGTGGACAGCCTCTTTCCCGGCTATGACCTGAAAGGCCATTGCGCCTTCCGCGTGCTGCGCGACAGCGACCTTGAAGTCGAGGAAGAGGCCGAAGACCTTGTCCGAGAATTCGAGACCGCCCTGAAACGCCGCCGCCGCGGCGAGGTGGTGCGCATGAAGATCACCGCCGGCGCCCCCGAGGCGCTGCGGAGCATCATCATGGAAGAGCTGCATGTCGATGCCGACGAGGTGGTCGAGGTCGATGGCATGATCGGCATTGCCGATGTCAAGGAACTGGTGCTGGACGCGCGTCCCGATCTTCTGTGGCCCAACTTTACCCCGCGCGTGCCCGAACGGGTGCAGGACCATGACGGCGACATGTTCGCGGCCATGCGCCAGAAGGACATGCTGTTGCATCACCCCTATGAGACCTTCGACATGGTCGTGCGCTTCCTGCAGCAGGCCGCGCGTGATCCCGATGTGGTGGCGATCAAGCAAACGCTCTATCGCACCTCGCGCAACTCGCCCATCGTCGAGGCGCTGTGCGAAGCGGCAGAGGATGGCAAATCGGTCACCGCGCTGGTCGAACTCAAGGCCCGTTTCGACGAGGCCGCCAACATCCGCCAGTCCCGCCGCCTTGAACGCGCGGGCGCGCATGTCGTCTACGGCTTCATGGATCTGAAAACACACGCGAAAATCAGCACCGTGGTGCGCCGCGAGGGTGACAGCCTTGTCACCTATACCCATTACGGCACCGGCAACTATCACCCGATCACCGCGCGCATCTATACAGACCTGTCGCTGTTCACCTGCGATCCGAAACTGGGGCGGGATGCCACCAAGGTGTTCAACTATCTGTCGGGCTATGCACAGCCTGAACGTCTGGACAACCTTGCGATCTCACCCATCAGCCTCAAACCGCGCCTGCTCGAGATGATCGCGGCCGAGATCGAACACGCGAAAGAAGGCCGCCCGGCAGAGATCTGGGCCAAGATGAATGCGCTGATCGACCCCGAGGTGATCGACGCGCTTTACGCCGCCTCGCAGGGGGGCGTGAAGATCAGCCTCGTGATCCGCGGCATCTGCGGGCTGCGCCCCGGCATCAAGGGTCTGTCGGAAAACATCCGCGTCAAATCCATCATCGGGCGTTTTCTGGAACATTCGCGCATCGTCTGCTTCGGCAACGGGCATGGGCTGCCCTCGAAAAAGGCGCGGGTCTACATCAGCTCGGCCGACTGGATGGGGCGCAACCTGAACCGCCGGGTGGAAACCCTCGTCGAGATCGAGAACCCGACCGTCAAGGCGCAGATCGTCAGCCAGATCATGGCCGCCAACATGGCCGATGTGGCGCAAAGCTGGGTGATGCTGCCCGACGGGCATTTCAGGCGCGCCGAGGTGGCCGAGGGCGAGTTCGCCTTCAACTGCCACCGCTTCTTCATGGAAAACCCCTCGTTGTCGGGCCGTGGCTCTGCCGGGGCGGGTGACGTACCGAAACTCACCCACACGGATTATTGACCTTGCCGCCCGTTCCGGCGCATTTAGGGGACGGACCAAGGAAAGACGGCATGGACGGCACCACAGACCCCGCCCCACATGATTGGGGCCCGTTCGGGCGACCCCTGTTCAATGACGCCTCCTCGCGTGCTCTGTCACGGGTGGGTGTTGTTGACGTCGGATCGAACTCGGTTCGTCTGGTGGTCTTCGACGGCGCAGCGCGCTCGCCTGCGTATTTCTACAACGAAAAGATCATGTGCGCCCTGGGTCAGGGGCTGGCCGAAACCGGCAGGCTGAACCCGCAGGGCCGCATTCGCGCACTCAACGCCTTGCGCCGCTTTCAGAAACTGGCCGAAGGGATGGGCATCGCGCCCCTGACCGCCGTGGCCACCGCCGCCATGCGCGAGGCCGAGGACGGCCCCGAATTTCAGGCCCTGATCGAGGCCGAAACCGGGCTGAAACTGTGGGTGATCGACGGCGAGGAAGAGGCGCGCCTGTCCGCGCAGGGCGTGCTGCTGGGCTGGCCGGGCTCATACGGGCTGGTCTGCGACATCGGTGGCGCCTCGATGGAACTGGCCGAGATTTCGGGCGGGCGTGTGGGCCGGCGTGTCACCTCGCCGCTCGGGCCGCTGAAACTGCGCGCCGTGCCCGGCGGCAAGAAGGGTCGCAAGGCGCATATCAAGGCCATACTCGAAGGACTGGCCGAGACCCTCGGCCCGCAGAAGAACCGCCTGTTCCTTGTCGGCGGGTCATGGCGCGCCATCGCGCGCATCGACATGGAGCGGCGCGGCTACCCGCTGCACGTGCTGCATGAATACCGCATGAGCGCGAAATCCATCTCGGCCACCATCGAATACATCCGCCAGAACGACCCTGTCGAATTGCGCACCCGTTGCGGCGTATCCGCCGCACGGATGGATCTGGTTCCGCTGGCCTGCGAAGTTCTGAAGGCTGTGGTCAAGACCTTCCACCCGCGCGACATCGCCGTATCAAGCTACGGGATCCGCGAGGGGATGCTGTATGAACAGATGCCGCAATCGCTGCGCGATCGCGATCCGCTGATCGAATCGTGCTATTTCGCCGAGGCCAAGGATGCCCGCATCCCCGGTTTCGGCAAGCAGTTGTACAACTTCATCCTGCCGCTGTTCAAATCCGCGCCGCTCGAACGCAAGCGCCTGATCAAGGCCGCCTGCCTGCTGCACGATGTCAGCTGGCGCGCCCATCCCGATTACCGCGCCGAAGTCTGCTTCGACAATGCCACACGCGCCAATCTTGGCGGGCTGAAACATTCCGAACGCGTCTTCCTGGGGCTGGCGCTGCTGCATCGCTATTCCAACAAGCGCGAGGGCACGCGGTTCGAACCGATGTTCCGCCTGCTGGACGAGGCCGCGATCCATCAGGCCGAAGTCGTGGGCAAGGCCATGCGCTTTGGCGCGATGCTCTGGCTGCAACGCGACGCACCCATGGGCGAGATGCGCTGGTTTCCCAAGAAAAAGCTGCTGGAACTGCATCTGAGCGGCTCTGCAGGCGATCTTTACGGCGAGGTGGCCGAAGCGCGGTTCATGTCGCTGGCGGCCTCGCTGGGCGCGCAGACGGATGTGCGGATCAAGGGCTGATCGCGGTCTTTCGCGTCAGATGTCGATCTCGCCCTCCGCAGGCGGCGGCAAGGGCCCACTTTCGGGCTTGCGACGGATCACGATATCGCCATTCGGCATCAATTCAGGCGCCTCATAGGCTGACAGATCGTCGATCCGGCCCAGCAGATCCGCCATGGCCGGTCCCATGTCACGCATGAATTGCTGCATCGCGGGCCCCATGTCGACCATCAGGTCGCGCAGGTCCTCAAGCGCGGGCTCCATCTCGCGGCGCATCCCTTCAAGGAACATCCGCGCCCCGCGCTCCATCAGGCTCTGCCCCTGATCCGTATTCTGCCCCTCGGGCACAGGGGGCGTGGGCGCATCACTGTCCTGCGCCTGCGCGGGGGCAAGTGACAGGCCAAGCGACAGAAGGGCAGCAAAGGCGAAACCATGTCTCATCCCTGCAATATAGGATGACTCGCGATCCAGTTTAAGATGCCAGATCAATATCCAGCGTCACCGGGTAATGGTCAGAGGCGTCGATCAGCGCATCGCGCAACTCCGGCACCTTCCAGCAGGCCGGATCATGGAACGGATGCCAGATGCGCCAGCGTGGCTGCCGGTCCATCAGGTCGGGCGAGATCATGATGTAATCCAGCAGCGCTTCAAGATAGCGGTCCTGATGCTGGATATAGAAGCGCGCCGTCGTGGGGCTGGCCACGCCGGGGCGACGCTGCACCGCCTGACGCGCATGCGGATCGAACAGACAGCCCTCGACCGGGGTGCCCTGCCCCGCCTCGCCCATCACCACCTCGACCGAGGACCGCCCGAACAGCCCCTCGTATTCATCCAGCCCCGGACCGTCATTCAGGTCGCCCAGCAAGATCAGCGGATCGCCCTGTTCCAGATGGTAGGCCACGCGGCGACGCAGCCACACGGCCTGCGCCTGCTGCTTGCGCCGGTTGGCGATGGCCAGTCGCATCACCGCATCGCGCCCGCGCGCTCCATGCGGCGCCTTGGATTTCAGATGCGCCCCGATCATGCGAAAGACCAGACCATCCATCGTTGCCACCTCAAGTTCGAGCGGCGGTTTCGAAAAGCTGACCAGATCCTCTGTCCCGTCCAGATCAAGGTCGATACGGAACACCCCGTCAAAGCGCGGATCCGCATCCGACCCCTTCTTGCCCGTGGCCTCGCCCCTTGGATCATGGCGCGGATCCACGACATAGGGATCGAACATCAGCGCGATTTCCTGCTGCGTGTCATTGGGAAACCCCATGATCGCGGCTTTGCAGCGCAGATCGAAGGCATGCGCAAAGGCCTGCAGCGCCGTCACCGTCGACCGCTTGCCGTTGTGATCGGGCGCCTCGATCACCATGACCACATCTGCATCCAGCGCGGTAAAGACAATACCCAGCGCCTCAAGCTGGCGAAACCGGCTGATGCCGTAGCGGCCTGAGGGCCCATCATCGGCCAAAGGCTGACCTGCATCATCGAACAGGGAATTGAACCATTCCACGTTATACGTGGCGATCCGCATCAGCCCCGCGCGC
>JBFHIW010000041.1:0-33222 GCA_041596235.1 Paracoccaceae bacterium
ATGGCGGGAATCATCCGGCCGCAGGATATCCGCATGAACAACACGATCCCCTATGACAAGGTGGCCGAGGCCCGGATCACCTATGGCGGACGTGGGCAATTGTCACGCCAGCAGCAACGTAGCTATGGCGAAGACGTGGTCGACATCATTTTGCCCTACTAAGGCTGAAGTCTGACCGTATTCCCGTGCGATCCCTCCGAGAGTAATCGGAGGCTCGGGTCACGGTATGAAGCTATTCCCTATCGTCGCGGTCGTTGCCGTCGGCACATTTGCGTCTGCAGGGTATTTTGCCGGCAGCCTTATTGCGGGCGCACATCCTGTGGATGTAGCCGCCATGCCTCAGGCCGAGGCCGAAGCCCATGACGGCTTGGCGCCCGGCACACCGGCCGCATTGTCCGCGACCGAGGCGGAAGCGGAAGCGATCCTGCGTGACGCCGAAGCCGTTACAGATGCCACCGACGCCGAGAAGACCGCACCGCCCGAGGCCCGGAAACAGCCCGCCGCAGCGGTTCCCGGCCACCATGTAGTCAAGATGCAAAGTGTCACCCTGCCGGTGCGCAAGCGCGAGAGCGTGACCTTTGTCGTCGCGGATGTGGCTGTCGCGGTGGCCGATGCGGAACGCGCCGCGCATTACATGATCCCGCAGAACGCGGCGCTGCTGCAGGCGGCGATCGAAAGCGCGATGGCCCGCGCGGCTGAAACCCCGGTCTTGCGCGGGGTCGTCATCGATTCACAGCTGCTGTCGGGCAGCATCAAGTCCGACCTCAAGGAAGAGTTCGCGGATGTCGAGGACGTGTTGTTCCTGACCCTTTACAAGCACGACGTCGGCTTCAACTGACCAGCCCCGGGCAAGGGGTTCAGCGCACGGCTGTCACGCTTCCCGCGAAGGCCGTATCACCATTGCGCAGCAGCATCGTCGTGACACCGCCCGCGAAGGTCAGCTGTTCGACGCGGGTTGTCGATCTGGTGTCATAAGCGACTGCGTTGCCAGCGGCATCTTTGGCCAGGACTTCGACGCGGAACACGCCATCCGGCACGGGCAATCCATCGACATCCTTGCCATCCCACGCCACGACATGGTCCGTGACCCCAACGCCCGGCTGACCCGTCATTTCACGCAGGATCGTTCCATCTGCGGCCATGATCCGGATCGCAACGTCCGCCGCGTCACGCGACAGGGCATAGGTAAAGGCAGCCTGACCATCGCGCAGTTCGACCCGGTCCGTGGGAACGGTCACGTCGCGCCCGATCAGCTGCACATCCGAGAGCGACTCGACATTGCGTAGTCGCGTGTCGATCTTCTCGAGGTTGGCGTTGGTCACGATCGATTGCTCGACCTGCGTCAGCTGGGCAAGCTGCGATACGAATGTCGTGGAATCCATCGGCTCCAACGGATCCTGGTTCGACACCTGCGCGATCAGCAGCTTCAGGAAACTCTGATAGTCGGTATCAAGCTTGTTCTTGGCAATGTTCGAGTCGGTCGTCGTCGTCAGGCCAACAGTTGCCGAGTTGGGTGAAATTTCCATGGCTTGTCCTTCAGGTTAACATGTCCAGCCTGCCAAACCCGGTGATCCTGCGGGTTGGCGTGCCGATCGGAGAGGCAGGTTCGATACCGCGCTCTGCGCTGCGGCCCTTGGGTGTGTCTGCCTCTTCGGCATCGCGGCGATGCCGGTGGCTGAAATCCTCGAAACCGAGATCGGCATCCCGCACATCCGCGCCGCCCTGCGACAGGGCAAGAAGAAGGCCGTCACGGTCGCCGCGCAGCGCTTGCAGCACCGCCGGGTTTTCCGCGCGCAAGATGATGCGCAGGTTTCCCGCCTCGTCCGGCCCCATGTCGATCTCGATCTCGCCCAGTCCACGCGGGGCCAGGGCGATGCGGGTCGTTCCTTCCGTCAAGGTGGCGCTGCGGATCTGCTGTGCAAGGTTGCGCGCGAAACCCGATGCGGGCGGCTGCCCGGCCTCGGACGGCCGCGCCATATCCGCCGGGATTGCGGCCATGGGGCTGGCAGCCAGCGGCCGTGCATCGGTGGGCGGTGTCGGTATGGGCAACGCCTCGCCCTCGGCGCCCGCGCCCGGATTGGTCAGCGCACCGATGACCATGGTCCGCACATCAACGCGCGCCTCGGCCGGTATTGCGACTTGCTGCAATGCTGCGGCCTTGTCAGCGGCCTTGTCTACGGCCTGGTCAGCGGCCGGAACCAGCGGTGTTCCGATGTCGCGGCTGGGCAGAACCTGCGCGCCCTCCGCGACCTTCGGCATGGACAGGGATGCGGGGCGTTTCGCCTCTCCTTTTGCCGGGGACATTCCGTCCTTGGGAACCAACAGGGACCGCAACTGCAATCCCGGGCTTTCCGACACCGGAACACCCACAAGACCGGCGAGGGCCTCGAGCAGCGATGCAGGATCGGTTGCGGCCTCTTCAAGCCGGGCAAGGCCGGACGCGTCAAGCCCTTGCAGGTTCGTTGCCAGCACTTGCATGGCGTCCCCACCGGTTGCCGCGTCGAATTGCTGCAACAGGGCCACGAAGGCCGCGACCACATCGCTGGACGCAGGCTTTCCCGGCTCTGCCAGAAGAGAGGCGGCAAGGGCCTCGGTCTCGTCAGACAGGGCGGCCAGAGCGGCCCCCCGCGTGGCAGCATCACCGGGCAACGCGATCTGGACCTGTCCCGGCGCGACCATTGGCGCGCCTTTCAATCTGCCAGCAGCAAGCAGTTGCGCGAATTGAATGACCTGTTGCGGGTCGGCCTTTGGCGTGCCGCCCATGCCGGTAGCGGCAAGCGATACGGCAACCGGTTTCTTCTGCGGATCCGGCATGTCCTTGGATTGTGTGGCCGCAAAAAGTGCCTTCAGTCCGGCAAACGGGGGCATCATCATTCTCAGCCTCTCAATGCAGCAGGGCGCGGTTAAAGCCCAACGCCAGCAGGTCACGCCGTAACCGGGTCAACGCGCGCGTCTCTCCCTGCCGCAGCCTTTGCACGGTCATTCCCAGATCTGCGGCGACGGTTTCGGCTGGCTCGGGATCCAGCGCCAGCCTGCGGCGCAGGATGATCGCCTGTTCGGTCGGGTCGAGGGATCGCAGGGCTTGCAGCAGCATCCGGTTGATCCGCTTTTGCGCAGACCGTATTTCTGCCGTTTCCGCCGGGTTCGGGCTGGAACAGGGCAGACGTTCCGATAGTGACGGACCTTCACCGACAGTATCGAGGGGTAGCGCCCCCTGCGTGGCCAGATGGGACAGATCCGCATCATCGGACTGCAATCGCCCGGCCCGCGCGGCAAGATAGGTGCGCACCGGCATGTCGATCACCGTACCGATCCGGGCCAGTGCGGCAAGAACGCCGTTGGTGATCCAGAATGCGGCATAGGTTGAGAAGCGAAGGTTCAGCTTGAGGTCGAAATTGTCGGCCGCATGGATCAGGCCGACCATGCCTTCGGCCACAAGATCGTCCAGATCCACCGGATTGTCTGCGAACCGCAAGGCCTGCGACCAGACCTGCCGCGCATGGCTGCGCAGCAAAATCTCCAGCGCGCTACGGTCACCTTCATCCTGCCAACGCCGGATCGCATCGCGCTCGGTGTCGACAGTCAGAAGCGGTTCGCGCAATGCTGCCTGAAGGGTGCTTATCACGATCATTACCCGCACTAATTGCAAGCATAATCATACATAAATAAGCGTATTCACAAAGTTATATATGGTTAACGCAAGATTAAAGCTCAGGCAGATGTCAAATACGCAACTCTTTTTGACTGCCGCCACCACAGGATCGTGCCAGATGGCCGTCAAGTTCTGCGCTCACACGTCTTGCGACCTGCGCCAGCCAATCATGGTAGGTGCAGGGCCCGCCAGAGAACAGCATCAAGCCGACGGGAATCCTGTCGGGTGCCGTGAAATTGCTGTCGAGATCCCGCAGGTAGTTGAGCAAGCGGGGGCATGTCAGGAAATCGGGGCGGAGGAAAAGACCACTGGTATCGCTGCGCGCAGACCGGGTGCCGGCCCAATAGGTGCACAGCCCGGCGGCAAGGCCCACGCGGAACTGCGCGGGCACCAATCCAAGATGCATGAAACCAGAGCCGCCGATCATCGCATGATAGGACCGCGCCATGGCGTAAAGCGCATCGGTTTCCCGTGCGACGGGGAAAGCCTCGCTGCGAATGACACCCAGCAGGGCCTCGGCAACCAGCAGGCCCAGATCATAGGAGATCTCGTCGTCCAGCATCGGCCTCGACAGCAGATCCGCCTCTCGCACGACTATCAGCGATCCGACAGGCACGTCGATCGACAATTCCTCGACAAGGACATCGCCGATCGGAAGCTCTGGCAGAAGCTCCGCATCGTCGGCCATCAGGCAGCTGCGATCGACACCCGAGGTGGCCCCAAGGCACACCATACGCAGCGGTAACAACGCGGCCATCGCGCGCTGAAGACGGCGCGCGCCCGGCCCGGTGCCAAGCTTGATGTCACCTTGCCAGATCAAGTCCAGAAGTCGGTCGTGTCGCATGCAGAAATCCCACCATCCCATACCCCAGCCTGACACATGATAGGTTCACGTTAACGTTTCTTAAAGAATCGAAGTGTTAAGAATATCTACAAGCGGTAGCCAGCCTCCGGGCGATTTCTCTACATATTGTGCTGACATCTAGGGCTTGGCTTGGTCATTCTGACAAGGCGCGATGAAAAAACCGTACAAAATCAAGGCGTTTTTCTTGCATCCAGAGCGGGAGCGTGACGCTTAATTTATTTCGTCAGAGTTGTGTGATCATCACGTGCCTGTGTTACGATTTAACCATTTGGACACTTGACAAATCTTTAGTTGCGAATACTCGCCAAACGCGCAAAAAATTGAGGATGCTCTACCCTGCGAAGATGAGGGCAGCCGCGAACCGGAACGGTCCGAATACGGTCTTCAGTCTGAATTTCCGGATGCACCTGTCGCGGCACCACCGCCCGGCTGGCTGTCGTTCTGCCCCGCATCATCGCGCGCGACGGGTTCAGGATACATCAGCAGCATCGTGATCCGGCGGTTCTCGGGCGCGGTTGGCGCGGCCGGGTTCAGCGGCATGGTATCCGCCAGGCCTGACACCCGCGAGATCCGCACAGGTGAAACCCCCGCTGTCTCAAGCGCGCGCCGGGTCGTATTGGCGCGATCCGCCGAAAGCTCCCAGTTTCCGTAATCGGCGCGCGAGGTGAACGGCACCGCATCCGTATGGCCGGTGATGGCCAGAGGATATGGAAGATCATCCACCGCATTCCCGATGATCTGCACCAAGGCAAGCATGGCGCCATCGATGCGGGCGCTTCCCGAGGCAAACATCGGGCGATTTTCCTGATCCAGTATCTGCACCAGCAGACCATCCGGCGTCCTGTCGATCCGCAGATTGGACCCCAGCTCGACCAGCGCCATGTTCTCGTTCACGGCTGCTTCGATCTCATCCGCAACGCGGTCAAGCTTTTCGGCCCGCGCCGCCAGTTCCGCGATCAGTTCGGGATCTGTTTCAACTGTGCCTTCCTGACCGGTTGCAGTCGCCGATGCATCCGTATCGCGTTCACCCTTGTCTTCAGGCAAAGGAAAGACCGAATATTCCACGACAACGGTGGGATCCAGCCTGCGCGGCGGCACATCAGGTGGCGACACAGGTTCGTCCCGGCCGAAACTCGGGGGCTGAATCTGGAAGTTTTCACCGGCCACGCCGCTGTAGACCCCGTCCGGACCGAAGACCTGCCCGTCAAGCATGCCCCGGCCGCCGATGATGTCAGAGGTCTCGGTCGGGGTAAAAAACTCGGCCAGACCCTGCAGCTTCTGTTCATCTGCCGCCGACACGATCCACAGCATCAGGAAAAATGCCATCATGGCGGTCATGAAGTCCGCATATGCGACCTTCCATCCACCGCCGTGGTGATCATGATCACCATGGTCGTCGCTTTTCTTGATGACGATGACGTTCTTGTCAGCCAATGACCCACATCCTTCAGGCTGGCAACATCAGTCTGATCCAGCCTGTTTCAGGCGGCCCGATGAAACTGGTTGAATGTTCAGGAAATGCTCTGGTTTTCCTCGGCATCAGAATTCCCGGCGCCGGCATCGCGCCTGTCGTATTTTCCGAAACCGACCCTGCGCGCATAGTTCGCCTTGCGTTCCGAATAGCTGGGCGCAACCAGGGGCATGTCTTCGGACAAGCCGAACATGGCGCGGTACGCAGCCTCGGTCAGCCCATGCTCGGCACCCAGATGACGCTTGAGCATCTTGAACCCCTTGCCGCAGCAAAGACAGAACACCTTGTCCTTGGTGACGGCCTTGTCGACCGGAATGGCAGGCTCTGTGCGCGCAAGGGCCGCGACCGGCGCCGCGCCAGAAGTCTGGGGGATCTCGGTATCGCTGAATTCGCTGCGCAGCCGCGCGACAAGCGCAATGATATCGTCTGCGGACACATCGGTCCGTGACGCATAGGAAGCGGCGACAGCTGCAAGCATGTCTGCCTTTGGATCGGGTTTGGTCATTGGATGCCCTCTACTGTGGGAAAGCCTTTCCGACCACAATGATTGACGCTGTCATAATCTTCAGTCGTCAAGTTTCATCGACGGAACATCGAATTCTTCGATCATCGGCATGGATAATTTTGCATAGTTTGGAATGCAAGACAACTGTTCTTTAGATAAGCAAGCACTGAACAGCAAAGAAGTGCAGCAATTTCAGGTTGTTTCGTTTGCAAAAACCGCTTTGGGGTTGAGCAACAAAGACTTTAGGGGTTATCGATAAGGGGTAGACCGACTCTTGCCACTGGCAGATTCGGCCACCGCGTCAGGCGGCGACGCGCAACCTTGCATCGTGTTTCATTAGTGATTCCGGTTCATGACAATCACGGAAAACAGACCCGGGGGTCAGAAAAACAGATGGGGGAATTGCCACAGCTTGCCGTCGTCAGGGAAACCGATGATGCGCTGTCACGCAGCCTCTTGACCCAGATCAGGGAACTTGGCGTCAAGAACGTCTCGATCAGCAAGGATTATTGCCCCGCGTTATTTACCGATGGCGCGCTGCGCGATGCACCATCCTCGGGGATTCTGATCATCGGCATAAGGGATGCGATCCTCGGCCCGGCCCAGATTGCCGATTGCCGACAGCAACTGCCCGATTGGCTGATCATCGTCATCGATCATATTGCAGATGAGTACAGCTCGGCCGATGCGCTGACAGCCGGGGCGGATGATGTGCTGCGCGTGCCCCATCCACCGCGCGAATTCGCAGCCCGCCTGGCCCTTCGCATGCGTCAGGCCGGGATGCTGGAGGGCGGCAAGCCGCCCGACACGCCCCTGTTTTCGCAGGCGCAGTTCACGCCGGTGGAAAGCCAGATCCTGCGCATCCTGAACGCCCACAAGGGTGAAATCGTCACGCGCAACCAGTTGTCACAGCAGCTTGATCAATCGGATTGGCTGTACGGTGATCGCAAGTTCGATGTGCATATCACGAAGATCCGCAAGAAACTTCAGGCCACCTTCGGCGAGCGGTATCTTGTTCAGACGATCCGATCCAAGGGCTACCTCATGCAGTCGCCCGACGGGTCCGACGCGTCATAGGCAACAGCGCCCGACGAGCACTATTTCATCGCATCCGCGCTGGCCATGGTCGACATCAGGTCAAGTGCTGCATCCGCCCCGTAACCTGAATCATAGGCAGATGCGGTGCGCAAAGGATCGCGATCCAGCGCGGTTGCGAAATGCCCGGTTGCCACCATCATGGCGACCAGCGCCGCGACCGCAACATGCACGGATTTCAAAAGCCTGCGCTTGGGATGCGCCGCGACCACCGGGGCAGCAGGGCGGGGTTCAGCCGGTCTTGCCGCAACTGGCGCGCCGAACGACACGAAGACGCCCCGTACCGTCACAGTGACCTGACAGTGATGTGGTTCGCGCATGTAGCGGTCGATGACGGCCTGCGGAAACAGATCCACGGCCATCTCGAGCACCGCCGCCTTGTCGGGCGTCCACCCTGCCAGCAGCGACCGCGGCAGCACGAAGCGCGCGAAATCATCGCGGCACCCGATCCGCGTCACCGCGATCGCAGGTTCTGTGCCCTTCGCCTTGTCGGGCGCGATCACAAGGCGCACCTTGTCGCCCGCACGTTTCAGACGGCCATCGACAAAGATGCATTCCTGCCGCTGCGCCGGTGTGGGCGCAGCATAGCCCGAAGGCAGGGACAGATGCGTGATGAACGCAGTCGAGCGCGGCGACATCGGGTGCGAGGCCGCTGCGGACGGGGCCGTCCGGGGGGCTCTGGCCTTCCGGGCAACCGGCCGCTCGCCGACAGCGGCGCGGGCCAGCACATCCTGGTCCAACCCTTCATCACGGGCAAAGCGATAGTTTATCGCGTAATCCGACGCCAGTTCGGCAAGGTTCGGGCTGTCGGCCACGAAGGACAGCAGCTGCTGCTCTTCCGAAAACAGAACCTTGCGCGTGGGATAGCCCTCGACGCGCGGCGCAACAAAAAGATCCTCCGGGTGCAATCCATGCAGGGTCGCGATCCGGTCCAGTACACGCGACAGTTCGCTGCGGTGATGGACCGCCAGATCGCAGCCTCCGCCGGGCGTCAGGCACACGGCCACCTGCATATCTGCGGGCCAACCCAAGAGCATCGCGGCGACCGCTTCCTCTTCGAGCAGGTATACGAATGTGCCTGAACCGCTCATGCTGCCCACCTCGGTTTGATTTTATACATGTCTATACTTGTTTATTATTGTATAAATGTCAATTATACGGAAAGAAAAGATAATGGCAGCGGGCCAGAGGCTGGACCCGGCTCTGCGCAACTATGGCGGGTAGTGCATGACGATCTTTCTTGGGCTGGCAATGGTTTTCGGGCTGGTTTTCGGTGGCTTCATGCTGTCCGGCGGCAAAATGGACATCGTGCTCTATGCGCTTCCATACGAAGGCATGATGATCGGGGGCGGAGCGATTGGCGCTTTCGTGGTCGCCAATTCGACGACGGTGCTGCGGTCGTCCTTGCGCGGTCTGGGCAAGGTCGTGAAAGGGCCCAAGTTCAAGGCTCCGCATTACGAGGCCCTGTTGAACCTGATGTACGAGCTGGCCCGGCTCTACAAGACCAAGGGCATCATCGCTCTGGATGAACATATCGAGAAGCCGCAGGAAAGCACCATCTTCCAGCGCTACCCGGCGATCCTGAGCGATCATTTCGCGACAGAGCTGATCACCGACAGCTTCCGGATGCTGTCGATGCAGTTCGATGACAAATACCAGACCGAGGATGTGATCAATCGCAAGATCAAGAAGCATCACCGCGAGGCGCTGGCCTCGGCCGGGGCGATCCAGACGATGGCGGACGGGCTGCCGGCAATCGGCATCGTCGCTGCGGTTCTGGGCGTGATCAAGACCATGGCTTCGATCGACCAGCCCCCGGAGGTTCTGGGCAAGATGATCGGCGGCGCGCTGGTCGGCACCTTCCTGGGCGTGTTCCTGGCCTATTGCATGGTGCAGCCGATTTCCGGCCGCCTCAAGCAGATCGAGGATGAAGACGAGGCCTTCTATCTGATCATCCGCGACATCTTTGTCGCGATGGTGGCGAACCACCCGCCCAACATCTGCGTCGAGATCGGGCGCGGCAATATCCCCAGCAGCAAGCAACCCGATTTCTACAAGGTTGAAGCCGCGCAGAAAGAGCTTCCTGCGATATGATCAACGGACCGGCCAGCACAGCCATCCGCGCCATTCTCTGCGCCTTTGCGATCGCTGGCGCGGGCACGGTTGCGATTGCCGCGGGCGAGGCCCCCAAGGACGCCCCCACGCAGGCCGGCGCGCCAATCGGCGGCCAGACGATACCGCTGGGCGCACCAGGACCCTCGATTTCGGTCATGCCCCCGGTGGACCGAAACGCCTTTCCGGCCGAGATCATGGAGCGTATGCGCGCCGCCCTTGTCGATGCGTCGGGCAGCTTCAGGGGGCGGTCCGGCGACGCGCAACAGAAGAATGACTGACAGGCTGCATACCCTGTCCCTGCTCGAGCGGCTCAGACGGCATGAAATGGCGGCCGAAGCCCGCGAACTGGCAACGTTGCGGGCGCATGTCGCCGTGCTGGAAAGAACGCGATCCGATCTTCTTGGGCGTCTCAAGACCGAAGCGCTGACCGTTACCCTTGAATCAGCGCCCTATATCGGAAGCTATATCCGCGCGATCCGCAACGAGGTGGCGCAGATCGAGAAAGCGCTGGAAAAGGTCGCCCCGCGGATCGCGGCGCTGGAACAAACCGTTCTGGATCAGTTTCGCGAGATATCGACCATCAGGCTTGCGCTCGATCAGACGACACGACGGATCCGGCAGATCCGCGACGACCGCGAGTCCAAGGAAGCCGATGCGCTGACGCTGTTGCGCTGGACCGCCCGCCCCTATCCCGAATAGGACCGAGCGGACCCTGCTTCCGGAGAATGCATGCCACTTGCCCGGAACAGCCGGACATCACGGATCATCTGCCTTCATGCCCGATTTCAAGCTCAAGACCCGGCTTCTGACAGGACTGCGCCTCAGTGGCCACGCCCTAGTAGCCCTCGGCGCGCAACTGTGACTCCCTCTTGGCCTCGACACGGCGCACAAGAAGGATCGAAATCTCGTAAAGCCCGTAAATGACGGTAAAAAGGATGATCTGACTGACCACGTCCGGTGGCGTCACCAGTGCTGCGACGATCAGGATACCCACCACCGCATATTTGCGCACGGTCGCCAATCCGTCCGCACTGACCAAGCCGGCCTTACCCAGAAGGGTCAGAAGAACAGGCAGCTGAAAGCACAGACCGAAGGCGACGATGAAGGTGATCGTCAGGCTCAGATACTCCTGCGCCGACCCTTGAAAAGCGATCCCCGCGACTGCGCTTTCCTGCGCTGCCCCATCATCCAGCAGGCTTCCCGGCTGCTGGAACCCGAGGAAGAAATCAAAGGCCAATGGCGTGATCGCATAATAGGCAAAGGCTGCTCCGAGAAAGAACATCAAGGGTGATGCCAGAAGGAAGGGCAGGAACGCCCCCTTCTCGGACTTGTACAGGCCCGGCGCCACGAAACGCCACAGCTGGACCCCGATATAGGGAAACGACAGGATAAGCCCCCCCAGAAGCGAGATCGACACTGCGACGAAGAAACCTTCCTGCAGGCGGATCAGGATCAGGCCGCAATCCGCGTGACCGCGTTCGGCCATGGCGGAACACAGCGGATGGGTCAGGAAGTTGAAGATCGGGTTCCAGACCGTGAAGCAGATCGTCATTCCGATGATGAAAGCCACCATCGAATGGATCAGCCGCATGCGCAGCTCTGCCAGATGCTCGATCAGCGGCAAGGTACTGTCGTCGATCTCGTCTTGTGTGGTCATGAGTCAAACTCGCCCTCTGAGACCCGTGGTCAGCGGATCCGGGTATATAAGGTTAGATTTACGTCCTTGCCGCAGGTCCGGTGCGGCATCGGACCGGCGCCATGCGCCGCCACGTCAAGACAACCCGTGCCGCATGCGACACGACCTGCTTTTGCGGCAGCACGGTGGGTCGCATGACGCCGGTTCAACCGATCGACAGGTTGTTCTGATCCAAGCCTATTCCGGCTTTCGATGCATTGGAGGCCTCACGTGCTGTCGCTCTTGCAGCAGCGATAAAGATCACGAAGGTCAAGAAAACGAGGACAAGCCCGAGAAAATCCAGACCGGCCGACTGAAGCGCGGACAAGCTGAACCCATTCGAAAGATCATCCCAGATCCCGATGATGCTGGCCGTCAAGGCCAGAGGGAAGAAGCCTGAAAGAAGCGCGATGAGCAACATGTCTATCAATTCTCCGCGCAACCAGCTTGCCGGCTGGGCGAACACTCTGCACCCGTAGATCGCACAAACGGCAGTGAGGCAAACAAGGCTCGTTATGATGGCGGTGAGGTATGGCATTTCAGGTCCCTGTGAACATGCTGGAGCGACCGCGCCCGGTCAGCTCGTTGAAGGTTGGTCATTTGAGGAAGACAAAGAACCGGTGATGCAGGGCGGCACGCCCCAAACACGGATTCAGAACTGAAGGACTGTTGAACCGCATGACGTTCAATCGCTGTTCGGCAGGGACACCGCCGGGCCGGCCCCATTCAGGCAAACCGGTCATACGATGATCGAAACCCGCTGGCCTCCCAACGAGGCGAAACGCGTTCAAGCCTTCACACCCGGACGATCACGGGCGCGCGCACCATCCTTTTGCCGGGCATTCAGACGCTATCCGATTTCCGGACTGTCCCTATCACCCGAAGCTGCGTCTTGAGATATCTGCATTGTTGAAACGCTGTTCAATCCTTCACTGAAAATAATTTCCGGCCTCGCGGTGGAAAGCATCGCCCATTCCGCTGATGCGGTTTCACCGGATCATTTCGGGAGAGGGTTTGAATGTGCGGGCAGAGGAAGATCGGTTATCTGGTATCCTGTCGCGCTGGCAGGCGATCACGGACCAGTTCGGCCCAGAAGGCGGCCCCTATCGGCAGAAGCGCGTCGTTGAAGTCGTAATCGGCCGCGTGAAGCGGCTGGCCGTGGGGTCCGGTCTCTCCATTCCCCAACAGCAGGAAGCAGCCCGGAACGGCGGCGCTGAAATGGGCGAAATCCTCGGAAAAGCTCATCGGTTGGCGATCACCGATTGCCTCAAGCCCCGCAGCACGGGCGGCGCGGACCACGGCCTCGGCAGGCAGCGGCGCGTTGATCGTCTCGATGAATTCTGTGTTGAAGCGCAGCGTGGCGGTGACGCCGTGGGTCGAGGCCACGCCGTCCACGATCTGTTTCATGAAACGCTCGACCGCGTCCCGATCCTGCGGCAGACGCGCCCGGACATCGCCTTTCAGCACCGCACACCCCGGCAACACGTTGCGCTGTCCGTCCGTCAGGAATTCGGTCACCGAAACGACCACACCTGACCCTGGCGCCAGTTTGCGCGACACGATGGTCTGCAGCGCCAGCACCATTTCCGCACCGACGGTGATCGCGTCAACACCGACATGCGGCATGGAAGCGTGCCCGCCACGACCCGCGATGGAAATCTCAAAGAGACTTTCGCTGGAACATATCTGCCCGACCCGGGTCGAGATCTGCCCTATCGGCGCGCCGGGCAAGTTGTGAATGGCATAGACCTCGTCGATGGGGAAACGGTCCAGCACGCCTTCCTTGATCATCGCCTGTGCGCCCAGACCATGTTCTTCGTTCGGCTGAAACAGAAACACCACGGTCCCGTCGAAATCCGGGTTGCGGGCCAGGGTCTCTGCCGCACCAAGCAGCATGGTCATATGCCCGTCATGGCCACAGGCATGCATCGCCCCGGCATTGGTCGAGACGTGGTCATGCGTGCTTTGCTCGGTGATCGGCAGCGCATCCATATCGGCGCGCAGTCCAATCGCGCGGTTGCCGCCCCCTGCGCGAAGGATGCCGACTACCCCCGCGCCTTCATGGACCTCAAGGCCCAGATCGCGCAGGATCGTGGCGACCTTTGCCTTCGTCCGCGCCTCCTCAAACCCGAGTTCGGGATGGCGGTGAAAATCGTGGCGCAGCGCCGTCAGCTTCTTGTGAAATCCGTCCATCGTCCAATCCTGAAACTGTCATGGTGACTGTACAAGCGCGGGTCGAGGTACTGCCAGCCTGAATCGAGGCTGACTCTGCCAGAGCCGTGACATCATCCTGTCCGCGCGTATCGTGGCCGGCATTTGCGCAGCCTTCCTGTTGCGGAGCGTTGATGATGCCTTGGCTGATTTCCTTTAACAAAACCCGACAAGACAATCTGCGAAACGGGCAGTACCACTGTGACAGCTGCCTGTCATTCAGACCGCAAGACACATGCCCCTTAGAGCGAAGCCCACATGGAAAAACCTGACATCCTTCCTTCCGTTTTGGCAGAGCTGGCACCCAACGGGACATTGCGGGCCGGTATCAACCTGAGCAATTTCCTTCTGGTCACAGGCAAGGCCGCAAATGGTGATCCGATCGGTGTATCCCCCGACATGGCCGCCGAGATCGCGCGGCGTCTTGCGGTGCAGGTCGCGTATTCGTGCTACCCCGACCCCGGCACTCTTGCGGATGGCGCGGCAGTGGATGAATGGGATATCGGGAATATCGGTGCCGAACCGCAACGCGCGGAAACCATCGCCTTCAGCGCGGCCTATTGCGAAATCCCCTGCACCTATCTGGTACCGGCTGGATCGAAGATCCGTTCGATGAAGGACGTCGATCAACCCGGCCTGCGCATCGCGGCGACAGGTCGCACAGCCTACGGGCTCTGGCTGGAGAACAACATCCGTCACGCCGAGATCGTGCAGACGGATACGATAGACAGCTCCTTCGACGTCTTCGTGGAACAGGGGCTTGATGCGCTCGCCGGGTTGCATCCGCGGTTGATTCAGGATGTCGGGCGTTTGCCGGGCGCGCGGATCCTTGAGGGGCAGTTCAGCGCGGTACAGCAGGCCATCGGCACCCCGCGTCGCAACACTGCTGCGGCCGCATGGCTTTTCGACACGGTAGAAGAGCTCAAGGCATCCGGTTTCGTGGCGGAGTTGATCGCAAAGCACGGTGTTGTCGGGCTGCGCGTTGCACCGCCGGCCTGAAACCGTCAGGTCCTTGTCGCAGCATCGGCAGCCGCAACATCGTTTACTTGGCGTTCGCGGTCGCCAGTTGCGCCTCAAAATGGTGGCACGCGACAGAGCGCAGGTCCGACACGGTCCGTGTCTGGGGCTGGGTTGTGCTGCATGTCGCTGTCGCCAGCGGGCAACGCGGATGATAGGCGCAGCCTGATGGCGGGGATAGCGGCGACGGCACCTCTCCCTCGATCGTGTCAAAGCGCACCAGTTCATCAGCATCCAGCACCAGTTTCGGAACGCTGCCGAACAGGGCCGCCGTATAGGGATGCGCGGGTGTGCCGAACACCTGCGCCACTGGCCCCAACTCGACGATGCGGCCCAGATACATGACGGCCACGCGGTCACTGAGGTGTTGCACCACCGACAGATCGTGGCTGATGAAGATGCAGGTCAGATCAAGATCGCGGTTCAGTTCAAGGAACAGATTGATGATCTGCGCCTGAATCGACACGTCCAGCGAGGCGACAGGTTCGTCGCAGATCAGCACGTCGGGCTGCATGGCCAGCGCACGGGCAATCGCGATACGCTGCCGTTGACCGCCTGAAAACTGGTGCGGATACCTGTCGACCCAGACGGGATCCAGCCCCACACGCTCAAACCAGCCAGCAACATAGCTGCGGGCCTCGGACTTGGTGGTCAAGCCATGGGAAATCGGACCTTCGGACACCGTGTCGCCGACCTTCATGCGTGGATCCAGACTGGCGAAAGGGTCCTGAAACACAGTCTGGACACGCGTTGTGACCTTTGTTCCCCCCTGCATCACCGGCGCGCCTTCAAGAGACACAGTGCCGGTGGTCGGCGGCAGAATACCCGCGATCAGTCGCCCCAATGTGGACTTGCCGCAACCGGATTCACCGACAAGCCCAAGGGTTTCGCCCTTGCGGATCGTCAAAGAAACGTCAGAGACAGCGCGGACCGATCTTGTTTCCACATCCGCCCCCAACCGCGCGGCGATTTTTTCGCCCAAGGTCAGATTGGGCCCGAACAGGCGGCTGACATTGTCGATCGTCAGAAACGCGGTCATGCCGAAACCCCTGCGTCTTGTCCTACGGGATGGAAACATCGCCATCCCCGTTTGCCTTGCGTGGTAAGCGGGGGCCTTGTCTTGCACAGGTCGTCAGCGCGATCGCAGCGCGGTGCAAAGGGACACCCCGGCGGAAGCGAAAGCAGCGAGGGCGTGGTACCGGGTATCTGCGTCAAGGGCGTGCCCGGTTTCGCCATCGCCGGCAACGAGGCGATCAGACCCGCGGTGTAAGGATGCCGCGGATGACGCAGCAGCATGGCGGTCGGCCCCTGTTCGACAATGCGGCCCGCATACATCACCGCCAATTTGCTGGCGAGGCTGGAGACGACGGCCAGATCATGGCTGATCCAGATCATTGCCGTCCCCGTTTCACGCGCCAGATCGCGCATCTGGAACAGGATTTGCGCCTGAATCGACACATCCAGCGCTGTCGTCGGTTCATCCGCCACGATCACGGAGGGCCGGTGCAACAGCGCGATTGCAATCGCCACACGCTGCCGCATGCCGCCCGAGAATTCGTGCGGATAGGCCCGCAGCCTTGCCTTGGCGGAGGGAATCCCTACCTGCGTCAGCAATTCCGCAGCCCGCGCCTCGGCGGCTTGTGCACTCAGCCGTTCATGCGCGTCTATTGCCAACCGCATCTGCTGTCCGATGGTCAGCATCGGGTTCAGCGTCGCAATCGGGTCCTGAAAAATCATGGATATCTCATTACCCCGACGGGTCCGCATCGCTTTTTCCGACAGAGTGGTCAGTTCGGCACCGTTGAGCTTGACCGAGCCTTCGACAATGCGCCCCGGTGCATCGACCAGACCGATCAGGGAAAACCCCGTCACGGTCTTGCCTGATCCGCTTTCGCCGACCAGCCCCATGATCTCGCCGCGCGCCAGATCGAAGGACACACCGTCAACCGCCTTGACGACGCCGCCGCGGGTGAAGAAATGCGTGCTCAGATTCTTGACGCTCAGAACGGGTTCGGTCATTTGCGAAGCCTCGGATTGAATTGATCGCGCACCTGATCGCCCACGATGTTGATCGCGAAGATCAGGATGATCAGCGCCACACCCGGATAGACCGATATCCAGTAACGACCGCTCATCATGTAGGGGAAGCCGTTCGAGATCAGCATGCCCAGCGACGGCTCTGTCACCGGCAGGCCAAGGCCCAGAAAGCTGAGCGTCGCTTCGAGCGAGATCGAATTGGCGATCTGCACGGTCGCGACAACGATCAGCGGCGGCGTGCAATTGGGCAGCATGTGCCGCCAGACCACCAGACGCGCGCTGAGCGGTGTCGCAAGGGCTGCTTCGATATAATCCTTGCCGCGTTCCGCCTTGGCCGCGCCATAGGCGGTCCGGGCGAAATAGGCATATTGCGCGGCCACAAGCGCCCCGATCAGCTGTGCCTTGCCCTGTCCCAGAAGTGCCACGATCACCAGTGCAAGCAGGATCGCCGGGAAAGACAATTGCAGATCGACGAGGCGCATGATCAATGCCTCGACCCTGCCGCCGACATAGGCCGCGAGAATACCAAGTGTCGTGCCGATCGTCAGCGAGACGAAGCCCGCCGCAAGCCCGATCTGGATGGAGATACGCAAACCGTAAAGGATCGCGGACAACAGATCACGCCCCTGCGGATCGGTCCCAAGGATATGGGTATACCCGCCTGTGCCGACGAAACCCGGTGGCCTACGACTATCCATGAGGGACAGATTGGCCAGATCATAGGGGTTTTGCGGCGACACCAGTGACGCGAAAAGCGCAAGCAGGATCAGAACGATCACCACAACGAGGGCCACGACCGCGATCTTGTTTTCGCGAAACTCTGCCCAGAAACGGCGCAGCGGTGTGCTTGTATTGCTCATGCCGACGCTCCGTGGCGCACACGCGGGTCGATCAGGGCAAAGACCAGATCGATCACGAAGTTGATGGTGACGAACAGGAAGGCAACGATGATCAGGTAGGCGACCATCACCGGGCGGTCGAGCACCGTGATACTGTCGATGATCAGCTTGCCGACACCCGGCCAGGAGAAAATCGTTTCGGTCACGACCGCAAAGGCAAGGGTCGATCCCAGTTCAAGACCGAAGACCGTGATGATCGGGATGGAAATGAGTTTCAGAAGGTGCCGACGCAGGATCGTTGCTTCGGACAGGCCAGCGGCACGGGCGAACTTGATGGTATCGGTCAGCATGATCTCGCGGGTCCCTGCGCGCGCCAGCCGGATCATCATCGCCAGCTTGAACAGCGCCAGATTGGCCGCCGGCAGCACGATATGGGACAGACCGTCAAGCGTGGGGAAGGACCATGCCACACCCCAGATCTCGACTGTGTCACCCCGCCCCCCTGCGGGCAGCCAGCCAAGGTGCACCGCGAAAAACAGGATCAGGATCAGACCCACCCAGAAGGACGGTACTGAAAACCCAAGAACCGATACCGCCATGATCGTCTTGGACACCCAGCTGTCCGGTCGATAGCCCGCGTAGATTCCAAGGCTGACCCCCAGAACAGTGGCTGACACGACCGAGATGAGCACCAGTTCAAGCGTCGCGGGCAAGCGGCCGCCGATCAGTTCGAGTACCGGGATATTGTAAACGAACGAACGCCCCAGGTCGCCTTGCAGCAGATTGCCGACGAAGATGAAGTATTGCTCGTAGAGAGGACGGTCGAGACCCAGACGACGTATCGCCTCGGCCCGGATATCTGCGGTGGCTTCCGGCGGGATCACGATGTCGATCGGGTTTCCGATGGCGTAGACGCCGCAAAAGACGATGACCGACATGACAGCCATGACCACGACGGCTTGCAGGAATCGCTGGATGATGAAGCCGAGCATCAGGTGTCTCTCCGCATATACAAGGGCCGGGCAGCGCAATGGCCGCCCGGCCCATTGTGATCTTGGTTTATCAGGACGCGGGCTTGATGAAGAAGGCCAGCGTGTCCTCGTCAAAGCGCGGATCGAAGGTCAGCGCACCCGCTTTCGTGCCCCAGACCGTTTGAAGCTGAACGATGGAGATATAGGCCTTGTCGGCCATGATCTTGGCCATTGCCTCTTCATAGGTGGCGCGGCGCTTGCCCTCGTCCATCTCTGTGGCGGCGGCCTGCAGCAGCACATCGACTTCAGGGTTCATGTACTCGATGCGATTGAAGGCGCCCAACTTCTTGTCGGGATCGTTGGAATGCGCCAGCGCGCCAAGCGTGTAGGACGCTTCACCGGTCAGGGTGCCCCAGCCGTTCATGAACATGGAGTATTCCAGCCGCGCCTGCGCAGGGAAATAGACCGTTCTGGAGATCGCGTTGACATTGGTCTTGATGCCCACCTGCGTCAGCATCTGCCCCAGACCCTGACAGATTGCGCCATCGCCCGGCAGACGGTCGGCGGTGCAATAAAGATCAACCTCGAACCCGTCGGCATAGCCAGCTTCCGCAAGCAAGGCCTTGGCCTTGGCCGGATCATAGGTCGGCATCGGGATGTCCGCGTTGGACCCGAAGAAGTCCACCGGCATCATCTGGTTGGCAGGTTTGCCCAGACCTTCCAGCACGATCTCGACCATGGTTTCGCGGTCGATCGCATGGTCGATGGCCTGACGCACCTTCAGGTCACGGAACGGGTTTTCAGGCAGATCAGAGCCGTCGATGGCGCGCACCAGCGGCGTGTCCTCACGCTGGTCGAGTTGCAGGTTCATAATGTAGACGCTGTCGCCAATGACCGCGTCGATATCCGAATCCCGCTGAAGCGCCAGATAATCGACCGACGAGACATAGTTGATCACATCCACCTGACCCGCCTTCAACGCCGCCAGACGCGAGCTGTCGTTGGGGATTTCCTTGCGGATCACGGTGTCCCAGGCGCCTTGGCCACGCCAGTAGTCATCGTTGCGCGCCAGCACGAGGTCACCTTTCGGTTCCCAGCTGACAAACTTGTAAGGACCGGTTCCGATGGTCGCCGCGCCCGAATTGAACCCTTCCGCAGCCGTTTCGGGCGTGGAATAGTCGGCAGCCGCCTCGGACGAGACGATGAACAGGCGGATGAAATCATTGGGCAGGGTTGCCGCCTGACCGTCGGTGTTGATGTGGATCGTGTAGGGATCGATGATATCCACGCTGGCCACCCGGCGCACATATATCTCGGTGGTGGTGGGCCCTGTGACGACCGGAATACGCTCGATCGAGAACTTGACGTCTTCCGCGTCAAAATCGGACCCGTCGTGAAACTTCACGCCTTCGCGCAGCTTGAACTCCCAGGTGTCTTCGTCCACCGGCGTCCAGCTTGTCGCAAGTCCCGGTTCGATCTGCAGATCAGTGCCTGACCAGACAAGCGTGTCGAAAATGTGCTTGGCGGCCTCGGCATGCGAGCCCAGCGCAGAGAAGTGCGGGTCCATGGATTCGGGGCCACCACGCACCCCCATCGTCAGCGTTTGTGCTGCAGCGGCGCCCGCGACAGTCATGCCCAGCGCAAACGCGAGAGGCGTAAGTAAATTCTGGTGTTTCATGAGTGTTCCTTCCCGTTGGCGGAAGAGGCAACAGACCCCGTCCGGAATCGTCTTTTGATTTAGCTGTTCCATTTGGAACTTGCTTTCACACAATGTGCGTAGATAATGAACCGGTCAAGTTCAATTTGGAACTCCAATCAGTCAGCCAAGGAAATCGGGAAGTGATGTCAGATCCTCAGACTGCCAGGGATGAAAAACGCGGCACAATGGAAACAGACCTCGGTCCGGACATGCTGGACGCAAAGCTGTGGGATAATCCTTGCCCTTTCACATTCCGGATCAATTATCTGGCGCTGCTCTACAACTCGACGCTCTATAGCTGGGTGCATGACACCTACGGGCTGAAGCGGCCCGAGTATGTCGTGCTGTATTCGCTGGCTCTGGCTGATGGCGGCAGCGCCAGAGATATCTCGCGCACCTCCGGCTTTCCCAAGAACACGCTCAGCCGTGCGATCAAACGGCTGGAACTGATGGGCCTGATCGACGCGCGCGACAAAGCCCCCGGCGGCAGCCGCACACAGGCGCTGCACCTGTCCGAAAAGGGCTGGGCGCTGATCCATGAAACACGCCCCGCCTTCGAAGCACAGGAACAGCGCATGTTGACGTCGCTGTCGGATGGAGAACGGCAAATGCTTTTCGAATTGCTGTCAAAGGTGGTCCTTGACGCCGAAAGCTGGGCCGACTCGCTTCCGCCACAGGCGATGAACGGGAACATCAACCGCAATGAAGGGAAAGCGCAATGAAGGTCGCCAACATGAACTGGCCTGACATCGAGGCGGCTGCCGCCCGCGATCCACGGTGTATCCTGCCCATCGGGTCGACCGAACAACATGCGCAGCTGTCGCTATGCGTTGACATGATCCTTGCCGAAAAGGTCGCGGTTGATGCCGCCGAGCCTTTGAACATTCCCGTCTTTCCGGTGATGCCTTACGGGCTTGCCCCCTATTTCAACGGATATCCCGGCACGATCTGCCTGCGGGTCGAGACGCTGATGGCGGTCATGCGCGATGTTCTGGCGTCGCTGCGGCGCGCAGGCTTCCGGAAGATCCTGATCGTGAACGGACACGGCGGGAACAATCCTGTCGGTGCGCTGGCGCAGGAACTCATGTCCGAATATGGCGACACATCCATCAAGTTTCACAACTGGTGGAACGCCCCCGCGACATGGGCCAAGATCCAGTCCATCGACCCGACGGGATCCCATGCCAACTGGATGGAAAATTTCCCGTGGACACGTTTGGCGCATGCACCTGCCCCCGCAGGTCAAAAGGCGCAGGTCGACATGACGCTGATGAAAGCATCTGCGCCCGCGCAAGTGCGCGCCATGCTGGGCGATGGATCCTTTGGCGGCCTCTGGCAGCGCCCGGACGAAGACATGCTGGCGATCTGGGAAACCGGCGTGGCGGAAACGCGCGCCGCCCTGGAAGGCCCCTGGGGCGAGATTGCAAATGACTGAGCCGGTCCTGATCTGGGGCGCGGGTGCCATCGGCGGTATCCTTGGTGCCTATTGGGCCCGGGCCGGCGTGCCGGTTCTCATGGTGGATATCGTGCCGGAACATGTCGCGGCCTGTGCCACCACCGGCCTGTCCATCGAAGGCCCGGTTGAGGAATTCACCCAGGTCGTGCCCTGTGTCACGCCGGAACAGGTCACGGGCACGTACCGCCGGATCGTGCTGGCGGTGAAAGCACAAGCGACCGAGGGGGCCCTCGCCGCGCTCGCGCCGCATCTGGCCAAGGACGGCTTTGTTCTGTCGGCGCAAAACGGCCTGAATGAACGGGTGATCGCGCAGCATGTCGGCGCGGATCGCACCATGGGGGCTTTCGTGAACTACGGCGCGGACTGGATCGGGCCGGGCCGCATCCTGTTCGGCAACCGCGGCGCGGTCGTGGTCGGAGAGATTGATGGCGGTCTGCGCGACAGAACGCGGGAGATGCACGATCTGCTGCAGATCTTCGAACCGAACGCGATACTGACGCAGGATATCTGGGCCTATCTGTGGGGCAAGCTGGGCTATGGCGCGATGCTGTTCGCAACGGCCCTGACCCCGGACAGCATGACGGCCAACTTCGCCGACCCCGCGCGCGGTCCGGCGCTGATGGGCCTCGCGCGCGAGGTCATGCGCACCGCGATCGCCGAGGGCGTGGCGCCCAAGCCCTTCAACGGGTTCGAACCAAGCGCCTTCATGCCCGATGCCGGTGACGCGGCTGCCTTGCAAAGCCTTGCGGACCTTGCCGATTTCAACTCGAAAACCGCAAAGACACATACCGGCATCTACCGCGATCTGGCCGTGCGCAAACGCAAGACTGAAGTCGATCCCCAAGTCGGAACTGTCGCCGAGATCGCTGCAGGCCATGGCATCGATACACCCCTTCTGCGCAGGTTGGTGGACCTGATCCATGACATCGAGGACGGCCGCCGCGAGATGTCGCAGGATACGTTCCACGAACTGACCAAGGTGCTGAAATGACGGCGCGCCTTGCACTTGTCACCGGCGTGGTTGGCGGGATCGGCGCGGCGATTGCCGCACGTTTGGCGGCGGACGGCGCCAAGGTCATTGTGAACGACCTGCCCGGCGATGCGCTTGAAGATGCGGCTGCGCGGCTGGGATTGGCGGCAGTCAGCGCCGATCTTGGGGATCCGGAATCGGTAAAATCGCTGGCGCAACAGATCGGTGCCGATCACGGCACGCCGCATATTCTGGTCAATGCTGCGGGCGGTGTGCGCGGTCAGGTCGGAACCTCTCTGGAAGCGGTGCAGCCAGACGCATGGCACAGCATTTTCGCCATCAACGTCGACGCCACGCTTTACCTGTCGCAGGCGCTTGTCCCCGCGATGAAGGCTGCCGGCTGGGGCCGGATCGTCACCATCAGTTCAGGGGCCGGGCTACGTCCCAGCCTGACCGGCATTCACGCCTATACCGCCGCGAAACACGCGTTGGTCGGGCTGACGAAACAGCTGAGCCTCGAGTTGGGCCAGCACGGCATCACGGTCAACTCCATCGCACCCGGCTTCATCCTGTCCAACCCATCGTCCCGTCGCCAATGGGAGTCCTATGGCGAGCAGGGACAGGCGCAGCTGCTGGGACGAATCCATACGCGCAGGCTGGGAACCCCGGATGATATCGCGGCGGCGGCGGCATTCCTGACCTCGGATGAGGCCAGTTGGATCACCGGCCAGATCCTGAGCGTCGACGGCGGCATAACCTGAAAGAAAAGACCCCATGACCGACCCCGTGCTTGCCCATGCGCTCGACCGACAGCCGCAACTGATCGAAGATCTGAAAACACTTGTCGCCTGTCCTTCCGTGGGGGCGGATCCCGCCATGGCACAGGGGATGGAAGACGCGCGCCTGCTTGTCGAGGCGCGCCTGAACGCCATGGGGTTTCGTGACGTTCAACGCCTGACACCCGCGGATGGAGGCGGCCAGCCGGCCATCTTTGGACAACGGATCGACGCACCGGGCAAGCCGACAATTCTTGTCTATGCGCATTATGACGTGCAGCCATCAGACCCCTTGAAAAAATGGGACACCCCCCCTTTCGAAGCGGTCGAACGGGACGGCAGGCTCTATGGGCGCGGTATTTCCGATGACAAGGGCCCCATGATGATCGCCCTCGACACGCTGGCAGCCTTTGTCGCGGTCGAAGGGCGGCTGCCCATCAACGTCAAACTGCTGATCGAGGGCGAGGAAGAAACCGGCTCTCCCTCTTTGCCGGGTATTCTGGAGACGCATCGCGACCTGTTGGCCGCTGACGCCGTGCTGTCTGCGGACGGCGCGCGCTGGCGTCCGGATCTGGTCGCGCTGAATGTCGGATCCCGTGGCAACACGGGGTTCGAGATGCGGGTGCAGACCGCCGGGCAGGATCTGCACTCGGGGCGCTACGGCGGGATTGTCGCCAATCCCCTGCACGTTCTTGCGTCGCTTGTCGCCAGCCTGCATGACGCGCATGGGGTGATCCGGGTTCCCGGCTTCTATGATGGCGTCGCGGCCCCCACACCGACGGAACGCGCCGAGATCGAGGCAATCCCCTATGACGAAGGCGATGCCTTTGCCGCGATCGCCGCCAAACCGCATGGCGAGGCTGGCTATTCCACGCTGGAGCGGCTCTGGATGCGGCCCACGCTGGACGTCAACGGCATGTGGGGGGGCTATACCGGCGCCGGGTCCAAGACCGTCATCCCCAACGAGGCCTTTGCCAAGATCACGATGCGTCTGGTTCCCGGTCAGGACCCTGAAACCGCCAAGCAAGCCGTTCTGTCGCATCTGAGGGCACAAGTGCCTCCCTACGCCACACTCGATATCTACGGTGATCGGGGACAGGGTGGCGCCTATGCCGTACCGCCTGATCACCCGCTTCTGAAAGCGGCTGTATCGGCGCTTGAACATACGACGGGTCAGACGCCTTTGAAGGTGCGCATCGGCGCGTCGCTGCCACTGACCGAGATCGTATCGCGTGTGCTGGGGCTGGATACGGTGATGTTCTCCTTCGCGGTCGCAGACGAGAATTTCCATGCGCCGAACGAGTTCTTCCGCCTGTCATCCATCCCGGACGGACTTGCCGCCTGGGTTCAGATCCTGCGCCAGATCGCACAGATCGACCCAGACGATTTTGCGCCGTATCGTGAATAGGTGAATACCTCAGGCACCATCAACAACCGTTACGGTGCCGTGCTTCTGATCGCGGCGGGGGGAGTATTCACCGCCGATGTGACCGTGCTGCGGTTCCTGTCACCGGACGTACCCTTTGCGCAGGTCATCTTTTTCAGATCGCTGTGCCAGCTTGTGATTGTCGCGCTCTGGATCGGCATGACGCGGCCCACCCTGTTTGGATCAAGGCGCTGGCCGCAACTTGTCCTGCGTGGCCTGACAAGCCTGATCTGCTGGTGGCTCTACTATGCCAGTTTCCAGACGCTGGACCTTGCGCTGGCGTCGACACTGACTTTCACGACATCCCTGTTCGTCGTCGCGATGGCACCGCTTGTGCTGGGCGAAAGGATCGGCGTGATGCGCGGACTGACGACGGTTGTGGGCTTCGTTGGTGTCATCATTGCAAGCGAAGTCAGCGATCTGTCGATCAAACCCGGCGTCCTGTTAGGGCTTGGGTCCGCTTTCGCAGCGGCGATACTGATATTTCAGAACCGCGTGCTGGCGCAGACCGAACATACGGCAACGATCATGTTCTGGATCGGACTTGTTGCCAGTGCCGGGACGATGCCCTTGGCAGCGGCGGGCTGGACGGACCAGAGCCTGCCTGACACCCTGTTGCTGCTGACAGCGGGGACGCTCGGGACCTTGGGTATGCTGTTGACGGTTGAAGCCTACCGCTTCGGTGAAGTCTCGGCGCTGGCCAGCTTTCCCTATGTCCGGATACTGTTCGCTTTGACGATCGGTTACGCCGTCTTCGGTGAAACCGCATCGCCACGCGAATTGCTGGGGGCTTTGGTGATTGTGATCTGCGGTCTGCTGGCAGGCGATTATCGCAGACGGAATATCCATGACACCCCTCCGGGTGACGGGAAATTCCCCTAAGGCGCTGCAATCAGGCTTTTCAACACAATCCGTGTTTCGGCCAGACAGACACCAAGATCGGGCTTTCCGAAAGTGACGTCCCCCGCAACGTCTTTCTGCCGCCTGCGGGACATCAGGCTGAAGATGCGCCCGTTCGCGCAGGTTGGGCAACGGGGGCTGGCGCCGGGTTTTGCGAATTCCACACAAATATCCAATGAACGACTGATTTCGCCATATATTGGCCTTGTCTGCACGATAACCATCGACATCGGCAGACCGCTCAAAAACGGCTGCGGCTTGGCCCGGAGAATACGGGCTGGCGGTCAGAGGCGAAGAATCGCTGTCTTTCGCATTTTTGCAAAGAGCCCCGCCACATAGTCAGGCCATGCGGAGGGAATGCAGACATGGGAAGTACGACTGATCAGGTGGAGCCATCGCTTGCGGACCGGACCCCGGCCTTTGACCAAGCGCATCCCACAGGCGTGGGGATTTTGGATCTGGTCTTTGGCAGCGGACAAAAAGGTGCCAGCAAAACACAGTTGCGGCATGATCAGGTCTTGGCCACTCTGGCAGTCATCGGGATGTTTGCATCCATAGCCCTGTCGGCTCACGCTTTGATAAAGAGCGATTCCGATGGACTGCGTTTCCTGATGGCGATAGCCGCAGACATTCATCCGTAAAGCTAAGAACTGCCAACGACCAATGACTGCCTGCGCGCGGTGGTTGGGCGTGTCGAGATCAGACATCAACCGTCCTGCAGACGCCTGAGGCGAGGCAGCCCTCGCGCTGAAAAGGGGTCAGACAGGCGCGTGATCATTGCCGTCCCCCGCAAGACGCGCAGGATAAGCCAGTCATTCCGGACATCGGCGGGCAAATCGGCAGGGGCGGGCGAATAAGAACACCGCGCCTGCACAGCTCAGCCAGACAGAACGGGCATACCCGCAACCATCACCTCTGCGAACGCACAAGGCATGGGAATGGCCTGCAGAGGAAACCCGTCTCGCAGATGCGCGCCGGAACAGGGGCAGCGACACTTGAAGAATTCGGCAGGTATGCCAATTGATCCCCTGAAATGAAGAAAGGGACCGTTATGAACCGTCTTGCTGCATACCTACTTGCCGGTGCGCTTGCCGCACCTTTGCCTGCCCTTGCCCAGACAAACACCTTCGGCCCATTGCTTAGCCCGCAAGAATTTGCTGCGGTTCAGGCTGCGGCCGATCCCCTTGTTCTGGATATCCGCGCGCCTGCCGAGGACGGCAAGAGCGCTTATGCCGAGGGCCACATTCCCGGTGCGGTGAACGCGCCCTACGGCCTGTTCCGTGGCCCATCGGACAACCCCGGCGCACTGGTCGCCGAGGACAAGCTGCAAGAGGTGCTGCGCGGGTTGGGCGTATCGCTGGACCGTCCGGTTCTGATCGTTCATCAGGGCAGCGACATCACCGACTTCGGCGCTGCGGCGCGGGTCTACTGGACCCTGAAATCAAGCGGGGTCAGCCAGCTTGCGATCCTCAATGGTGGGGTCAAAGGCTGGACCGAGGCGGGGCTGCCCCTTGAGCAAGGCACCGTATCCCCCACGCCCAGCCAGTTCGAGATCGCCTTTTCCGACAAGTGGCTGGCGACCCGTGACGAGGTTCTTGCCATCGTCAAGGGCGAGCAGACCGCAAAGCTGATCGACTCCCGGCCGGAAAGTTTCTGGAATGGGGACGATGCGCATCCGGCGGCAGCGAAACCCGGCACCCTGCCGCAGTCCCAGTATTTCACGCATTCGAACTGGTTTGCCGACAAGCCGGTGATCGCGGATGCAGACCGGGTCCGGGCACTGGCGGTTGAGAACAACCTCGACACCGGCGAGCCGATCATCAGCTTCTGCAACACAGGGCATTGGGCCGCGACCAACTGGTTCGCCATGAGTGAGCTTGCAGGTCTCGAGGACGTGAAACTCTACCCCGAGTCGATGGTCGGCTGGTCGAATGCCGGGTACGAGATGGCCAATGTGCCCGGTCCGGTGCGTCGTGTGTGGAACCAGATCAAGAGCGTCTTCTGAGCGACATGAGTGACATCACCGCCCCCGCACCCCGCCTGTCAGGCGGAATGACACGCGCCACCCTGATCGGGGTGGCGCTTTTGGCCATACTGTCGCTTTCCGCAGCGGCGGGCTTGCGCTACGGGCTGCTGCTGGCCATCGGCCTCGGCTTTGGTCTGGTCCTCGAGGGGCTGCGCTTCGGCTTTGCCGGGCCATGGCGCGCGATGATCCTGCGGCGCGAACCCGCCGGCCTGATTGCACAGCTTGTGTCCATCGGGCTGGTGGCGATCGTGGCGATCCCGCTGATCACCGCGAATGGCACGGAGCTGATCGGAGCCCATGCACCGGTCGGATGGGCGATGATTGGCGGGGCCTTCGTGTTCGGAGCCTGCATGCAGATCGTTCTGGGCTGCGGTTCCGGCACGTTGGTCAACGCCGGCAGCGGCAATGCCGTCAGCGCCCTGGCTCTGCCCTTCTTTGCGCTCGGCTCATTCGCGGGGGCCTATCACCTGCTGTGGTGGACCAATCTGGGCACGGCCCCGATCATCGCCTTCAGCGGCACCCAAGGATTGGTGATCACGCTTGCGGCCCTTGCCGCCGTTGCGGGTCTGGCACTGTATCTTGCCGCTCCGGGTACGCGCCGCCTGTCGCGGCGCCTGTGGCTTGCGGCCGTGCTGCTGGCAGCCCTCGCGCTGGCCAATCTGGTGGTCGCGGGTCAGCCTTGGGGCGTCGTCTACGGCCTTGGCCTTTGGGCCGCAAAGGGGGCAACAGCCCTCGGGGCGGATCTGTCCGGCTCTGCCTTCTGGGCACTGCCGACCAACCAGACGCGGCTTGCCGAAAGCGTGCTGACCGATGTCACATCCCTGACGAATATCGGCATCATCGGAGGGGCCTTCATCGTCGCCGTCTGGCGGTCGGGCCTGTCCGCACGCCTGCCCAGCCTTCCGGCCCGCGCATGGGTTGGCACGATCATCGCGGGGTTTCTTCTGGGTTACGCCTCGCGCCTCGCCTTCGGCTGCAATGTGGGGGCATTCTTTTCGGGCATATCGACCGGAAGCCTGCATGGCTGGATATGGTTCGCCGCGGCCTTTGCCGGGTCGTTCCAAGGCATCCGCATCCGGCGCGCCCTGGGTCTGGAAGGCTGAGCCATGTTGACCCGCAAATTCACGGCAGCGCTGACACTGATCATTCTGGCCGCCCTCTTGTGGCTGGATCTGGTCAACAGCAACAAGCTTGATCCATTCGGCGCGCCAGCAGTGCTGGCGTTGGGATCGGGGCAGGCGGGGGCTGGCGCACATTGCGCAGCATTGCCGACCGCCGATTGACCGACCGGACGCCTACCGGACGCCCAGCCGCAAAGGCGCGCGCTGACACAGGTCAGACGCGCGCCCTTGGTGCGATCAGACCTTCAGCGGCGTGTCTGCGCGCGTCCATGCCAGCGGCTGAAACACTTCGTCAACCGGTGTCTCGGCAACATGGTTGATGTAGTTCGACATCGTCTTCTGCGCCAGTCCAAGCACGACATCCAGAACGGCACGGTGGCCATAGCCTGCATCGAAGAAGGCCTGCATCTGCGCCTCTGAGACATTGCCGCGTTCACGCACCATCTGCACGGTGAAGGTGCGCAGCGCCTCGAGTTTGGCGGTTGGCAGCGGTGCTTCGTTGCGCAAAGCCTCGGTCAGTTCGTCAGAGACCTTCATCATCTTCGCGATGCCCGTATGTGCCGGCACACAGTAGTGGCAGGCATTCTCGACATTGATGGATTGCCAGACAACGGTCATTTCGTCGGCGTCGAAGGCCGTCTGGGTGAAAAGCTTGTGCAGCAGTTGATAGCCTTCGTAAGCCTGCGGGCTTTCGGCGAGGACCTTGTGCAAGCCCGGAAGGCGGCCAAATGCTTTTTGCGAAGCCTCCAGAAGCGGTTTGGAGTCTGCGGGCGCCGTGTCCAGATCGTGCGAAGGGAAGTTCATCATGTTGTCTATCTTTCTTGAAGTTGGAACATGTGACGTTTTACCCTTTATTGAGCGATCACTCAAATATATAATTGAGCGATCATTCAAGATTTGGTGATCCCATGCCACGCAAGCCAAACTACGACCGCAGTGACCTGATCGAACGCGCGCGCGACCTTTTCTGGCGGCACGGTTGGGCTGGAACGTCCATGAAGGATCTGGAAGCGGCCTTGCAGATGAAACCGGGCAGTTTCTATGCGGCGTTCGGATCAAAAGATGCCCTCTACAAGCTCGCCTTGGAGAGATATGCAACCGATGGTCTTGAGCGCCTCGATCACCTGGTCAGGACACTTGGCCCTCTCAAATCGCTTCAGCATTTCCCGAAACTGGTCATTGGCAATGACAATGCCCCCGCCAAGGCCTGCATGTTGTCCAAGACCCTGCTTGAACTCCAGACGCAGAAGCATCCTTTGGCTCATGACGCGAATTTGCACCTGTTGAAGATGGAGCGCCGATTTGCCGACCTCTTCGCTCAGGCGCAAGACTCCGGAGAGATCGGCGGCGATCACGATCCGGCCGTTCTCGCCCGCAGGTATCAGTCCGATCTTCTGGGGCTGCGCGTCTCGGCAGAACGCGACGGCGTCGATGCAAAGGCTATCGCGGCGGAAATCTCGGACAGCTTGGCGCGGTTATGAAGGAACCGGACGGGTGTGGACCTGTCCGACAGCCAGAAAACCACAGACGTCATGCGCGAGTGCAACGGGTTCATCGCCCTCTCTGTATGGCTATCGAGGGGTGCAGCGGTGTCCCGGCGCTCTGTTTCCGAAGAACAAGGACGGATACAGCACAGGACGGAAAAAGGGGGCCAAAGCCAGCCGCCATGATTTCTATGGGGTAGACTGGTACGAACGCCCTACGCCCCCCAATTACACAGAATGGAAAAGATGAAGAGCCTCTGGCGGGGCGATCTTGCGCTTGGCGACGCGTTTTGGAATTGGGCCGTCATTGGCGGGCTGATCGTGAACCTGTCGACCAGCATTGCATTGCTGATCCTCGTAAGCTTCGATCTGGTTTGGCTGGGGCTGATCGTGGGAAAGGGTCTTTCGCTGCCCTACAACCTACTGGCCTTCGTCGGCGTCTGGCGTTCGGCCACGCAGTATGGCGGACCGGCCTTCCATGCGGATCTGGCGCGCGTCACCACGCTTGCGCTGATGATTGTCCTGAGCCTGACATGACCCGCGACTGGCCATGCGCGGCCTGATCCAGCCTGTGGCGATGCACGGGACGTCAGCCTGCGTTCTGCGCGACCCTGACGGTACGCTGGCGGTCGTTGTGGGGGTGGTTCAAACGCGCAAGACCCGCCAGATTGGCGGGCCTTTTTGGTCAGTTTCACTGGTCGCAGGAAGTCGCACCACTGGTTTGTGACAAGGCCATGCGTTTCTGTTCAGACCGTCAGGGCAGCCGTTGCCGTCACTTCCTCCACCCAAGCCATCAGCGCATGGGGTTCTGGTGGCAGCGGGATTGCCAGACCTCCCGCGAAGGTCTCGAAGGCCGGAAGGTTGAGTATATTGAGGCCGACAAGAACAGGGATATCCATGTCAACTGCCTTGGCGATGATGTCACGAAACCCCCGCCCTTCAGCTTCGTGTTTGCCGAATTTGTTGATGATCAACAGGTCCGTACCGGATGACAGCCCGGTCGCGACAAGTCCTGCCGCCGTTTCCAGCGCTGCCGGATCAAGGCGGCACCCCCGCGCAAGCGTCCCGAGGTCTTGGCTGATGCGAATGACCGCGCCATGGGGCAACACCCGCACATCCATGTCGCATGGGCCTGCATTGGCGCGCTCGCTGTTGATCTGGACGGTCCCGCAACATCTGATGCCTCGGGCAGCGAGATCGTTTGCCAGCCGTTCAAGCAACAGATCAGTATCGCCGCGTTCCGGCGCCATCGTGTAGGCAAGTTTCATGTCAGGTCTCCTCAGGATTGGCAGAAGGGATGGAATTCAACAAGCGCACCGGCAGGCAGGCTTTCCGCATCGGCGGGCAGAAACATCAGCCCATCCGCCAACGGAAGGCATCCGACACGCGCCGAATGAGTAGCGTCCTGAAAACTGATGATCTCGCGCCCTTGGGCGTCGAACCCTGCAATCGATGCAGGCCTGAGTTCACAGCGCCCCGGCTTGCGGTGGATCGCAGTTTCGGTCGTGACATGCCGCCGGGTCGGGGCACCAGCCACCTCGCCGGTGAGACCACGGACCAACGCCATTCCGAACATCTGCCACGTGACGAAGGCCGCAACCGGATTGCCCGGCAAGCCAAGCCAATACGCCTTCCCGATACGGCCGACAGACACCGGCTTACCTGGCTTGATCGCCACGCCGCTGAACAGGATTTCGCCACCGAGCGCCAGAACGGCAGGTTTCACGTGGTCTTCTTCCCCGACCGAGACGCCGCCGGTCGTGATGACCAGATCGGCCTGTGCCGCCATGTCGCCCAATTGACGGGACAGGCCCGCAAGACTGTCGGCAGCATGGGCAGAGACGACAATCTCAAGACCCAGTTCGGCAAAGCTTGCTGAAAGCATCGGCCTGTTCACGTCCCAGATCTGCGCGGCCTCCCGCGCGCCTCCGGCGCGACGCACCTCGTCGCCGGTGACAAGAAGAGCCACGCGCAGCTTTCGCCGGACACGCAGAATGCCGGCACCGGCTGCAGCACAAGCGGCAATATCCCTTGGTTTGAGCCTGCGGCCCTTGTCCAGAACGGTAGCGCCCTTTGCAATGTCGCTGCCAGCACGGCGGATGTTCAGCCCTGTTGCAGGACGGCGGGTCAGGAGAATGAAAACACCCTCGCGCAGGACGTCTTCCTGCATCACGACAGCGTCCGCGCCATCCGGGATCGGTGCGCCTGTGAAGATACGCGCCGCCACGGCCCCTGCGACCGATGTCTTGGCCATCTGCCCGGCAGGAACGCGCGCCACCACCCGCAGCACCCAGGGACCGGGCCCCGTGAGGGCCGACGTTGCGATCGCGTAGCCATCCATCGCCGCATTATCGAAGGCTGGCGCCATGGACCGGGACCGGACCGGTTGGGCGAGAATGCGACCGACGGCGCTGTCCAGCGCCACGGCCTCTGTTCTGCTGATCGTTGCGGTATGCGCCGCAATCCGGGCCAGCGCCTCGTCCATACTGATCAGGGAATGGAGCATGTCCTGACGGTCACAGCCGCAACCGGGTGATGTCATCGACAAATGAATGCTCATTGCGCAGCCTCCTGCCCGAAATGGTCCACCTGGAAATGCCCGGGTCCGATACTGCAATCGAGGTCGCGCAAGCGCCCGTCCTTCAGGCCGTAGATCAGGCCATGTACGCGGATATCGGCACCTCGGCGCCATGCCCGCTGCAGGATCGGCGTCTCGCAGACCCGCCGCACGCCCTCGACCACGTTGAGTTCGGCCAGCCGGTCGCGCTGAGCCTCAAGGTTGGGCTCGCGTCCCAGATCGACCGCGTAGTTTCGACCGAGGCGCCGGATCGGCTCCAGCCAGTGATCGGCCAGGCCATGCGGCAAATCTTCGGTCGCAGCCTTGACGCCGCCGCAGCCATAGTGGCCACAC
>JBFHIW010000042.1:0-32825 GCA_041596235.1 Paracoccaceae bacterium
TGCCGCTCGATCACCTCGGGCGCGCGCCATGCGAAGTTGCGCACGCGGCTTTGCACGTAATAGGCGGCACTTTCGGTCATCAGCCCGGATGTGGCCGGGGCGCCGATCAATTCCTCGACCGAAGCACGCGTATCCACCCCCACGGTCACCTGCGCGAGGTCCGACTCGGTGGGCACATAGCCGTGATTGCGGAATTGCGGAGAACAGGCCGACAGTGCCAGGATGCACAGGACCGCAATGGATTTGCCGAACCGGAAACTCTCGCCTGACATCGCTGCCCTCTTGCCTTGGCCCCTTGTGCCTTCTATCCCGCTTACAGAAGGAATGCCCCCGGTTCAAGAATGGAAGCGTCTGACTGCATGTCCCAACCCAGCGAATCCGAGACTGCCCTGCGGGTCGCAGACCTGCCGCAGAGCCGTATCACCACCTTTGATCTGCGCCCCGACGCGGCCGCGATGCGGCTGATCGCCGACGAGCTTGGCCTCTTGGGGCTGCGCAAACTGTCCTTCAAGGGCACATTGCGCGCCGAAGGCAAGGCCGACTGGCTGTTGCAGGCCATGCTGGGCGCCACGGTCGTGCAGCCGTGCGTGGTCACACTGGACCCGGTGACCACCCGGCTCGATCTGCCGGTGCGCAGGCTTTATCTTGCCGATCCGGCCGCCATCCTGCCCGAGGGCGAAGAGGTCGAGATGCCCGAGGATGACACGGCCGAACCGCTGGGCGCGACCATCGACCCGCATGCCGTGATGATCGAGGCGCTGGCCCTTGCCCTGCCCGACTGGCCACGATCCGACGGGGCCGCCCTGGGCAGCCTGACGGTCACCGAACCGGGCAAGACGGCAATCACGGACGAGGCGTTGAAACCCTTTGCGGGCCTTGCCGCCCTGCGCGACAAGCTGGGCCAGACGCCCGAGGACGAAGACTGATATCCCGGCCTGCACAGGTGCGGTCCACCCTGCCCGGCACCCCCCTGCGCCTGGCACAAAAAACCGCTTGCACCTTGGACGATTCACAGTATTTTCCGCCGCTCAATCGAATTTAGGGTTGGACACTGCGTCGCCAAGCGAATATGTGCCCCCAGACCCATGTGAAACAGGGCCGAAAGGCCCACAGGAATTGAGGTGGCACGATGGCCGTCCAGCAAAACAAAGTCTCCAAGTCGCGCCGCAACAACCGCCGGGCGCATGACGCACTGGTTGCAGCAAACCCCAACGAATGCTCCAACTGCGGCGAGCTGAAGCGTCCGCACCATGTCTGCGCCGCTTGCGGCCATTATGGCGAGCGTGAAATCGTCGCCATGACCGAAGAAGTGGATCTGGACGAAGACGCAGCCTGAGCGTCAGAACCAGGGGGCGCCCATGTCCACGTTGTCGGACCAGTCCACGACGCGACCCGGGCGCACCATCATTTCGGTTGACGCCATGGGTGGCGATCTGGGGCCGGCAGCCGTGGTTGCCGGCATTGCCTTGTCCGCCAAGATCAACCCCGAGATTGCCTTCATCCTGCACGGCCCGCGGGACCAGCTTGAACGGCTGGTCGCCAAGCGCAAGCACCTGACCGGGCGCTGCGAGATTCGCGATGCGCAGGGCGTTGTCTCGATGTCGGACAAGCCAAGCCATATCATGCGCCACGGCAAGGACACATCGATGTGGTCCGCGCTTGATTCGGTGCGCGAGGGCGAAGCGACGGTGGCCGTGTCCTGCGGCAATACCGGCGCGCTGATGGCGCTCTCGATGGTGCGGCTGCGCAAGCTGCCGGGCGTGAACCGTCCGGCCATCGCGGTGCTCTGGCCATCGCGCAATCCGCAGGGCTTCAACGTGATGCTGGACGTGGGCGCGGATGTGCGCGCCGACGAACAGGACCTGCTGCAATATGCGCTGATGGGGGCGTCCTATGCCCGCAACGGCCTGAACCTGCCCCACCCCCGCGTCGGCCTGCTGAATGTCGGCACCGAGGAAAACAAGGGCCGGGCCGAGTTGAAGGCCGCGCATGAGCTGATCGGCAGCATCGCACCACGCGGCAATTTCGATTTCGTCGGTTTCGTCGAAGGCGGCGATATTCCGGGCGATGTCTGCGATGTGATCGTGACCGACGGGTTTAACGGCAACGTGGCGCTAAAAACAGGCGAAGGCACGGCCAAGCTGATCGGCGACCTGCTGAAGGAAGCATTCAAGCATTCGCCCCTGTCGCGCCTCGCCTCATTGCTGGCGCTGACCTCGCTGCGCAGGCTGAAGCACAGGATCGACCCGCGCCGCGTCAACGGGGGTGTCTTTCTGGGACTGAACGGCACGGTGGTGAAATCCCACGGATCGGCCGATGAAACGGGCGTCTCGGCGGCGGTGAAACTGGCCTTCAAACTGGCGCAATCCGGCTTTTCCGAAAAACTTGCCGCGCGGGTTGCATCTGCCACGGCGCTCGCCCACGATACACAGACGCAACAGGAAGACAGTCAATGACCATTCGCGCCGTCGTCAAGGGCATCGGGCATTACCTGCCCGAACGGATCGTGGAAAACGCAGAGTTCGAGGCGCGTCTGGACACATCCGATGAATGGATCAAGGCACGCTCGGGGATCGAGCGGCGCCATGTCGCGGCCGAGGGGCAGACCACATCCGATCTGGCGACCCGCGCGGCACTGGCCGCTCTGGCCGATGCGGGCATGCAGCCCGACGATCTCGATGCGATCATTCTGGCCACATCGACCGCCGATCTGACATTTCCCGCAGCCGCCACCATGGTGCAGGCCAATCTGGGCATGACACGCGGCTTTGCCTTCGACGTGCAGGCCGTCTGCGCCGGATTCGTCTTTGCGCTGGCCAATGCCAACGGCATGATCCTGTCCGGTCAGGCAAAACGCGTCTTGGTCATCGGCGCCGAGACCTTCAGCCGCCTGATGGACTGGACCGACCGGTCGACCTGCGTTCTGTTCGGTGACGGTGCGGGTGCGCTGATCCTCGAGGCCGAAAACGGCAGCGGTTCCAATACCGATCGCGGCGTTCTGGCCAGCGATCTGAACTCGGACGGGCGGCACCGCGATCTGCTCTACGTGGATGGCGGCGTGTCGACCGGCACCACCGGGCACCTCAGGATGCAGGGCCGCGAAGTCTTCCGCCACGCGGTCGAGAAACTGGCCCAGACCGCTCATTCAGCGCTGGACAAGGTCGGGCTGACCGGCGGCGACGTGAACTGGATCGTCCCGCATCAGGCCAACCTGCGCATCATCACGGCCACGGCACAGCGCATGCAGGTGCCGCTGGAGCGTGTCGTCGTCACCGTGCAGGACCATGGCAACACCTCGGCCGCGTCGATCCCGCTGGCCCTGTCGGTCGGCCGTGATCGCGGCCAGATCAAGCAGGGCGATCTGATCGTGACCGAAGCGATTGGCGGCGGGCTGGCCTGGGGCGCCGTCGTTCTGCGCTGGTAGGCGCCCCAGCACCCGTGGCATTGCGGGAAAACGCTACTTTTCTTCGGTAAGGCACCGCTCAAGAGCCGCGCGGCAAGCCATTGATATTGACTCGAAAATGACCCTGCCCCTATGGTTGACGAAATGTTGAACGGGGGGACGCATTATGAGTGACAAGACCTTGACCCGAATGGACCTGAGCGAAGCGATCTTTCGCGAGGTGGGGCTGTCCCGCAATGACAGTAGCCAATTGGTCGAAAGCGTGCTGCAGCACATGTCTGACGCGCTGGTGACTGGCGAGCAGGTCAAGATTTCCTCCTTCGGCACCTTCTCGGTGCGCGAGAAATCGGCCCGCGTGGGTCGCAACCCCAAGACCGGCGAGGAAGTTCCGATCAACCCGCGCCGCGTGCTGACCTTCCGCCCCTCGCATCTGATGAAGGACCGCGTCGCTTCCGGGCCCGAGGGCTGAGAGGGAACCTGACGCATGGCAGCAAAATCCCCGGACGCCTTTCGCACGATCAGCGAAGTGGCAGACTGGCTGGATCGTCCTGCCCACGTGCTGCGATTCTGGGAAAGCAAGTTTCCGCAGGTGAAGCCGGTGAAGCGGGCGGGCGGGCGGCGCTACTACCGTCCCGATGACATGCTGCTGCTGGGCGGTATCAAGAAGCTGCTGCATGATGATGGCATGACCATCAAGGGCGTGCAGAAAATCATCCGTGAACAAGGGGTTAAATACGTCAGCGGCATGTCGCAGGCCCTTGACGATGCGGCCCTTGCAACGGAATCCGACAGCGATGCGGTCGATGGCGTCATCGCCACCTCGCAGCCCCTGTCCTACCCCGCACCGGACCCTGACGCAGGTCAGGGTTCTGCGCCGACACCGACCCTGCAGCTTGTCCCCGATACCGCGCCCCCGCCAGAAGAGGCGCCCGCCGTGGCCGCCACACCTGCCCCCTCGGCGCAGGACAGCACCGCCGACGCGGAGCAGACACCACGCGCCGCGCGCGGCGTGGATGTGACGCCTGCGGATGTGACACCAGCGGCACCAGAACCGCCCTCTCACACACCGCCTGCCGCTGACGACACACCCGCCATGGACCCCGTCCCGCAGGATGCAGCCCCTGCAGCCGTGCGCGCGCCCCTTGGAGCCGATCTGCCGCCGCCAATGGATACCGACGCAATCCAGACCGCACCGGGGCTGCTGGCGCTGCTGGCCGCGCGCAGCCATCCCATCCCCGCTGGCGAACGCGACGCGCTGACACCGATTCTCGCGCAGATCGACGCGCTGACCACACGTCTTGTCACCGCCCGGAAGGGTTGAGGTGAAAAGTGGGAAATACCCCTTGCCCCCACGCTGAAATCCAGTATTACAGCCGAACCGTCGGGCTATGGCGCAGCCTGGTAGCGCGTCCGTCTGGGGGACGGAAGGTCGCAGGTTCGAGTCCTGCTAGCCCGACCAAAACATTTCGACGGTTCCGCAATCGCTCGTGTGCCGAAAGGCTCCGGGCGATTTGCATATCCGGCCACAGGAAAGGCGTGACATGACCGGCGTGATCCCCAGCCAGCAGATCGAGGCGATGATCGCCGCAGGCCAGATCGCCGCAAACCCGCCCGCCCTGCCCGACCAGATCCAGCCCGCCAGCCTTGATCTGCGGCTGGGCACCGTGGCCTACCGGGTGCGCGCCTCGTTTCTGGCCGGTCATGGCCGCAGCGTGGCCGATCGTCTGGCCGAATTCGAGATGCACCGCGTCGACCTGACCGAGGGCGCCGTGCTCGAAAAGGGCTGTGTCTATGTTGTCCCGCTGATGGAGCGGCTGGATCTGCCCGCCTCGATTCAGGCGGTGGCGAATGCCAAGTCCTCGACCGGCCGGCTGGACCTGCTCACCCGGACCATCACCGATGGTGGCACCGAATTCGACCGTATCCCGCAGGGCTACACCGGCCCGCTCTACGCCGAGATCTGCCCCCGCTCCTTCTCCGTGCTGGTGCGCCCGGGCATGCGCCTGAACCAGATCCGCTTTCGCGACGGCCAGGCCGTGCTGAACGATGCCGAACTGACCGCGCTGCATGCCGCAACCCCGCTGGTCAATGGCGAGGCGGTGATCGACGATGGCCTTGGCTTTTCCGTCGATCTGCGCCCCGCCACGGGCAATCTTGTGGGCTACCGCGCGAAACCGCATACCGGGGTGATCGACCTTGACCGGATCGGCCAATACGATCCGGCCGATTACTGGGAAGACGTGCGCTCGGACACGGGCCAGATCATTCTTGATCCCGGCGCCTTCTATATCCTTGTCAGCCGCGAAGCCGTCTGCATCCCACCCGCCTATGCGGCCGAAATGGCGCCCTATCTTGCCATGGTAGGTGAATTCCGTGTCCATTACGCCGGTTTCTTCGATCCGGGTTTCGGCCATGACACCGCCGGCGGCGCCGGATCACGCGGTGTGCTCGAGGTGCGCTGCCACGAGGCACCCTTCGTGCTGGAACATGGCCAGATCGTCGGCCGCCTGGTCTATGAACGCATGAGCGCCGAACCCGCGCAGCTTTATGGGCGCGGGATCGCGTCGAACTACCAGGGCCAGGGGCTGAAACTCAGCAAACATTTCCGCATGCGCTGACCTTCAAGGGGCAGGCCCGCCCCTTGCTTCTTCTTGCTGCAAATATCCATGACCCGGCGCATGCACCGGGCGGTCGGTCACGGACGGATCACATCTTGCCCATGCGCCGCGCGACGCGCGCCGCCTGACGGGCCTTGCGCACCGCCTGCTGGCCCTGCTGGGCCACGTCGGCATTGCCCTGGCCACTGCCCTTGGTCCCGCCTGCCATGCGTTTCATGCCAGCGTTGATCCCGCCATTCACGGCCTTTCGCACGAAAAGCCGCATGACCATGTTGATCAGTTGATTGACGTTCATTCTGCACTCCTTACCGGTACCTGACTGCCTCAAAGGGCAAGATAACATGAAAATATGGAATTTTCAGGATGGCGCGCGGAAATTTCGCGGATCAATCCTCGAACAATTCGCTCTGGCCTTCGCTGGCCTCATCCTCGGGCTCCTCGCCCTCGCCCAGTTGCGGCATGGCGGCGGGTGACGGGCGGTTGTCCAGCAGGCCCGCCGCGCGCAATTCCTTGAGCCCCGGCAGATCGCGCGCGCTTTCAAGCCCGAAATGATCAAGGAAGGCCTCGGTCACCACGAAGGTCACGGGCCGGCCCGGCGTCATCTTGCGCCGACCGAAGCGGATCCATTCCATTTCCAGCAACTGGTCGACCGTGCCACGGCTGACGGAAACGCCGCGAATCTCCTCGATCTCGGCGCGGGTGACGGGCTGGTGATAGGCGATGATCGCCAGCGTTTCGATCGCGGCCCGGCTCAGCTTGCGGGTCTCGACGGTTTCCTTCTGCATGAGGAACCCAAGGTCGGGCGCCGTGCGCATCGCCCAGGCATCGCCCACCTTGACCAGATGCACGCCGCGCCCGGAATAGCGTTTGCGCAGATGTACCAGCGCTTCGGCCGCGTCGCAGCCATGCGGCATCCGCGCCTCAAGCTCGCGCACCGTCACGGGTTCGGCGGTGGCAAACAATATCGCTTCGACCATGCGTTCCTGTTCGCCCATGGGCGGGGCCTCGAAGAGGCTTTGCTCCTCGGCCTCCGCGTCGGCCTCGGGTTCGGGCGTAGCGTCGGGTTCAGACATCGCGACCCTCGCGGCGGCGCAGCTGGATCGGGGCGAAAGTGTCGGACTGGCGCAATTCGGCGCGCCCTTCCTTGACCAGTTCCAGCGAGGCCGCGAAAGTCGCCGCCGTGGCCGAACGCCGTCGCACCGGGTCGTTCTCCCAGCCATCGGGCAGATAGCTGGAAATATCGGTCCAGTCCCCGGCAAAGCCGATCAGCCCGCGCATACGTTCCAGCGCTTGTTCCATGGTAAAGACCGAGTCGCGATCCATCACGAAGGGGCGGAACTCGTCACGTGTGCGGATCCGGGCATAGCCCTGCATCAGGTCCAGCAGTGTCGCGGTATAACGCAGGGTGCGGATGCGCATCACGTCTTCGGGCACGCCACGGGCAAAGAAATCGCGCCCTTTCTGGTCGCGCGCCATCAGCCGCGCCGCCACGTCGCGCATCGCGGCCAGCCGTTCCAGCTGAAAGGCCAGATGCGCGGCCAGATCCTCGCCCGAGGGGCCTTCGTCCAGCGGATCGGGCGGCAGCAAGAGCCGCGACTTGAGAAAGGCAAGCCATGCCGCCATCACAAGGTAGTCCGCGGCCAGTTCCAGCCTCAGCGCCTTCGCGCGCTCGACAAAGGCAAGATATTGCTGCGCCAGTTGCAGCACGCTGACCTTGCGCAGATCGACCTTTTGCGTGCGCGACAGGGTCAGCAGCAGATCAAGCGGCCCCTCGAAGCCGTCCACATCGACGATCAGCGCCTCGGCGGCCAGCCGGTCAGCCACGCTGCCTGCCGCGCCAGAGGGCCCATCCCTGTGGCCCAGATCCTCGAAGATGTTGTCAGCCATGCAAGCGCCCGTCCAGAAGCGCCTCAAGCTGCGCGTCCAGCGCCGCGATGTCAACAAAATCCGGCGCATGCCGTGCCGCAAGGGCACGTTCGGCACGCGCCTGTGCGGCTGGCGTCATCCGTCCCGAGGCCTCGGCGACCTGTCGGCGCGCCTCCAGCGTGCCATTGCACAGCAGCACCACATCGCAGCCCGCCGCCAGCGCATCGCGGCTGATCTGGCCCAGATCGCCCCTGAGCGCCTTCATCGAGATGTCATCGGTCATGATCAGACCGTCATAGCCGATCTGATCCCGGATCAGTTGCATGACGCGCGGCGACAGGGTCGCGGGGGCGTCATCCAGCGCCTCGTAGACCAGATGCGCGGTCATCGCCATCGGCAGGTCGGCCAGCGCGGCGAAGGGCGCAAAATCGGTGGCGCGCAGATCGTCCAGCGAGGCTGTGACGCGCGGCAGGTCCAGATGGCTGTCAGCCGTGGCGCGACCATGGCCGGGGATGTGTTTCAGCACGGGCAATACGCCACCGTCCAGTAAACCATCCGCAACCGTACGGCCCATCGCCGCAACCCCGGCAGGGTCGGTGCCATAGCAGCGGTTGTAAAGGAAAGGATGCGTCGCGGGCCCCGCCACATCGGCCAGCGGCGCGCAATTGCTGTCGATGCCAAGATCGCGCAGTTCCGCCGCGATGATGCGGAAGCGCAGATACATGGCGCGGGCTGCGTTTTCGCCCGCCGCCGTCACGTGATCCAGCGCGGGCCGCCATTCGCGCCAGAGGGGCGCGCGCAGGCGCTGCACGCGCCCGCCCTCCTGATCGATGGTGATCACCGCATCGCGTCCCACGGCCGCCCGCATTTCGTCGCAGAGCGCGCGCACCTGGTCGGGCGTGTCGATGTTGCGGGCGAAAAGGATGAAGCCGAAGGGATCGGCATCGCGAAAGAACGCCTTTTCTTCGGCACTCAGGCGCAGCCCCTCGGCATCGAGGATCGTGGCACCGAAGGCGCTCACTTGGCACTGACCGGAATGCATTCGGCCCGTTCGGCGACCAGTGCCGAACAGAAGCGCCGCGCATCGTTGATATCGGCAAAGCCCATCGCCCGCAGGCGGTAGAAATTGCGCCCGCCGCTTTCGGCCAGCTGGATAACGCGGCTCTTGCCTTCCAGATAGTCACCGAAGCGCGCGGCGATACGGTCCCATTCGCGCTTGGCCACCTCGGGGCTGTCATAGGCGCCCAGTTGCACAAGGCGCGTGCCCGCCGGGATCGTGTCGGGATCCACATCCAGAACGACGGCCGCAGCGGCAGCCGGGGTGGCGAGGGCTGCAGATTGCAGGGCGGCCTGACGGACCATCGCCGCGGGCCGCGCTTGCGGACGCAAGGACTGGCTGATGCCGCCCTCGACCTGCGGCACGGTGATGGCCGCATCGGTGGCCTCGGTTGCCGAGGGGGCAGCCTCGTCCTGCAGGACCTGCGCGAGGATCTGATCGACCATGGCGGCCATCGAATCCGGCTCGGCCCGTGTCATCGCGACCGTTTCGATCCGCGCCTCGCCCATCAGGCTGTCCAGCGGGGTGCCGTTCTCGCCGGCAGGACCGGCAGCGATGGATCCATCGGGCAGTTGCGGCGCCTCTGCGGCCAAGGGTGCTTCGGGCGCTTGCGGCATGGGGAATATCTGCGCCACAGCCATCAATGCGGCGGTCGCCACATCTTCTTCATCCAGCGCGACAGGGCGCGGCGCCAGCACGATGCGATCCGGTGGCGGGGCTGCGGTGCCGGTGGCGGCGACTTCGTTGACGGCAAGTCCGAGGTTTTCGGCCATGCTGCCGCCCGGGGTTTCGGGCTGGGTCCGCATCGGCCCTTCCATGGCGCGCACCACGGGGATCCCGTTCACGTCGCGCATGACCAACCGATATCCCCAGACAGCCACCCCGACGATCAGCGCGACGGAAAGCGCCGCGCCGGTCAGGTTGGCGATCCTGCCGATCGATTTGCCCGACACACGCGCCGGGGCGCGTTCCTCTGCAAAGGTGTCTGCCATGTCCGCCTTTCACACACGGGGGATACATCGCCCCCCGCGCTTCGTTGCTCTGCCTCGGACCGGGACCCTTTGTGCGCTTTGTTTCTGTCAGGATTTCAAGCCGAAATCCCTGACGTCAGCGCATCTCGTCCACAGCCTCGACACCAAGAATACCAAGGCCTGCGGAAATGACAACGGCCACGGCCCGGGCAAGGGCGATTTTCGCCTGTGATGTGGCGCTGTCACCCTCCTGCACGAAGCGCAGCGCGGGTTCGTCATTGCCACGGTTCCAGAGCGAATGGAAATCGCTGGCCAGTTCATAGAGGTAGAACGCCACGCGATGCGGCTCGTTCGTGCGCGCCGCGATCTCGATCAGGCGCGGCCATTCGGCCAGCTTGCGCGCCACATTCAGCTCTGCCTCATGGGACAGACCACGCAGATCGGCCCCCTGCAGGGCCACATCTGACACGTCGATGCCAGCATCATTCGCCTTGCGCAGCACCGAAGCCACGCGCGCATGGGCGTACTGGACGTAGAAAACCGGGTTGTCCTTGGACTGTTCCAGCACCTTGTCGAAATCGAAATCCAAGGGTGCGTCGTTCTTGCGCGTCAGCATGTGAAAGCGGGTGACGCCGGGGCCGACCTGTTCGACCACATCGCGCAGGGTCACGAAATTGCCCGCGCGTTTCGACATCTTGAAGGGCTCGCCGTTCTTCCACAGCTTGACCAGCTGGCACAGCTTGATGTCCAGCGGCACGCGGCCATCCGACAGGGCCGAGACCGCCGCCTTCATCCGCTTGACATAGCCGCCGTGATCCGCGCCGAACACGTCGATCAGCATGTCGAAACCGCGTTCGACCTTGTCATAGTGATAGGCGATGTCAGGCGCGAAATAGGTCCAGCCGCCATCGGATTTCTTGACAGGGCGGTCCACGTCATCGCCATGCGCGGTCGAGCGGAACAGCGTCTGCTCGCGCGGCTCCCAATCCTCGGGCGTCTTGCCCTTCGGCGGTTCCAGCACGCCTTCATAGATCAGGCCCTTGTCATCCAGCGCCTTCAACGCGGCCTCGATCAGGCCGGTGCCATAGAGGGATTTCTCGCTGAAGAAGACATCCATCTCGACGCCAAGGGAGGCCAGATCCTCGCGGATCAGGTGCATCATCGCATCGGTGGCGAAATCGCGGATTTCCTCCAGCCATTCGGCTTCGGGCTTGCCCACAAGATCGTCGCCATGCACCTCGGCCAGCGCCTGACCCACGGGGATCAGGTAGTCGCCGGGATAAGTGCCATCGACAAAGGCCACCTCCTGCCCGCGCGCCTCGAGGTAGCGCAGATAGACAGACCGCGCCAACACATCGACCTGCGCGCCGCCATCGTTGATGTAATATTCGCGCGTCACGTCATAGCCCGCATAGGCCAGCAGGCTGGCCAGCGCATCACCGAAGACGGCGCCCCGCGTATGGCCGACATGCAGCGGCCCGGTGGGGTTGGCGCTGACATATTCGACGTTCACGCGGCTGCCCTGCCCCATGGTCGAGCGGCCGAAATCGGCGCCCTCCGTCAGAGCGGTGCCAACGACACCCTGCCAGAGCGCGTTCGACAGGCGCAGGTTGATGAAACCGGGGCCTGCCACATCGGCGGTCTGGATGCGCGGATCGGTCGCCAGACGGCTGGCCAGTTCCTCGGCGATGGCGCGGGGGTTCTGGCCGGCGGGCTTGGCCAGCACCATCGCGGCATTGGTGGCCATGTCGCCATGCGCGGCATCGCGCGGCGGCTCGACCGTGACGGCGGCGGTGTCCAGCCCGGCGGGCAGCAGGCCATCGGCGGTCATGGCGGCCAGCGTATCCAGCACATGGGTGCGCATCTGGGTGAATAGGTTCATCACTTCATCCTTTCGACCGGAGCGTGCCGCGTACATGCGACGTCAGGCAACCCGCTCAGGCTTTACGACTTTGCACGCCAGATTGCGCAAGAACGGTTGCCCCGCTCGCGCGACATGCTTTTGCCAGCGGTTTACCACCGCCAGCGCCCGCGTCAATCCGCAGCCGCCGTCGCGGCTGGCCCTGCGGACAGGGTATCCCCCGCGCGCCGCGCGCCGGGAGGCGCCATATAGACAAGGCGGACCCCCTCGCCCCCTTTCAGATTGTCGCCCTTGAACGGCAGGCGCAGATCGCCCGAGGGCTGGATGACAAGGACCAGCAGGGCCTCGGCCATCTCGGCGCGCCAATCCTCCAGCCTGTATGCCGCTGTCAGCCGGGTCAGGCGGAACTCCCACCCCTCGCGGATCAGGCTTTCGAACTCGGCATAGGTCTTGCCCTGCGCAAAGGCCCGTCCGCCAAGGGTGGAGGGCAGCGCGTGACGCGCCCGGCTCTCTTTTTCGCGGGTCAGCTGGTAGACGTTCTCGCGCCCGAATTCGGGCGCAAGGTCGGTCGCCACCAGCGTGTTATAGGGATCGTTATCCGTCACCGCGACCAGCGTGGCATAGCTGACCAGTTCGATATTATGCTCGGCCGCCTCGGACAGCACATCGCCATAGAAGGTCGGGATGCCCTGCCCGCGTGCGGCGCGCAGATGTCCGTGGTTCGGATCGGTCATCAGCACCGGCACCTCGGCCTGTTTCAGGATTCTGGCGAAGGCGGTGCTCCAGCGCGACCCGCCCACCAGCAGAAGGCCCGGCTTTTCCCCGCCGGTCAGGCCCAGAAACCGGGCAAAAGGCGTCAGGGTAAAGCCATGCAGCACCACCGTGGCCACCACCAGCACAAAGGCCAGCGGGCCGATCAGGGCGCCATCCGCGATCCCCAGCGCGGTCAGACGCTCGCCGAACAGGCCAGCCACCGCCACAAGGACGACACCGCGCGGCCCGGTCAGCGCGATCAGCCAGCGTTCGGCCCAGGGCAGACCGGTTCCCAGAAGCGAGATCATGACCGTGAGCGGCCGCACCACAAGCACGACCGCCAGCACGAAGACCACCGCGCGCCAGTCGAGGCGCGCCAGTTCCGCGAAATCCAGCCCTGCCGCCAGCAGGATGAACACGCCCGACACCAGCAGCACCGTGGCATGTTCCTTGAACCGACGCAGTTCCTCGTAGCTGGGCAGGTTCGCGTTGGCGATCACGATCCCCATGATCGTCACCGCCAGCAGCCCGCTTTCATGCAGGACCCGGTCAGACAGGGCAAAGACACCCAGAAGCGTCACGAACAGCACCGGCACCTTCATGAATTCCGGCACCTTGCCGCGCCGGAACGCATAGGAAAGGCCAAAGCCACCTGCCGCCCCCAGAACGCTCGCCACCAGAACGCCAAGCGCAAGATGCTGCGCTGCCGCCATGGCCGTGGCCCCGGTTTGCGCCACCGTCACCACCTGAAAGGCCAAGACCGCCGCCAGCGCGCCGATGGGATCGTTGACGATCGCCTCCCATTGCAGCAGCGCTGCGGGGCGGCGCGACAACCGCGCCGACCGTAGCAGGGGCGCGATCACCGTGGGACCGGTGACGATCATGATGCCGCCGAAAACCGCAGCCGCCTCCCAACTCAGCCCGGCACCGTGGCGCAGGGCGAGGGTCGACAAGAGCCAGCCCAGCGGCGCACCGATCACCACAAGGCGCATCACCCCCCGCGCCGCATCGCGCAGCGTGTGAAAGTTCAGGGTCAGACCGCCCTCGAACAGGATGATCGCCACCGCGATCGAGATCATCGGCCCCTTCAGCGCCCCGATGTCGCGCGCGGGGTCGAAAATGCCAAGGACCGGCCCCGCCAGCACCCCCGCCAGCAGCATGAAGACGATGGCGGGCATGTTCAGACGCCACGCCAGTTGCTGCGCGCCCACGCCAAGCGCGCCGATCAGTGCAAAGGCCGTCACGGGATCAAGGGCGGCACTTTCAGGTCCGGTCATGGAGCGATGTCCTTCATACGCCCGGCGGGCGATCCGCCGGGTCCGATCCCAGCAAACGGTTGTGTTCCTGCAGCGCGAAGCGGTCCGTCATGCCCGCGATGTAATCGGCCACGATCCGCGCCAAGGCCTGATGATCCTGCGCCTCCTCGACATCCTTGCGCCACTGTTTCGGCAGAAGCTGCGGCTCGCGCATGAACAGCGGGAAAAGGTCATTGACCACCTGCGTCACGTATTTGCGCATCGTGACCACGGCGGGCGCGCGGTACATGCGGTGGAACAGGAAGGTGCGGATCACCTTGAGGTCGCTCCAGACATGGGGCGAGAACTGCACCATCATCCGACCCGCATCGCGGATGTCCTGCGCGCGGGACGGGTTCAGCGCCGTCAGGTTCGCACGGCTGACGTCGATCACATCGGACACCAGAATGCCGAAGAAGCGACGCAGCGCCTCGTGGCGGCGGCGATAGTAGTTGAGGCCGGGATAGAGCCCGTCCACCTCGGCAAAGCAGCCGTTGAGGATCGGCAACTCGGCCAGCTCGTCGGTAGAGAACAGCTCGGCCCGCAGACCGTCATGCAGGTCGTGGTTGTTATAGGCGATGTCATCGGCAAGGGCTGCCACCTGCGCCTCGGCGCTGGCATGGGTGTGCAGTTCCAGATCGTGGCGCGCGTTGTAATCGGCCAGCGCATAGGGGATGTCGCCCGTGACCGGACCATTGTGTTTCGCGATGCCTTCCAGCGTTTCCCACGTCAGGTTCAGCCCGTCCCATTCGGCATAGTGCCGCTCCAGCGAGGTGACGATGCGGATGGCCTGCGCGTTGTGATCGAACCCGCCATAGGGCGCCATCAGGGCCTGCAGCGCATCCTCGCCCGTGTGCCCGAAAGGCGGATGCCCAAGGTCATGGGCCAGAGCCACCGCCTCGGTCAGTTCCGCATTCAGCCCCAGCGCGCCCGCCACGGTGCGCGCGACCTGCGCCACCTCGATCGAATGGGTCAGGCGGGTGCGGAAATAATCGCCCTCATGCTCGATGAAGACCTGCGTCTTGTGCTTGAGACGGCGAAAGGCGCTGGAATGGATGATCCGGTCGCGGTCGCGCTGGAACGGGGTGCGGAAAACGCTTTCCTCCTCGGGCACCAGTCGCCCGCGCGTCTGTACCGGGTTTGACGCATAGGGTGCTGTCATCTGCCTTGTGGTCCTTGTCGCCTGTGCTTGCGCCCCATATATTCGGTTTCATGACGATGCGAAACCGTCCAGGAGCCCTGCCATGCAACTGCCCCCCAAAGTAACCCCCCGCGCCTTTGCCCGTCTGGCCGAGATCGGTGCCGCGGGTCAGGGTCAGGCCCTGCGCGTGGCGGTGGAAGGCGGCGGATGTTCCGGCTTTCAATACGAGATCAAGCTGGATCAGCCGGCATCGGACGATCTTGTGCTGGAAGGCGAAGGCGAGCGGGTCGTGGTCGATTCCGTCTCATTGCCGTTTCTGGCAGGCGCGACCATCGACTTTACCGAGGAACTGATCGGCGCGCGCTTCGTGATCGAGAACCCGAACGCCTCTTCCTCCTGCGGCTGCGGCATTTCTTTCTCAATGTAATCTGATATTTGCGAACCGCACTTCATGCACTGCGTGAAGTGCCTTGCGCATCCCGGCGACACCAGCGCCCTTGCATGATCCTTCCCCCTGCGGGATAGACATCCCAAGCCCAGCAAAAGCCGAGGACGCGCCGCCATGAAGATCGTCACATTCAACATCAACGGCATCAAGGCGCGAATCGAGGCGCTTCCGCAATGGCTGGACGAGGAACAGCCCGATGTGGTGGTCCTGCAGGAGATCAAGTCGGTCGATGAGGCCTTCCCCCGCGAGATCATCGAAGAGCGCGGCTACAATCTGGAAACCCACGGGCAGAAATCCTTCAACGGCGTGGCGATCCTGTCGAAACTGCCGCTGGAAGATGTGACGCGCGGCCTGCCCGGCGACGATACGGACGAACAGGCCCGCTATATCGAGGCGACCGTGGTGGGTCGTCAGGCGATCCGCATCTGCGGGCTTTATCTGCCCAACGGAAACCCTGCACCGGGGCCGAAATACGACTACAAGCTGGCCTGGATGAAGCGCCTGCAAGCACGGGCCGAGGCGCTGCTGGCGGAAGAAATCCCTTTCCTGATGGCGGGCGATTACAACATCATCCCGCAGGACGAGGACGCGGCCAAGCCCGAGGCATGGCGCAGCGATGCGCTGGCCCTGCCCGACAGCCGCGCCGCCTTTCGCCGGATCGTCAATCTTGGCCTGACCGATGCCTTCCGTGCGCGCGTCCTCGGGCCGGGGCATTATTCCTTCTGGGATTATCAGGCTGGCGCCTGGGAACGGAACAACGGCATCCGCATTGACCACCTGCTGCTGAGCCCCTCTTGCGCGGACATGCTGACCGGCGTCGGGATCGACAAGCACGTGCGCGGACGCGAGAAACCGTCGGATCACGTGCCGGTCTGGATCACTCTGGACAATTGAGGCCACGCAAGGGGCGCGTCACTCTGCAGTGACGTCGTGATCATAGAGCCATGAGAACTGCCGCATCATGCGATCCGGCGCGATGGCCCCACCCAGACGCATGACAGCATGGGCCGCCATCCGCAGCGGCGCAAAGCCGATGTGGTACTTCCACGCATTGCCATTCGCCGCAGCGATGACCCGGCGCACCCGCCCCTCGCGCCGCGCCTGATAGGCGATCAGCCCTGCCGCCACGCTGTCACAGCGCGCCAGTTCATCGGCCAGCACCCAGGCATCCTCCAGCGCCATGGAAGCGCCTTGCGCCAGAAAAGGCAGCGTCGGATGGGCCGCATCGCCCAGAAGCGCCAGATGATCCCCCTGCCAGACCCGCGCGACCGGATGGCGGAACAGCCCCCAAAGCCGCGCCTCGGTCACCCGGTCCAGCATGGCGCGCGGGGCTCGGCCGAAATCGGCGAAAGCGGCGCGCAGGTTGTCCGGGTCATCAGCGTGATGCCATCCTTCATCGGCCCAGGCTTTGCGTTCCTGCACGGCGACGATGTTGAGCGCGCTGCCATCGCGCAAGGGATAGCTGACGATATGGCGGCCGGGGCCCATGTGCACCCAGGCCTCGGGGCCGCGCGCCTCGGTGTTGGGCACGATCGCGCGCCAGGCCACCTGGCCGGTAAAGAACGGGTCTTGCGGGCCATTCAGGACCGGGCGCAGCACCGAATGCAGCCCATCCGCCCCAAGGATCAGATCGGCCGTGATCCGGCTTCCCGTGGCCAGATGCACGACGGGTTGCGCGCCGCCCTCAACGGCGCTCACCTGATGCAGGAGCCGGATCTTCACCCCCGCTTCGCGCGCGCCCTCGGCCAGCAGGTCGATCAGATCGGCACGGTGCACGAAATGATAGGACGAATCAGCCAGCCGTCCCAGATCCAGCCGCACCACCGCAGCGCCCATGTGATCCCTGAGACAGACCGCCCGCGCCTGCACCGAGGCGTCCCGCAGCGCCCGGTCCAGACCCAGCGCGCGCAGCACGGCCATGCCATTGGGGCTGATCTGCAGACCCGCCCCGACTTCGGTGATCTCGGGGGCCTGTTCCAGCAGCGTCACATCCGCCCCCCGCAACGCCAGCGCGCGCGCGGCGGCCAGACCGCCGATTCCGGCCCCGACCACGACGACCCGCATCCCCAGAAGGCTCATGTGGTTCCTTTCAAACGACAACGCCGAAGCGTCACCGCTTCGGCGTCTGTGTCTCGTTCCCTGTCAGGCCCGGCCATCAATCGTCGCGATGCACCTTTTCGCGACGCTCGTGACGCTCCTGCGCCTCCAGCGTCATCGTGGCGATGGGACGCGCGATAAGCCGCTTCAGGCTGATCGGCTCGCCGGTCATCTCGCAATAGCCGTATTCGCCATCCTCGATCCGGCGCAGGGCCGCGTCGATCTTGGCGACCAGCTTGCGCTGGCGGTCACGGGTCCGGAGTTCCAGCGCACGGTCGGTTTCCTCCGAGGCGCGATCGGCCACGTCGGGAATGTTGCGCGTGCCGTCCTGCAGACCCTCGATCGTGTCGCGGCTGTCTTCGAGGATTTCCGACTTCCATCTGAGCAGCGCATTCCGGAAATATTCCAGATGACGCTCGTTCATGAAGGGTTCGTCTTCGGCGGGTGTGTAGTCTGTGGAATGAAAGGATTCGGCTTTCATGTCTGCTCCCTCATAAAGGCCCGCATCTGTCATCGCGTTATCCTTTGACATCTGGCGCCTCCCCTGGCGGTGCAAATAGCCCAGCCTTATCCGATTGTCACTACCCCTTTGTGGCCGCATTGCAGGGAATGGGGCTTCGCGATAGGGTGCCGCAACAAAAGCGTTCATCAGGTTGGAGATACGATGAAATTCGAAGGCACCGAAGCCTATGTGGCCACCGAGGACCTGACCGTCGCGGTCAACGCAGCCGTCACGCTGGAACGACCGCTGCTGGTCAAGGGCGAGCCGGGCACTGGCAAGACGGAACTGGCCCGGCAGGTGGCGGCCGCACTGGGGCTGCGGATGATCGAGTGGAACATCAAGTCCACGACGCGCGCCCAGCAGGGGCTTTACGAGTATGACGCGGTCAGCCGGCTGCGCGACAGCCAGCTGGGCGACGCGCGCGTGAACGACGTCAGGAACTACATCCGCAAGGGCAAGCTGTGGCAGGCCTTCGAGGCCGATGAGCGGGTCGTGCTGCTGATCGACGAGGTCGACAAGGCCGATATCGAGTTTCCCAACGACCTGTTGCAGGAACTCGACCGGATGGAATTCTTCGTCTACGAGACCGGCGAGACGATCCGCGCACGGGTGCGTCCCATCGTCATCATCACCTCGAACAACGAAAAGGAACTGCCCGACGCCTTCCTGCGGCGCTGTTTCTTCCATTACATCCGCTTCCCGGACGAGCAGACCATGCGCCGCATCGTCGAGGTGCATCACCCCGGCATCAAGGAAAAGCTGCTGACCACGGCGCTGACCCAGTTCTACGAGCTGCGCGAAACGCCGGGCCTGAAGAAAAAGCCCTCGACCTCCGAGGTGCTGGACTGGCTCAAGCTGCTGCTGGCCGAGGATCTGTCGCCCGAAGACCTCAAGCGTGATGGCGCCAATGCCCTGCCCAAGCTGCACGGTGCGCTGCTGAAGAACGAACAGGACGTGCACCTGTTCGAACGGCTGGCCTTCATGGCGCGCGCGCAGCGCTGAGGCGCACAGGCACCGACGCGACCCGAAAACCACATCCCCCGCCGCAGCGACATGCGCGCGGGGGTTGCGGTGGTGAAATGCCACAATTTTGCCTCAAACCGTCCTTAGCCCGGTCAGGAAAGACGGCGACAGTCCCTCTGAACACAAAAACAAAGGGCAGGACATGACTGGAAATCTACCACGCCGCACCCGCTGGGTGCAGCTCGCCGCATTTCTTTCACGCAGCTTTTCGGGCCTTCTGCCACAGCTTGCGCCCCCTCGCCTGCAACCGATCCGGATCACCGAACGGGCCGCACCGCGCGCCGTGAATGGCCGCAAGCCGGCCAAAGCGGTGGTGCGCCACTGATGAGAACCCCGTTTCACCGTATCCTTTTGCCAGTTTGCCTGATGCTGGGTGCCTGTATGCCCGGCTCTCATTCCGAAATGCCCAGCCGCGCGGTGGCGATGGTCGACAGCGACCTGCCCCCGATGCGCGTCTTCGCGGCGCCGCAGCCCCAGACGCTCGTGACCGCGAACAGTGACCTTGTGCGTGACGTGATCGATCTGACCTTCGCGCTGGAATCGGGCCGCTCCCTGCCCGTCCTCAGCCGTTTCGAAGGGCCCGTGACAGTCCGCGTCACGGGAAATCCGCCGGCCACGCTGAATTCCGATCTCAACCGGCTTCTGTTCCGGCTGCGCAACGAGGCGGGCATCGACATCCGCCAGACCGCCGAGGCCGGCGCGAACATCACCATCGAGGCCGTCAGCCGCGCGGATATCCGCAGCCACCTGCCGCAAGCGGCCTGTTTCGTCGTGCCCAATATCTCGCGCCTGTCCGAGTTCCGGCTGGCCCGACGCAGCCCGCGCACGGATTGGGCCCGCCTGACCACGCGCGAGCGCATGGCGATCTTCCTGCCCTATGACGCCTCACCGCAGGAGGTGCGCGACTGCCTGCACGAGGAACTGGCCCAGGCGCTGGGACCGCTCAACGATCTTTACCGGTTGCCGCAATCGGTCTTCAACGATGACAACGTGCATGCCGTGCTTACCGGCTATGACATGATGATCCTGCGGGCCATTTACGCGCCCGAGCTGCGCTCCGGCATGACCCGCAATCAGGTCGCCACGCGCCTGCCCGCTGTCCTTGCGCGGATCAATCCCGCCGGTGAGGGCCTTGCCCCGCGCCGTGATGTCGACACGCCGCGCGCCTGGTCGGATGCGATGCAGACGGCGCTTGGGCCGGGGGCCACGCCGGGCGCGCGCCGCGCCGCGGGCGAAAGCGCCCTCAACATTGCGCGGGTCATGCGGCTGGACGATCATCGCTTGGGCTTTGCCCATTACGTGATGGGCCGGCTGACCCTGCCCCTTGATCCCGCTGCCGCCGTCGACCATTTCCGTCAGGCTGATGCGATCTTTGCGCAGCGCCCCGAATATGCCTTGCACCGCGCTTTGGTCAGCGCGCAACTGGCCGCCTATCTGGTGGCCCAGGGCAACGGCGCGGAAGCCGTCGACCTGATCAGCCTGAACCTGCCCGTGGTGATCCGCCACGAGAACGCAGCCCTTGTCGCCACGCTCAACATGCTGCGCGCCGAGGGGCTGGATCTGTCCGGACGCGGCGTCGAGGCGCAGGCCGTGCGGCTGGACAGTCTGGGCTGGGCGCGTTACGGGTTCGGTGCGGAAGGGGCCATTCGCGCCAAGATGCGCGAGGTCGGCGCCCTCAATCCGCTGAACAGGAGAAACGGGCGGATATGATCGTACTGGGCTTGGCGCTACTGGGGGCCATCATCGGCGGCATGACAGCTGCAAGACGCAAGGGCAACAAGCTGGACATCGGCCAATACGCGGCCGCCTATGCCATCGCCTTTGCGCTGCTGGGGTTGTTCATCACCCTCTTCGTGCATCGCGCGGCGCTGTAAGTCAGATGTTCCTGCCCTTCTTCGAAAACCTCAGGAAAGGCGGCGTCCCGGTCAGCCTGCGCGAATACCTGTCCTTTCTGGAAGGCATGTCGCGCGGGCTTGTGACCTATGACGTGGAAGGCTTCTACTACCTTGCGCGCACCGCGATGGTGAAGGACGAGCGCAACATCGACAAGTTCGACCGCGCTTTCGCCGCGACCTTCAAGGGGCTCGAAGACATCCGCCTCGAGGATGTGCTCAAGGCCGTCAACATCCCTGCCGAATGGCTGGAAAAGCTGGCCGAAAAGCACCTCAGCCCCGAAGAGATGGAAGAAATCAAGGCGCTTGGCGGCTTCGACAAGCTGATGGAGACGCTGAAACAGCGGCTTGAGGAGCAGAAAGGCCGCCATCAGGGCGGCAGCAAATGGATCGGCACCGCCGGCACCTCGCCTTTCGGGGCGCATGGCTACAACCCCGAGGGCGTGCGCATCGGCCAGGACAAGTCGCGCCACCAGCGCGCGGTCAAGGTCTGGGACAAGCGCGAGTTCAAGAACCTCGACGACACGGTCGAACTGGGCACGCGCAACATCAAGGTGGCGCTCAAGCGTCTGCGCCGCTGGGCGCGCGACGGTGCCGCCGAAGAGCTGGATCTGGACGGCACGATCCGCTCGACCGCCGAACAGGGCTATCTGGATGTCAAGACCCGCCCCGAGCGGCGCAACGCCGTCAAGGTGCTGCTGTTTCTGGACGCGGGCGGCTCGATGGACCCGCATGTCAAGGTGGTCGAGGAGCTGTTTTCCGCCGCCCGGACCGAGTTCAAGCATATCGAATACTACTATTTCCACAATTGCCTGTACGAAGGCGTCTGGCGCGACAACCGCCGCCGCTGGGACCAGCAGACCCCCACATGGGAGGTGCTGCGCACATACGGGTCCGACTACAAATGCATCTTCGTCGGTGACGCCAGCATGTCCCCCTACGAGGTCGCCTATCCGGGCGGGGCAAATGAACATTGGAACGCGGAAGCCGGCCAGGTCTGGCTGCAGCGGGCGCGCGAGCAATGGCCGCATCATGTATGGATCAACCCGGTGCCGGAAAAATACTGGTCCTACACCCAGTCCATCAAGATGATCCGCGAGATATTCGAGGACCGGATGGTCCCCATGACCCTTGCCGGCATCGAACGCGGCATGAAGGAAATGGCCCGCTAGGCGCAAGCCGCGCGCGGGTTTTCGCCGTTCCCCCCGTCATCACGATGCCGTGACGCGCCGGAAGGTTTCGCGCCCGCTGCCGTTATGTCAGGACAAGGGGCCAAGGGGCATTCGCCCGCCCCTGTCTTGACCCTGCGGGAGACCTGCTCATGACAATCAACGACACGCCGAACCTGTCGCGCCGCCGCCTGCTGGCCCGTCTGGGACTTGCTGCGGGAACCGCCTATGTGGCGCCCACGCTGTTGCAACTGACCCCGGCACGGGCATCCCAGGGCAGCCGCGGATCGGGCCACGCCAAGGCATCCTATTCGCGCCCTTCCTATTCAAGGCCGTCACGCCGCGACCGCAAGCGCGAGGATCGTCAGCGCTATTACGAACGCGGCGGTTATGATGGTCCCTACCGGGACCGGCTGACCCGCGAAGAACGGGCGCTGGAATACCTGCTGGAGACGCTGACCACGCGCTGAACCTGCCGCCGGGGCTTGCGCGGGGCCGGGTGGCGGATCAGACTGCAGGCAACGCTCCAAGCAAGGCCAGCACCATGTCCGACGCCCCCGTCACCCATATCGACCCCGCCGCCTTTCGCGCCGATCCCTACCCCGCGCTGGCGCAGATGCGGGCAAAGGCGCCCGTAACATTTGTGCCGGAACTGGGCGCCACGCTCTTTACCCGGCGCGACGACATCTACACGCAGGAAAAACGGATCGAGGTCTTTTCCAGCCACCAGCCCGACGGGCTGATGACGCAGTTGATGGGCGAGAACATGATGCGCAAGGACGGTGCCGCGCATCAGGCGGAGCGCCGTGCGTTGTTCCCGGCGCTCAGCCCGCGCACGGTACAGGGACACTGGCTTGGACTGTTCAATGCCGCAGCCCAGGCCATCCTGGCCGATCTGGCACCGAAAGGCCGCTGCGATCTGGTGCGCGACTACGCCATGCCTGTATCGGCCGAGGCGCTCAAGGCCATCACCGGCCTGACCCGGATGCCTGCCCCGGAAATGGACCGCGTGAGCCAAGGCATGATCGACGGCTGCTCAAACTACGCGGGCGATCCGAAGATCGCGGCGCATTGCCATGATTGCACCGCCTCGATCGACGCGCATATCGACGCGGTGCTGCCCGAGGTCACGGCGCGGCCGGATCAGTCCGCCCTGTCGGTCATGCGCGCGGCGGGCCTGCCGATGGACAGCATCCGCGCCAATATCAAGCTGATCATCTCGGGCGGGCAGAACGAGCCGCGCGACGCCATCGCCGGCACGATCTGGGCGCTTCTGACCCATCCCGACCAGCTGGCGCTGATCCGCGCCGGGCGCGCCACATGGGCGCAGGCCTTTGACGAATACGCGCGCTGGATATCCCCCATCGGCATGTCGCCGCGCCGTGTGGCGCGGGCCGACACGGCCTGCGGCGTGACCTTCCAGCCCGAGGACCGGGTCTTTTTCATGTTCTCCTCCGCCGGGCGGGACGAGGCGCATTTCGCATCACCCGACCGCTTCGACATCACCCGCAACACCGGCCCGGCCATCAGCTTTGGCGCGGGGCCGCATTTCTGCGCTGGCGCCGCCGCCGCGCGCGCCCTGATCGCCGAAGTGGCCCTGCCGATGGCCTTTGCCCATCTGCCGGACCTCGCGCTTGACGGCCCCGCCCCCTTCGCCGGATGGGCCTTTCGCGGCCCGCTGTCCGTACCTGTGCGCTGGCAGGCGTGACCGCCGGCTTGAACGTTCGATGAATAGGCATCTGCGCGCCTTGACGCAGGCGCGGCCCTTGCCGCCGCCCGCGCCCCGGCCCATATCTGCATCATGTTGAAATTCACCCCGATCCTTCTGGCCATCCTTTACGCCGTCGCCATGTACCGCTTTTCGGCCTGGCGCACCGCGAAGGAGCTTGACGCCCGCTCGACCGAGCTTGCCGACCCTGTGTTGCGCGGCATGACCGACCGCCTTGCCACGGCGCTGGACCTGCCCCGCATCCGCGTCCACATCTACGAGATCGAGCCGGTGAACGGTCTGGCCGCACCCGACGGGCGCATCTTCATCACGCGCGGCTTCTACAACAAGTTCCGCGAAGGCGCGGTCACCGCCGAGGAAATGGCCAGCGTCATCGCCCATGAGCTGGGCCATGTGGCCCTCGGCCATGCCCGTCGCCGGATGATCGACTTCTCGGGCCAGAACGCGCTGCGCACGGCGCTGGCCATGGTGCTGTCGCGCTTCCTGCCGGGGGTGGGCGTGATGATCGCCAATGCCCTGACCTCTATGCTGGCCGCGCGCCTGTCGCGCTCGGACGAATACGAGGCGGATGAATATGCCTCGGCGCTGCTGGTGAAGGCGGGGATCGGCACCGCGCCGCAGAAATCGCTTTTCACCAAGCTCGAGGCGCTGACCAACAGCCGTGGCGGCGTGGTGCCCGCCTGGCTGATGAGCCACCCCAAGACACCTGACCGCATCGCCGCCATCGAAAAGAACGAGGCGCGCTGGAACGGCATCAAGGGATAGGCGCGCCTAGGCCTGCGCCGCCAATCTCTTGCCCAGACGGGGCAGATGCGCCTTCTTCATCAGCCGCCGGATGTCCCACGCCTCGCCGGACAGGCGTTCGGCCTCGCGGCGTACGGCCTCGGCGGCGCGGGCCACGGCCTGCGGGTGATCGTCATGCAGCGCCATCAGGAACTGGTCGGCATCCAGCCGTTCCAGCCCTTCCTCGGACAGGATGTTGCGTGGAAAATCCCGCGCGTTCAGCGTCACGATCAGATCGGCATGCCCGGCGATGGCTGCGGCCAGCACATGGGTATCGGCCGGATCGGGAAGCCAGAGCCGCGCCTCGAGCGAGGGGGGATAGCTGACCTCGGCCCCCGGCCAGCGCGCGCGCAGCATCGCCACTTCACCGCGCGCCTGCGCCTCGGCCCCCGGCCCCAGCTTGATCGCCGCCCGCGCCCATTCCTCGAGGATGCGCGCCGACCACAGCGGCTCATACAGCCCCTCGGCGGCGACCCCCAGCAGCACCTCGCGCATCACCGTGGGGTAAAGCACGCATGCGTCCAGCAGCACTTTCATAGGCGGAAGAACAGCGCCTTGAGGTATCCGCTTTCGGCCAGTTGCGGCAGCAGCGGGTGATCGGGCCCGGCAAAGCCCGTGTGGATCTGCTGACCCTGCCGCCCGGCGCGTCCGATCCCGCGGACGCAAGCGCCATGGAACTTGTCCAGATCGGCCGCATGCGAACAGGAACAAAGCACCAGAAAGCCGCCTTCGGCCACAAGTGACGCCCCCAACCGCGCCACGCGCTCATAGGCGCGCAGCCCCGCCTCAAGCGCCTGTTTCGATGGCGCAAAGGCCGGCGGATCGCAAACCACCACGTCAAAGCGCGCGCCCTCTGCCGCCAGCGCCGTCATCACGTCAAAGGCGTCGCCCTTGCGGGTGTCGAACCTTGCCGCCACGCCCGTGGCCTCGGCCCCGTCGCGGGCCAGCGTCAGCGCCGCTTCGGACCCGTCAACCGCCAGCGCATGGTCTGCCCCCGCCGCCAGCGCGGCCAAAGCAAAGCCGCCCACATGCGAGAACACGTCCAGCACCCGCGCGCCCTCGGACAGCCGCGCGGTAAAGGCATGGTTCGGGCGCTGGTCAAAGAACAGCCCCGTCTTCTGACCGCCGGTCAGATCGGCCATGTAGGTGGCCCCGTTCATCGGCACCGGCACGGGCGCATCGGGCGCCTGCCCCACCAGAACACCGCTGACGTCATCCAGCCCTTCAAGGCTGCGCGCCCGGCCCGAGGCGCTTTTGATCACGCAAGTCACACCCGTCACCGCCACAAGCGCCGCCACCAGATCATCCAGCATCAGCTCGGCCCAGGCCGCATTGGGCTGAATCACCGCCGAGTCACCGAACCGGTCGATGATCACGCCGGGCAAGCCATCGGCTTCGGCATGGACAAGGCGATAAAAGGGTTGATCGTGCAACCGCGCCCGCAGCGCCAGCGCGCGGGACAGCCGCACCTCAAGCCAGCTGCGATCCAGCACGGCGGCGGGATCGCGGTCGATGACGCGGGCGATGATGCGGGAATTTGGGTTGACCGTGACCAGGGCCAGGGGCGCGCGTTCGGCATCCTCCAGCACGGCAAGGCTGCCCGGCGTCAACCCGCGCGAGCGCCGGTCGGTGACCAGCTCGTTGTCATAGACCCAGGGAAAACCATGGCGAATGGCGCGCGGCTGGGCCTTGGGGCGCAGGCGCACGACCGGATATGCGGGGGGATGAGAGGGCGATGTCATGCCGCCCTCTTACGCCTGTTTCACAATGCTGGAAAGGTCAGATCGGCTTGCCGGTTTCCAGACCCGCCACCAGTTGCGTGACGCCACGGCGACCGGTCATGCTGCCGGGCTGTTCCAGTTCGGACCGGAGCACATTGGCCAGATGACGCGTGACGCGCAGCTTCTGGGTCAGGCCCTGACGCTCGGCCTCGATGGCGCGGTCGCCACCGTATTCCTTCAGATCCGCGCGGATCTCGCGGGTGGGGGCCAGCGCCTCGCCGGTCTTGGGATCACGCAGGGTCAGATCGAACCGGATCGAATGCACACCGCCCACCGAATAGCGGGTCTTCTCACTCAGCGAATGAAAGCGCTTGAGCGTGATCTCGACCACGGCGGGCGTGCTGCCCTTGTGACCGTCCTGGGCGATCGCCATGCTCTCCGTCAGGATGGCCTCGATCTGGGCATAGCGGTCGCCATGGGCATCGCCGCGCCAGACGATATCGCCTGAGGGATAATAGCTGTTGGCCTCGGACACCTGCAGACTGCGCGGAACGGTGATGCGCGCGTCGACCACATTGATCGGCGCAAGCGCCTGAACCGCAGCAGAACCCTTCAGCGCCTCGTCGGGTGTGGCGTTGCGCGACGACAGGTCATAGGCGCCGCAGGCCGAAAGGCCCAAGGCAAACACCAAGGCTATTGCTGTGCGAAAAAATGTCATACTCGACCTCCTTGAGGGAAAATAGTTTCCCGAAACTGTCGAAAGTTATGACGGGGCAATAAGGCCAAACCGGGGCAAATTTTCCCTGATTTCAAGACAAGTTTTCAGCAAAACCAGCGCTTTGTGACGGGATCGGGGCAGTTTCCACTGTCGGATGCGCCGCTTTTTCAGGGTCCGCCACAAAGTTGCACCCCCCGATCTTGCGGGGTCGCGGGCCTCACATGCCGATCCGCTTGCGCCGTTACCGCTAACAGCCTATAGCATGACTATCATTCGGATAGGGCAGGACAGACCAAGGGGGGAATGCGATGTCATTGCATGATCAGGTGGCGCGTGTCACGGATCGGATCGAGGAACGCAGCCACGACAGCAGGGGGCGCTACCTCGACCTGATGCGCCGCGCCGCCGCGGAAGGTCCACGCCGCGCCCATCTGAGCTGTTCGAACCAGGCCCATGCCTATGCCGCGATGGGCCCGGACCAGACGACGATGGCCACAACGCCCGCCCCCAACATCGGCATCGTGACGGCCTATAACGACATGCTGTCGGCCCATCAGCCTTTCGAGCGTTTTCCCGATCTGATCCGCGAGGCCGCGCGCCGCGTCGGCGCCACGGCGCAGGTCGCAGGCGGGGTGCCCGCCATGTGCGACGGGGTCACCCAGGGCCAGACGGGGATGGAGCTGTCGCTCTTCTCGCGCGACGTGATCGCGCTGGCGGCGGGTGTCGCGCTCTCGCACAACACGTTCGATTCCGCGCTCTATCTGGGCGTCTGCGACAAGATCGTGCCGGGCCTCGTGATCGCGGCGGCGACCTTCGGCCATATTCCGGGGGTATTCCTGCCGGCGGGTCCGATGACATCGGGTCTGCCCAATGACGAAAAGGCACGCGTGCGCCAGCAATTCGCGGCCGGGCAGATCGACCGCGCCGCCCTGATGGCGGCCGAGATGGCCTCGTATCACGGGCCGGGCACCTGCACCTTCTACGGCACCGCCAATACCAACCAGATGCTGATGGAGTTCATGGGGCTGCACCTGCCCGGCGCCTCCTTCGTCAATCCCGGCACCCCGCTGCGCGAGGCGCTGACAGTGGCGGGCATGGAACGGGCGGCGGCGATCACGGCGCTGGGGAATGCCTTTACGCCGGTCTGCGATGTGCTGGACGCGCGCGCCTTCGTCAACGGGATCGTCGGGCTGATGGCCACGGGGGGATCGACCAATCTGGTGCTGCACCTGCCCGCCATGGCCCGCGCGGCGGGTGTACGGCTCGAGTTGCAGGATTTCCACGACCTGTCGCAGGTGACGCCGCTGCTGGCCAAGGTCTATCCCAACGGTCTGGCCGATGTGAACCATTTCCACGCCGCAGGCGGTCTGGGCTACACGATCGGGCAATTGCTCGAGGCAGGGCTGCTGCATCCCGACACGATGACCGTGGCCGGCAAGGGGCTGGAGCGCTATACGCACGAGCCGAAACTGACCGGGGCAGGCCTGACATGGGAACCCGGCGCGCGCGACAGCCAGAACTCCCGCATCCTGCGCCCGGTGTCCGATCCTTTCGACGCGACCGGCGGTCTGCGCCAGTTGTCCGGCAATCTGGGCACCGGGGTCATCAAGACCTCGGCGGTCGCCCCCGAGCGGCATGTGATCGAGGCCCCGGCCCGCGTCTTCGAAACCCAGGAGGCCGTGAAAGAGGCGTTCAAGGCGGGTGAATTCACCGCCGACACAGTGGTCGTCGTACGGTTTCAGGGTCCCCAGGCCAACGGCATGCCCGAACTGCATGCGCTGACCCCGGTGCTGGCCGTGTTGCAGGATCGCGGGCTCAAGGTGGCGCTGGTCACCGACGGGCGCATGTCGGGCGCATCCGGAAAGGTGCCCGCCGCGATCCACATCAGCCCCGAGGCCGCCGCAGGCGGCCCGCTCGCGCGGCTGCGCGACGGCGACATGATCCGGCTGGACGCCACCACCGGGCAGATCGAAGCCCTGGTGCCCGATCTTGACGCCCGCGCCCCCGCCACGCCTGACCTTGCCGGCAATGGCACGGGCGTCGGCCGCGAGCTCTTCGCCATGTTCCGCGCCAATGTGGGCCCTGCGGCCACCGGCGCCGCTGTGGTGGTCTGAGATGCGCGCGCGGCCCTGCTTCTTCTTGCTGCAAATATCCGGATCCCGGCAGCACCCCCGGACACTGACCCCTGTGAGGGAGCACCGCCCATGACACCGCATCACGCCTCGGAAACCACTCTTGCACTATGTCACATGGCCCCTGTCATCCCGGTCCTCGTGATCCATGATCCGGCCCATGCCCGGCCGCTGGCGCAGGCGCTGGTGGCGGGCGGCTTGCCGGTGCTCGAGGTGACGCTGCGCACGCCCGCAGCCCTTGAGGTGATCGCCGAGATGGGCCATGTCGCGGGCGCGGTGGTCGGCGCGGGCACGGTGCTGTCGCCTGCGGATGTGCGCGCCGTCAAGGCAGCGGGTGCCACTTTCGCGGTCTCGCCCGGCGCCACCGACCGGCTGCTGGCGGCCTGCGAGGACAGCGGCCTTGCCCTGCTGCCCGGTGCGGCCACCGCGACCGAGGCGATGGCCCTGCTGGAACGCGGCTACACGACACAGAAATTCTTTCCCGCCGAAATCGCGGGTGGCGCCGCTGCCCTGCGCGCCCTGTCATCGCCCCTGCCGCAGATCACCTTCTGCCCGACGGGCGGCATCGGTCCGGGGAATGCGGCCGATTACCTGAGCCTGCCGAATGTGGTCTGCGTCGGCGGCAGCTGGGTCGCGCCCTCGGCGATGATCGCAAGCGGCGACTGGGCGGGCATCACCGCTCTCGCGCGCGCCGCGGCCAGCCTGCCCCGCAGTCCCTGACCCGCAGCCACTGACGCGCAAAGCGCCAGATGGCGCGCGGCGCGGACAACCGCGGCCCCTTCAGTCGCGCGGGCGCGCCCGCCAGCCGCCACGGCGGCCGCGCTGGGTCATCGCCTGCATGCCTTCGCGCATCACCGCCGTCATCGGGTGATCCGCGGCAACCGCTTCGTGCCGCGCCACGAGAACCGCAAGAATGCTGCGGCTGTCGCTGCCATCGGGCAGGCTCAGGGCCCAGTCCAGAAAGATCGTGCGGCACTCGCCGGGCGTGATCCCCTCGATCCGGTAGGCCTCGGCGATCAGACCCTTGGGATCCTCTGGTGTGCCCTTCTTCATGCCGCATCCTCCGGGGCCTGACCCAGAGCTGCGGAAATGACCGCATCCGCCCGGCCTGCCACCTCGACCAGCGCCGCCTCCAACCCTTCCAGGGTCTCATGGCCCGTCTCACGCAAAAGCATCCTGCATCCCCCTTCACCGATCCGCGCCGGATCGAGCGGCCTGTCGCTCAGCAGTTTCGAAACCAGCTGCACCTGCCAGAACAGCAGATAGGCCTCGGTCAGCGCTGCGCCAGCGGCGTCATCCAGCCAGCCGCAAGCGACACAGCCCGCAAGTCCCTGCCCGACATCGCGGGACTTGCTCTGCGCCATCAGGTTTCCGGCCTGCGCGATCAGTTCCACATCCTGCAACCGGCCCGGCCCCAGCTTGGCGTCCCATGGCCCGTCAGGGGCCTTGGCCGCTGCGATACGGGTGCGCATGGTGGCCACCTCCTCGATGATGCGGTCGCGCGGATGGCCGCGCTCCAGCACCGCGGCGCGCACCGCCACGACATCTGTGGCCAGACCCGGCTCGCCCGCCACGGGGCGGGCGCGCGTCAGGGCCAGATGCTCCCAGATCCAGGCCTCGGACATCTGGTAGTCGTGGAAACTGGTCAGGCTGGTCGCCACCGGCCCCTGCGTGCCCGAGGGGCGCAGGCGCATGTCGACCTCGTAAAGCTTGCCCTCGGCCATGGGCGCGGTCAGCGCCGTCACCATCGCCTGGGTCAGGCGCGCGTAATAGGGCCGCGCCGCCAGCGGGCGACGGCCCTCGGACATCTCGACCCCATCGGCGTCATAGATCACGATCAGGTCCAGATCCGAGGTCGCATTCAGCCGCCCCGCCCCCAGCGACCCCATCCCCAGCACCATCGCCCCCCTGCCCGGCGGCGCGCCATGCTTGGCCGCGAACTGCGCCACCACCACGGGCCAGAGCGCGCGCAACACCGCCTCGGCAAGCTCCGCATAGTGCGGGCCGACCGCCTGCGCCTCGACAAGGCCGCGCAGGTGATGCACGCCGATGCGGAAATGCCATTCCTTGGCCCAGCGGCGCGCGGCATCCAGCTTGCGCTCGTAATCCGCCTCGCTGTCCAGCAGGGCCGACAGCTCTTGCGACAGCGCCGCGATTCCGGGCCATGGCGCGAAGAAACCGCCCCCGATCACCGCATCGAACACGCCGGAATTGCGCGACAGATGCTGCGCCAGCGCGGGCGATGTGCCGACGATATCGACCAGCAGGTCGATCAGATGGGGATTGGCCTCGAACAGCGAGAAAAGCTGCACCCCGGCCGGCAGACCCGCCAAAAAGCCGTCAAAGGCCAGCAGCGCCTCGTCCGGTTTGGCCGCTCGGGCCAGACGCGACAATATCTCGGGGCGCAGGCGCCGGAAGATCTCGACCGCGCGGGCGGATCTGAGCGCGGGATAGCTGCGCCAGCGGCTTGTCACCTCGCTGTCGAAGCTGTCTGCCACTTTGGTGGGGACTTCGGGCGCGGCCACGATTCCGCTTCCGGCAAAGAACCCCTCGGTCAGCTCATGCACCTCACTGATGCGCGCCTTCAGATCGCTCTCGAGCGCCGCCTGCTCCATCCCCATGAAGGCCGCCAGCCGGGCAAACCCCTCATCGTTGCGCGGCAGGCTGTGGGTCTGCGCGTCATTGATCATCTGCAGCCGATGCTCGACCTCGCGGTGCGCGCGGTAATGCCGCGTTAGGGTTTCAGCCACGGTATCGGGCACCCAGCCCTTGCGCGCCAGCACCGCCAGCCCCTCGACCGTGCCGCGCACCCGCAATTCGGGATCGCGCCCGCCCGCGATGATCTGCCGGGTCTGGGTGAAGAACTCGATCTCGCGGATACCGCCGCGACCCAGCTTCATGTTGTGATCGGACAGCACGACCGGCCCGCCCAGCCCCTTGTGGGCGCGGATACGCAGGCGCATGTCATGGGCGTCCTGAATGGCGGCGAAATCCAGATGCTTGCGCCATACGAAAGGCCGCAGGGTTTTCAGAAACGTCTCGCCCGCCGCAAGATCGCCCGCTGCCGGTCGCGCCTTGATATAGGCCGCGCGTTCCCATGTGCGCCCGAGGCTTTCGTAATACCGCTCGGCCGCTTCCATCGCCATGCACACGGGCGTCACCGCGGGATCGGGGCGCAGCCGCAGATCGGTGCGAAAGACATAGCCCTGCGCGGTATTGTCGTTCAGCATCGCCGCCATCTTGCGGGTCGCCCGGATCAGCGAGGCGCGCGCCTCGTGATAGTCGTCGGGCGCAAAGCGGCTTTCGTCGAACAGGCAGATCAGGTCGATATCCGAGGAATAGTTCAGCTCATGGGCGCCCATCTTGCCCATCGCCAGCGCCACCATGCCGCCGCCCGTCTCGGCATCCTCCTCGGTGGCACCGGGCAGCTTGCCGCGCCGGATCTCTGCGCCGATGGCCGCACGCAGCGCCAGTTGGCAGGCCAGATCGGCAAACCGCGTCAGCGCGCCGGTCACCTCCTCCAGCGGCCAGGCGCCGGACAGATCGGCCAGCGCCGTCAGCAGCGCCACGCGGCGTTTGCCCTGCCGCAGCGCATCGGCCAGCGCATCAGGCGCGACCTGCGACAAATCATGATGCAGCGCGGCCA
>JBFHIW010000043.1:0-32432 GCA_041596235.1 Paracoccaceae bacterium
AAGAAAGACTGAACGGCGATTGATCAATGAATCCGTATCCTTTCAACGGAAAGGCTGTTCCTTTACGCAGCCAATCGGGTTTTTCTAAGACTTCGACGTGCAATATCTCTCGATAACAATCGCAATCATGTTTGTGAATGCAAGGTTGTGAATCGGGTGGAAGATGGCAAAGACCGGGTAACTTTCATTATTTATATACTTAAGGCTTATCTTTTTGTCCCTGCTTCGCTTGATGCCGGATCGGTTTTCCGCCGCACGGGACCGGACCGGGCCGCTTGTCCTGCGAAATCACCCCCAATCGTTGGGAATTCCCTAACACGCGCCGCCAACCCCTTGAAAACGCTTGCCTCGTCACGTGTCCCATCATGGGACGGGGCCAAGATGCGGCGCCTTTATCCCGCTGGACCGGGCGGGCCGTGCAGGGTAAGACGACCCTGACACCACAGACCGGGGGGCAGCATGACCACCACGCTTATCCACAACGCCCGCCTCATTGACCCCGAAGCCGGGACAGTCTCGCCCGGATCACTGTTGATCAAGGACGGGCGGATCGCGGCAATGGGCGCCGAAGTGGCGATACCCGATGGTGCACAGGTCATCGACGGGCGCGGCGCTTGCCTTGCCCCCGGCATTGTCGATATCGGCGTGAAGGTCTGCGAACCGGGCGAACGGCACAAGGAAAGCTTCCGCTCGGCTGGCCTTGCCGCAGCCGCAGGCGGTGTGACGACCATCATCACGCGGCCCGACACCACCCCCGCCATCGACAGCCCCGAAACGCTGGAATTCGTCACCCGCCGCGCGAACGAGGCCGCCCCCGTGCGCGTTCTGCCCATGGCCGCCCTGACCAAGGGCCGCGAGGGCCGCGAGATGACCGAGATCGGTTTCCTGATGGACGCGGGCGCCGTGGCCTTCACCGATTGCGACCATGTGGTGCGCAACACCAAGGTCCTGTCGCGCGCCCTGACCTATGCGCGCAGCCTTGGCGCGCTGGTGATCGGGCATCCGCAGGACCCCGGCCTGTCGGATGGGGCCTGCGCCACCAGCGGCAAGTTCGCGTCACTGCGCGGCCTGCCCGCCGTGTCGCCCATGGCCGAACGCATGGGGCTGGACCGCGACATCGCCCTGCTGGAAATGACAGGCGCGCGCTATCACGCCGACCAGATCACGACCGCCCGCGCCCTGCCCGCCTTGATGCGCGCCAAGCGCAACGGGTTGGACATCACCGCAGGCACCTCGATCCACCACCTGACGCTGAACGAGCTGGATCTGGCCGATTACCGCACCTTCTTCAAGGTGAAGCCGCCACTGCGCGCCGAGGATGACCGGCTGGCCGTTGTCGAGGCCCTGCGCGACGGGCTTATCGACACGATCAGCTCGATGCACACACCGCAGGACGAAGAAAGCAAACGCCTGCCCTTCGAGGAGGCCGCATCGGGCGCCGTCGGCCTGGAGACCCTGCTGCCCGCAGCCCTGCGCCTGCACCATGCGGGTGACCTGACCCTGCCGCAGCTGTTCCGCGCCCTGTCTCTGAACCCCGCCAAACGGCTTGGCCTGCCGCAGGGGCGGATGGCCGTCGGCGCACCCGCCGATCTGGTTCTTTTCGATCCCGATGCCCCTTTCGTGCTGGACCGGTTTGCCCTGCGGTCGAAATCCAAGAACACGCCCTTTGACGGAGCGCGGCTGCAAGGCCGGGTGCGCGGCACATTCGTCAACGGCGCCTGCGTCTTCGGAGATTTGTGATGCCCGTGATCGAAACATCCGCTGCGCTGCTGATCCTTTGGTCCGTGATCGGCTATCTGCTGGGTTCGGTGCCTTTCGGGATGGTGCTGACCCGCGCCATGGGTCTTGGCAACCTGCGCGATATCGGGTCGGGCAATATTGGCGCGACCAATGTGCTGCGCACCGGCAGCAAGACCGCGGCCGCCCTGACCCTGCTGCTGGACGGCGGCAAGGGGGCTGTCGCGGTGCTGCTGGCACGCGCCATGGCGGGCGAGGATGCCGCACAGATCGCCGGGCTGGCAGCGATGCTGGGTCATTGCTACCCGGTCTGGCTGCGCTTTCAAGGCGGCAAGGGTGTTGCGACCTATATCGGTTTGGTTCTGGCGCTGGCCTGGCCCGCAGGCCTGGCCGTCTGCGTCACATGGCTGGCAGTCGCTGCGACCAGCCGCACCTCATCGCTTGCGGCACTGGCGGCGGCGGCGCTGTCAACCTTCTGGATGGTGCTGCTGGGCCATGGCCATGCGCTTGTTCTGGGGGCGCTGCTGACGCTGCTGATCTTCTGGCGGCACCGCGCGAACATCACCCGGCTGCGCGCCGGCACCGAACCGAAGATCGGTCAGAAATAACCCAGAGGCCGGAGGGGGGCTGTCTGCCCCCCACGTCGAACCTTGTTCGACGATCCCCCCGAGGATATTTCACGCAAGAAGAAGCCGGCGATGCGATCAGTAGCTGTATTCAGCGTAGATCCGGGACAGATCGCCACCCCATTCCCCGTGATACTTGTCGAGCAGTTCATCAGCCGGTGCCTTGCCGGTTTCGATACTGTCCTTGAGCGCGTTGAGGAAATGCGTCTCGTCGGGCACGAGGCCACCCGCGCCGGCGCGCGCGCGCGCCTTGAGGCCAGCCTCGGACAGGGCCAGCACCTCGCGCGCGAGATCATGCATGCGGATATCGCCGACCCGGGCCTGCAACCCGTCCACGCTGGCGGCCACGCGCAGGGCCTCGCGGGTCTCGGCATCCCAGCCCTTGGCGATGTCCCAGGCGGCGTCCAGCGCCGACTGGTCATACATCAGCCCGACCCAGAAGGCGGGCAGCGCACAGAGCCTGCGCCAGGGGCCGCCATCGGCACCGCGCATTTCCATGTATTTCTTGATCCGCGCCTCGGGGAAGGCGGTGGTCAGGTGATCCGCCCAATCGCTGAGGGTCGGGGTTTCCCCCGGCAGGGCGGGCAGCTTGCCAGCCAGGAAGTCGCGGAACGACATGCCCAGCGCGTCGATATACTTGCCCTCGCGGTAGACAAAATACATCGGCACATCGAGCGCGTATTCGGCATAGCGTTCAAAGCCCATTCCGTCCTCGAACACGAAGGGTAACATGCCCGTCCGCGCGGGGTCCAGATGACGCCAGACGCGGGCGCGCCAGCTTTTGTGGCCGTTCGGCTTGCCCTCGAAGAAGGGCGAATTGGCAAAAAGCGCCGTCGCAACCGGTTGCAGCGCGATGGCCACGCGCAATTTCCTGACCATGTCCGCCTCGGAGGCGAAATCAAGGTTGACCTGCACGGTGCAGGTGCGCCGCATCATCGTCTGACCGCTGGTGCCCACGCGTTGCATGTAGCTGTCCATCAGCCGGTAGCGGCCCTTGGGCATGAGCGGCATCTGGTCATGGGTCCAGACCGGGGCCGCCCCCAGACCGATGAAGCCGACACCGACCTTGTCGGCCACATCCTTGACCTCGCGCAGGTGCTGGTTCACCTCGTCGCAGGTCTCGTGAATGGTATCCAGTGCCGCGCCGGACAGTTCCAGCTGTCCGCCCGGTTCAAGGCTGACATTGGCGCCATCCTTGACCAGACCGATCAGCTTGCCCGCCTCTTCGACCGGGGCCCAGCCGTGGGCGTCGCGCAGCCCTTCCAGCACGGCCCGCACCGAGCGCGGTCCCTCGTAGGGGATGGGCAGCAGGCTGTCCTTGCAGTAGCCGAACTTTTCATGCTCGGTCCCGATGCGCCAGTCCGCCTTGGGCTTGCACCCCGACGCGAGGTATTCGGACAGTTGGGAATGGTGTTCGATTGGCCCGCCGCCGGACTGAGGGATGGACATGCTGGGCTCTCCGAATTCTGTGCGCGTCTATTCAGTCGGCAGGAGTGCCGCGTCAGCGCGGCAGTGTCAATCGCGCAAGCGGCGCATCGCGCTGCCAGATCACGACGATGTGCGACCCATGCGGACGCATCTGCGCCAGCAATCGCTCCGTGCTGAGACCCGGCAGTGAGGCAAAGACATCGAATAGCGCAGCCGCATTCTGTGCGGTCAGAGGGATGTCCAGCATGGGTTGCCCGACCTGATGCAGCCGCCAATGGGCAGGTTTCGCACCATGGTCGATGTCCAGCCGCACCAGTTCCGACAGGGCCACGACACCGCCGGTCAGCGGGCCGAAATAGGCCACCTGTCCTTCGGTGATGCTGACCACGCCCGGCCCGTCCTGGCCGGTCGCGAAGCGGAGCCGCTGCAGACCCGTGAAGGCCAGCGCGAGGCCTGCGGCCAGAACCACCCAGCCGATCCAGGACAGCACACCAAAGCTGGTGAAAATCCACCACAGGCCGATGGCGGCGACAGACGCGCCACCCAGCACGCCGCGCCAGCGGCGCAGGAGGGACAGCGCCTCGGGACGCAGAAAGCTCATCCCGTCAGGTCCCAGTCGCCCAGCCGCATCTGCCAGAGCGTCAGCGCCGCGACCGCCGCCGTATCCGCCCGCAGGATGCGCGGACCAAGGCTGACCGGGTGGCTGAAGGGCAGACCGTGCAGCCGGGCGCGCTCTGCCGGGGAAAAGCCGCCCTCGGGTCCGATCAGGATCGCCCATGGTTGCGCGGGCTGGCCCGGCGCAGGCCCCGGCAAGGCCGAGGCGGGGTCGCTGGCACCGCCGCCATCGGCAAACCCCTCATCGCAGAACATCAGCTGCCGCCCCACGGGCCAATCGGCCAGCAGACGGTCCAGCCTGACAAGGTCGGACACTTCGGGAACATGGGTGCCACCGCATTGTTCCGCCGCCTCGACGGCATGGGCCTGCAGGCGGTCCTGCCGGATACGTTCGGCATTGGTGAAATCGGTCTGCACCGGCACGATCCGGGCCGCACCCATTTCCGCGGCCTTTTCCACGATGAAATCGGTGCGCGTCTTCTTGATCGGGGCGAACAGCAGCCACAGGTCAGGCGGCATCCGCAACGGTCGCGTCTGGACCTCGCACAGCAGAAGGCCGCCGCGCTTGCCCGCCTCGGCCACGCGCGCCAGCCATTCGCCGTCGCGCCCGTTGAACAGTAGCACCCCCGCCCCTTCGGACAGGCGCATGACCCCGAACAGGTAATGCGCCTTGTCCCGGTCCAGAGGAACGGTTTGCCCCGCACCCAGCGGTTGGTCTACATAGAGGCGGATTTTCGCATCACTCATGAGGCAGACAATATGACCGCGCCGGACCAGATGCCAGAGGCCAAAGGACAAGTTGCCGATGCCGTGCGCGGCAATTGGGTGGACCGCTTGGCCCCGCCTTCGACCCGGCCCTATCTGCGCCTCAGCCGGGCGGACCGGCCGATTGGCACCTGGCTGTTGCTGCTGCCCTGCTGGTGGGGGCTGACGCTGGCCATCCTGCATGACGGGCAGGCGCGGCTGTTCGATCTGTGGATCTTCGCAGGGTGCGCGCTGGGGGCCTTCCTGATGCGTGGCGCGGGCTGCACCTGGAACGACATCACCGACCGCGAGTTCGACGCGGCAGTCGCGCGCACCCGGTCGCGGCCTATTCCGTCGGGACAGGTCACGGCAAAACAGGCGGCGGGCTGGATGATCGCACAGGCGCTGATCGCATTCGGCATCCTGCTGACCTTCAATACCGCGGCGATCGTGTTGGGGATCATCGCGCTGCTGCCGGTCGCAGTCTATCCCTTTGCCAAGCGCTTTACATGGTGGCCGCAGGTCTTTCTGGGGCTGGCCTTCAACTGGGGCGCGCTGCTGGCCTGGACGGCCCATACCGGCAGCCTGGGCTGGCCTGCGGTGATCCTTTATGTGGCCGGGATTGCCTGGACGCTGTTCTACGACACGATCTATGCCCATCAGGACACCGAGGATGACGCGCTGATCGGCGTCAAATCCACCGCGCGTCTGTTCGGCGAAGCCAGCCCGCAATGGCTGACCGGTTTCATGTATGCCACGACGCTGCTGATGGTGATTGCCGTGCTTGCGGCGACCCGCGCCGCCGGGGCGGATGTCCTGCCCAGCCTGATCGCCCTGGGCGGTGCGCTGGCGATGCTGTTGCACATGCGCTGGCAACTGGTGCGCTTTGACCCGCATGACATGGGCGGGCTGTTGCGCCTGTTCCGGTCCAACCGGGATGCCGGCCTTTTGCCTGTGCTGTTTTTCGCCTGTGCGGCTTTGGTGTGATTGCGCCCGGACCAGCGGCACCCTAAGACAGAGACATACAGAACCACGCATCGGGGTTTCATGCGCTTCTCCGCCATCGCCATCGTCTCCATGACATTTCTTGCTGCTGCGGGTCTGAGCCTTGTCGCGGCAGGCTTTTCCGTCAGGGCGATCGAGGACAATTCCGAATATGGCGTGCGCCTTGCGCTGGACGAGAACGAACTGCCCTGGGCCGAGGTGCAGGCCAACGGGCTTCAGGTCGTTCTGACCGGCACCGCCCCGTCAGAAGCGCTGCGGTTCAAGGCGCTGTCGACAGCCGGGGGCGTGGTCGATGCGGCGCGTGTGATCGACGGGATGGATATTCGCGACAGCGGCGGCATCCAGGCGCCGCGCTTCTCGGTCGAGATCCTGCGCAACGAGGGTGGGATTTCCCTGATCGGACTTGTTCCCGCCTCGATCGACCGGGACACCATCATGGCGCAGTTGTCGCCGATGGCCGGTGGCGCGGCCGTGACCGATCTTCTGGAAACCGCCGACTATCCGGTGCCGGAAAACTGGGACAGGGCGCTGAACTTCGGGATCAAGGCGCTGGAAGCGATGCCGCGGGCGAAAATCTCGATCGCGGCCGACAGGGTCGCCATCACCGCGATGGCCGACAGCGCGGAAGAGCGGCGCAAGCTTGAGGTCGACCTTGCGCGCCGGGTTCCCAACGGGGTCAGGCTGACGCTGGACATTTCGGCCCCGCGCCCGGTGATCACGCCGTTCAACCTGCGTTTCCTGATCGACGACGGCAAGGCGCGCTTCGACGCCTGTTCGGCCGACACCGAAGAGGCGCAGACCCGCATTCTGGCCGCGGCCCGCGCCGCCGGCATGGAGGAAAAGGGGATCTGCACCATCGGGCTGGGTGTGCCCTCGCCGAACTGGGCGCGCGCCGCGGAACAGGCCATCGCGGGTCTGGCCCAGATCGGGGAGGGGTCTGTGACCTTCACAGATGCCGACATCACCCTTCTGGCGGCGCAAGGCACCGATCAGGCGCTGTTCGACCGTGTTGTTGGCGCGCTGGAAAACAGCCTGCCCGATGTCTTTGCGCTGACGGCCATCCTGCCCGCACCAGAGGTTGCCGAAGCAAGGGGGCAGGTCGAATTCACCGCAGTGCTGGCGGATGACGGCAAGGTTCAACTGGGCGGCCGTATCGGGGACGCCACCAGCAGGACCATCATGGAAACCTTCGCTCAGGCGCGCTTCGGCTCGGAGGCGGTGCAGTCCGCCGTCCGCAGCGACGACACCCTTGGCGAAGACTGGACCGTGCGTGTCCTTGCCGGGCTGGAAGCGCTGTCGCGCCTGACGTCGGGCCAGACGACCGTTTCGCCGGATCAGTTGACCGTCACAGGCATCACAGGGAATGACCGGGCCAGCGCCCAGATCGCGGCCTTGCTGGCGCAGAAACTGGGCGAAGCCGCCGATTACACGATCAATGTCACGTATGACGAAGCGCTTGACCCGGTCGCGGCCCTTCCCACACCGCAGGAGTGCATTCGCCGGATCAACGCCATCCTGTCGACGCGCAAGATCAATTTCGAACCCGGCTCGGACACCCCGGACGCTGCGGCGGGAGGGATCGTCAATGACATTGCGGATATCCTGAAGGAATGCGGCGAGCTCAGCCTCGAGATCAGCGGCCATACCGACAGCCAGGGCCGCGCCGAGATGAACCAGCGCCTGTCCGAAGCGCGGGCGCTGGCGGTCCTGAACGAACTGCGCACGCGCCGTGTTCTGACCTCGTCCATCACTGCGGTTGGATACGGCATGGATCAACCCATCGCCGACAATGGCAGCGAAGAGGGCCGCGAGGCCAATCGCCGGATCGAATTCCGTCTGGTCGGGATCGACGCCGAGGGCGCGCCGTCAGCCGCCCCGGCTGATGCGGCCAGCGGCACGGACGGCAGCGGCGACAAGGCTGAAAGCGCAGACGACACTCAAAAGCAAGGAACGCGCGAGTGAACAGAACCGAATTCATCATCGCGACAGCGGTCATCCTTTTCGTGGCCTTCTGCCTCGGCTGGTTCGCCAACTGGCTGATCCACCGTTTCACCCGCGTATCCAAGGCCGATATCGGAGAGCTGGAGCGCATGGCCCAGGAATTGCACGAGGCCGAGGAAACACGCGATCAGGCGATCACCTACATGCAGCAGCGCGAGGCCGAACTGAGCAACCAGCTGGCCCAGACCGAAGCCGAGCTGTCAGCCACGATGGAAGGTCTGCGCGAAGCCCGCCACGAGGCCGAGGAAATGCGCGCCTATATCGAGCGGATGAACAACCGCTGATCCGTTTCGGCCCTCCTGCAAGCTTCAATAAGCCGGCAGTATCAGCCCTTCGCCCTCAAATGCCCCAAGAAGGCTGGCCACATCCGCGGCAATCTGTGCGGGCGTGACGTCCAAGAAGACCTCGGCCAGCAGCTCGGCAATGTCCTGACCGCAGATCCGCTCTTCCAGCAGTGACCAGACCGCCCGCGCCACCGGATTGAGATGGAAGTAGCTGTATTCAGTCGCGTGCCACAGGAACAGATCGTCCTGCACCGCGCGCACCGCAACATGCGGGCTGCGCCTGTAATCCTGCGCCAGATCGGCAGGCGGGCGTACCACGGCGACGATCTCGACGGGCAACGGCGGCGCGACCGCAACGCCAAGGCTTGTCAGGCGGTCCGTGGCAAAGGCGCGGCGCAGCAGGTCCACCGCCTCTTCCAGATCGGAATAGGCCAGCTTGAGGCAGAGCACCCCCTCGACCATACCCGTGACCTGATCGAAATGTTCGGTTCCCTCGCCGGGGGCCGAGATGTTCTGCCGCACCAGATGCTGGACCGCTTCGGTCGGCTCCATCCGGTGAAGTTGCGCCGGAATGTCCGTGCCGCGCGCCAGCACGATGAAGGCCCCGACCGCGGCCCGCGTGCCGTGCGGGGCGATGTTCGGGCCGCAAAGATAGCCATAGCGCCGATCGGCTGGCCCCATATGGGCCGCCACATGAGCGCGAAAGTCATCCGTGACGCTGTCGGGCAGCGGCAGGCGCAGACGGGGCGCCAGACCCAGGCCAAAGGCCAGCCCATCACCCAGAACGGGCAGGATGTCATCGCAGAAGACGGTCATGTCCGGCTCGGCGGTCAGCCGCGCGATCAGCGTGCTTTTGCCCGCCCGCGCAGGGCCGGTCAGCACAACCAGATGCCCGTTGATCTGGACCGCGCCACAATGCAGGCCAAGGCATCCGTGATGCTGGTTGCAAAACGCCTGCGAGATATCCGCCACAACGCCACAGGCCGCACTGGCCGCCATCAAACCTGTGAGCGGCGTGCTGAGCCATGGGGAATGCAGATCGTATCGCGCATTGCCGCCGCGGACCCTCGACACCTGGTCAGGCAGGTCGGCGGGAGTGTCGTCGCAAGACATCGGCACGGCATCCGGCACCCAGCCCACCATCAGCGCGTCGAGCGCTTCAAGAACGCCTTGCGCGTTTTCCAGGACAACGGCGCCGCGCAGGCCGGGATATGTCACCTGCTGCACGACGGAAGGAGGCGCGCGATCATCGCGCGCCTCCGCATTGACCTGCGCGCTATCGCAGGCCGGCATCTCAGCGACGGCCTGCGCCCGAAGGTCCGGAGGAACCCGAGGGACCCGACGACCCCGAGGAGCTGGACGAGGTTGAAGAACTCGAGGAGCTGGATGGGCCAGACGGACCGGAAGGACCAGACGGACCCGAGGCACCGGACGCGCCTGACGCACCGGATGCGCCCGAACCACCCGGACCGGACCCGCCGCCCGAGCCGCCACCGGACCCACCGCCCGAACCGCCACCCGAACCGCCTGCCCCGCCGCCGGAACCTCCACCCGAGCCGCCCGATGCGTGGGCAGCGCCCAGGTGCATCATCACCGGTGCAACATAGAGCACGCCAGAGGCAAGCCCGAGTCGCGCCAGCAATGCGCGGCGCGAAACGCTTGTCTTGGAATTCTGTTCAGACATGTTGGTATTCCTTTCCACTCATGATGCCGCAACACAAAGCGGGCATGCAGGGAAAACGGCGCATCGGGAAAAACTATTCCCCGCTGACCGAAAAAACTTCGGAAGCCTCGCCCTGGCAATAGCCCGGCGCCGACACAAGACCGTTCCCGTAAACCGGATCATATCCCGCATCACCCAGATCGGTCGCACAGTCGATCAAGTGCTTGATGCTGCCTTCCAGCTTGGCTGTCGGCTCGCGCATCCTTTGCACGGCCAGCGCGGCAGTGACGAACGGGGCCGCGTAGGACGTTCCGGACTTGAGCCGCCCGCCTGAAATCGAGGCGGCAGTCCAGACCCCGACCCCCGGCGCGGACAGGGTGATATAGGGACCCTGGTTTGCCTGACGGTAGATGCGCTGACGGCTGTCGACAGCCGTGACCGCAATCACATGAGGCCATGCCGCCGGATAGGCCGGCTTGGCCCCGGCACCACCATTTCCCGCAGCGGCGACAAGGGCCACAGACTTTGCCGCAGCCCTGGCCGTGACGTCGCGCAGCACGGCGTTTTCCGGCCCCGAAAAGCTGAGGTTGATGACACTGACCCCTTCGGCCAGCAGCAGGTCCACCGCAGTGGCCAGAGAAAAGGCATCGGCCTGATCTCCGCCGCGCCCGCGATGGAATGCCTCGACCGCGATCAATTGGGCATTTGGCAGAAGACCGGGCGTGCGACTGTCCATGCGCCCCAACAGAAGGGCGGCAATCGCCGTGCCATGCTCGCGCCCCGAAGCGCTCCGATCGCCGATATCGGCCTGATAGACCTTGAGTTTCTGCCCCTGCAAGGCCGCATGGCTGACATTGATGCCCGTGTCGATCATCCCGATCCTGGGGGCAAAGGCACTGGGCCAGCCCGACCAGCTGATCATCTCATGGGCCGCGCAGGAGCCATCCCGGCACAAGAATTCATCCGTGGTATAAAGATGGTTTGCATCCGCCGTGGAACCGGGGATGCGGTTCGTCAGCTCGGCCGTGGCCTGCGCCGCGCTGCGGCCTGGCGGCAATTCAAGCCGGACAAGGCGCTGGTTGAGCGTGCGGTTGTTGCGTGATCCCAGAACCCGGTATCCCAGCGCCTCGACAGCGGCGGTGCCCTGCCCGGATGGCAGCGCCAGAAGCATTTCCACGCGTCCGCCGCCATCGCCCTCTTCGTTGATCGACCGTGTCACCCCCGACGGCCCACTGGTGCCCGAAGCGCCGCTTGCGCCGCTGACCCCACCGCTGGCCCCACCGCTGGCCCCGCCGCTGGCCCCGCCGCTTGCACCGCCGCTTCCGCCCCCACCGCCACCGCCGCTGCCGCCACCCGAGGCATGCGCCATGCCCAAAGCCGTCAGCGCCGGTGTCGTGTAGGCAATCGTGCCTGCCAGACCGATCCGCCGCAACAGGGCGCGCCGCGATATGTCTGCACCCTGCATAGCCTCAGCCTCGGGTTTTTTTCTAGGCATCTCTCATGCTCCTCTGACACGCGGACTGGCACCTTGCACCACGGATCCGGTTTGCTGGCCGACCTGCCTGACACTGGCCCCGAACATCAGGGCAGCCCGGCAAGCCGTTGGGCGGTATCACACTGACACGAAACAACAACGTGGGCATCCAGCCTGTTATTCCCTCGAGACCGAAAATTATTTGTCCCTTTGGGGAATAAAGTCACCACCCTGCCGTTTTCTTTTCGATAGCTTTTTTTAACAGTCGCCGCTGGTACCAAGGGGAAACACTTTCGTGTCCGATGCAATCCGCAACGAGATGATCCAGATCTTGCCACGCCTGCGCGCCTTCGGGCGCAGTCTGACCGGAGTGCAGGATCAGGCAGACGATCTGGTTCAGCAGACCGTGGAAAAGGCCTTGCGCAACATCGACAGCTACCAGTCCGGCACACGGCTGGACAGCTGGATGTTCCGGATCATGCGCAATACGTGGATCGACGGGCACCGCGCGCGCCGCGCCACAGTAACGCTGGATGATGTTGACGCCATCCAACCGCTGATCGGCGAGGACGGGCGCGACGTGACCGAGAACCACGTCTACCTGGCGCAGGTCCGCGCGGCGATGGACACCCTGCCGGAGGATCAGCGCGCGGTGCTGATGCTGGTCTGTGTCGAGGGCCTGCGCTACCGCGAGGTGGCCGAAGCGCTCTGCATCCCGGAGGGCACGGTCATGAGCCGCCTGTCACGGGGCCGCACCGCGCTGACGCAGGCGTTGAACATGACGACCCATTCAGACGGTCAGGCGGCCGGACACATGCAGGGGAAAACCCGATGACACAGAAACCAGAATCGAATGTGAGCGATGACATGCTGATGGCCCTTGCCGATGGCGAATTGACCGGCCCCGATGCCAGCAAACTGCTTGCGCAGATCAAGGCCAGCCCGGATCTGAGCGCGCGCTATGCGATGTTCACCGCAACAGCCGCCGCCCTGCGCGAGGCGATGGACCCCGGCCCGGTGCCGGATCACCTGATCTCGACCGTACTGACCGCCCCGATAGGGGGTGCCCCGGCACAGGGGCAGGACACCACGGTCACGCCGCTGCGGGCAAGGGCCAAGGCCGCGCCCCAACGGTCGGTCTGGCCGATGGCGCTGGCCGCGTCCCTGGCTCTGGCCATGGGGATCGGCGGCTTCCTGACCGGGCGCGGCATGACCCCCGTTCCCGAAGGTCTGGAAACTGCGGCCATCGCGTTGACCAGCACGCCGACAGGGGGCAGCGCGATGCTGGCCGATGGCAGCACGGCCCGCGTGCTTGGCAGCTTCGATACCGATATCGGGCTGTGCCGCCTTATCGCCGTGGATGGGGCCGATGGTCACGTGGACCGGGCCGTGCTCTGCCGGTCTGAACCGGGCAACTGGCGCACGGCGCTTGCGGTCGCGGAAGGATCGTCGAACATGTTTCTGCCCGCGTCCGACATGGCCGTTGGCCTGATCGACGACTTCCTGAACGGGGTCGGGGCCAGCGCGGCCATGACACCCGAGGACGAGGCCCGCGCCCTGTCCCGGTGACAGGGCCCATTCAGGCGGTCAGAATCACACTGACCTTGAGGGCGCGCTGCAGGCTGCCATCAACCTTGAGCTTGCCCATCATGAACGCCGTCGCCGGGTTTTGGTCGCCGGACAAAATAGCGCGGAAAACCTGTTCGGCGGCGGCAAGTGTCACGTCCGCCGCTTCGTCATCCACCGCGGGGCGCGCGCCTGTGTGATCCAGCATGACCGCCCCCTCGCCCGTGATCTCGAGCCGGGCGGTGCCCTGAAGCTGACCTGTCACGCGCGGGCCGAGAAAGGCGATGAATTCTTCGACGATGGCGGACATGATGCGCACTCCGGCTGACAGGTCTTGGCGATGCTGTCGCAGATCAACCGATTGCAGGGCGATTTGCCAAGCACGACCTTGCGTCAGCAAGATCCGCTACCAGCGGGTCAGCGCGTCCTCGTCCTCGTCCTTGGCGGCAACCCAGGCGTCCCCGTCCGCACCCTGTTCCTTTTTCCAGAACGGCGCACGGGATTTCAGATAGTCCATCAGGTATTCCGCCGCCTCGAAGGCATCACGGCGATGCGGCGATGCGGTGGCGACCATCATGATCATCTCGCCCGGCTGCATCGGCCCGAAACGGTGGATCACCAGAACATCGCCCAGCGACCAGCGCGCTTGCGCTTCGGCCGCGATCTTCTCCAGCGCCTTTTCCGTCATGCCGGGGTAATGTTCGATCACCATCTGGCGCAGCGGATGCGCCGGGTCGTCACGCACCACACCCGAAAAGGTGACGATCGCGCCCATGTCGGTGCGGCCAGCGGCAAAGCCATTGGCCTCTGCACCCAGATCAAAGGGGCCTTCCTGTACCACGATCCGCATGTCAGCCCCCCTGTTTCAGCCGCCCGTCATCGGCGGGAAAAACGCAACCTCGCGCACCCCGGCAAGGGGTGCGTCGAAATCGGTCAGATCCTGATCAACGGCGACGCGCAGCGCCGACAGGTCCGAAAAGGCCAGATCATAGCGCTCTTCGCGCGCGCGCAACTCCGCGACCAGATCAGCGACGGTCGCCGCTTGCGTGTCGACCTGTTCACGCGCCAGCCCGATCCGTTCACGGACCCAGGCGAAATAGAGAATGTCGATCATCTGTCTTCCTTCAGGAGCGGCTGCGCCTTGCGGAAATAGTCCACCCCGGTGATCAAGGTCAATGCCGCCGCGATCCACAGCAGGGTCAGCCCTATATTGCCCGACCAGATCATGCCTTCCAGCTTCCAGCGCAACCCGTGCAGATCGGGTTGCCGGCCCTCGATGACGGCCAGAACCGTCGCCTCGTCCATGCCATAGATGATCATGCCGAAGTAATGCTCAAACACGCCCTGCGCAAAGAGCACGGCGATGGCGACCATCTGGGCGGTGGTCTTCCACTTGGCCAGTTTCGTGACCTTCAGCGTGCCCGCCACGTCGCCAAGGAATTCGCGCAAGCCTGACACGAAGACTTCGCGGAACAGGATCACGGTCGCGGGCAGTACCAACCATGGCGACATCGAGGAATAGCCCACGATCACCATCAGTGCGATCACCACCATCGCCTTGTCGGCGATCGGGTCCAGCATCGCGCCCATCTTGGTTTCCTGCTTCCACTCGCGCGCAAGATAGCCGTCGAACCAATCGGTGATGGCCGCCGTCACGAACAGCATCAGCGCGAACCAGTCAGCATAGGGCCTTGTGAAATAAAGGAACATCACCGCCACGCCGGGGGCAGCCAGCAACCGTCCAGCGGTCAGGATATTCGGCAAGGTCCATGTCATGCCTCATACCTAGCGGGTCTTTTGCGCACTGGGAAGGCGATAAGATAGCCGCCAAGGCACACATCTGACAGGGCAGAAGAGTATTTCAGGAACGATGACGCGGCAGGTCAGGATTGTGGCCGTTCGGCCCAGCCTGCAAAGATCCGCTCGAGCGCCACAACCGCGTAATAGAGCACGATCCCCAGCACGGCGAGCGCGATCAGAACTGCGAACATCAGCGGGTAATCGCCGTTGGTTTCGCCCGACTTGAACAGCGCCCCGAGGCCGCGACCATGGGGCGAGACGATCTCGACCAGATTGGTCCCGATGAAGGCCAGCGTAACCGACACTTTCAGCGCGCCGAAGAATTCGGGCAGGGTCTTGGGCAGGGCGATCTTGCGGAAGATCGTGACGCGCGAGGCGCCAAGGCTGCGCAGGATGTCGCGATACTCGGGTTCCAGCGTGGACAGGCCGATGCCAACCGAGACGGCGATGGGAAAGAACGAGATCAGGAACGCCATCAGTACCGTGTTGAAATCATGCTGCCCGATGAAGATCAGCGCGATCACCGGCACCAGTGTCGCCTTGGGAATGGCGTTGAAGCCCACCAGCAAGGGATAAAGCGCATCGCGGGCGATGCGGGAAAAGCCCATCGCCATGCCCAGAAGCGTGCCGAACAGAACCGCAAGGCCAAGTCCCGCAACGGTGCGCCACAGGGTCTGCCAGCCCATTTCGATGAACAGGTTGGAATAGCGCGCAAAGGCAGGCGGCAGGTCAGAGGGCGAGGCCATCTTGTAATTGGGCCAGTCATTGACCCAGACGATGAATTCCCACAGCCCCAGAAAGGCCATGATGGCCAGCGCCGGCACCGCGATTTTCTGCAGGGTTTCCATCAATGCACCTCCCCGTCACGGCCTTGGGCAATCCGGATCTGGTCGCGCAGCAGATGCAGCATCTCGGCGGCCTCGGGCGTGTAGAGGCTGTCGATCGTGCGGTCGGCGGGCAGATCCACGCGCAGCACATGTTGCGTGCGCGCCGGGCGGCCCGACAGCACGATCACCTGATCGCCCAGAAACACGGATTCGCGCAGGTCATGGGTAATCAGCACGCAGGTAAAGGGCTCGGCCGCGCGCAGGTCGCGCATCGTCTGCCACAGATCCTCGCGGGTGAAGGCGTCAAGCGCGCCGAAAGGTTCATCCATGATCAGCACATCGGGCTTGTGCACGATGGAGCGGCAGAGCGAGGCGCGCTGGCGCATCCCGCCCGACAACTCGGAAGGGCGCTTGCCCTCGAACCCCTTGAGGCCGACCATCTCGAGCAGATGCATGGCGCGCGCTTCACGGTCACGCTGCGGCATGCGGGGCGCCACGATTTCGAGTGGCAGGATCACATTGTCCAGAATTGTCCGCCATTCCAGCAGCACCGGGTTCTGAAACGCCATGCCCACGGTCTTGCGCGGGGATGTCACCCGCTCGCCATGCAGCCAGACCTCACCCTGATCGGGCTTCATCAGCCCCGCCACCAGACGGGTCAGGGTGGACTTGCCACAACCGGAGGGGCCGACCACGGCGCAGAATTCACCCTCGGGCACCGATACATTCAGATTGTCCAGCACAGGCAGCGGCCCTGCCTTGGTGCGATAGGCGTGGGTGACGCCCTTGATCTCGATGAGGTTCGACATGTGCTGGAAACATCCTGATACGCGTCACATGGAAAAAGGCGCCTCCCGACAGGGAAGCGCCATGGCTTGGAATGGGTGGTTCACTTCAGCATCAGGCTGCCGTCGGTGGGCAGGTAATCGGCCGTGAAATAGAGCGACGCATCCGGCGCATTCACGAAGCTGTAGACCGATTTGGTCTGCTCGATGGCGGTTTCCATCCGGGCCGGGTCGATATTGCCCATGCCGTTGGCCTTGACCCAATCCGTGACGACATTGGCATCCACAGCCATTTGCAGGCGGCGCTTTTCCAGCGCAGGATCAGCCGCCGGGTTGCGCTTGACCAGCGCCTCGATCGCCATGTCGGGATCGGCGATGGCATCTTTCCAGCCCATCGCGACGGCGCGCAGGAACCCGGTCACGGCTTCGGGGTTGGCGGCAGCGAAATCGGTGTTCACGATAACTGCGTTGCCATACAGCGCCACACCATTGTCGGCCATCAGCAGAACGGTGATGTCATCCTCGGGCACGCCCAGACGGATCAGGTTCAGCGTCGAAGAGAAGGAAAAGCCGGTCACCGACGCCACCTTGCCCTCGGCCAGCATCGGCTCGCGCACGGGGAAACCCACTGGTTCGACAGTGATCGACGCCATGTCGAGGCCGTTTTCGGCGGCAAAGATCGGGAACTGCGCCCATGCACCATCGGGCGGCGGCGCACCCAGCACCTTGCCGGCCAGATCGGCGGGCGCTTCGATGCCGAGGGACTTGCGGCCCACCACGGCGAAGGGCGGCTTGTCATAGACCATCATCGCGGCAATGACCGGCGCGCCGGGGTTCTGATCGAGGAATTTCATCAGGCTGTTGATATCGGCAAAGCCGACGGGAAACGCGCCGGTGGCGACTTTCGGGATCGCGTCAAGCGAGCCTGCGCCTTCGGCAATCTCGACCGACAGGCCTTCGGCGTCGAAATGGCCCTTGTCCACCGCCACGAAATATGGCGCGGCCGGGCCTTCGAATTTCCAGTCGAGCGCGAAGGGCATCGCGGTCTGGGCGGCCAGCGACGTGGCAAGTGTAACGGCAGCGGCGGCGGCCGCAAAAGTGGTACGGATCATGGGGTCACTCCCGGTTGGACAATGGCGCCAGTTCTGCATCATTGCCTGACCGTTGCACCACCAAGCTGGGCGGCCCACCGTCCCGACAGATGCGCCGGCACTTTCTATGCCTGATTTCTATGCCGATTGATTTGCTCTGTCTACAATTTAGGCAAGACGCAAAGCCCAAGGACGCCGGCCGCAATCAGCCTTTTTCGTGGAAAAAGGCATAGATCGTCTCGGCCATGGCGTCCGAAATACCGGGTGCTGCCTTGAGATCCTCAAGTCCTGCGCGGCTGACCGCCTTGGCGCTGCCAAAATGGGCCAGAAGCGCGCGTTTGCGGCTGGCCCCCACGCCGGGCACATCGTCCAGCGGGGTCGCGCCCACGGCCTTGCTGCGCTTGGCGCGGTGCGTGCCGATGGCAAAGCGATGCGCCTCGTCCCGCAGACGCTGCACGAAATAGAGCACGGGATCATTGCGGCGCAGCGCGAAGGGATGCTTGCCCAGACGGTGGAATTCCTCCTTGCCCGCGTCGCGGTCGATGCCTTTGGCGACACCGATCATGGGGATGTCCTGCACGCCATGTTCGTCCATGATCTGGGCCACGGCACTGACCTGACCGGCGCCGCCGTCGATCAGCAGCAGATCCGGCCAGAGGCCCAGGCTGCGGTCAGGATCCTCTTTCTGCAGCCGCTTGAAGCGGCGGGTCAGAACCTCTTTCATCATGCCGAAATCGTCACCCGGCGTCAGGTCATCGCCCCGGATGTTGAACTTGCGGTACTGGCCCTTCATCAACCCGTCCGGGCCGGCGACGATCATCCCTCCGACCGCATCGGTGCCCTGAATGTGGCTGTTGTCATAGACCTCGATGCGCTGCGGCGGCCCCGGCAGGTCGAAAGCCTCGGCCAGACCTGCCAGCAGCTTGGTCTGGGTGGCGCTTTCGGACATCTTGCGCGCCAGAGATTCGCGCGCATTGCGCGCCGCCCCTTCGACAAGCTCGGCTTTCTCGCCGCGCTGAGGCACGAGGATCTCGACCTTGCGGCCCAGCCGTTCAGACAGCGCCGCCTGCATCAAATCGGGATTTTCAAGCGGATGCGACAGGATCAGCTGCCGGGGTGGTTCCTTGGTGTCGTAGAACTGCCCGATGAAGGCCTCCAGCACCTCGGGCGCGTCGATATCCGACCCGACGCGGGGGTAGAAATCGGCATTGCCCCAGTTCTGATTGGCCCGGATGAAGAACACCTGCACGCAGGCCTGCCCACCCTCCATATGCAGGGCGATCACATCCGCCTCGGCCACGCCGCGCGGGTTGATCCCCTGCACGGTCTGCACCTGCGTCAGCGCGCGGATGCGGTCGCGCAGGGCGGCTGCGCGTTCGAATTCCATATCGTCCGAGGCCTGCTGCATCTGCGCGGCAAGGGTTTCCTGCACCGCCGTCGACCGCCCCGACAGAAAGCGCATGGCATCCGCCACGGTCTCTGCGTAATCCGCCTTGGATATCTGCCCCGTGCAGGGGGCCGAACACCGCTTGATCTGGTGCAGCAGACAGGGCCGCGTCCGGCTTGAGAACATCGCGTCCGAGCAGTTGCGCAGCAGGAACACCTTCTGCAACTGGTTCAGCGTGCGGTTGACGGCACCCGCGCTGGCGAAGGGTCCGAAATACTGCCCCTTGTCCTTGCGCGCGCCGCGATGCTTGGTGATCATCGGAAAGTCGTGATCGCCGGTGATCAGGATGTTCGGAAAGCTTTTGTCGTCGCGTAACAGCACGTTGTAGCGCGGCTTGAGCTGCTTGATCAGGTTCTGCTCCAGCAGCAGCGCCTCGGTCTCGGTCCGTGTGGTCAGGAACATCATCCCGGCCGTTTCCGAGATCATCCGCGCGATCCGCCCCGAATGACCCGAGGGGCGCGCATAGTTCGACACCCGCGCGCGCAGGTTGCGCGCCTTGCCGACGTAAAGCACGCGGCTTTGCGAATCCAGCATCCTGTAGACACCCGGAGAGCCGTCGAGCGTCTTCAGATAGTCCTGGATCAGCGCGTGTCCGGTCAGCGGCTGGGCGGGTGTATCGGTCATGGTGTCAGAGGTATGATTCTTCTTCGGGCTCTGCAATCTTTGTCAGGCCGGGGCAAGGACAAACCTGTCCACGGTTTCTGTGGATAACTCTGCCGATAAGTTTTCGGCATCGGGAAATTTTCCTTAGTTACAGCCCGCTTCCTTAAGATGCCTAATTTTTAGGCACATAAATAAGACATTGATTTTAATAGAAATTATTTTAGCTCGTTGCAAAATATTGAAAACATTAAAGTTTTTGTAACGATGTCGTAACGGCGGCGTGAACGGTGCAAAACTTTGACACCTCTTTCGTTGAATATGCGCCCCAAGGGCAGCTTTAAGCCTATTCGACACCCAGAACATCAGGGGTTTGCCAGCCAAGATGCTGCCCCCCGTCCACGCAGATCAACTGCCCCGTCACGGCGGGCGCATCCAGAAAATACCCCAGCGCCGCGGTGATGTCGGCGGGGTTCGCACCGCGCCCCAGAACGGTGGCCGCGCGCTGGTCGGCAAAATGCCGATCGGACTGGCGCGCGCCCTGCAAGGTCGGCCCCGGCCCGATCGCATTGACCCGGACCCGCGGCGCCAGCGCCTGGGCAGAGGTTTGCGTCAAGGCCCAAAGGCCCATCTTGGCCAGGGTATAGGTCATGAACTCGGGCGTCAGTTTGCGCACCCGCTGATCGATCATGTTGATCACAAGCCCCTGCGCCAGAGGCTCACCTGCCTCGTCCTGCGCCGCATCGGGGATCGCCGCAGCCATGGCTTGCGTCAGAACGAACGGGGCCCGCAGGTTGCTTTCGAAATGCCGGTCCCAGCTGGTGCGCGTGGCGCTGGCAATGCTGTCATATTCGAAGATCGATGCATTGTTGATCAGGCAGGTCACGGGCCCGCCCAAGGCATGCATCGCCTCGGGGATCAGCCGCTGTGTCGCCGCCTCATCCAGAAGATCTGCCTGCAATACGACGGCGCGGCGGCCCTTGGACCGGATCAGCGCGCCCACCTCCTCGGCCTCGGGCTTCGAGGCGGAATAATGCACGGCCAGATCGAACCCGCGATCCGCGAGATACAGCGCCATGGCGCGGCCCAGCCGTTTGCCCGCTCCGGTCACCAGCGCGATCTTCTGCATGATCCCTTACCTCTTTGCCTGCCCCAAGGGGTCAAATGAACATCATCGTTACATAGATCACATATAACAGGATCAAGACGATACCCCAGACACGCCCGATGTTCTGGCGCAGGTAGACGAAGGGGATCAGCAACAACGAGGCTGCCAGCATCACCCACAGGTCATAGGTCAGGAACTGGCTGTCCACCGGGATCGGTGCGACCAGCGCGGCAATCCCGATGATGGCCAGCAGGTTGAACAGGTTCGACCCGATCACGTTGCCAAGCGCCACATCGGCCTGCCTGCGGATGGCGGCCATGACCGTGGTCGCAAGTTCCGGCATCGACGTGCCGACCGCCACCAGCGTCAGGCCGATCACCGTCTCGCTGATGCCGAAGGTGCGCGCGATCACGGTTGCGCTGTCCACAAGGATATCCGCGCCCAGCGGCAAACCGATCAGCCCCAGCACAAGGAACATGCCGATCTTCCACCAGGGCATGTCGGGGTCCGCCCCCTCAAGCTCGTCAAGGTCATCAGTATCGTCCATGCCTTCGGCGACGGCCGCCGCGATCTTGTGGTTGCGGGCGTCACGGAACATGTCGGCCAGCGCCAGCGACAACGCCCCCAGCAGGATCAGCGCCGCGATCCAGTCGAACACGCCGCGAAAGGCCAGCAGGATGAACAGAACCGAGGCTGCGATCATCACGACAAAGCTTTTGCGGGTGTCGTGTTCGGCCGCGTGCATCACCGCGATCATCGCCGGCACACCCAGCACCAGCAGGATGTTGGCGGTATTCGACCCTACCACGTTGCCCAGCGCGATCCCCGGCACACCGGACATCGCCGCCTGAATCGAGATCAGCAATTCCGGGGCAGAGGTGCCGAAAGCCACAATGGTCAGGCTGACGATCAACGCAGGGATTCCGATCCTGAGGGCAAGGTTCACCGCGCCCTTCACCAGCGCATCGCCAGCAAACAACAGGATCACAAGCCCAAGAGCCGCCATCAACCAGACCATGACTTATCCTTTTTTGTGTCCGCAAGAACAGGGACCGCGCCCGATACGGTAGCGCTTGCAGGACGGGCAGCGGGCATTCTCCAGCCGCTTCTGTCCGGGGAACTTGTATTTGCCGAACATGGCCAGAACGCCCATGCCGACAAGAAAGAGAACAACAGTTTTCAGGATCACGTCACAGACCGAAACGGGCGAAAGCGGCCCGCTCCTCTATTCCGGCAAGGGCGTCCTGCGCCAGAGTCGCGCCAAACCGCTGAAACAGGCTGCGCCGGCGCCCATAGCGGGCAAAGCGTGTCTTGTCGCCGTAAAGCGCCTTGAGCTTGGGCTCGAGATGGCCGATCCCGTCGATCAGCCCCAACCCCTCGGCCTGCGCCCCCAACCAGAAGCGTCCTGTGAAAAGGTCCGGGTCATCGGCCAGCTTCGCACCGCGCCGCGACCGGACATAGGCCACGAAACTGTCATGCAGACCGCCAAGCAGTTCCTTCAGGCGTGCCACATCCTCGGGCTTTTCGGGCAGGAAGGGATCCAGCATGCTCTTCGACTCGGCCGAGGTGTAGACCCGCCGCTCCACCCCCTGCCGCGCCAGCGCCACATGCGCGCCGAAGCCGGCCGAGATCACCCCGATCGACCCTACGATCGAACCGGTATCGGCCCAGATGTCATCCGCCGCTGCCGCCAGCCAGTACCCGCCAGAGGCGGCCACATCTTCGACGAAGGCATGAACCGGCACTTTGCGCTCTGCCGAAAGCCGCCGGATCCGGGCGGCGATCAGGGCCGATTGCACGGGCGAGCCGCCGGGCGAATTGATCACCAGCGCCACGGCCTTTGGTTTGCCGCGCCGGAATGCGCGTTCCAGAACGGGGCCGATGGCCTCGTCGCTCAAGGGGCTGCGCGGCCCGGCACCGATGCTGCCGGCCAGCCGAACGACGGACACAACCGGGTCGGCCTTCAGGAAGGGGATAAATCGTTTCATGGGCTGCATGTAGAATGTGCCCCCCTGACAAACAAGGCACGCCCGCGAAACAACCCACCGCCGGGGCGGATTATTTCGCCCCGCGCCGAATGATCTGCCGGGATGGCCGGTCTCAGCCCTTCAGGCGGCTGAGCCAGCCTTTCTTTTTCGGCGCTCCGTCTTCATCAGCCGAGGCCTCGCCCGCAACCTCTTCCTCGGCCGGACCCTCGACAACGGTCTGAAAATTCTCGAAGAACTGGTCAGCCATCTTCTTGGCAAAACCGTCGATCAGGCGGCTGCCAAGCTGCGCCAGCTTGCCGCCGACCTTGGCCTCAACCTCGTAGATCAGACGGGTGCCATCGTCGATGTCTTCAAGACGCACCTTGGCCTCGCCCTTGGCAAAGCCCGCAGCACCGCCCTTGCCCTCGCCCGACAGGGTCAGGCTTTCGCCCTCGACCATGTCGGACAGCATGACCTGCCCCTTGAACGTCGCCTTCACCGGCCCGACCTTCTGCACCACGGTCGCCTCGAACCCTTCTTCGGGATTGCCGGTCACCTCTTGCGCGCCGGGCACGCACTCCTTCAGCACATCCGCACTGAGCAATGCCGCCCAGACCTCGGAGCGGGGGGCCTTGATGTCGCGTTGGTCGTTCATCTGCATGGGTGTCTTGTCCTTCCTGTGCCGAATACCGGCATTTTCTTCGCGCCAGACTAACCCAGCGTTAGGGCTGCGCCAAGCGGTGAGGCGCGGCTGCAAAAAGAAGCTGGCCCACGGACCTCGGCGGGGATAGGCATGTCCTGATTGCAAAGGTATCCCCATGCGCGCGCCCCTTGTCACCGTCCCGCAGAACACCGCAGCCGGCATTCTGTTCGTGCTTGCCGGCATGGCGGCCATCTCGATCAACGATGTGCTGATCAAGCAGTTGTCGGGCGGCTATCCGCTGCATCAGATGGTCTTCATCCGGTCGGCCATCGGGATCATTTTCAGCCTGATGCTGGTACAGATGGAAGGTGGCGTCAGCATCCTGCGCACCCGCACGCCGTGGCTGCACCTGATGCGGGGCGCGCTGGTCGTCATCTCGAACCTGACCTATTTCGCAGCGCTGGCCGTGATCCCGCTGGCCGAGGCGACGGCGCTGTTCTTCGTGGCACCTCTGATGATTACCCTGCTGTCGATTCCCCTGCTGGGCGAAAAGGTGGGCCCGCTGCGCATGGCCGCGGTCACGGTCGGCTTCGGCGGCGTGATCCTGATGATGCGCCCCTGGGAAAGCAGCACCGAGGTATCGCGCTTCATCCTGTTCCTGCCGGTGCTCTCTGCGCTGACCTATGCGCTGAACCAGATCATGACACGGCGGCTGGGCGCCACAACCCGCGCCTCGGCCATGGCGGTTTATATCCAGGGCATCTTCATCGTGGTGTCCTTGCTGTTCTATGCCGTTGCGGGCGACGGACGCTTTGCCGAAGGCGTCGACAACGGATCGGTGCAGTTTCTTCTGCGCGCCTGGGTCTGGCCAGAAGGGAACGATCGCTGGCTGTTCCTGGGCCTGGGGCTGAATTCGGCCATCATCGGCTTTTCGCTGGCACAGGCCTATCGGCTTGCCGATGCGGCGGTCGTGGCCCCCTTCGAATACATCGGCCTTCCGCTTGCGATCTTCTGGGGCTGGGTGATCTGGGGCGAAGTCCCCTCTCCTGTCGTCTGGGCCGGCAGCGCGCTGATCCTTGGATCGGGGCTCTTTGTTTTCATCCGCGAAAGGATGCAGAAGCGCCGCCCGCTTCCACCGGTGCAGGGACGACAATAGCGCCGCAGCGCCGGGGGGCGGCGCGGGATGCGCTCCGCGCGGGGATATTTGGAGCAAGAAGAAACAGCGGGCGGGAAAACCCTTTCGCCGGGCGGGCTTTGCCGCAATAGTCAGGCCATGATCGAGAAACTGGAGATGTTCATCGCCCTCGCGCGCGAGCAGCATTTCGGCCGCGCAGCCGAGGCCTGCGGCGTCACGCAGCCCAGCCTCTCGGCAGCGATCAAGCAACTGGAGGATCAACTGGGCGTCATGTTGGTCTGGCGCGGCTCGCGCTTCCAGGGGCTGACACCCGAAGGCCAGCGCGTGCTGGAATGGGCGCGGCAGATCGTGGGCGATGCCCGCACGATGCGAGAGGAGATGCGCACCGCGAAACAGGGCCTGTCCGGCAATCTGCGCCTTGCGGTGATCCCGACGGCGCTGACAATGGTGTCCGATCTGACAACGCAGTTCAGCCTGCGCCATCCCAATGTGCGCTTCACGGTCCGCTCCAGCACCTCGATCGAGATCCTGGCACAGCTGGAGAACCTGCAGATCGACGCAGGCATCAGCTACCTCGACAACGAACCGCTGGGGCGCGTGTCCACGGTCCCTCTTTATGACGAGCGTTACTGCGTGGTCCTGCGCGCCGATGACCCGCTTGCCGCGAAGGGTGGGCTGCACTGGGCAGAGCTTGGCGATCTGCCGCTCTGCCTGCTGACACCGGACATGCAGAACCGGCGCATCATCAACCTGCACATGGCCGAGGCCGGGGTGAACGCGCAACCCAGGGTCGAGGCGTCATCCGTCATCGTTCTGATCAGCCATGTTCTTGCAGGAGGCTGGGCCACGGTTCTGCCCCTGAAGGCCGCCGAGATATTTCTGACAGCGGGCAATCTGGTTGCCCTGCCCCTGACCGCGCCAGACGCGCATCACGCCGTGGGCCTGATCGCCCCTTACCGCGAGCCGCATACGCCGGTTCTGGCCGCGCTGATGCAGCAGGCGCAGACGATTGCCGAGAAACGCCCTGGCACCATCGCCTGATCGCATCGGCTGATGGCCCGTGCAAGCGGGGTCGGCTGTTTCTTCTTGCCTCAAATATCCGATGGACCGACCGTGCCGCCACTCAGGCGGTTTGCTTGTCCAGCGCGAAGCAGGAGGCATATCCCGTTGCGGTCTGCACCGGCACGGGCGCGTCGACCCTGCAGCGCGGCATCGCCAGCGGGCAGCGTGGGTGAAAGGCGCAACCCGGCGGCGGGTTGATCGGGTTCGGGATCTCGCCCTCGACGGGCTTGCGCCGGCGCCCCGACAAGGCCAGATCCGGCACCGCATCCAGCAGCATCCGCGTGTAGGGGTGCTGCGGATCGGTGAACAGACGCTTGCCATCGGCCACTTCAACCAGTCGCCCCAGATAGAGGACGCCGATCCGGTTCGCCATGTGGCGCACCACGGACAGGTCATGGCTGATGAACAGATATGTCAGACCCATCTCGTCCTGCAGATCCTTCATCAGGTTCAGGATCTGCGCCTGCACCGACACATCCAGCGCCGAGGTCGGCTCGTCGCAGACGATGAATTCAGGCTTGGAGGACAGTGCGCGCGCAATCGCGATCCGCTGGCGCTGTCCGCCCGAAAACTCATGCGGGAACTTTTCGGCGTCCTTGGCGGACAGGCCCACCGTGTCCAGCAACTCGCCCACCCGGTTGGATACATCCGCACCCTTCAGCAGGCCGAATGTGTGGATCGGCTCGGCGATGATGTCGCCCACCCGCCAGCGCGGGTTCAGGCTGGCGAAAGGATCCTGAAAGATCATCTGGAAGCGGCGGCGCAGGTCGCGCATCTCGGCCCCGGCGGTGCCGGTCATGCGGTGACCGTCAAAGTCGATCGTGCCCTCGGACGCGCCCAGCAGACCCACGACCATCTTGGCAATGGTCGACTTGCCCGAGCCGCTTTCGCCCACCAGCGCGAAGGTCTCACCGCGCTTGATCTCGAAGCTGACATCGGCGACGGCCGTCAGGAACTGCTTGTCCTCACGCTCCAGCACCCGGTTCAGCCAGGGTTTGGACACGTCGAAGTAGCGTGTCAGGTGTTCGATCTTCAGCAATGCGTCAGACATCGGCCTTCTCCTTCGCGGCCTGACCGGCCTCGTCATAGAGCCAGCAGGCCACCTTGCGCCCGTCGCCCCGGTCGAGCGGATCGGGGCGATCCCTGAAGCAGCGGTCAAAGGCGCGCTCGCAGCGCGGGTTGAAGGCGCAGCCCTGCGGGATCGCATTCAGGCGCGGCATCGCGCCGGGGATCTGCACCAGTCGCGCGTTGTCCTGCGTCAGCGTGGGGATCGAGCCCATCAGCCCGGCGGTATAGGGATGCTCGGCCGCCGTGATCACCTCGCGCACCGGGCCGATTTCAGCAAGCCGCCCCGCATAGAGCACCGCCACCCGGTCGGCTGTTTCGGCGATCACGCCCATGTCATGGGTGATCAGCATCACGGCCGCACCCCGTTCGGCGCAGATTTCCTTGATCAGGTCGATGATCTGGCTTTGCACGGACACGTCCAGCGCGGTGGTCGGCTCGTCCGCGATCACCAGTTCGGGTTCGGCACAAAGCGCCAGCGCGATCACCACGCGCTGCCGCATCCCACCCGAGAAGTGGTGCGGATAATCGTCGATCCGGCGCGCAGCGGCGGGAATGCCTACACGGTCCAGCAGGGCGATGGCGCGGGCGCGGGCCTCGGCCTCGGACAGATCGGCATGGGTGCGGATCGTTTCGATCAGCTGTTGCGCCACCGTGTAGAGCGGGTTGAGACTGGTCAGCGGATCCTGAAACACCATCCCGATCCGCTTGCCCCGGATGCGGCGCATGGATTCGGCGTCCAGATTGTCGATCCGCTGGCCTTTCAGCAGGATCTCACCGGACGCGATACGGCCCGGCGGCTCCAGCAGGCCGATGATCGCGGCGCCGGTCAGGGATTTGCCGGCCCCGGATTCGCCCACCACGCCCAGCACCTCGCCGGGCATGATGTCGAAGGACACATCGTCGATCGCAGTCAGGATGCCGCGACGGGTGGGAAATTCGACCCGCAGGTTGCGGACGGACAACAGAGCGTCGGTCATGGTCTTACCTCAGCCTTGGGTTCAGCGCGTCGCGCAGCCAGTCGCCCAGAAGGTTGACCGACAGCGCCAGCAGCAAAAGCGCGATGGAGGGGAAGAGGATGATCCACCATTCCCCCGAGAACAGGTATTGCTGGCCGATGCGGATCAGCGTGCCAAGGCTGGGCTGTGTCGGCGGCACGCCGACGCCCAGAAAGGACAGCGTCGCCTCGGCGATGATGGCCAGCGCCAGACCGATCGTCGCGATCACCAGCACCGGGCCCATCACGTTGGGCAGGATATGCTGCAGCACGATGCGCGTCGGATGCACGCCGATCACGCGCGCGGCCTGCACGTATTCCTTGGATTTCTCGACCATGGCCGCGCCCCGCACCACGCGCGCGTATTGCACCCAGTCGGACAGGCCGATGGACACGATCAGGACCCAGATCGCCACCTCCTCGCGCATGGTGGGCGGGATGAAGCCACGCGCCACGCCGAAGATCAGCAGCGCGATCAGGATCGACGGGAAGGACAGCTGCACATCGGCGATCCGCATCAGCAGGCTGTCGACCCAGCCACCGCGCCAGCCGGCCAGCAGGCCCAGCCCGATCCCCAGCACCATGGAAAAGACCACGGCGGCAAAGCCCACGAAAAGCGAGATGCGCGCGCCGTAAAGGATGGTCGAAAAGATGTCGCGGCCCTGATTATCCGTGCCCATCAGATAGGTATTGCCCGTGAACTGGTTCGGCACGCCCGGCGGTGTGAAGCCGTCCATCAGGTTGAGCGAGGCGGAATCGAACGGGTTGAACGGCGCGATCCAGGGGGCCAGGACCGCCCCCATGATGATGATCAGCGCCACCACGGTGGCGACAATGGCCACCGGCGAATGACGGAAGGACCAGGCGATGTCGCTGTCCCACATGCGTGCAAGGCGATTCATGGCGGCCTCTCCTTAATGGCGGGTCGCGGCGCGGTCCACGCGCAGGCGCGGGTCCACGACGTAATAGAGCAGATCGACGATCAGGTTGATGATCACGAAGACAAGCGCGATCAGCATCAGGTAGGCGGCCATCACCGGCACATCGACAAAGCGCACCGAGTTGATGAAGAGCGCGCCCACACCCGGCCACTGGAACACGGTTTCCGTGATGATGGCGAAGGCGATGATCGAACCCAGTTGCAGGCCCGTGATCGTGATCACCGGCACCATCGTGTTCTTCAGCGCATGGCCGAAATGCACGGCGCGATTGCTCAGGCCACGGGCACGGGCGAATTTGATATAGTCGGTGCGCAGCACCTCCAGCATCTCGGCCCGGACAAGGCGCATGATCAGCGTCATCTGGTAAAGGCCCAGCGTGATTGCGGGCAGTACCAGCGAGGCGCGGCCCGATGGCGTCAGAAGCCCGGTTGTCCAGTTGCCGATCTGCACGGTATCGCCGCGCCCGAAGCTGGGCAGCCACTGCAACTCGACCGCAAAGACCCAGATCAGCAGGACGCCGATCAGGAAGGTCGGCAACGACACCCCGATCAGGGAGGCGGTCATGATCGTGTTGGACAGCCAGCCATTGCGCTTGAGAGCAGTATAGACGCCGAAGCCCACACCGAAGACGAAGGCCAGCACGCCGGATACCAGCGCCAGTTCCAGCGTGGCAGGCAGGCGCGACAGGATCAGCTCCATCACCGGCTGTTGCAGCCGGTAGGAAATGCCGAAATCACCCTGCGCCGCGCGCCCGATGAACGTGGCAAATTGCGTGAGGAACGGATCGTTCAGGCCCAGTTGCTCGCGCAGGGCCTCGCGGTCTGCGATGGTGGCTTCCTGCCCCACCATCGAGTTGATCGGATCGCCCACGAAACGGAACAGCGCGAAGGACACCAGTGCAACCACCAGCATCACGAGTACCGATTGCAGGATCCGTCGGATGATATAGGCCAGCATGGTGTGTCCACTCTCCGTCAGAAAATTAGGTCAGCTTTGCTGTCCAAAACAAAACGCCCGCGCAGCGATAGACTGCACGGGCGCAAGGATCAAGCCGGATCAGTTTCCGAAGGTGACCGTGGTCATCTTGGGCTGGTTCTCCGGGTGAACGTCCAGATTGATGTTGTCCTTCATTGCGTAGGCCAGCATCTGGTTGTGCACGTTCAGGAAGACGCGGTCTTCCATGATCTTGTCCCAGATTTCCGCGATCAGCGCATCACGCGCCTCAAGATCGGTCATCGTCGCCAGCTGTTCGATCTTCGCATCCAGCTCGGGGTTGGAATAACGCGAGCCGTTGAAGCTGCCGAAGCTCTCTTCGCGGGTGTGCACCAGGAAGTTGAAGATATAGGCGCTGTCGAAGGTCGGAACGCCCCAGCCCAGCAGGTAGAAGTCGGTTTCCCACTTTTCGATCAGCGGGAAATGCAGGCTGCGCGACTGCGACACCAGATTGGCGTTGATCTTGGCGCGGCCCAGCATGCCGACCATCGCCTGACAGATTGCTTCGTCGTTCAGATAGCGGTCGTTCGGGCAGTGCAGATCGACCGAGAACCCGTCGGGATAACCCGCTTCGGCCACCAGTGCGGCGGCACGCTCGTAATCCGGCTTGCCATAGGCGTTCATCTCGGCGGTCCAGCCGTTCACGAAGGGCGGCAGGGGGGCTGCCGAAGGCTGCGACTGGCCGCGCATCACGACCTGCTGGATCGCGTCACGGTCGATCACCAGCGACAGGGCCTCGCGCACTTCGGGCTTCTTGAACGGGTTGTCGTCCACATTGGCCGAGATCAGCTTGTCCGAGGTCATGTCGTAGGAGAAGAAGATGTTCCGGTTCTCGGGGCCGGTCGCGATCTTGATGCCATCGGTCTGCTGAAGACGTGCGATATCCTGCACGGGCACGTCCTGAACCACATCCACTTCGCCCGACAGCAGGGCTGCGACACGGGTCGCAGCTTCGGCGATCGGGGTATAGATGATCTCGGTCACGGCGGGCGCTGCATCCCAGTGACCGTCAAACGCCGCCATCACGGTGCGCACTTCGGGATCACGGGACACAAGGGTGTAGGGGCCGGTACCGTTGGTGTTGCGGACGGCAAAGTTTTCCTCGCCGGCGGCAAAGTTCTGCGGCAGGACCACGTCATTGGCCTCGGCCCAGCCCTTGTCCATGATGAACGTGTTGGTCAGGTTCTGCACATAGAGCGGCGACGGCCCGGCCATTTTCACATGGACCGTGTATTCGTCGACCATCGACACGCTTTCGACGGCGGAATGCAGGGCCTTGAAGCCGGAGCTTTCGGCGCGCGCACGATCCAGCGAGAACACGACATCCTCGGCTGTGAAATCGGCACCGTCGTGGAACTTGACGCCTTCGCGCAGCTTGAACACCCAGACAGTCGGATCTTCCGCGCTGATCATCCACTCGGTCGCCAGACGCGGCTGAAGCGAGCCATCGGTGGCGCGGCCGACCAGCGTCTCGTAGATGTGGTGCAGCAGGGTCGAGGTCGGACCCTCGTTCTGCGAATGCGGGTCAAGCGTCAGCGCATCGGCCACGCGCGCCCAGCGCAGCGTTTCGGCATTGGCGCCGGTCATGGTCAGGGCCAGAGCGGCACCCGCCATCAGCATGGCGCGGCCAGTGCGCGCAAAAGCGCTGGTGTGAAGGTTGGAAAGCATGGATCAACTCCCGTTAAAATGCCGGATGGGTCCGAAAATCTGGCCCACCGGTCGTTGGATGGTTTTCGTGCCCGCATTGCGGGTGGTGCGCGAAAGATAGCGGTGTGACAGTGACAGGCGCAACCGCTTTCGCGGAAACATCAATCACACCTTCCTCAACGTCAACCCTGAGGCGATTTCAGGCCCATTCACCCTTGCGGAAGACGGGCACGCGGCGACCGTCGGCATGGACGCCGTCGATGTCGATCTGATCGGATCCGATCATCCAGTCGATATGAATCGCGCTGCTATTGCCGCCCTGCGCCGCCACCTGCGCCGGTGTCAGGCCTTCCCCGCCCTTGAAGCATTTGGAATAGCACTGGCCCAGCGCGATGTGGCAGGCCGCGTTCTCGTCGAAAAGGGTGTTGTAGAACAGCAGGCCCGATTGCGAGATGGGCGATCCATGCGGCACCAGCGCCACCTCGCCCAGACGACGCGCGCCCTCGTCCGTGTCCAGCACCTTGCGCAGCACCTCTTGGCCCTTCGTGGCATGCGCCTCGGTGATGCGCCCGCCCTCGAAGGTCACGCGGATGCCGTCGATCAGGCTGCCCTGATGCGACAGCGGCTTGGTCGAGGACACATGCCCCTCGACCCGCAGCGCGTGAGGCGTGGTGAACACCTCCTCGGAGGGGATGTTGGGATTGCAGACGATTCCATTGCGCGCCACCGACGCGCCGCCCATCCATTCATGCCCATCGGCCAGCCCGACGGCCAGATCGGTGCCGGGTCCTTTGAAATGCAGCGCATGAAAGGCCTGTCCGTTCAACCAGTCAGACCGTTCCCGCAGTCGCGCATTATGATCCGCCCAGGCCGCGACCGGATCGGCCTGATCCACGCGCGAGGCAGCAAAGATCGCCTGCGCCAGCTTGCCGACAGCCGCCTCTGCAGGCAGATTGGGGAACATCAGCCGCGCCCAGGCGCGACCCGGCCATGCGACGATATTCCAGTTGATCGCGAAATTCGTGATCCGCTCGCGGGCGGGCGTGTAGGCGATCGAGTTGGCCTTGTTGGCGCGTCCCACCTTGTCGGGATCTTCTGCCGCCAGCAGCATGGGATCGTCGCCGACAATCGCCAGCCGCGCGGCATTGGCATCAAAGGCCTGCCCCATCCCGTCATAAAGC
>JBFHIW010000044.1:0-31864 GCA_041596235.1 Paracoccaceae bacterium
CTGTCGGCGCTGGGGGTGCTGACATCGGCCGCCATAGGCTGGGCCGAGCGGCGCCTGCTGGGCTGGCGCGTCTGAGGGCGACCGGCCATTTTTCGAGTATTTCTTGCAAGATGAAAGGCAGGCCTGCACCCTTCATCTTGCTTCAAATACTCATGTCGCAACGCGAGCCTCAGCGCCGGACGATGCGGTTGCGCAGCACGCCGATCCCCGCGATCTCCAGTTCGAACACATCGCCGGGCGACAGGCGGCGGCCGGTTTCAAGCCCGCAGCCGGTGCCGACGGTGCCCGACCCGATCACCTCGCCGGGGTAAAGCGTTTCCGAGGCCGATATATGTTCGATGATCCGCGCGAAGCTGTGATGCATGGCGCGCGAATTGCCCCCGCCCCAGCGGTCTCCGTTCACCCGCAGTTCCATGTCCAGCGCCGCGGGATGCGCGATCTCGTCCGCCGTGACGATCCAAGGGCCAAGGATATTGCCGGTGTCGAAGTCCTTGCCCTTGGCGGGGCCAAGCTGGCCCGGCATCTCGCGCATCTGGGCGTCGCGGGCGCTGACATCGTTCAGGATCGTGTAGCCCCAGATATGGCTTGGCGCATCGGCCGCCGCGATATCCTTGCCGCCCTTGCCGATGACAATGGCCATTTCCAGTTCGATATCCAGATGTTCGGCGTAGGACGGCCAGATCACATCCTGATCCGCCCCGATGAAGGACATCCGGTTTCCTTTGTAGTAGATCGGCTGGTCATACCAGACCGGAGGGATCGCAAAGGCGCGCCCTGTCATCCTTTCGGCCTGGGCGAAGGAATTGATCAGGTGCTCCTCGAAGACCAGACAATCGCGGTATTGCACGGGCCGGATCGGGCAGCGCATCTGCACATCCGTCAGCGCGATGACTGCGCGGCCCCCCGGATCGTCGAGGGCGCTGCGCACGGCCTCCAGCCCATCCTCCCCGGCTTCCACCAGTTCGACCATGTCGCGCAGCATCAGCCCGGCGGCGCGCAGGTCCAGCAAGCGGTGCGCGTCGATGACGGCCACGGGCTTTTCCACATCCGCGTGAAAGACGGTTCCCAGTTTCATGGCGCCCCTACTCCTCGAAGATCGCGACGGCGCGGGTGAAGCCTGCCGATCCGCCTTTCAGTTTCACCGGAAAGCAGCTGATGGTGAAACCCGTCGCGGGCAGACTTTCCAGATTGCTCAGTTTTTCCATGTGGCAATAGCCGATGTCGATCGAGGCGCGGTGCCCCTCCCAGATGATGGAAGGATCGTGGGTTTCGGCCCATTTCCGGGCCGTATGGGAAAAGGGCGCATCCCAGGACCAGGCATCGGTGCCGGTCACGCGGACGCCGCGTTCCAGCAGATACATCGTCGCCTCACGCCCCATGCCGCAGCCGCTGTCCACGTAATCGGGCTGACCGTATTTCGCACCCGCGGAGGTATTGATGACGACGATGTCCAGCGGTTGCAGGTCATGCCCGATCCGGGCCAGTTCGGCCTCGACCTCGGCGGCGCTGACCAGATGGCCGTCGGGCAGGTGCCGGAAGTCCAGTTTCACGCCGGGGTTCATGCACCATTCCAGCGGCACCTCGTCGATGGTGATCGCGCGCTTGCCGCCGTCCATCGTCGAATGGTGATGGTATGGCGCGTCCAGATGCGTGCCGTTGTGGCTGCTGACGCGCAACATCTCGACCGCCCAGCCGTCGCCGCCGGGCAGGTCATCGACCGTCAGACCCGGAAAGAAACCCGCGATCTGCCCTGCCGTCATCTTGTGATCCAGATAGTCGATCTGCGGCAGCATGATCGGCGGATCGCTGGCGACGCCCGCCTCAAGCGGAATGGAAATATCGACGAACCTGCGTGCCATGACGAAACCCTCCTTCTTTCGGTGAAACTCAGCGCCCCGGCACAAGGCCGATGGCGATCATGGGAAAGACGATGACCAGCGCCAGCACCGCCAGCATGATCAGCGCGAAAGGGGCGGCCCCCTTGAAGATATCGCCAAGGGTGATCGTGGGATCATCCAGCGTGGCCTTGATGACATAGACGGATATGCCGAAGGGTGGCGTCAGCAACCCGATCTCGACCGCCAGCACGGTGACGATACCGAACCAGACCAGATCCACGCCCATCGGCACCACCACCGGCAGCATCAGGGGCACGAGGATCAGCATGATCGAGGAACTGTCGAGGATCATGCCCAATGCGATCACGATAACCACGTACAGGATCATCAGACCCCAGAACCCCAGATCGGCCCCCGCCGCCCATGCGCCCATTCCGGCGGGCACGCCCGACAGCGCCAGCATGCGCGAATACATCTGTGCCGCAATGATCAGAAAGCAGACGGTCGCCGTGACCAGCCCGGTTTCGACCAGCACCCGCCACAGTCCCGCCCATGTCAGGCGGCGCAGGGCAAAGCCGATCAGCAGTGCTCCGATGGACCCGACGGCCCCGGCCTCGACCGGCGTGAAAAGCCCGCCGTAGATGCCGCCCAGCACCAACGCGATCAGAAGGGCGATGGGCAGGCCCTTGGCCAGCAGGACGCGCGGGGGCAGCGCCTCGGGCGCGCCCTCGGGCCGGCCCACGAAACCGGGGGTGAAGATCGCCATCAGCACGATGCCCCCGGCAAAGAACAGCGCCAGCAACAGCCCCGGCCCGATGCCCGCGATAAACAGATCCCCGATGCTTTGTTCGGTCAGGATGCCGTAGAGGATCAGCAGCAGCGAGGGCGGGATCATCATGCCCAGCACGCTGGAGCCTGCGACCACCCCCACCGCAAAGCGCGGGGCATATCCGTGCCGGATCATCTGCGGCACGGCGATCTTGGTGAATACCGCGGCCGAGGCGATGGAAATGCCGGTGATCGCGGCAAAGATCGCATTCGCCCCCACCGTGCCCACGCCCAGCCCGCCCTTCAGGCGGCGGAACATGGCGTTGGCCACGTCAAAGGCATCGCGGCCCAATCCCGCCTCGGCCACGATGAAGCCCATCAGCACGAACAACGGCACGACCCCGAAGAAATAGCTGGAAATCGCGTCATTCGCGGCCAGCGCCATCAGCTTGGACGCCAGCAGCGGCGAGCCCTTGATCGCCCAGACCCCAAGGAAGGAACACAGCATCAGCGCAATCGGCACAAAGAGCCCAGCCAGCACCGAGACGAACATCGCGGCGAGGGCGATCAGGCCGATCTCGAATGGCGTCATGCCTGCGCCTCCGTCGCGGGGGGCAAGGCCCAGCGCCGCAGGATGCGGGCCGCGAATTGCAGAATCAGCATGCTGCCCCCGATCAGGATCGTCAGCTTCACCGGCCATGTCGGGGCGGTGAAATCGCCCAGCGCACCGATGAATTCCCCGCGTTCCCAGGCGCGCACGAAGATCGGCCATGTGGTGCTGACGATCACCCAGACCACCGCCATCGACACCAGATCAAAGGCGGTCTCAAGCCATTTTCCGGTCAGGGGGCTGCGCCTTTCCAGCCAGCCCATGAGCGCATCGGACCGGGTCAGGCGACCGGCGCGCAGCGCCTGCGGGATCTGCAGGAACACGATCGCCACGATCGACAGCGTCACCAGTTCCGGCACGCCCGCCACGGGCGCGCCCGCAAGGTTTCGCCCTGCCACATCGATCCCCACAAGGATCATCAGCAACAGGATCAACCCCGACCCGATCACGTTCAGCGCCTGCGTCACCCCATCCAGAAGGCGCAACGCAAGGGCCAGAAATCGGCGCATGCCGCGCCTATTCCTTGTCCCAGTCGCGCAGCGGCGTGGCACCGGCGGCGCGCATCGCCTCCATGTAGAGGCCCAGGATCAGGCTGGCAGGCTTGCCCTGCGCATCCAGTTCGGCGGCCCATTTCGCCGCGGCATTGTCCATGCCATTGGCCCATGCCGCGCGCATCTCGGGGCTGGCGTCGGTGATGGTGGCGCCTGCTTCGGCCATCTTGGCCAGAGCCACGTCGACAAAGGCCTCCAGGTCGTCGTGGTACCAGACCTGTGCCGCGTCGGCGGCTGTCACAAGGGCTGTCTGCACCTCGGCCGGCAGGCCTGCGAACCATTCCGCATTGGCGCAGATCGACCCCGCATATTGCGCGCCCAGCCCCATCTTGGTGATGTAGGGGGCCACTTCGAAAAGCTTGCCCGGCAAGGCGGCACTGGCGAAGACCAGAACACCGTCATACACCCCGGCCTTGAGTTCGTTGTAATAGGTGGTCAGGTTGCCAGAGACGCCGACCGCGCCGGTCCCCGACAACCAGTTGATGGCCGCCCCCGGTGCCGCGATCTTGCGGCCTTTCAGATCTTCCAGCGAGGTGACGGGGAAATTCGTCATCAGCGTATAGTCGTCGATCCCGATGGGCGCGCCCAGATAGACCACACCGTTTTCGGCATAGGCCAGGTTCATCTCGGTATGGGTGCGGTGCAGGTTGTTCACCGTCTCGGCAATCAGGCGCACGTCGTCGCTGACGAAGGGCGTGTAATAGGTGACGTTCTGCACTGCCAGCTTGGCCGGATCGAACAGCGCCTGACAGGTGCCCATCTCGGCCAGCCCGGCCTCGACCGCCTCAAGCTCTTCGCCGACCCCGGCCAGTGCGCCGCCGTATTGTTCCGAGAATGTCATGCCGTGGCCTGCCGCCTCAAGTTCGGCCTGCGCGGTCGGGATGAAGCTTTCGCTGATCATCCGCACCCAGCGAAAGACCGGCGGGTGCCCCGCGACCACGGTCACGTCGTAGCTTTCGGCGAAAGTGGCGGCCGGTGTCAGCGCAATGGCTGCAACCAGCCCCAGGTGTTTGAAATTCATTCTCGGTCTCCTCCCAAAGACAGGGCCGCAGAGCAGCGGCGCAGGTAATTGCAGCTGCTGCCCCGGCAGCAACCACAGACGGTCTTGAAATACTGCCGGGACTTGCCCGGCAGGTGCAGGTCTATGAAAAATCGCTGTGGCGGCTCCTCCTTCCGCCACAGCGTCCGAAGCGGTCCGGGCAGCAGTCCTTGCAGACGCACCTCGAAAACCGCACGGGTTGACGGAGCGTAACCGGGCCTGCGCCAAGGTCAAGTGCCAAGGTGGCATCCGGGTCGCGCGCTAACTTTTGATGGAAGGGTCTGGAGCGGGCGGCGGGAATCGAACCCGCGTCTCTTGCTTGGAAGGCAAGGGTCTTACCATTACACAACGCCCGCATCAGGCCGCGTCGTCTTAGCGCGCCCGGGGATCGGAGGCAAGCCGAACCTGCATCGCGCGGCGCGGCATTCGCAAGTCAAAGGTGCGCGAGGCGGCGAATGACGCGTGGTGGCGGACCCGTCTGCCCTGCGCTGCGCGGCAAACGGCGCTGCGGTCGCGAATCGGATGATCGGAGTCGCCCGCCCCTCAGGCCGCGATGACGGCCTGCGTGTCGATCAACGCCTCGATCCGCGCCGCGTCCAGTCCGATCTCGCGCAGGATCTCGCGGCTATGCTGGCCCAGCAAAGGGGCCGCGCGGGTGATGCTGGCCGGGGTCCGACTGAACTTGACCGGGTGCCCGATGGTGTCGACCTTGCCCGCGCGCGGGTGATCAAGGGTCAGCACCATCTCGCGGGCGCGGGTCTGCGGATCGTCATGCATCTGCAGGATGTCGTTGATCGGACCGGCGGGAAGCTTGGCCTTTTCCATCCGGGCAAGCCAGGCCTCGGTCGTGTCCTTGCGCAGATAGCCGTTCAGGATCTCGACCAGTTCCGGCAGGTTGCGCTTGCGCGCCTCGTTCGAGGCGAATTTGGGATCGTCATTCAGACCGGGCGCGCCGATGACCTCGAGAAACCGCAACCAGTTGCTTTGATTGGCGGCCCCCACGTTGATCCATCCATCCTGCGTCTGGAACGCCTGATAGGGCGCATTCAGCGGATGGGCCGATCCCAGCGGTTCGGGCTTCTCACCGGTCGCAAAGGCAATCGCCGACTGCCAATAGGTCTGCACGATCGCCGCCTCGAAAAGCGAGGTATCGACCTTCTGCCCCTGCCCCGTGCGCAGCATGTTGGCATAGGCGGCGCTGACACCCATGGCCGCCAGAATGCCCGAGTTGATGTCGGATATCGGTGCCGCGACCTTGACGGGCGGGCGCCCCGGCCCTTCGCCGGTGATCGACATCAGCCCGGCCATGCCCTGCGCGATCAGATCGAAGCCGCCGCGATCCGCATAGGGGCCGGTGCGCCCGAAACCCGAAATCTCGCAATAGATCAGGCGCGGGTTGATCTTGACCAGATCGTCATAGCCAAGGCCCAGCCGTTCCATCGTGCCGGTGCGGTAATTCTCGATCACCACATCGGCCTCGGACAAGAGCTTGCGCAGCACGTCGACCGCATCTGCATCCTTGAGGTTCAGCGCGATGCCGCGCTTGTTGCGGTTCATCATCATATAGGCGGCGGCCTCGCCGTTGATGTCGGGCGGCACGAAACGGCGGCTGTCATCGCCTGCGGGCTTTTCCACCTTGATCACATCGGCGCCCATGTCGGCCAGCATCAGGCCGCAGACCGGACCCGCCATGATATGCGCAAGCTCGATCACCCGCATGCCCTGCAGCGGGCCCGTGGCCGTCGTCATCGTCCCGTCCATTCCGGTTTCCTCTTGCCCAGAAAGGCTTCCATCCCGATCCGGAAATCATCGCTCATGTAGCACAGGGTGATCAGGTCATCGTCCTGCACCTTGCTGGCGGTGCGATTGCGGCGCATCGCCTCTTTCGTGGCGCGCAGGGTCAGGGGGGCCATCGCGCCCACCAGCGTGGCCAGCGCGTCCGCGCGGGCCATCAGCGCGGCCTCGTCGGGCAGAACCTCGCTGATCAGGCCGCAGGCCAGCGCCTCATCGGCCTCGACAAGGCGGGCAGTGAAGATCATCTCGCGCACGCGGCCAGCGCCGATCAGCTCGCTCAGCCGCGCGAGGTTCCCGGCGGCCAGGCAATTGCCCAGGGTGCGCGCGATCGGAAAGCCGAACTTGAGGCTGGCCGAGGCGATGCGCAGATCGCAGGCCGCCGCGATGGACCCGCCGCCCCCGGTGCAGGCGCCGTGGATGGCCGCGATGGTCGGCACGGGGCAGCGTTCCACCGCATCCAGCACCGCGTCGATCCGCCCTTCGTAGTCCAGCGCATCCTGCGGCGTCTCGAAGGCGCGGAACTGCGTCATGTCGGTGCCGGCGGCAAAGGCCTTGCCGCCCGCACCTGCAATCACCATCGCGCGCACCGATCCATCGGTGGGCATCGTCGCACAGAGCGCGGCGAGACGTTCGTACATCGCGAAGGTCAGCGCATTGCGGGCCTCGGGACGGTTGAAGGTGACCCAGAGGATGCCGTCGCGCAGCTCTTCGATCAGTTCGGGGGTCTGTGTGCTCATCTGTAGAAATACTCCACCAGGAACATCGGGACGGAGGGTACGTAGGTGCACAGCATCAGCACCGCCAGCAGCACGCCGACGAACCAGATGTTGACCTTTGACACCTCCCAGATATTGGCGCGGGCCACCGAACAGGCCGTGATCAGGACCGAGGCCACCGGCGGTGTCTGTTGCCCGATCGCAAGGTTGAGCGTCACGACCAGACCGAAATGCACCGGGTCGATACCGGCCGCCGTGATCAGCGGGATCACGATCGGAATGACCAGGATGATGGCCGCCGCCGAATGCAGGAAGAAGCCCACGACAAGAAAGAAGACATTCAGGATCAGCAGGATCGCCCATTGCTGAGTGGTGATCGACAGGATGCCCTCGGCCAGGTGCTGCGGGATCTGCGCGCGGGTCAGGAACCCGCCCATCAGAACCGATGCGGCCACCAGCAGCATCACGACGGCCGTCTGGATGCCGCCGTCCAGCATGGCCCGGCGCAGATGCGCGAAGTTGATGTTGCGGTACCATGCCGACACGACGATGGCCGCCAGAACGGCCAGACCGGCTGCTTCGGTGGCGGTGACGTAGCCGCCGAAGATGCCGCCAAGGATGACCACCGGCAGGATGAAGGCAGGCAGCGCGTCAACGAAGGTTTCCTTGAGGCGCGGGATGTTGAACGCCGCTTCGGTCGGGAAATTGTAGCGCTTGGCGAAGATGTAGGCGACCAGCATCAGGCCCGCCGCCCCCAGAAGACCCGGCACCACACCGGCGACGAACAGCTGTTCCACCGAGGTATTGGCCGAGGCCGCGTAAAGGATCATCGGGATCGACGGGGGAATGATGATCGCAAGCGATGCCGAGGATGATGTGACAGCCGCCGAGAATTCCTTGCTGTAGCCGCGTTTCTTCATCTGCGGGATCAGGATCGATCCCATCGCCGCCACATCGGCCACGGCAGAGCCCGAGATTTCCGCAAAGAACAGCGACACGCCGATGTTCACCATGGCCAGACCACCCCGGATGAAGCCGATGATGGCGGTCACGAAATTGATCAGGCGGTCGGTGATCCCGCCCGCGTTCATGATCGCCCCCGCCAGCACGAACATCGGGATCGCGATCAGCGAGAACTTGGTCGATCCGTCGTACATGTCCAGCGCGATGGTCACGAGGCTGTCAGCCCCTTCCGTCAGGAACAGGCCGATGACACCGCACATGGCCAGCGCCACGGCAATCGGAATGTTGATGCAGATCATCAACAGCAGGGCAATGAAGATAGCAGCGATCAACATCAGGCGCGGTCCTTGTTTTTTTCAAGCTCGGCTTCGACTTCTTCCTCGATCTCCGCATGCTCGAGCGAGATGCCCGCAGCCGTCAGCTTGAGATAGGCGGGCAGGCTGAGCAGTTGGCAGATGATGAAGAGCGCGGCACCGATCGGGATGACGGATTGCGTGAACTGCACCGGAACCCAGGTCAGGGACACCAGCACATCGCCCTCCAGCACTTCGAGAACCTGAAGCCCGGCGCGCGCCATCAGAAGGAAGAACAGCAACACGATGGCCTCGCCTGCCAGCAGGGCCGCCACCCGCAGCCCGGGCGGCATGGCCAGCAGGACCGTATCGAAACCGATGTGCCGCCGGTGCAGTGCCGCAAGCGCCGAGCCGTAATAGGTGATCCAGGCCAGCATGATCGCGGCCACCTCGTCATACCAAGAAAAGCTTTGCCCCATCAGGCGTGCGATGACGGCAAGCGCGACGGTGGCCGTCAGAAGCACCATCAGCCCGATCGTCATCCATTCAAGGATCGTGCTCATGACGCGATTCAGACGTGACAGGGTCGGGTAGGCGGAATGCTCCATGTCGGACCTGACTTTGGAAAGGGTTCAAACGTCCTGCAACCGCCGGAGATCCGGCAGGGATGCGTGCAGGTTTAGAAAAAGGGGGCGGGTCAGCCCCGCCCCACGTTCAGGGACAGGTCAGCCGGACTTGCCCAGACCGAGGACAAGATCGATCATCTCCTGACCGCCCTCGACCTCATCCGCGAACTGCTTGTAGATCGGCTTGGAGGCTTCGATGAAGGCTGCCTTGTCGGCCTGGTTCACCTCGACGCCCGCATCCTTGATCACCTGCAGCAGGCTGGATTCCAGCTCGGCGGCGCGGGTGTAGGTGAAATCCTGCGTCTTGTTGGCGCAATCCGTCAGGGCAGCCTGCACATCGGCGGGCATCTTGTCGAAATGCTTCTTGGAGGCAAGGATATAGGCCGGCGTGTAGACATGCTCGGTCACCGACAGGTATTTCTGCACTTCCTGGAACTTGGCCGAGGCGATCTGCGCATAGGGGTTTTCCTGCCCGTCGATCACGCCGGTCTGCAAGGCGGTAAACACGTCCGAAAAGGCCATCGGCGTGGGGTTCGCGCCGTATTCCTGGAACATCTTCAGACGCCACACCCCGTTGGGCGTGCGCAGCTTGATGCCCTGCAGGTCGGCGGGCACGTTGATCGGGCGCACGTTGTTGGTGATGTTGCGAAACCCGTTCTCGGCCAGACCCACGATATGATAGCCATTGTCCTGTGCCGCACCCTGGAAAGTGTCCATCATTTCGCCCTGCACACGGCGCATGTGGTCGCGGTCCGAGATGATGTAGGGCATCTCGAAGATGCCGAACACGGAGTCGACAGACGACATGATCGACGAGGGCAGCGCGAAATCGACCTGACCAAGCTTGAGCTTCTGCAGCAGTTCCTTGTCCTTGCCCAGCTGGGACGAGCCGAAGGTCTGCACATCGACCTTGCCCGCCAGCGCGGTATTCGAACATTCCGCGAAATAGTTCACGGATTCCTCGAACAGCGATCCCGGCGCACCGACATGGCCGAATTTCAGCGTCATGTCCGCCGCCGAAACGGTGGTTGCCATCCCGATCAGCGCGGTTGCGGCTGACAGTTTCACGAGCGTCTTCATCTTGTTCTCCTCCCAGAGCTTCATTTGTCTTTCTTGCCCCTCGCCCGGAAGCGAGGGGGCCTTCTACGCGAGCATCTGCATCGCGACATGCACCCCACCCTCCTTGTAGGGTACACCGGCCTTCTTCAGGCCCATCTCGACACCCGCCAATGTCGCCACCAGCATCAGGTCGTTGAAATCGCCAAGGTGTCCGATGCGGAACACCTTGTCGGCCACCTTGGACAGACCGTTGCCCAAGGAAATGTCGTAATGTTCCAGAGTGGAGGCGCGGAAGGCGTCGGCGCTATGCCCCTCGGGCATCAGCACCGCCGTCAGAACACCGCTTTCCTGCCCCTGCGTGGCGCAAAGCACCTCCAGCCCCCAGGCGCGCACCGCCGCACGGGCCGCCGCCCCGTGGCGGGCGTGACGGGCAAAGACATTGTCCATCCCCTCTTCATGCAGCATGTCGATGGCCTCGTTCAGCCCATAGAGAAGGTTGGTGCCCGGCGTGTAGGGGAAATACCCTTTCTCGTTCGGGCCGACCATTTCGCCCCAGTCCCAGTAGGACCGCTTGCAGCCCGCCGCCTTGTTGGCCGCCATCGCCTTGGCGCTGACCGCGTTGAACGACAGGCCGGGCGGCAGCATCAGACCCTTCTGCGAGCCGGACACGGTGACATCGACACCCCATTCGTCATGGCGATAGTCAAGCGAGGCCAGCCCCGAGATCGTGTCGACCATCAACAGCGCCGGGTGATTGGCATTGTCGATGGCCCGGCGCACCGCCGCGATCGGCGACACGGACCCTGTCGATGTCTCGTTATGGACGACGCAGACAGCCTTGATCTCATGCGCCTTGTCCTCGGCCAGATAGGCCTCGATCCGGTCGGGGTCGGCACCGCCGCGCCAGTCGCCTTCGATGAATTCCGCCTTGATCCCCAGCTTGTCGGCCAGTTTCTTCCACAGCGTTGCGAAATGCCCGGTTTCGAACATCAGTACGCGGTCGCCGGGCGACAGGCTGTTGACCAGCGCGGCCTCCCATGCGCCTGTGCCTGACGAGGGGTAGATGAACACATGCGCATCCGTCTTGAAGATCGATTTCATCCCGTCCAGCGCCTTGAGGCCGACCTTGGCGAAATCCGGCCCCCGGTGATCGATAGTCTGCTGCGAAATGGCGCTCAGGATGCGATCGGGCACGGCACTCGGCCCCGGGATCTGCAAAAAGTGACGACCGGCTTTTCTCATGAATTCTCTTCCCAACCTTTCAACAACCGACCTTGCGAGCGCCCGCTCACGGCCATTTGTTTTTTCCATTGAAGAACTGTAATTTTGAATTCATAATTTAGTCAACACATAAATCCCAGTGATCCACGCGGACGAAATGGCCTGAACATGCAAGATATGTCGAACCTTTACAAAGCATTAGCCAACCGCGTCGAAGGCGACATCCTGTTCGACAGTTTTTCGCGCGGGCGCTACGCGACGGATGCATCCTTCTATCAGATGATGCCGTTGGGCGTTCTTTCGCCCCGATCCGAAGATGATATTCGCGCGGCCCTGGACCTTGCGGCAGAGCAAGGCATCCCCGTGTTGCCGCGCGGCGGCGGCACATCGCAATGCGGCCAGACCGTGAACGAGGCGCTGGTGCTGGACAACACCCAGTACTTCAATCAGGTGCTTGAGCTGGACGTCGAGAACCGGCGCTGCGTGGTGCGTCCCGGCATCGTGCTGGACGAATTGAACCGCATTCTCAAACCGCACGGGCTGTGGTTTCCGGTCGATGTGTCCACCGCATCGCGGGCCACCATCGGCGGCATGACGGGCAACAATTCCTGCGGCGGCAAATCCCTGCGCTACGGGATGATGCGCGACAACGTGCTGTCGATCGAAGCGCTTCTGGCCGATGGCAGCAAGCACCATTTCGGCCCGGTCGGGGTGGATCAGCCCCCTGCCCTGTCCGCGCTGACAGCCGACCTTCTGGCGCTTGGCGCGCGCGAGGCAGCCGAGATCGACGCCCGCTTTCCAAAGGTCATGCGCCGGGTCGGCGGCTACAATATCGACGCGCTGGTACCTGACCGAAGCCCACAGAATCTGGCGCATCTGCTGGTGGGCTCGGAAGGTACGCTGGCCTATTCCACCGCGATCGAACTGAAGCTCTGGCCGCTGGTCGGAGACAAGGTGCTGGGCGTGTGCCATTTCCCCACCTTCTATCAGGCCATGGATGCCGCACAGCATCTTGTCACGCTGACCCCGCAGGGTGTCGAACTGGTGGACGCCACGATGATCGGCCTTGGCCGCGACATCCCGATGTTCCGCCAGACCATCGAGGACTTCGTGACCGGACAGCCCGAGGCGCTGCTACTGGTCGAATTCGCCGAAGAGGATCCGCGCCAGAATACCGTCAAGCTGAGGCAGCTGGACGAGATGATGGGCGATCTGGGTTTTTCATGGACCGGGTCCGGCACATCCTGGGGCGGCATGACCCCCGTGACCGACAGCAGGCTGCAGAACGGCATCGCCAAATTCCGCAAATCCGGGCTGAACATCATGATGTCGATGAAGGAAGACGGCAAACCCGTCTCCTTCGTCGAGGATTGCGCCGTCGAGCTGCCCGATCTAGCCGAATATACCGCCGGGTTGACCGATGTCTTCGAGAAATACGGCACCAAGGGCACATGGTATGCCCATGCCTCGGTCGGGTGCCTGCATGTGCGCCCCGTGCTGAACCTCAAGCTGGACAAGGACGTCAAGACGATGCGCGCCATCGCCGAGGAATGCTTTGACCTTTTGCGGCACTACAAGGGGTCGCATTCGGGCGAGCATGGCGATGGGCTGGTGCGGTCGGAATTCCATGAAAAGATGTTCGGCGCGCGCATGGTCGCAAGTTTCGCCGAGGTCAAGCAGCGCCTTGATCCGAAGGGCCTGTTCAATCCCGGCAAGATCGTGAACGCCCCGAAAATGGATGACCGGCGCCTGTTCCGCTATGGCCCCGATTACGCCGTGCCCGCGTTTCAGACCCAACTGGACTGGTCGGCATGGACCGGCGGCGGCGGCGGTTTTCAAGGCGCGGTCGAGATGTGCAACAACAACGGCGCCTGCCGCAAGCTGAAGGGCGGGGTCATGTGCCCCTCGTTCCGCGTGACGCGCAAGGAACAGGACCTGACGCGCGGGCGCGCCAATACCCTGCGCCTTGCGATTTCGGGGCAACTGGGGCCGGACGCGCTGACCTCGGACGAGATGGCCGAGACGATGAAGCTGTGTGTGTCCTGCAAGGGCTGCAAGCGTGAATGCCCGACCGGCGTGGACATGGCGAAAATGAAGATCGAGTTTCAGGCGGCGCGCGCCAAGAAGCACGGGATCAGCCTGCATGACAGGCTGGTGGGTTATCTGCCCCGCTATGCGCCATGGGCCTCGCGGCTGTCGTTCCTGGCCAACCTGCGCAATACACTGCCGGGGCTGGCAAAGCTGACCGAAAGGCTGACCGGCTTCACCGCCACGCGCGATCTGCCGACATGGAGCGCGAAACCCTTCAAGGATGCCGAGGTCGCACCGACCAATGCCCCCGGCGTCGTCCTGTTCGCGGATTGCTTCAACCGCTATTTCGAACCCGAGAACCTGCGCGCCACCCTCAGCGTGATGGATGCGGCAGAGGTGCCTGTGCATCTGGCGGCTGCCCCGGCGGGCGAGCGGCCGCTCTGCTGCGGGCGCACCTTCCTGTCGGCAGGCCTGGTCGACGAGGCGCGGATCGAGGCGCGCAGGCTGGTCGATGCGCTGTTGCCGCTGGCCGAACAGGGATTGCCCATTGTCGGGCTGGAGCCAAGCTGCCTTCTGACGCTGCGGGACGAGATCCCCAGCCTGCTGCCCGGCGCAGATACAGCGCGTCTGGCGGCCCAGGCCATGATGCTTGAGGAATATATTGCGGCGCAGGCAGATCGCCCCGGCTTCAGCCTGCCGCTGACCTCGCCCGCGCCGAAGGTGCTGCTGCATGGGCATTGCCATCAAAAAGCAATGGGTGTGATGTCCAGCATCGAGAAAACCCTCGCCTTGCTGCCCGAGACCGCGATAGAGGTTGTCGATACAAGCTGCTGCGGCATGGCGGGGGCGTTTGGATACGGGGCCGACACCCACGAGATTTCACGCAAGATGGGCGAAGCGGATTTGCTTCCCGCGGTCAGAAGGGCCGACGCGGAGACGCTAATCGTGGCAGATGGAACATCGTGCAGGCACCAGATTTCCGACACCACAGATCGCAAGCCCATGCATATTGCGCGGCTTCTAGAATTGGCCTTGAAAAAGCATTGAGTGACAGGACATGACCGAGAACAGCGCCATACGCACGATCCCGCGCAAATCCCTGCACGAGGAATTGGTTGATCGCTTGCAGATGCTGATCATCACCGGAGAATTGCAACCGGGAACCAAGGTGCCGGAAAAGGACCTTTGCGCGCAATTCGGCGTCTCGCGCACACCCATGCGGGAGGCCTTGAAAGTGGTCGCCTCGGACGGGCTGGTCCGGCTGGAACAGAACCGGGGGGCATGGGTCTCGCCGCTGACCATCAGCGAGGTCGAGGAGGTGTTTCCCATCCTCGGCGTGCTCGAGGCGCTGTCGGGTGAACTGGCCTGCCAGAACATCACCGATGACGAAATCGCAGCCGTGCGCGCCTTGCACGCGCAGATGATCAGCAGTTACGAGGCGCGCGACCTCGAAGCCTATTTCAGCGTCAACCAGAAGATCCACCGCGCCATCCTCAAGGCCGCGCGCAACGATACGCTGACGGCCTCTTGTCAGGCCCTGTCGCTGCGCATGCAGCGCGCGCGTTACCTTGCGAACATGTCCGATGAACGCTGGGCGGCAGCCGTGCAGGAGCACGAGAAGATCATGGAATATCTGGCCCTGCGCGATGGCAAGCAGCTGGCCCGGACACTGCTTGCGCATATGCGCGGCAAGCAGGCCTCGGTGACCAAATGGTTGCAATCACAGGGTGTGCAGGCCTGAAGACCAGACCGTCAACGGTCGGATCATGACAGCTCGCCTGCGGCAGATTCGGCCTGCGGAGGCGAAGGCGCAGTCTCGAACGGTACGATCCTGAGCGCGCGCAGCGCATTCAGGATCACCGCCACGTCGATCACTTCCTGCAGCAGCGCGCCCTGCACCGGCGTCAGATAGCCATAGGCGGCGGCAATCATCCCAAGGACCGACAGGCCGATGCCCACGACAACGCTTTCGACGGCGATGCGGCGCGCACGGCGGGCAATCTCGATCCCCGGGCCAAGCCGGTCGACGCGGTCGACCAGCAGCACGACATCCGCCGCCTCGGCCGAGGCGGCGGCCCCGCGCGCGCCCATAGCCACACCGACATCGGCCGCCGCCAGCGCGGGCGCGTCGTTCACACCGTCGCCCACCATCATCACGGGTCCGTTCTTGCGTTCGCTCAGAACCAGCAGAACCTTCTGATCGGGCGTGAGCCCCGCACGCACCCCGTCAAGGCCAAGCCCCTCGGTCACGCGCTCGGCCACGGCGGCGCGATCCCCGGTGGCCAGAAGGATGCGCGCGATCCCTTCCCGGCGCAGTCCCGCAAGCATGCTTGCCGTGCCATCGCGTAGCGGATCGGCCATCACCAGATGCCCGGCCATGCGCCCATCCACCGCCACCGCGACAAGGACCGCACCCGCCGCAAGACGCAAGGTATCGCCCGGCCTTCCGCCCAAGCGCTGCGCGACGAAATCCTCGCCGCCCACCATCACGCTATGGCCCGCGACATGGCCGACAACCCCCTCGCCGGGGATTTCGGTGACATCGGAGGGTACGGGCAGGTCCAGCCCGCGCGCCCGCGCTGCCGCCACAATGGCCTGGGCGACCGGGTGCTTTGAGGCCTGATCAAGCGCTGCGGCAAAGCGCAGGATCTCGTCCTCGCCCAGTTGCCCGTGACTGTCGATTGACACGATCTGCGGCCGCCCGTCCGTCAGCGTGCCCGTCTTGTCGAGGATCAGAGTACGGATATCGGCCATCCGCTCCAGCGGTCCTGCGCCCTTGATCAGCACGCCGAAATGCGCCGCGCGCGACAGGCCCGCCACCAGCGCTACCGGCACGGCAAGGATCAGCGGACAGGGTGTGGCCACGACCAGCACGGCGACAGCCCGGATCGGATCGCCGGTGAACCACCATGCCGCGAAGGCGATGACAAGGGTCACGGCAAGGAAGCCCAGGGACCAGCGATCGGCCAGCCGCGACATCGGCGCCTTGGAGCGCTGCGCCTCCTCGACCAGCCGGACGATGCCGGCATAGGTGCTGTCTCTGGCCTCATGGGTCGCGGTCAGATCAAAGGCTTCGCCCGCATTGGTCGACCCGCTCATGGCGGCGCCTCCCTGCAGCAGGCGCACAGGCAGCGACTCGCCGGTCAGGGCTGATGTATCGAGAAAGGCCGTGGCCGAGGCCACGGTGCCGTCAACGGGCACCACGTCACCCTGACGGATCAGCAAACGGTCGCCCGGTACGATGTCATCAAGCGGCACATCCTGCAGACCGCCATTCAAATGGCGGGTCGCCGTCCGGGGAACACGCGACAGAAGCTCGTGCATCTCGCGGCGCGCGCGGCCCTCGGCAAAGCCTTCCAGAAAGGTGCCGCCCGAATACATGACCGCCACGACCGCTGCCGCCAGCGTCTCGCCGAACACCAGCGCAGCGGTCATCGACAAGGCCGCCACGATATCAAGCCCGACCTCGCCGCGCCCGATACTGCGCAGGATTTCAACGACAAGCGCGACAAGGGCGGGAAGGACGCCGGCGAACCAGACAAGGTCGGCCATCTTCGCCTGACCGACGAACCACAGCACAAGACCCAAGGCCAGGCCTGCAAGTGCCAGCAGCAGGATGGCTGTCTTGAGGCGGTCGCCGTTTTCGTTTTCCATGCGGCTCGTATCCTTTCGGACGGGGCACGTGGACGCAGCCTTTGGCAACAACCGCCTGCCGACTCCCCTACCCTTGCCCTGTCCTGCCCGCATCATTGCGCAGCCGGAACGGGGCGTCGACCCCGTGTGTGCCTAACCGCGCCGCGCCACCATATAGGGGTTCTGGCTGTAGTCGCCAAAGACGCGCGTAACCTCGATGTCAAATCCAGCATCACGCAGGGCCTGACGCAACTGCGCCTCGTCCAGTGCTGTGGCAAAAGGAAAGAGGCCGATCATCCGCAGGATCGGAAACAGCAGGCGCACCCACAGCCTCAGATCGGCAAAGCACCAAGTCTTGCAGATCAGCAAGCCACCGGGTTTCAGATTGGCATGAATACGGGCCAGCGTGTCTGGCAGATCCTCGACCAGATGCAGCACGTTGAAGGCGCAGATCACATCGAAAGGTCCGCCCTCGAAGGCAGAGGCCGCATCCGCGACACGGAAGGTCACCATCCCTGCAGCGGGTTTGGCCCGCGCGATCCGCACCATCTCGGACGAGAAATCCGTCGCCGTATATTGCGCGACGCCGGGCGCCAACCTGATCGCGGTGCCGCCCGTGCCACAGCCGATTTCCAGAACGCGGTCCGTGGGCTTCAAGCGGGCAGCGACATCCGCCAGCATCGCCTCATAGGCCGCGACATTCTTGAGAGGACGCGCCGCATAGCGTTCAGCGACCCTGTTCCAGAATTTCCGGTTCCTGTCATCCGTCATGCCCTTGCCATCCATCTAAGCCCCTGTTGCACCAGTTTGCAGGCAGGCGATCCTGTTTTCGACCTGCGCACCGGCGATTGCGCCGTCTTTACGACACCGTCAGACCGCACAGTGCTTTCGCTAACTGTACGCGACCCGTATCGCAGAAAAGATCGATCGGCGCGACGTGTCCGGGGATCGTGCTGCCCTCAAGGGTCGCGGTGAGGCACCTGACCCTTCGGATCCATCCCGGCGGACACCTCCATGGCGCTGTTCGTTTTCGTCGCTCTGCGGCCTCTCGTCGGTGGCGCGGCCCGAAGCGCCGATGACGAAACCGCCGGTCAGCCGCAGAGATCAAATCATCAAGGGCGCATGCGGGCCGTTCGCGACAACAAGCAAGGCACGCGCAGAGCACATGTTTCTACATACTTGTTGCCCGTCCGGTTTGGCCTGTTGCGGACCTGACCGCTACGCCAAAAGCTCGGTATGGGATGAGGAGACTTGCTTCGTCTGCCGTTCGCGCCATGCGATGAAAAGGCCAGAAGAGAAGATGACCGCTGCTCCGATCATGGTGTAGATATCCGGAATCTCGCCGAAAAACCACGCGCCGATCAAGGCGGTCCAGATCAGCTTGAGGAAATCGAACGGCATCAACGCGGTCGGATCTGTCTCTTTCAGGGACTGGCTGAGCGACATCTGTGCGATCGAGCCGAACAGACCGATCAATACCATCCAGCCCAGCGTTTGCAGACCGAAGGGCTGCCAGACCCAGAGCGCGGGAAAAACCGAGAATATCCCGAGAAATATTCCCATATAGGCGACGATGGTCAGGCTTGAGTCCGTGCGCGACAAAATCTTGATCAGGACCATGGCGACGGCCCAGAGCGCCGCCGAACAGGTGACCAACAGGGCCCCGGTGTCCATCGCGACCAGACCCGGCCGCAGGATGATCAGCATGCCAAGGAAGCCGAACAGGATCGCCAGCCATCTGTAGATGCGAAAACGCTCGCCCAGAAAGAGGACGGCCAGCACAGCCATGAAGATGGGCGCTGTGAAGCTGAGTGCGGTCACCTTGGCAATCGGCGAGATCGACAGCGCGGTAAAGAACATCAGCATCGCGACGATATTGATGACGCCCCGCAACGCATGGAGGCCGATCCTTTTTGTGCGCAATATCGCAAAGCGAGAGCGCATCAGCAGCGGCAGAAGAAAGGCCAGCCCGAAGACATTGCGGAAGAAGGCGATCTGAAAGGGCGGCAGCACCTCCGAGACGAAGCGCACCAGCCCGTGCATGATCGAAAAGGCCACGGTCGACAGGCACATCAGCAGGATGCCACGCAAGGCAGGCGTCTGCCTGCCCCAAACGGCGCTGAACCCTTGAAGGCCTGCGGTCAGCGCTTTCATCTTCCCTCTTGTTCTGCGTTAGGCGGGGCATGCCGCTTGGGCCACCCCGGACTTTCTCGTGCCGGATCAGGCTTGGTCGCGTTGGCAAATTCGCTTCAAGACTGCGCGCTACCTTGCACGTATCAAGCAACAGCTGCAACGCGCGGATGGGGTGTCCGGTTTTCAGATGGAATGCCCCTGCGCCTGCAGCAGCCTCGCGCCGCTTTCCGCATGGCGGTCGGCACCGGGACAGGCCTTCGCCAATGCGACAAACGCCAGAAGCCTTCCCAGCGCCTTCGGTCGTTTCGGATCACCTTGAGCGTTCTTGCGTGCTGCCGCGCCATATGATCGGACCGGGCGCGCGGGGAAAATCGCGGGGATCGCCGCGCAGGGTCAGGGGGCCAGCCATTGACCGGCCCAACCGTCGGCGCGATCGAACCGCGCACGCCGGTGCTCGGGGCCAAGGTGCAGGACATCCATCGCCTGCACGGCGCAACGCAACACCGCGAACCGGGCGGGATCGGCGGGTTTGTCATAGGCAAGTGCATGGGCGATGGGCTGCCCCGGCGGGGGCGTGGTGCCATATCCGTGCCGCGAGGGTTCGGGCACGCGGGCCCATGTTGCGGCCACCGCGTCACCCGACAGGATCGTGACCTCGGCCATCACCCGGATCTGCAGATGCGCGGATGCCTCCCAGATATGGAAAGCGGCGCGTGGATTGGCCCGCAGCGCCGCCACCTTGACCGAGTGCAGGTCGGTATGCACCTCAAGCAATGCCGCGGCGGGATCGGCGGCGCGCAGCACGACCGTGCGCGCTTCGGGCCAGCCCGAGGGCGAGAGGGTCGCAAGCGTGGGATGGCGCGCGGGGGCGCGGCGGTCGGCAACGCCACGCACCAGCCGTGTCCAGACCTGTTGATGCAGGCCGTCCAGTGTGGTGGCCCAGGGGTGCGGATCAGTCGTCATAGCCTGTCATCTCCAGATAGCCGACGCCGTTGTGGCTGCCTGCGATTGTGACCGGCCCCTCCCAATAGGGCACGGATGTCTGCATCCATGCATCCGGGTTCAGCGCCGTGACCGTGACCGATACATCTTTATCCGGCAAGCTGACACCCCACCCGACCGGAACCTGCCGCCCCGCGACCTCATGCCAGGTCAGGGGCGTTGCGGCAAAGGCGCCATCGGGAAAGGCGGTCGCCTGCCCGTCGGCGCTGATCCATGTCGCGGCGGTGTAATCGGTCTGGCCGCGCAGGATGAAGCCCATCAGCTTGTCGCCCGTATCGAAGGAAAGCGAGAACCAGTCCCACCCCGTCTGATCCGCGGCCAGCGGTTGCGACGACCATTCCCGGTCCAGCCATGCGCGGCCTGTCACGGGGACATCCCCCTGCGGCAGGGTCAGGGTGCCCGCCAGATCGAAGAAGGGCTGCGAATAGTAATAGCTGGCCTGCCCGGCGGCGGACTTCACGGAATAGCCGTCCTGCCCGTGTTTGATCAGCGGGCCGGTTGCGGTCAGTTGCACGTCATAGGCAAACTCCGCGCCCGAGGCAGTCAGGCGCAGAGTGTCGAAATCCGGCCCCTCCATCGCCCAATCGTCGATCCATGCAGAGAACGGATCGGCCACGACGCCCGCCTGTCCGATCCCGCCGCGCGCCAGACGTTCGGCCACGTGATGCGCACCGGGTGTGGTGACGGCGGCATGGCCCATCCAGAGTTGCGGCGTCTCCCACCCCGCGCCATCGCGGGGCGCAAGGGCCGAGCGGAACAGCGTCCATTGCAACCCGTAGGGCGTGCCGTCCGGGCCGGTCATGTTGGCGGTCAGATACCACCACTCGATGCGATAGGCAGGATGCGCGCCGTGATCGGCGGGAAACTCCAGCACGCGGCCGGGAACGGGCGCGGCGAAATCCGAGGCTGCCGTGCCCAGCCCGGAAAAGCCCTGCGCCACCGCCTGCACCGGCAGCAACATCGCAAGGATCGCCAGGATCAGGGCCTTAACGTTCATGGCGGAACACTCCCAACAATTGCGCGGGCGGCGTGCGTGACAGCCGCCACGCAGGCCAGAGCGCGGCAAGCGCGGCCGCCAGCAGGGCCAGCCCCCCCAGCCGCAGATAATCAAGGGGAAACAGATACATGGGCAAGCGCCAACCGAAGGCTTCGACATTGACCACAGCCAGCAACGCCCATGCCAGCGCCAGACCGAGGGGCAGCGCCAGCGCGCCTGTCAGCGCGGCCAGCACCATGGCGCGGAGCAGGTCCAGACCCGCCAGCCGCCGCCGCGTCAGCCCCAGCGCCCAGACCGGGGCCAGCTGCGGCAGGCGCATCGCGGCCAGTGTCAGCAGACTCATCAGGATGGCGAAACCCGCAACCGCCAGCGTCAGCACGTTGAGGGCGGTGGTCACGGTAAATGTCCGCTCGAACACCGCCAGCGACAGGGCCTTGATCGCCGCCTGATCGACCATTGCGGTATCGGGTATCCCTGCCTGCCTCTGCAGGGTCGCGCGCAGGGCATCGACACGCGCGGGATCGGTGCGCAGGCCAAAGCGCAGGGCGGTGATCTGGGGGAACTGGCTGCGGAACAGGGCCTCGGTCACGATGACCTGCCCGATGGGATTGCCATAGTCGCCATAAATCCCCAGCACCGGCAGGCTGACCCCGGACCCCACTGGCACCATCGCGCCCAGATCAAGCCCGGCGCGGCGGTAAAGCTGTTCGTTGATCAGCACGCCTTCGGCCCGCGCCAACCGGTCCCAGACATCGGGCATGGCGCGCAGGAATTGCCAGTTGTCGCGATAGGTGGCGTGATCGCGCGCGGCATAGATCTGTGCGGGCAGACCCTCGACCGTCTGATCCACCGACAGCAATGGCAGGATCGCTTCCGCGTCACGCCCGGCGACGGCGATGATCATGTCGGCCTGTGCGGCATCGGCGGCGCTGACATAAAGTTCGGAGGCAAGGCGCTGATCCAGAAACCCGGTGAAGGTCAGCCGGAAGGAGGACACCATGGTCGAGACACCCACATTCGCCGCCATCGCCAGCAAGAGCGCCATCAGCGCCAAGGACAGCCCGGGCACCTGTTGCCGCGTATCGGCCCAGAACCATTGTGTCACGGGCGCGCGGGCACGGTCTTCGGCCAGCCGCAACGCCCGCGCCAGCAGCGGCGGCAGCGCGAGCGCACCGCCGATCAGCAGCGCGCCCAGCATGATGAACCCGGCCATCAGCCCGCTGCCCCAGATTGCCAGCGCGCCGGACATCAGCAACAGGACCACGGCCACCACCGCCTGACCGCCGCGCTGTCGCGCCATGGCCCATGCGCGCGGATGTGCCCCGCTGAGCAGCGGCATCCGCGCCAGCGACCAGAGCGCACCGCCTGCCGCAACCGCCGTGCCGCCCATCGCGATGGCCAGACCCGACAGCCACCAGACGGGGCGCAGGCTGAGTTGTCCGGCGACATCGGCCCCGTAAAGCCCGCGCAGCGTCGCCGCCACATCGGGCAGCAGCGCCGCCGCGATGACGTAGCCCAGCCCCACCCCGATCAGCCCGGCGATCAGCGCCAGCACCGCCAGTTCCACCGCCATCAGCAGGATCAACCGCCGCAGCGGCGCCCCCAGCGCGCGCAGGGTGCGCACCATCGGGCGGCGCTGCTCGAAGGCAAGGCCGATCGCGCCATGCACGATGAAAAGGCCGACGGCAAAGGACAGCAGGCCAAAGGCGGTCAGGTTCAGATGAAAACTGTCGGTCAGGCGGGCGACATCGCCGCCTTCCTGCGCCGCTGACTGGATCAGGTCGGGGGCCACATCGGCCAGAGGCCGTTGTGAGAGCGGCTGCACCGGGGCGACGATCAGCCGGTCGATCTGATCCGGCCGCCCCAACAGGCGCTGGGCCAGACCGATATCCGTGAGGGCCGTGTTGGGGGCGACATCGGGCGCGGGCACGCCTTGCGCGCCTGTGTCGAGCAGACGCGCAAGCGTCTCTGCCCGCGCAAAGATCTGCCCGGCGCCGGACAGGAAGGTGCCCAGATCCGCCCCTGCATCCACCGTGACCGGCCCAAGCCCGCCGGGGGCTGTCAGCGGCTCCAGCCCGATCAAGCGGACGCCGTCCAGCCGCCCCTCGATCACGGGCGATACCGCCCAGCCCGCGCGGCGCAGCGCAATATATGTAGCTTGCGGGATCGCCCCGCCATCGCGCGCGGTGATCTGCGCGAACTGGCCCTCGCCCAGTGTCGCCGCCGCCGCGTCATAGCTTGCGCGCGCTTCGGCATTGATGGCCTGCACCCCGGACCACAGGGCCGTCGCCAGCGCCAGACCTGCCAGCAGGGTCAGCAGTTGCAAGGGATTGCGCCGCCAGTGCGAGGCCAGCGCGGACAGGATCGCCGCCGTCACGCCAGCCGCCCCGCCTGCAGATGCAGCCGCTGGGGCAGGCGTGCTGCCAGTCGCTCGGAATGGGTGACAAGGATCAGCCCAGCACCGGTCTCGGCGACCAGATCGTGCAGCAGGGTCAGCACGGAATCCGCTGTCGCCTCGTCCAGATTGCCTGTCGGTTCGTCCGCCAGAACAAGCTGCGGGCGCGGCGAGAGTGTGCGCGCAATCGCCACGCGCTGCTGCTGCCCGCCGGACAGCTGTTCGGGGTATTTGTGCAGATGGTCCTGCAAACCAAGGCGCGCGGCCAGCATCCTGTCGCGGGCCGGATCGTGCTGCCCGGCCAGCCGCGCCTGAAAGGCGATATTGGCGGCCACCGTCAGCGAAGGGATCAGGTTGAACTGCTGAAAGATCACCCCCACCGTGCCACGCCGCAAGCCCGCCCGCCCGGCATCGTCCAGCGGTGTCAGATCATGGCCGTCAATCGCCACCGTGCCGCCATCGGCCGTATCCAGCCCGCCGATCAGGTGCAGAAGCGTGCTTTTGCCCGACCCGGACTCGCCGGTCAGGGCTAGCATCCCGCCCCGGTCCAGATCGAAGGACACGCCGCGCAACACCGGGGCCTCGGTCCCCGGATAGGTCTTGGTCACATCGCGCAGGCTGAGCAGCATAGGGTATCCTTCGGGGATGTCATCGCCCCAAGGTAATGTCTTCGGGCCGGATGGAAACACCTTGCGCAAGAAGGCATCGCGCCCGGGACAGCGTGACGAGGGCAGGTTTCGGCCTTGATCCCGGATCACGCCAAACTCTGGAGGGATCAGACGCCAAGGAACGCGCTGATCTGGTCTGCCCGTTCCATTGTGTCCACGTAACCAAGGTCAATCAACGCGCCGACATAGCCGGGTTCAAACATCAGGTAGCTTTCCAGCCGACCATCGCCATGCCCTGCCCCGGCGCTGCGCAACAGCATCCGTACCGGGCGGGGCAGATCAGAGGCATGTTCCTGGGCGATTGTCCTGACGTCCTTTGATGGCGACAGAAGAAGATTCTGGATGATGCGCAGCGACGTGTCTGCTCGCTGTTTTTCCGGGATCAGCGACACGGTGTGGTTTACGCGTTGCATCCTTTCATGATCCGCCTCGAGATTGTCGTTGAAAAGGATATCAAGCGAGTGGCCTGCCACCTCTCCAAACGTGGGTCCGTTCTTGCGCACAGGCCTTTGCCCTGCGTCGATATGTTTGTCCCGCGTTCCAATGACCAGAATACGCTCGGCACCCGTATGGATCGCGGGCGACAACGGAGATGTGGATCGCAGCGCCCCATCACCGAAATATCCGCTATCCAGATGAACCGGGGCAAAGGCAAATGGCAAGGCCGCCGAAGCAAGTATGTGCAGGGGCTCGATATGCGTGCGCAGCCCCAGCCTGCGCGCGCGGCTCCATTCGTCAATGGCGCTATCCCCTTCAAAGAAGGTGACCGCTTGACCGCCCTCGTAGCTTGAGGCGGTAATACACAAGGCGTGCAGCGCCTTGTTCTTGATGGCATGCGAGAGGTGGGACCGAATGAACTCTCTCTCCAGCAATTGCTTGAGGGGGTTATAGTCCAGCAGGCCACCGGAAGCGCTGAAGCCCAGATAACCGAACATCATCGAACTGGCCAATCGTCCCGTCGACAGCAACAGCGAGAGAGCATCCGTGTTATAGACCGCGTGACATCTCAGCCCGCGCCAGAGAGCGCAGAGATGTTCCGTGCCCTGCTGGAAATCATTGGCTGCGACAGCAACGGACGCGGCATTGATCGCCCCCACGGACGACCCGCATACGATAGGGAACGGAGAGCGTTTTGCCTTGGTGATCTCAGCAATGGCCCTGAGAACGCCGACATGGTAGGCGCCGCGCGCGCCACCGCCTTGCAGAACAAGTGCAGTTCTAGAATGCTCCACATTTCTTCTTTCAAGTTTCAGGCCTTGAGAGGGCCATCATCGCTGCAGTTCCTCATCATTTACTAAATGCTGTTGTACCTACAAAGAAAAATACGTGCTGCGACAGCGAAGCCTGCCGATGACCTCGCTGATCCGATACCACCTGCCCGTTTTTGCAAAGCAGACGACCTTGTCGTTCCAAGACCCCAGCAGACGGCCTTAGTAGCCGCGACGTTTCATTCCCTTGTCGCTTCCTCCTTGCTGTTCTGGTTTGAAAAGGTTGAATGGGACAGAACGGGGGCTCACCGGGGCGCCCAATCTACGGAAGGTTCTGCGCATGACCAAGACAGGTGCTACCCCCCTCAACGCGCAGACTTGCCAGCGCATACGCGACGAGGTCGCAGACCGGTTCGACGAACAGCTCTCATTTCTGGCCGATTTCGTGCGCATTCCCAGCCTGCGTTTCGAAGAAGCCCCAGCGCAGGATTTCATCGCCGCAGCTTTGCACGACAGGGGATATGACGTCGATGAATGGCAAGTAAACCTTGCGGATCTTGAGCCATTGCCGGGCTTCGGGCCTATCCATGGTGACTTCTCTCGGGCGCGGACGGTCGTAGGCACCCATCGGCCCAGTGTGACGCGCGGCCGGTCGCTGATCCTGCAGGGTCATCTTGACGTCGTTCCGACCGGCCCTCTGGATATGTGGACGCATCCGCCTTTCGAGCCAAAAATCATCGACGGGTGGATGTATGGCCGGGGTGCAGGAGACATGAAGTCCGGCACCGTCGCAGCGGTCTTTGCCCTCGATGCCTTGCGCCACGCCGGCTTTGAACCAGCCGCACGTGTTCACATCCAGTCGGTGATCGAAGAAGAAAGTACCGGGCTTGGCGCGCTTTCCACCCTGCAAAGAGGGTATCGCGCCGACCTTGCCGTGCTGCCCGAACCCTCGGGACATACGATCAATCGCGCGCAGATCGGTGTGCTCTGGTTCCGCATCGCGGTTAAAGGCAAACCCACGCATGTTGCAGTGGCGCAGGAAGGTTCGAACGCGATCATGGCCGCGCAGGATGTGATCCGTGCACTTGAGACACTGGAGGCAGACTGGAATGCCCGCGCCGCGAAAGATCCGGTGTATGGCGACGTTCCGCATCCACTGAACTTCAACCCGGGCAAGATCGCCGGAGGCGACTGGGCCTCGAGCGTGCCCGCATGGTGCGATGTCGACTGCCGCATGGGTGTCCTGCCGGGTCAGGACCTGTCAGCGGCCAAGTCCGAAATCGAGGCCTGTGTGTCGGCAGCCTCACGCGATCATCCGTTCCTGTCCAACAACCCGCCCAAGGTTATCTGGAATGGCTTTCAGGCCGAGGGATATGTCCTCGGACCCGAGGCCGAGCCGGGTCTCGATGCCATGCGGCGCAGCCATGCCGCCGTATTCGGGAAAGGGGCTGAACCGGCGGAACGGAAAATGACTGCCCTGACCGATACGCGGTTTTACGGCCTTTACTACGGGATTCCTGCCTTCTGTTACGGCCCTCATGCCGAAAACATTCACGGCTTCGATGAGCGTGTGGATCTTGACTCCCTTCTGCGCACGACCGAGGTTCTGGCGCTTTTCATTGCGGATTGGTGTGGCCTGAACCCCCTTTCCAACGGATGATCCCGGATCTCTGAAGTCGGCGCAGCGCGGGACAAGGACCGCATGGCGAGGTGACCCTAGCAATCGATTGTAGAGCGGCAACAACCGAGCGATACTGCCGTATGGTGTCAAAAAAGGTCGTGAGCATAAACATCCTTTGCGCAATGGCAGCTGTCCTGGCTGGAATTCCAGCAGGCAAGATGTCCGTATCTGCGGATGAATTGGCGTCTTGCGAGCCCTCACCAAGGGTTGAGGCCCCTCATCCACAAGTCCCATCCGTCGTTGGCGAAAAGCTGTTCAACGCGTTGATTGCGTGGATTGCCATGAACACGTCTTATGATCTTCTCGTTGCCTATAATGATCCACCAACACTGTCGTTCTGCGAGGTTGGTGAGGTCATCGAATATGAGCAATCAGACCTAATGGTCGATGCTGTCCTTCTCGCAGCCTTTGACCGTGAGAAACGCCACATCTTTCTGACTGCCCCCTGGTCACCGCTGAGCTATTTCGACCAGTCCGTCCTGCTGCACGAATTGATCCATGACGTTCAGCTGCAAAACAAGGAGTGGGATTGTGCCGGGGCACCGGAGTTGGAAGCCTATCATCTTCAGGACAAGTGGCTGTTCGAACATGGCATCAAACATCAATTCAATTGGGCGATGATCAGACGACTGTCTAGCTGTGGCGATAACAACGAGGCTCGATAGAGCCTTCGGCGCAAGATGCAATGTGCCAGCGGGCGCAGCGCCCCTTTCCCGCATGGCTCGCTGCGGATCAGGTCAAGCACAGCGCCCGGCTTCGCGCACACAAGATGCCTCAACTGATGAGTACTCGTCGTCTAGACGCTGACGCCCAAGGCTGTCGCCAATGCCGGAAAATCATCGACGATGATATCGTGGGTCGGCGTTGGCTTTGGATCAGGCGGCCCCGCGTTACCCCACTCGCGGGGGCGGCTTACGAAGGCGGTCTTGTAGCCCTGCCTCTTGGCGGCATCCAGATCAAAGTTATGGCAGGCGACCATGCAGATCTGTGAGGGATCCAGCTGAAGAAAGTGGGCCACCCTGTCATAGGCTTCCGGCAATATCTTGTATTTGCCGATCGCCTCGCACGAGAACACGGCATCCCAAGACAGGCCGTTGCGGCGTGCCGTGTCCATGATGATCCTGAAGCTCAGGATCGTGAAAGACGCACAGATGTATTTTTCGCGGAGCTTCGGCAGCACCGCAGGGAAGTCGGACCAGCATTCGAAGCTGTGTGGCGTGTCGTAGGCGATCGCGTGCCTTTCGTCTTCGGTGAACGCTTCCAGCCCATGTTCGACAATCAGTTCTTGAAGCGCCATGCGATGCGCACCGTCGAAGTTGTGGGTTGGTGCCGCGTCCTTGCCAAGGTTTAGCATCTTGCCAAGCCCCTTGCGGCGCATGTCATTCGCTATGTCGTGCCAGTTGCGTTCAAGCCCATGTTTGGCGCCGGTCGCGGCAAACGCGCTCGAAAACCCGGTGTGCCAGTCAAGAATCGTGCCGCCTGTATCAAATGTGAGAGCGCGGATATCGGACAGGCTCATGAAGTCTCCAATTCTTGCCTTGGGTACGCGTCATTTGACGTCAATACGTTGAACGATGGCTTGGTGACATGCCTTGGCTGCCGTCCCGGTTGGCAATGATGGCTGACACCCAAGGTCGCAAGACACCATTTAAACACGAGTTCCCGTGCGGCTTCCGTCCGTGACAAAAGCTGCGGGTACCATCAGCTTGTTGGTCTGGCTCACAAGATATCCAGCCTCGGCACTTTTGGCCAGATAAGCCTGCCACGCGGGATCTGCCGCCAGTTCTGCGCGACGCGCCTCACGGTCCGCCGAGTTGCGGTAGGGCCAGACGTGCACAAATGAATTTACATCGCCGGTTTCGGTCTGCGCAAACATGATCGGCGCCCCAAGAATGCGCCGCTGCGCGGGATATCCATGCTCTGCATAGAGCGCGAGGTGCTTCTTGATCGTACCCGGGCGGCAGACATAAGTACGATGGTCATAAATCATCGGAAATTCCCTTGGTGAAGAAGGTTGTTCCCGTAACATGAACTGGTTGCGCCGGCATTATAAGTGATTTTACGCCCCGGTCGTGCCGCCACCTCGAACATTGCCCGATTCAAGTAGGGCTGATGATGGTTTTTCCCGTCAAGGGAAGCATGCGGGGCCGCTTCTGAAAAACCGAGATCGCAACCGATCCCTTTGCAGACCTCACCGTTTCATGGCTGATCTTGCCCCCCGGTCATCCAGAAGGCCCCCGAGGTTTCGAAAGGAAAGCGCCTGACGGGCGGCTGCGTCAACAGGACCGCGCCTGATCCAGCACTGAAGCGGCAGCACCACCGCCAGCCCAACGGCGAGCATAGCAAGACTGCGCGCGACGCGCACCAGCAGGCGAAATTGCGGCAGCATGACCCTACGGATGAAGGCGATGCCGCCATATACCCATGTCCATGCGCCGCCCGTCACCTCGTGGATACCCACGGTCAGCCGGATCACACCAGCGACAGGCCTGTCAAACCGTGACGGGTCCGTGAAGCTTTATTCAGCAGGATAAAACACTGGTCGGTCAGGGGTGATAGGCCGACACGCCTTGCTCAGACTAGCCTCGATATTCTCTCCGCCGCGGGTTTTGTGTCTATGCTGATACATGAATTTTGCATAGCGGGAAATAATTGGAGTTTTCTTTCCAGCGTCAATTACGACATGGTCCGTCCAGACAGATCCGGTCTTTGTTGGGCTGATCTGCAATCTGTGCAACCAGAGGCGCACCATATCATTTGATTCAGCGCTTTCCATCACCTTCAGGTCATGGCAAACCTTGTTGATCCTTATCTGGTAATTGCTGCACTTGAAAATGCCAAAAACTCTTATATCAGTGCAATATGTCCTGCCCGCCTCCATTTGAACGGAGGGCAGGCCCGCATATGTCGAAATTGCGCCCGTTACTTCAAGAAGATCAGAAAAGTGTGTTGCCCTCTCAAAAAGATCATCAGCATTATGATTATAATGGGATCTTACCAATAGCTCCAGCATTCAACTTCTCCGATAGCAACCAGTCTGTCAGCGCAAGAAGATATTGTTAACTCTCAGGCATCAATATTGGTATTATTTGAACTTTCACTTAGGCTGATATTGAGCGACTGAGGCAAAATCATGACTGATTTTGGTCGGTCAGATGGCATGAAACCGCAGCGCCGTTGAATTTGTTCGATGCAAAATTTTTCGAAAATGCAAGCAGAAATATTGTTTCTGATTTCAGAACATTTATTCAAAAAAAATATGAATTTTTCCCGAATTATTTCTGGAAAGGCTGCATTCCAGCATTTTGACCCCAAGGGTTGAGGGTGCGATCCTTTCTTGGGAATGGAAAGACGCATCATGGGACAGGTTCGTCCGGGGAACACCACGGCCACGCTGGCGGTCAGATCTGATTAACGCGACCCACTGCCCGGCAGGGTCATCAAGGCACGACCCCGAGAGGGGCAAACGTCGCTTGCGCAGCTGGGCAAGGCGTTGCGTATCCCTCTCGAGATTGTCGCGACGTGGCGCAAGCGTGCGACGGTGGAGGACGTGAAGACCGGACCCGGCTGCAAACACACGTTGCCGACGTCACAGCAGCCTGCAAATGCGCCCGAAGGCGCAAGCCCCTCAGGAGGCTTGCGCCTTACGAATACATCTGCAAGATTCGGAGGTCAGGGACAGATCGTTTCATCCGTGAACCGACCCACAAAATACCGGGGCTGAAGACCCAGCCACAGATTTCTGCGCAAGTAGGGCCGGAAAGCCTGAAACCCCTATCTCTTTGTCGAGTTGAGAATTATTGGCCCACCGGGGCGCATTGTAAATGTCAAATTAGGCGCCATGACAGGATGTGAGGTCAGGCCAAGCTTTACCTTTCTCAATATCGCCCCTAAAAGCACCATTATTTCAGTCTCAGCATATTGTGCGCCAATACAAATTCGCGGCCCGTCGCCAAATGGTATATACTGGCCACGGGAGTATTTGCGATTCAAGAAACGTTCCAGCTGATACTCTTCCGGCTTATCCCACAGCATTTCATTTCGATGCAATGAGTACACAGGGAACATGATGACATCGCCTTTTTTGAACTTAACCCCGTTTATTTCGGCATCCATCGTGGCGTCGCGGGCAAATAAAGCGCCCGCAGGATAGAGGCGAAGGGTCTCTCTGACATGAGCCTGAAGAAGCGGCAATTGAGGAAGTGTTTCAAATCTAAGCGGTCCGTCGGGGCAAGCAGAAACCACTTCCAGACTTATTTTCTCCTGTACGTCGGGATAAAGAGCCAACAAGTACAAGGCCCAGGCGATCGTATTTGCAGATGTTTCATATCCGGCAGCCACAAAGGTCAATAGGTTGTCAATTGTTGTTTCTATATCCTCACGATCTGATTCAAGAGCTTGAATCAACAGATCAAGGAAGTCTTCCGGTTCATCATGTCGTTGCGCTTGACGCGACTCGATCACGCTGCGCGTGAGCTGCCTCAGGTCCGTTATTGCTTTCTTGCTTCTCAACCATTTCAGACGAGGAAACCATGTTGGCAATCCCATCAAATCAAACAAGGACATATAACTTATGTAGTCTGTGAACCTTCTCATGCCGTCGCGGATGTCTTTCTTTGCAACAGCTTCGTTTCCGGA
>JBFHIW010000045.1:0-31740 GCA_041596235.1 Paracoccaceae bacterium
CATCACATTGGCGATCAGGCCAAGGATCGGCAGCATCAGCAGAAGCGCCAGAATGCGCGGCACGAACAGGGCCATGGCAGGATCTATGCCCAGCGTGCGCATCGCGTCGATTTCCTCGCGCATCTTCATCGACCCTATGGCGGCGGTGAAGGCGGATGCCGTACGACCCGCCACGATAATCGACGTCAGCAGGATACCAAGCTCGCGCAGGATGGAAATGGCGATCAGGTCGACGACAAAGACCTCGGCCCCGAACTGGCGCAACTGCGCCGATCCCTGAAAGGCCAGTACCACCCCGATCAGGAAGGCCATGAGCGACACGATGGGAACGGCGCGCAGGCCGACCTCCTGACAGTGATGCACCAGTGCCGTCAGGCGGAATTCGCGCGGATGCAGGACCGCACGGCCAAGACGGGACAGGAAGATCCCAAGATAGCCGGTCAGCTCCATCAGGAATGTGGCCCCTGCGGTCACGGCGCGACCGACCGTGGCAAGCCGTTCGGACAGGCTGGGCGGCGTGACCTGCGTCTGGGGGATCTCGGGCAGCGCATCCGCGACCGTTTTCAGAAGGTCCATCTGTTGCACGTTGGCGCCGTCGATATCGACCACGGACCCGGCGTCGGACATGCGCTGCTGCAGCATCACGATCGCCCAGGCCCCGGCGGTATCCAGTCTTGTGACCGCGGACAGGTCAAGACGGGTGGGCCGCGCGGGCAGCGCCCGGAACGTCGCATCCAGCCGGGACAGGGTCTGCACGCTCAGGCTGCCGGCAAGCTTGACCCGCGAACTGTCGCCCAGTTCGCTGACCTCGATCTGCAAGAGACTTGATGCGGCGCCGTTCAAGACAGTTTCCCCATATCCAAGCGCTAGCCGGGTCGTCCCATGCTTGCAAGCTTCAGAGACCGGGCTTGCGGGGGATAACCGCCTGTCACAAACCCGGCGCGTCACGCCAAAACGCTTGCCTTTCCGCATCGGGACGGGGCCGATCCATCAGCGGGACAATGTCCAATTACCGAACTATCCTATGATCTTAACCTTATCTTCCGCCCCCCGCCAGTCTTGCCGCCGCGTGAGGTCCTCAACAGGAGCGTCGCGGCACGGCCAGTTCGGGTCGCGGGCTGTTCGGGCCGATGGCTGTTCGCCTGTCGGTGGGTGCCGTGCCGGGCCTGTGGAGGGAAAACCACCGGGCGCGCGATCCTTTGCGCGAACAATCGGCCTCTCTTTCGACTTGCCGCGTATTGTGATCTAAAGAGTCTCGACAGGAGATTTACATGAAATTTCGCTTCCCCATCGTCATCATCGACGAAGACTACCGTTCGGAAAACACCTCAGGGCTTGGCATCCGCGCCTTGGCGCAAGCCATTGAAAACGAAGGCTTCGAAGTTCTGGGCGTCACCAGCTATGGCGATCTGTCCCAGTTCGCGCAGCAGCAGTCCCGCGCCAGCGCCTTTCTTCTGTCGATCGACGACGAGGAGTTCAGCCCCGGTCCCGACCTTGATCCGGTCGTGCTGAACCTGCGCAGCTTCATCGAGGAAGTGCGCTGGAAGAACGCGGATGTGCCGATCTATGTCTATGGCGAGACCAAGACCAGCCGGCATCTGCCCAACGATATCCTGCGCGAACTCCATGGGTTCATCCACATGTTCGAGGATACACCCGAATTCGTGGCACGCCACATCATCCGAGAGGCGAAAAGCTATCTGGAAGGCATCCAGCCGCCGTTCTTCAAGGCGCTGCTGGATTACGCCGAGGACGGATCCTATTCATGGCATTGTCCGGGGCATTCGGGCGGCGTCGCCTTTCTGAAAAGCCCGATCGGGCAGATGTATCACCAGTTCTACGGTGAAAACATGCTGCGCGCGGATGTCTGCAACTCGGTCGAGGAACTGGGTCAGTTGCTGGATCACAACGGTGCCATCGGCGCGTCCGAACGCAATGCCGCCCGCATCTTCAATGCCGATCACTGCTTTTTCGTGACCAATGGCACCTCGACCTCGAACAAGATGGTCTGGCACCATACGGTGGCACCGGATGACGTGGTCGTGGTGGACCGGAATTGTCACAAGTCCATCCTGCACAGCATCATCATGACAGGGGCGATACCGGTCTTCCTCAAGCCGACGCGCAACCATTTCGGCATCATCGGGCCGATCCCGCGCGCGGAATTCGAGGTGAGCGCGATCAAGGAAAAGATCCGCGCCAACCCGCTGCTGGCCGGGGTGGACCCCGAGACGGTCAAGCCCTGCATCATGTCGCTGACACAATCGACCTATGACGGCGTTCTCTACAACACCGAAAAGGTCAAATCGATGCTGGACGGCTATGTGGCGAACCTGCATTTCGACGAAGCCTGGTTGCCGCACGCGGCCTTTCATCCTTTCTACGGCAGCTTCCACGCGATGGGCCGCAAGCGCGAGCGCCCCATGCATTCGGTGACCTATTCGACCCAGTCGATCCACAAGCTGCTGGCGGGCATCAGCCAGGCCAGCCATGTCCTGGTGCAGGACAGCCGCGATACCAAGCTGGACCGCCACCTGTTCAACGAAGCCTACCTGATGCACAGCAGCACAAGCCCGCAATACAGCATCATCGCCAGCTGCGACGTGGCCGCCGCAATGATGGAGCCGCCGGGCGGCACCGCACTGGTCGAGGAAAGCATCGCCGAGGCCATGGATTTCCGCCGCGCGATGAGCAAGGTGGATCAGGAATACGGCCCCGATGACTGGTGGTTTCAGGTCTGGGGTCCCGACGCCCCCGAGGATGAAGGCATCGGACGCACGGAACGCTGGATTCTCAAGAAGACGGATGCCGACGGCGTACAGCCTTCGGATGGTGAGGATTCATGGCATGGCTTCGGGGATATGGAACCCGGCTTCAACATGCTGGACCCGATCAAGGCCACGATTGTCACGCCGGGCCTGAACCTTGACGGGCGTTTCGAGGATTCGGGCATTCCCGCGTCCATCGTGACCAAATACCTGACCGAGCATGGCATCGTGGTGGAAAAGACCGGGCTTTACAGCTTCTTCATCATGTTCACCATCGGGATCACCAAAGGCCGCTGGAACACGCTTCTGACCGAGTTGCAGCAGTTCAAGGACGATTACGACCGGAACCAGCCGATGTGGCGGGTCATGCCGGAATTCTGCGCGAAACACCCGCGCTACGAACAGATGGGGCTGCGCGACCTGTGCCAGCACGTTCATACGCTCTATGCGAAACATGACGTCGCGATCCTGTCGACCGAGATCTACCTGAGCGATCACATGCCCGCGATGAAGCCAAGCGATGCCTTCGCGCAGATCGCGCGCCGGACAACGCAACGGGTTCCGATCGACGATCTGGAAGGTCGGATCACGACCAGCCTGATCACGCCCTACCCGCCGGGTATTCCGCTGCTGATTCCGGGGGAGGTGTTCAACAGGAAGATCGTCGAATACCTCAAGTTCAACCGTGCCTTCGCGCGCGAATGCCCCGGATTCGAGACGGACATTCACGGGTTGGTGCAGGAAACCGGACCCGATGGCGTGGTGGGCTATTTCGCGGATTGCGTGGCGATCTGATCCCGCCCGGCACCGCAGGTTCAGGGCACCAGCCCGGCCAGAAATCTCAGGCCCGCGCGATGCAAGCGCGGGCCTTTGTTCCTTCAGCGTGCCGGAATGACCGTCAGGCTGGAGGCTGATCTGATACCGCCGATCCCGGTCATGCGCACCGCCGGCCCCTGTCGCATCAAACCTGGCCAGGCCTGGGTCAGGGCGATCAGCCCCTCCTCCAGTTCGGCACGGGCCAGCGCCTCGCCCAGACAGCGATGCGGCCCACCGCCGAACACAAGATGCAGGCGAGGATGGTCGGTGCGACTGATGTCGAAGCGATCGGGATCGGCATAAAGCGCGTCGTCCCGCATCGCCGACATCATCGACAGCGACAGCACCCGGTAGGCGGGGATCACCACATCACCGGCTTCGATCGCCTCAAGCGTGAACACCGGGATCGAGCCGATGGATGGCTCGAACCGCAGGCCCTCGGCCACGGCGCCTGCGGCCATGGCAGGATCGGCGCAGACCTGATCCCACTGGTCGCGATGATCCAGCAGCAAGGACACCAGCACCGTCATCGCCGCGCGGGTGGTGTCCGCGCCACCGATGATGACAGTGACGATCTGGGTGATGATCTCGGTCGGGGACAGGTCGCCTTCGGCATCGACGCGAGCGACATAGGCGCTCAGGAAATCGTCGCGGGGATTGGCGCGGCTGTCCGACAACAGCCGGTCGACATAGGCGTGCAGTTCGGCGGCGGCTTCATGGATATCGTCGAATTCCTCGGGCAGCGTGCCAAAGGCCAGTCCCTTGGTCATGCGATATACAAGGCTGGCGAACGCGGGCACATCGGCTTCGGGGGCGCCCAGGATCTCGGCGATGGTGCGCGCGGGCAGTTGTGCCGCAAAGCTGTCGCGCAGGTCCAGCGCCTCGCCGGGGGTCCAGTCGGCCACAAGCCGGTGCGCGGCGCGCCGGATCGACGGGCGCAGCATGTTCATCAGCGGATAGGCAAAGGCGCGCGCCAGTGGCGTGCGGCGTCGCACATGATCGCGCCCATGCGACAGCAGCAGGGTCTCGCGCGCCCAGTCAAGGAACGGACCTTCGGCGACACCGGCGGCCTGCATGCCTTCGACGCCGATCTGCCGGATTCTGGGATCACCGAACATCCGCTGCACATCCGCCGCGCGCAGCATCATGGCAGAGCCATCGCTGAACCCGGCAACGGGGCCAAGGCTCCGCGCGCTTCGGAACATGCCATGCGGATCGGCCATGAGCGCCTTGAAGGGCATGCGGACAAGGCCGCTATCCTCCATCAGATAGGGCTGGTCGGTCCTGCTATCCTGTTGTGGATGGGACTCCGTCTGCATTGGCCGCTCCTCCGGAAGGGCCATGACCATGCGGCGGACCCTTGCCTGTCAGGCTGTCGCATGGCTTGCTCATAGTCAAACCATACATCGCCCCGGCCGGGTCAGGCCTGAGGGCGGTCCGGGTCGTAGAACTCCGAGTTCTGTGCGCGCACCGCAAGCCACCAGCCCGACTGCTGCGGCCAGCTTGCGAAATCCATGTCATGCCCCAGGGCCTGGGCGGCATGCAGCGCCCACATCGGATCGACAAGGGCTTCGCGTGCAATGGCGATCAGGTCGGCCTGTCCCGCTTTCAGAATGGCCTCGGCCTGTTCGGGATGCGTGATCAGGCCCACGGCGATCGTCGGAATCCCCGCCTCGTGCCGGACCCGTTCGGCATAGGGCACCTGAAAACCGGGCTGGCGTTTTGCACCCCTTGCCGATGTCGCGCCACCCGCGATGCCACCCGAGGAACAGTCGACCATGTCGACACCCGCGTCCTTGAGCGCGCGGGACAGGGCGACCGTATCCTCCAGCTGCCACCCCTCGGGCATGCCATCAACCGCCGAGGTGCGGAAGGCCAGCGGCATGTCGTCCGGCATGGCGGCCCGGACGGCGCGCGCGATCTCCAGGGCCAGGCGCATCCGGCCTTGCAGGTCGCCGCCATAGGCATCCGTGCGCTGGTTCGAGACAGGCGACAGGAAACTGTGGACAAGATAGCCATGCGCGCCGTGGATCTCGATCAGCTTGTAGCCTGCGGCCAGCGCGCGGCGGGTCGCCGCCACGTAATCCGCAATCAGGGTCTGGATGTCGTCGCGGGTCATTTCCTGCGGTACAGGCCAGCCCTCAGCCACCGGGATCGCAGAGGGTGCGACCGGGGTCCATGGCATGTCGCCGCGCGCGAAATCGTCCGCGTTCAGCGGGCCGTTCCCGAACCAGGGCCGTTGCATGCTGGCCTTGCGACCGGCATGCCCCAGTTGGATCGCGGGAATTGCACCGTGGCGCAGCGCGAATTGCGCGATCCTTGCATGGCCGGGGATCTGGCTGTCATCCCAGAGGCCGGGGCAACCGTGGGTGATGCGCCCCTGCTTCTGCACGGCCGTGGCCTCGATAAAGACGATCCCGGCCCCGCCGATGGCGAAACGCCCGAGGTTCACCAGATGCCAGTCTTCCAGATGACCGTCATGCGCCGAGTACTGGCACATCGGCGAGATCACGACGCGATTGCGCGAGACCACGCCGCGCATCTGGAAGCTTTGGAAAAGAAGCGGCGCTGTGGGCATGTATTTCATCCTGCATGAGGTTCATCGGGCGCGCCCGTCCAGACGCAGTCCCGCCAGATGTCGCCGAGAACGTCGGGAAGTTCAACCTGTCGTCGTGCGCCGCAGGCCTTGCGCCTGTATCTGCAAACCCTTGACGGCCCGGATATGTGCAAGCCGAAGATTGATGCTTGCGAACCAGTCGGATAGATCAGGATGGGCATGCATTCCGCGAAAGGACCAACATGCCGACCCCCAAACGCAAAGTCATCATTTCCTGCGCCGTGACGGGCGCCATTCACACACCCAGCATGTCACCGCATCTGCCGGTCACGCCCGCGCAGATCATCCAGCAAAGCCTTGACGCAGCCGAGGCCGGGGCGACGATCCTGCACCTGCATGCACGGGACCCCGAAACCGGACGCCCCACGCAGGACCCGGATGCGTTTCGCGCCTTCCTGCCGCAACTCAAGCAGGCCACGGGCGCGGTTCTGAACCTGACCACCGGCGGCAGCCCGCACATGACCGTCGAGGAGCGTATGCGCCCTGCGGCAGAGTTGAGCCCCGAGGTGGCATCGCTGAACATGGGATCGATGAACTTCGGGCTATACCCGATGCTGGACAGGTTCACCGAGTTCCAGCACCCCTGGGAGCGACAGCATCTGGAAGCCAGCCGCGATCTGGTGTTCAAGAACACCTTTGCGGATATCGAACACATCCTGAAGATCGGGAATGCCAATGGCACGCGGTTCGAATTCGAATGCTATGACACCAGCCATCTCTACAACCTTGCGCATTTCGTGGATCGCGGGTTGGTCAAGGCCCCGTTCCTTGTGCAGACCGTCTTTGGCCTTCTGGGTGGCATCGGCGCCCATCCCGAGGATGTGGCCCATATGAAGCGCACCGCCGACCGGCTTTTCGGGGATGCCTATATCTGGTCCGTTCTGGGTGCGGGGCGCAATCAGATGGCGGTCATCGCACAGGCGGCGGCACAGGGCGGCAATGTGCGCGTGGGGCTTGAGGATTCGCTATGGATAGCGCCCGGCAAGCTGGCCGAAAGCAACGCGGATCAGGTGCGCAAGGCACGCGAAATCCTGTCTGGCCTCAGCCTTGATGTGGCGACACCGGACGAGGCGCGCGAGATGCTTGGCCTCAAGGGGGCCGCGAACGTCGCCTTCTGAGGCATGGCGGGCCTTCAGGCCCGCGTCATGCGCGCCGTGCGACCAGATCAATCTCGACGAGGGCACCGACCGCAAGGCCGGTGACCCCGATGCAGGTGCGCGCAGGCAGCTTGCCCTCTTCGAAATAGTTTTTGTAGGTCGCGTTCATGGGCTCGTAATCGCGTTCGAAATGGGTCAGGTAGACGCGCGCCTGCGCGACATTCTTCAGGCTCAGCCCCATCCCTTCAAGCACAAGGATCAGGTTGTCCATCACGCGGCGTGTCTGCGCCTCGACCCCCTCGGGCAAGGGGCGGTCGGGTTCGCCGGGCCATGTCGGCATCTGCCCGGTCAGGAAAACCCACCCGTCCACTTCGGATGCATGCGAAAACGTGGCGACCGGCCGGGGCGCGCCGTCGATCATGTGGAATGTGGGATAGGGCATGCGGTTCTCCGTTCGCTGGGCGTGGGCCATGAGTCGTCGGGGCCAGATGGCCATGGATCGCGGCGGCGGGCAATGGCAAGAGAAGCCAACTGGCCTTTGCCGCGCCCTCTTGGGGCGCGATCCCGGCGCCTCCCCCGCGACATGCCGAAAAAACCTGCATCTTCACAGCGGCGGGCGAAGGTCCGCAGCTTGCGATCCGGCATTCTGATAGCGGGCCGCCAGCGTGAAGATCGAAGCCTCGTCATGACTTGGTGCGACGATCTGCAAGCCGACAGGAAGACCGTCTCGTGTCATGCCCACAGGCATTGAGGCTGCGGGCTGCCCTGTCAGGTTGAACGGATAGGTGAAGGTCGCCCATGACACGATGCTCTTGTCATCATAGCCGGGGGGCACATCATGGCCCACATCGAATGCCGCCACCGGCAAGGTCGGGGTCAGAAGCAGGTCATAGCCTTCGAAGAACCGGCGCATCTTTTCGCGAAACGCATAGCGTTCGAAGACCTTGCGATAATAGCTGTCCATGTCCTGCGAAACGGCGATCTTCAGGACCTCCAGCACCGCGGGGTCCAGCGTTTCGGGCGCATCCAGCAAGACATGGCGCAGCCGGGTGCCGACCCCGGCATAGAACTCGGCCGCCCAAAGATCGACCGGGTCATCCATCACCTGCTCGACAAGATCCACCTCGACGCCCAGGCTGGCGATCGCGGCCACGGCCTCGGCGGTGATCTGCTGCACCTCGGGATCGACGCGGCCAAAGCCCAGGGTCGGGCTCCAGGCGACGCGCAGGGGGCGTGGGTCGCGCATCGCCGCATCGAGATCGGCCAGCGGCCCCGCGACACCCGCCGGATCGCGCCGATCATGGCCCGCGATGGCCGACAGCACGATTGCGGCATCCCGAACATTGCGCGTCAGGGGGCCAACATGCGCAAGCGTCGGTGTGGCCGAGGTCGGAAAGACCGGGACCCGGCCGAACTGTGCCTTGATCCCGAAGAGCCCGCAAAGCGCGGCGGGAATGCGGACCGACCCACCGCCATCGGTACCGATCGCGTAGGGTACAAGGCCCGCAGCCACCATGGCTGCGGCACCGCAGCTTGACCCGCCCGGCGTCTTTTCCAAGTTCCAGGGGTTGCGCGTGATCCCGGTCAGCGGGTTGTCACCGACAGCCTTGCAGCCGAATTCACTGGTCGTGGATTTGCCAAGGATCACGGCCCCTGCCTTGCGCAGCCTTGCCACGGATGGGGCATCATCGGCTACAGGTGCGGCGGAGGTGCTGCGCGAGCCGAAGCGCTGCGGCATATCCCTTACGGCAATCAGGTCCTTGATCGACGTCGGGATACCGTCAAGCATGCCCAGCCTCTGACCACGGCGGATGCGATCATCGCTGTCCGATGCACTGATGCGCGCGGCGTCGAAATCGACATGGCAGAACATGTTGAGCCGGGGTTCCAGCCGTTCATACCGGGCGATCACCGCATCAAGCAGGTCCGTCGCGGAAAAGGCCTTGGTGTCCAGCCCCTGGCTCAACTCTTCAAGGCTTTTGAAACTGAAATCGGACATCGTCACCCCCGGATCCGGCGTGGATCGATGATAGGCATGTTCCGGCGCGGCGAACAACGCAAAGTCGACAGCCTCCCGGTATCCTGGCTTTGCCGGTCACACCGGTTTCGCGCGTCAAGGCCTGTCCGCAGGCAACAAGGGCGGATCGGCACCGGCGGGTCATCACGCGGGGACCGCACGATATGGCCCTTTTGCCCGAATGGACGCGGTTGACAAAGAATGGGTCGCAAACTCTGGTGCCCCCGCAAGATCCGGGCGATAGGGTTGTTTCAGACAGTGGGGGCTGTCCCTCAGGGACCCTCATCCCACGAACGGGAAGCGAGAGACGCGAACGAATGAAAAGGTTTGGCCTTGATGCGACGGATATTCGCATCCTCAGTGCGATGCAGCAGCATGGGCCGCTGAGCAAGACAAGGCTTGCCGAGATCGTCAACATCTCGCCCACGCCGTGCTGGGCACGCCTTGACCGTCTCAAGGCGGCGGGCTTCATCAAGGGATATCACAGCGATATCGCGCTGGGGCAGATCGGTGACTTCGTGCAGGTCATCGTGACCGTCTCGTTGACCCATCACAGAACCGCCGATTTCGACCGGTTCGAGGCCTTCGTCAAAGCCCATGACGAATTCACCGAATGCATCGCGACAGGTGGCGGTATGGATTATGTGCTCAAGGTCGTGTGCCCCAGTCTGGCGCTGTTTCAGACGCTGATGCAGGCGATGCAGGATGCCGAGATCGGGGTCGACCGTTACATGACCTACATCGCGACTCGCAGCGTCAAGTCAAGCCGGCCCAACCTGGCCAAACTGGCCGCGCATGCGGGCCGATAAGGCCACGCGACCGAACGGTTTGCATTCTGCCGAAAAAACGGCCCGTTCAGTCTGAAGTCTCGATTTCTTTGGTCCACATGCGCGCGCCTTTCGCTCGTAGTTTTTCGCCAGTTTCAGTCTGTCCCCGGCCTTGTTGCCGGCGACGCAGCAAGGGCGAAAAAGATGACATCAGACGGCTTCGGTTTTGGCACGCAGATCCGCAAATCCCCCTATTTCGAGGCAACGGTCCGTTGGGGGGCAAAAGGGTTTTCCGTCTATAACCACATGTATATCCCGCGCGATTTCGGCGACCCGGAGCAGAATTTCTGGAACCTCGTGAATGATGCGATCCTGTGTGACGTGGCCGTCGAGCGCCAGGTCGAGATCACCGGGCCGGATGCCGCAAGGTTCGTCCAGATGCTGACCCCGCGCGACCTGTCGACTATGGCCGTCGGACAGTGCAAATACGTGCTGATCACCAATGCCGATGGCGGGATCCTGAACGATCCGATCCTGCTGCGCCTTGCGGAGAACCATTTCTGGATCTCGCTTGCCGATAGCGACATCCTGCTGTGGGCGCAGGGCGTGGCGGTGCATTCCGGGCTTGATGTCACCATTGGCGAGCCGGACGTGTCGCCCCTTCAGTTGCAGGGTCCCAAGTCGGGCGAGATCATGCAGGCGCTGTTCGGCGACAGCATCATGGACCTGCGCTATTACTGGCTGCGCGAGGTCGATCTGGATGGCATTCCGCTGATCGTGTCGCGCACGGGCTGGTCCAGCGAACTGGGCTACGAGATCTACCTGCGCGACAGCGCCCATGGCGACGCGTTGTGGGAACGCATCATGGCAACCGGCATGGCCTTCGGGCTGAAACCCGGCCACACCTCGTCGATCCGCCGGATCGAAGGCGGGATGCTGTCCTATCACGCCGACGCGGATATCAAGACGAACCCCTATGAGCTGGGGCTTGACCGTCTGGTGAACCTCGACATGGAGGCGGAATTCATCGGCAAGGCCGCGCTGCGCCGCATTCAGCAGGAAGGCGTCACCCGCAAGCAGGTTGGCCTGATCATCGATTGCGCACCGATGCAGGGCCCGAACACCACATTCTGGCCCATCAACAAGGACGGCAACGCCATCGGCAAGGTCACCTCTGCCGTCTACTCTCCGCGGTTGGACAAGAACATCGCGCTGGCCATGGTTGCCGCGGATCACGCCCATATCGGCATGGAGATCGAGGTGGTGACCCCGTCCGGTCCGACACGGGCCATCATCGTCGAGCGTCCCTTCTTCGATCCCAAGAAAAAGCTTGCCGCCGCGTGATCGCCTTCGCGTGATTGCCTTGTCCAGTTCGGGAACCGTCTCATGTCTGACCTTTCGATTTCGCTCCATTGGCAACGCATTGAGCCTGTTCTGGAACCCGGCAAGTATACGAACGCGCATACGGTCCAGTTCAATGACCGATACGATCTGAAGGTCGACGCCGCCCCTGACTGGGGCGGCGAGGCCAGCATTACCAACCCTGAACAGGCCCTCGCATCGGCCCTGTCCAGCTGTCACATGATGACCTTTCTGGCGCTTGCCGCGAAAGCGGGCTGGCCGGTGGCCAGCTATCACGATCATGCCGAGGCCCATCTGGGCAAGAACCCCAAAGGCCAGATGTCGGTCACGCGCATAGACCTGCACCCGGTTGTCCGTTTCGACACGGGGTTCACGGTTGACGGCGCGGCGCTGGCACAGATGCAGGACCGTGCCCACAGGCACTGTTTCATCGCCAATACGCTTGCCGACAGCGTCGAGATCAACATCCGCTGAACCGCGCCACAGGAGCCGCCATCATGACCGAACACAATATCTTGCTGCGTGAACAGGACGACGCGGGCCTCCTGCGGCTGACCCTCAACGACACGGCACGGCGCAATGCCCTGTCCGAGGCGATGCTGGCCGAACTGGGCGCGGCCTTCACAGCCGCAGGTCAGGATCCTTCCGTGCGCGTGATCATTCTGGCTGCGAACGGGCCTGCCTTTTGCGCGGGGCATGACCTCAAGGAAATGACGGCGGGCCGTGCAGGGCCGGACGGCGGCAGGGCCTATTTTGCCAAGGTCATGACCATGTGTTCCGGCGTCATGCAGACGATCGTCCACTGCCCCAAGCCCGTGATCGCCGAGGTCACCGGAATCGCCACGGCAGCCGGCTGTCAGCTGGTCGCCAGCTGCGATCTGGCGATGGCAGCCGACACGGCGCAGTTCAGCACGCCGGGTGTTCACATCGGGCTGTTCTGCTCGACCCCGATGGTGGCCCTGTCACGCAATGTCGCGGACAAGCACGCCATGGAGATGCTGCTGACCGGGGACATGATACCGGCCACCCGCGCCGCCGAAATCGGGCTGGTCAACCGCGCCCTGCCGCCCGAGGATCTGCGGGAGGCGACGATGCAGGTGGCGCGCAAGATCGCCACCAAATCAAGCATGACCCTCGCGACCGGCAAGCGCGCGTATTACGCGCAGCGAGAGATGCCGTTGGCGCAGGCCTATGCCTATGCCTCCGGCGTGATGGTCGACAACATGCTCGCGCGGGACGCCGCAGAAGGCATCGGCGCCTTCATCGGAAAACGCGCGCCCCAATGGCAGGATGCCTGATCCGATGGATGCGAACCTCTACAACACGGATCTGGATCGCAATCCCGCGAATTTCCAACCGCTGACCCCTTTGGGTTTTCTGGAACGGGCGGCTGCGGTCTTTCCCGACCACACGGCCATCATTCACGGCAACCTGCGGCGCAGCTATGCCGATTTCTATTCACGGTCACGGCAACTGGCCAGTGCCCTTGCGGCGCAGGGAACAGGGCGCGGCGATACCGTGTCGGTTCTGCTGGCCAACACGCCAGCCATGCTGGAATGCCATTACGGCGTGCCGATGTGCGGCGCGGTCCTGCATGCGATCAATACACGGCTGGATGCGGCGATCATCGCCTTCCAGCTTGACCATGCCATGTCGAAAATCGTGATCGTCGACCGGGAATTCCTGCCCCTGATGCAAGAGGCGCTGGCGCTGGCGACGGTAAACCCGCTGCTGATCCGCTATGATGACCCGGTGTTCGATGCCACGCCAGTGCATGACGGCCTGCCCGAGTATGAGGCGTTTCTGTCAACGGGGGACCCCGATTTTGCCTGGCTGATGCCGCAGGACGAATGGGACGCTATCTCGATCAACTACACCTCCGGCACGACCGGGGACCCCAAGGGCGTGGTCTCGCATCATCGGGGGGCCTATCTGCTGGCGCAGGGCAATGCGCTGACATCCTCGATGCGGAAACACGCGGTCTATCTGTGGACCTTGCCGATGTTCCATTGCAACGGATGGTGCTTTCCCTGGACGCTGTCAGCGATCATCGGCACCCATGTCTGCCTGCGGCAGGTGCGGGCGGATCAGATATGGAACGCCCTTGCCGATCATGGCGTCACGCATCTTTGCGGCGCGCCGATCGTCATGTCGCTGATGATCGGGGCCCCCGAGGCGACCAAGCGGCCGATTGAACACGCGGTGCAGTTCTTCACCGCCGCCGCCCCACCGCCCGAGACGCTGCTTGCGGATATGAAAACCGCAGGTTTCGATGTCACGCATCTCTACGGTTTGACCGAAACCTATGGACCCGCCGTGGTCAATGATTGGCATGACGCGTGGTCCGGTCTGCCCGCCGCCGCACAGGCAAAACTGAAATCCCGCCAAGGTGTGCGCTACCTGCCGCTGGAAGGGCTTGCCGTGCTGGACCCCGAAACCATGCAGCCCGTACCGCGTGACGGCATGACCATGGGCGAGGTGATGTTTCGCGGCAATGTCGTGATGAAGGGCTATTTCCGCAATCCGAAGGCCACGCAAGAGGCCTTTGCCGGCGGCTGGTTCCATTCCGGCGATCTGGGTGTGATGCACCCGGACGGCTATATCCAGCTGAAGGATCGGTCGAAGGACATCATCATTTCGGGTGGCGAGAACATCTCGTCCATCGAAGTCGAAGAGGCCCTTTATCGCCATCCCGCCGTGGCCGTGGCCGCTGTCGTCGCCATGCCGCACGAGAAATGGGGCGAGACACCATGCGCCTTTGTCGAAACCGCGCCGGGTCAGCATCTGGATGCCGACATGCTGCAGAAATGGTGCCGCGAACAGCTTGCGCCCTACAAGGTGCCGGGACGGTTCATTTTCATGCCGATCCCGCGAACCTCAACCGGCAAGATCCAGAAATTCGCCCTGCGCGCGCGCCTGATGACCCCCGTGTCCTGAACGCTCGGCAATGCGCCGTCCGGACGTGCCGCCGATCAACGTCCCGACCGTGCCGCGCGGCACCGCAAGGCTGCGTTTCACGCCTTCGCCGATGAGCGAGTTGTCAGCGCAGTCCGCGCTGAAGCGTGGCGAGACACGCTTTTGTTGCCACAGGGCAAATTGAAATCGGGACTGGCCCAAGTTGCCGAGGCCCAGAGCCGCGTGTGGCTGGTCGGAACGGACGTGACGCCACGGGATGCTGCCGTCGAAAGCCTATCGCAGCTTGCCCATCTTGCCGGTACAGGGCGATCAGGACGGACCTGTTGCGGCGGCCAGTTGAATCTGGCGGACCAGCGCCTCGATCGCCGGATCAGGTTCATCCCTGTTGGGCAGCAGCAAACCGTAACGTCCTATGAACCCGTCCAGTTGTACGCCAACCTCGGCGATCAGGCCGGTTTCGATGTAGAATGCCGCAACCGACCGGGGCAGCACCGCAAGCAGGTCGCTGCGGCTGATCATGACGGTTGTCATCAGCATCGAAGCCGTTTCCAGCCGGTTGACCGGCAAGGGCAGCCCCGCGCGCGCGAAGGCAAGCTCGATCGAGGTTCGCATCGGGCTTGGTCTTGGCTGCAAAATCCACTCGAAACGTTGCAGGGTATCGAGCAAGAGATCGGTCTTGCCGATCAGGGGATGATGCGCGGCAGCCACGATCGACAACTCCTCAAGCCAGAGTGGCTCGAAGCTGATGTTTCCCATGTCCAGATGTTCGACAGGCCGGCCAAGCGCCAGATCCAGCTGGCCCTCGTTCATGGCGGCAATCAGGTGATCCGAGGTGGACACCGTCAAATTGACCAGCGGCCCAGCCCCCTGTGTCATGACTGTCGAAAAGACGCGGGTCAGAACATCGGGCACCGCTTCCATGATCGCGCCCAAACGAACGGTGCCCATATCGCCGCGCACCATTGCATCGACCTGCGATTTCAACCGCGCGGTTTCTGACAGGATGGTGCGCGCATGCCGGGCGACGGCCGCGCCGAAATTCGTTGGTTCCATCCCCTTGCCACTACGGTGAAACAGCTCCACGCCCAGCGTACGTTCCACTTCCTTGAGAAGCTTGGTGGCCCCCGGTTGTGACAGGTTCAGATCGCGGGCCGAATTGTGCAGGTTGCGGGTCTCGATCAGGCTGGCCACCAATGCCAGTTGCTTGAAACGCAGGCGCGACAGGGTCGCCATGTCAAAGCCGCTCTGCACGCTGAAAGTCCTTCGCACTGCCGGGCGCCGCGGATCCTTTCGGTCCGGGCCGGTCACCCCTGAAGAACAGTCTAGCATTCTCATCGGTCGGTATTCGAGCCTTAACTTGGCGGATGAACGTCACGATCCGGCCCCATACGGGACCGGATCCTGTCAGTGACCCCAGCGCAGGACCAGCGGATCCAACGGGCGCAGCAGGCTGATCAGGCGGCTGCGGATTTCGGGGTGCAAGGGTTCGATGGGGTGGCGACAGTATTCGGAACGGATCACGCCCCCCTCGACCATCGCCGCCTTGCAGGATCGCCAGCCGCATTGGCGGTTCTCGTGGTTCACGGCAGGCAGGATACGCGCATAATGCGCCACCGCCGCGTCGATCCGGCCTGCGTGATACTCGGTGATCACCGGCTTGATCTGATCGACGATCATGCCCGATGTCATCGACCCGGTGGCGCCCGCATCCAGATCGGCCAGCAGGGTGATCGCCTCCTCGCCGTCGAATGGGCCTTCGATGGCGTCGCCGCCTTCGGCAATAAGCGCGCGCAGCTTGTTTGCGGCCTGCGGCACCTCGATCTTGAAGAGTTTCACCATCTCGATCTCGCGCGCCATCTTGACCAGCAAGGGCACAGGCAGATCGACACCGGACATGGGAGCATCCTGAATCATGATCGGAATGCCCACCTCGCCCACGGCCTGAAACTGCTCATAGGTCTGCTTGGGCGAGCCCTTGAGCACCGCGCCATGATAGGGCGGCATCATCATCACGATATCGGCCCCCAGATCCTTGGCAAAGCGCGCCCGGTCCACCGCGATCTGCGTGGCGAAATGGCTGATGGTGACGATGACGGGCACGCGGCCTGCCACATGCTCCAGACACAGGCGCGTCAGCATTGCGCGTTCGTCATCCGCGATCAGGAACTGTTCCGAGAAGTTGGCAAGGATGCAGATCCCGTCCGCGCCCTGGTCGATCAGGCAGTCAAGAACACGGCGCATTCCTTCGGTGTCGATGCTGCCGTCGTCATGAAAGGGTGTCGGCGCAACGGGCCAGATTCCGGTGTATTTTCTCATGGGCCTACATAGCTCGTCTTGACATGGGTATAGAATTCGCGGGCGTAACTGCCCTGTTCGCGGGGGCCATGACTGGACCCTTTGCGCCCGCCGAAGGGCACGTGGTAATCGACGCCAGCCGTGGGCAGATTGACCATGACCATCCCCGCCTGCGCGTGGCGTCGGAAGTGGCTCGCGTGTTTCAGCGATGTGGTGCAGATCCCTGCAGACAGGCCGAATTCCGTGTCGTTGGCGGTGGCAAGCGCCGCGTCATAATCCGCGACACGGATCACGCTGGCGCAGGGACCGAAGATCTCCTCGCGACTGCTCCGCATGGCGTTGGTGGCGCCTGCAAAGATCGCGGGGCGCTGGAAATACCCCTGCCCGTCAAGGGCTTCGCCGCCCAGCGCCTGGCAGCCTTCTTCGCGCGCCAAGGCGACATAACGCAGGTTCTGCTCCAACTGGTTTTGGTCCACAACGGGGCCGATCTGGGTCGCCGGATCCAGCGCGTCACCGACCCTGAGGGCGGCTGTCGCAGCCGTCAACTTGTCCAGAAACGCATCGTGGATACCGTCCGTCACGATCAGGCGGGACGAGGCCGTGCAGCGTTGCCCGGTCGAAAAGAACGCGCCGTTCACGCAGGCACCGACGGCGACATCCAGATCGGCGTCGTCCAGAACCACCATCGGGTTCTTGCCGCCCATTTCCATCTGGACCTTCTTGCCCGCTTCCATGCATTGCACGCCGATCCGGCGGCCCGTGGCGACCGATCCGGTAAAGCTGATGGCGTCGATGCCGGGATGTTCCACCATACGCGCGCCGACGCTGCTGCCGCGCCCCATGACAAGGTTGAAGACCCCGTCAGGACAGCCCGCATCCTTGAGGATGCTGGCGATTTCCCAGGCGCAGCCAGGTGTCAGGTCTGCCGGTTTCAGGATCACGCAATTGCCGTAGGCCAGTGCAGGTGCGGCCTTCCAGACAGGGATCGCGATGGGAAAGTTCCACGGTGTGATCAGGCCGACAACCCCCAGAGGTTCGCGTTCGACCAGAACCTCGACACCGGGGCGCACCGATTGCACAACATCGCCGGTCAGGCGCAACGCCTCGCCCGCGAAAAAGCGAAAGATCTGGCCCGCGCGCGTGACCTCGCCAATGCCTTCGGCTAGGGTCTTGCCTTCTTCACGCGACAGCAGGCGGCCAAGTTCGTCCTTGCGGGCAAGAATACGCGCGGCCGCCCCTTCCAGCACGTCATGGCGCAACTGGGGGCTGGCACCGGCCCAGCCGGGAAAGGCGGCGCGGGCGGCATCGACTGCGGCATCGACCGAAGCCGCATCCCCGCGCGTATAATGCCCGATGATATCGCCGGTGTTCGAGGGGTTGATATTGGGGGCGGTATCGACACCGCCGGTCCACTCACCGCCGATCAGGTTATGAAACGGGGCCATGGTCATTCCGTAATCTCGAAATGATGCAGATGCTTGTCGGTGATCGTGATCCCAAGTCCGGGCTTGGTCTCATCCAGATCAATAAAACCATCCACTGCATCGGGATCACCCTCGAAGATGTAATAGAAAAGCTCGTTCCCGACCTCGACATCGAAAACGGGGAAGTATTCGCTGATCGGACAGTTCACGTTCGCCATCGTCAGGTGGTAATTGTGCATCTGCCCGGCGTGGGGGATCACGGGCACCTGAAACGCCTCGGCAATCGCGTTGATCTTCTGCGCCGCCGTGATGCCGCCCACGCGGTTGGTGTCATACTGCATCACGCTGACGGCGCCCGAGCGGATCAGATCGGCGCAACCGATGACCGAGAATTCATGCTCGCCGCCCGAGATCGGCACGATGTTCATGGCATTCAGCTCGCGGTAGCCGTTCACGTCATCGGCGATGACGGGCTCTTCCAGCCAGCGGGGCTCATACTTGGCAAGCTTCGGCAGCATGCGCTTGGCGTAATCAAGGTTCCAGCCCATGTAGCATTCCAGCATGATGTCGCGGTCCCAGCCGATCACCTCGCGCACGGCCTCGACCCGCTTGAGGTTCTCGCGCATGCCGGCCATGCCATCCTTGGGGCCATAGCCGAACCGCGTCTTGAACCCCTGATAACCCGCATCAACCGCCTCTTGCGCCTCGCGCTGCATCTCTTCGATCGAGGCGGCGTAGAGTTTGGAGTAATAGACCGGGATCTTTTCCTTGGTGCGCCCGCCCAGAAGCTTGAACACCGGCTTGCCCGTCAGCTTGCCCATCAGGTCCCAGATCGCGATGTCGATGGCGGAAATCGCGGTCATGCCGATCCCCTTGCGGCCCCAGGCATGGCTGCGGCGGTACATCTTCTCCCAGATATAGGCGTAATCGAAAGGGTCCTCGCCAATGATCAGCGGGGCGAACCAGTCGTCGATGGCCTTCTTGACCACGGTGGGGGCGAGGGCGGCGTTGCCGATGCCGATGGTGCCGTCTTCGGTTTCCACCTCGCAGGTCAACCATTGGTGAAAGCGGAACGAGGACATGGCATCCCCCTTGATCCACAATGCATCTGACGCGTTGGTGCAGAAATTCCCCTGCGGTGGCACGGTCGGGCCGGTCCAGTTCCAGACGCGGGTGCGAACAGATTTGATCTTCATGGGTCAGTCCACTTGTTATGATGATTTGAAGGAACGGGCGCGGCGGCCCATGGTGCTGGCAATGGTCCATGCCGCCCGCATCGGGCCGACATGGGCCTTGCCTTGGCCGCGAATATCGAAGGCGGTGCCATGCGCCGGGGTTGTGATCGGGACGGGCAGACCGCCCTGCACGGTGACGCCCTGCCAGAAGCCCAGCAGCTTGATCGCGATCTGGCCCTGATCGTGGTAGAGCGTCACGATGGCATCCAGTTCCTTGGCCACGGCCTTGAGGAAGATAGTGTCAGAGGGATATGGCCCCTCGACCGGCAGCCCCATGGCGCGGGCGCGTTCGACGGCGGGGCCGATGATCTCGATCTCCTCTGTGCCGAAATTGCCGTTGTCTCCGTTATGCGGGTTCAGGCCGCAAACACCGATCCGGGGGTTTTCATGCCCGGCCTCGCGCAGCGCGGCATGGATCAGGCGCGCGGCTTCGATGATCTTGTCCTCTGTGATCAGGTCGGCCACATCGCGCAGCGCGACATGGCTGGTGACGCGACTGGTCCAGAGACCTTCCATCACGTTGATCTCGGAGACGGTGCCGTTGTGGCCCAGACGGTCGGCGAACCAGTGCAACTCGTCCGACTGGGTCATGCCCGCCGCATGAAGCGACGCCTTGTTGAGCGGGGCGAAGACCAGTGCGTCGGCCTGACCGCGTGCGACCATGTCCAGACCATACCCAAGCGTATCCAGACAGTGCTGCCCACCTTCCGCAGTGGCCTCGGCCCGCGCCCAGCCATCGGCGGGCGCCTTGCGCCCCTTGGAGAGGAACAGCGGCAGATCGGGGGTTTGGCCCAGAGCCGCAGGATCGGTGACACGGCGATACGGGAACTCTTCACCTGCTATCGCCATGCCGTCCTGCAACTCGGCCTCATCCCCCACGATGAGGACATGGGCCATGTCGCGCGCCTCGGGATCGGCCAGTAGCTTCGCCACCAGTTCGGACCCGATCCCGGCAGGATCGCCAAGGGTCAGGATCAGGCGGGGTTTGGGATCGGTCATTGCAGATACTCCGTCAGGCCCAGCGACACGAAGGGCACGTAGGTGACCAGCAGCAGGATGAAGGCCAGCACACCGATGAAAGGCAGGTTGGTGCGGGTGGTTTCCCAGATGCCGGCCTTGGCGATGGAACAGGCCGTGATCAGCACCGAGGCCACCGGCGGGGTCTGCTGCCCGATGGCAAGGTTCAGGGTCACGATGATCCCGAAATGGATCGGGTCGATCCCCACCTCGCGCACCAGAGGCAGCACGATCGGCACGACAAGGATGATCGCCGCCGCCCCGTGCAGGAACATGCCCAGCATGAACAGCAGCAGGTTCAGAAGCGCCAGCACGACCCAGGGATTCGTCGTGAACTCGGTGATCTGCGCAGCCAGTTGCTGCGGCACCTGCGCCTGGGTCAGGAACAGACCAAGGGCGGCGGATGTGGCCACAAGGAACATCACCACGCCGGTCTGGCTGATGCCGTCCAGCATGGTCTTGCGCAGGCGGCGCACATCAAGGTCACGGTAGATGAAGAGGCCAATCACCAGTGCCGCCAGCACCGCGAGGCCCGCGCCTTCGGTCGCGGTGACAAGACCCGAGAAAATACCACCGAGGATGATCACCGGCATGGTCAGCGCCCAGAACGCCTCGCGGAAGGTGTGCCAGACATTGGACAGGTCAAAGCGCTCGTCGCGCGGCAGGTTGTAGCGGACGGCCAGAAGGTAAGTCACCACCATCAGAAGGAAGCCGCCCAGAACCCCCGGCACGATACCGGCGACGAACAGCTTGAGCACCGAGACCTCGGCGATCGCGCCGTAGAGGATCATCGGGATCGAGGGCGGAATGATGATCGCAAGCGAGGCCGAGGATGACGTGATCGCCGCCGCCATGGTGCGGGAATAGCCACGCTTCTTCATCTCGGGGATGAGCACCGTGCCGGTGGCCGCGACATCCGCCACGGCAGAGCCAGAGATTTCGGCAAAGACCATAGACACGCCGATATTGACCATACCCAGACCACCGCGCACGAAACCGATCAGGGCGGTGACGAAGTTGATCAGGCGCACCGAAATGCCAGAGGTGTTCATCAGGTTGCCCGCAAGGATGAACAGCGGAATGGCAATCAGCGGAAACGAGGTGGCGCCGGTGTAAAGTGCGATGGCCACATCATAAAGGCTGGAGGTTCCGGTGGTCATCAGGAAACCCCCAACGGCAACCAGACCGATGGCCACAGCGATGGGCACGTTGATCATGATGAGCGTGATCAGCGCCACAGTGGTCAGAAGAAGGATCATTGGGACTTGTCCTTGTCTTGCCGGATGTCGGCCTCGGCTTCGGCGATGGCATGGGCGATCTCGGCATGTTCGGCGTCGATCCCCGCCGCCGCATCGCGCAGGGCGCGCGGCAAGGTCAGAAGGGTGCCGATGATCATGAGGACGGCTGTCAGCGGGATCACGGCCTGCACGATGTCGAGGGTCAGCCATGGCAGGCTGAGCAGCGAGTCATAGGCCGCAACCGCCAGCACGTGATATCCGAACCATGCGATCAATACGAAGAAGGTCAGCACAAGACCTTCGGACAGCACCGTCAGGGCGACGGCAAACCGGCGTGGCAGTGCGGTGACCAGACCGCCAAAGCCCATATGCGCCCGCATGAAGACGGCATATGTCGCGCCGAAATAGGTGAGCCATGCCAGCAGAACGCTGGCCAGTTCATCATACCAGCTGGGCGAGGCCCCGAAATAGCGCATGGTGGTCGCGTAGATGACCGCAAAGGTCAGCGCCAGAAGCAAGGCCAGACCGATGGTCTCGACCACGCGCAGCAGCGCCTTTTCGATGAGTGAAAGCATGTTGAAAGACCAGGGATGGGCCGACCGGACCGAAGTCCGGCCGGCGCTTGATGATCGGATCAGTCGGCCAGTGCCTGTGCGCGGCTGACCAGATCGGCCCCACCGGGAACCTGCGCGGCAAAAGCCTCATAGACCGGGGCGGAGGCCGCGATGAAAGCAGCCTTGTCGGCCTGGTTCACGGCGACACCTGCCGCCTGCACCTTGGCGACCAGTTCATTGTCGGCGGCTTCGCCCTTTGCCAAGGACCAGTCCTGCACATCGGCGGCAACCGCTTCGACAGCGGCCCGCACATCATCGGGCAGGCCTTCCCAGACCTTGAGGCCGGTCGTCAGGTAGGTCGGCGAATAGACATGACCGGTTACGCTGAGGTATTTCTGCACTTCCTGGAAGTTCGCGCCGACAATATTGGTCAGCGGGTTTTCCTGGCCGTCCATCGTGCCGGTCTGCAAGGCGACAAACACCTCGGAGAAGGACATGGCGGTCGGGTTCGCGCCCCATTCCTTGAACATCGCGACCCGCCATTCGGACGAGGGGGTGCGGATCTTCAAACCGGCCAGATCGGCAGGTGTGTTGATCGGGCGGGTATTGTTGGTGATGTGGCGAAAGCCGTTTTCCCAGGTCGAGACGACATGAAGGCCCTGTTCTTCGGCCTTGGGCGCAAGCTCTTGCTGCACGATCTCTGCGTCGATGGCTTTCAGATGCGCGCGGTCCTTCACCAGAAAGGGCATTTCGAACAAGCCGAACTCGGGGGACACGTTGGTCATGATCGACGAGATCAGCGTAAACTGCACGGTGCCAAGACGCAGCTTCTGCATCAACTCCTTCTCATCGCCAAGCTGCGCATCGGCATAGAATTCGACCTTGTGGGCGTCACCCAGCTTGGCCTGCAACTCCTCGGCAAAGCGCGCGGCGCTCTGACCTTGCAGGCTGTTGGATGCAGCGCCGACGGCCACGATATAGGTATCGGCCATGACGGGGGCCGCACCGATTGACGCAACGGCGAAGATCAGACCTGCGGACAGGCCTTTCGTGACATGAAACATGGGTTTTCCTCCTCCAGACAGAGCCTCCGCGCCTGTGGCTTGGGGTCTCTCGAGAAAAAGGGTTAGAGCATGCTCATCGTCGCGCCTAATGGAAAGGCCTGATCTTTCAATAACCAAATGGCATCGCGAAGACTGCGGCTTTGCCACTTCGTAATTAAACCTGAGCCATACCGGAGTTGCCGATTTCCCTTTGCCGTCATCTTGGCGGCCAGCGTGTTCTCCGGGAAAGGTCAGTCCCTGGGTTGCGCCGCCATGGTGATCGCGCGGTGTTCTGTCAGGCAAACCCAAGATCGCCGCCCGAATGAAAAACGGCACATCCCATCAAGTCGCAACCCAGTCTGTCTTTCCTGATTTCCCCCACTCTATTGCCTCTCGGCGTGGCTCCTCCTACTGCTGGCGCACCGGAGCTATTCATAATTCGTCAGATCGAGCAGAGCACAGATGCCAACCAGCTCCCCTTCACACGTCACTGGCTACGCCGCGGCATGGACCATCGTTCTGGTCTGGTCGTTTTGGCTGATCGTGAGCCGGGTTGCCAACGACAGCGGGCTGACGGTCTATGATCTGGCGGCGATGCGCTATGGTCTGGCGTCGCTGGTGGCACTGCCGCTTTGCCTTTACTACAAGCCCTGGCGTGGACTGCGTCTGTTGCAGATCGTCGTGCTCTCTTTCATTTTGGGGCCCGTCTATATTCTGATTGTCTTTTCCGGCTTTCTTTATGCGCCCGCTGCTCACGGGGGGATCTTCATGAATGGGGTGCTTCCCCTGATCAGCATCCTGTTCGGGATCTTTCTTTTCCGCAAACTGCCTGGCGCGCAGCAACTTTTCGGTGCGGGGCTGATCCTTGTCTCTTCGGTTGTGCTGGCGTGGGATACGAGCGCGTCAAAGATCCAGAACGCATGGATCGGTGATCTGATGTTCGTGGTCGGAGCAGTCTTTTTCTCTGCCTATCTCATCCTGTCCGAGCGGTGGCAGCTTCGCCCGATGCAGATCATCTTTTGCGGGACCGTGGTGAACGCGGCTCTCTATCTGCCGATCTGGGTGCTTTGGCTGCCTTCGGGTCTGGCACAAGCCCCGATGGGCCCCCTGCTGCTGCAGGCTGTCTATCAGGGTTTTGTGCCCAACCTGATTGGTCTGCTCTTCGTTGCCCATGCATCGCGGACTATCGGGAATGGAAACACCTCTTCCATCCTTGCTGCGGTACCGGGAGGAGGCGCCATTCTGGGACTGCTCATTCTGGGCGAAAGCCTGAGCCTGACAAGCGTCACGGCGCTTGTCATCCTGACGATCGGCCTGTTGATGAGCGTCCGACGAAGAAACCTCAGCTAAGCTGCAGGACGATGTCTTGTCGGTCTCTCTTGTCCACAAAGCGCGCAGTTGCACCAGATATGACGCGGGCCAGCCTCTTGCCCAAAGGCAAAGCGGCACTGTCCCTTCACCCGGAATGCAGTCTTTCCGGGAATGATCCACAAGCCCTGCAATCGCGAAAATGGATCAGTCCAAGCATCGTGTTCTTGCTGTCATGGGAACGCCTGATAGCGGAGGGGGGACTCACCCCGCCGACGCACAGATCATGACTCTCCCTGTTTTCAATATGTTATGTCAGAACATACCGCGATGTCTGGGTTTGCAATTCCGTTGCGCTAGAGCCGGCAGAACTGCACCGGCGGGTGCCAAGGCAACCTGGCTTTGGGTTTACCTAAGCGAGACCGAGTCCAGCCTGGGCATGTCAACGCGCCAGAGCCTGCTGACCCTTCAAGCGGCTGTTGCGCTTTCCATATGCGAGATCGCATGAAGCACTGTCAGAGTGCGCGCGATAGGCGATGTCGTCCCGGCAGGCGCAACACCAATCCGGCGTACAATGTCCCACGGCATCATTTGCTGTAACATGACGCTCTCAGCCCGCTGGCACCGAAGATGCACGCATCACACAAGTTGGTTTCGATCAGCGTGATGAAAGGTAGTCGGCAGATACATAGCCCTTTATCCCCGGCGCATCCGTGAGCGACACGCGACACCAGAGCTGACCAACTTCGGTCACACAGCCATGGCGATAGAGGGATGTTCCGTCAGGCAGGCCCAGGATCACGCGATATCCAAGCCCCGGCCCCGCCCGCAACTTCAGCATTTCGTCTGGCCCGGCGCCTTTGACCACAGTGTTGCCCATGGCCCCGTCTCCGCAGCTGGCAACAAGCATCAAAGCGACAATCATCGAGTGGCTGCTACGGAACATGATCTGACCTCGTTTGTTTTCCTACCAGTAGCCAGACAACGCGCCAAATCCTAGTCCACCCTTTTACCTTTCACGCTGCCAGCAGATCGTCCTGCATCTTTGCGAACACATCGGGGCCACCGGACTGCTGCGCTTGCTCGATCCAATGCTCAAGACCGCTGAAAGCCCTGCCCCACAGGACCTGATCCCGCCGCGGTCTGATGCCGACCTCGGGGACCTTGAGATGTCCACTTTGCAAGCATGCGCGATACAGGGAGGGAACGGGGCCGAGATCCGGCCCCGTCCGCCATGTTTACTTGAGAAGCTCAGTCCAGATCGCGGTGTAAAGATCGACCGCAGACTGTGGGCATGTCGGCAGGAACTTGCCCCCTGCCGCGAACTCTGCGGGCGTCACGATCTCGGGCGCGGTTTTCATGTCTTCCGGCATGAACTCTTCGGAACCTGCAACCCCGTTGGCATAACGCGCGAAGCTCGAGATCATCGCCGCGTTTTCAGGCTCCAGAATGAAATTGATGAATTGGTAGGCCTCATCGACGTTTTGCGCCTCCGACAACAGGGCGACGGAATCCATGAACAGGGGGTAGCCCTCTTTCGGATAGCCGTAGACGATGTCGGGATTGTTAATACGGGCGCGCATGGTCGAGCCGTTCCAGTTCACGGAAGCCGCGTAATCACCCGAGGACAGCTTGTCGGTGGTGCCATAATCCATCGACAGCCATTTCGGCTTTGCCGCCATCATCTTGTCGCGCACCTTCTTGAGCAGAACGAGGTCTTCGGTACAGGCCTCGCCGCCAAGATTGAAGATCGCCATGTTGATCACATCCGTCATCTCGGGGACGACGTTGATCTTTCCGACCAACTCGGGCGGCGGATCCATGAACAGCTCCGAGGTGTTCACATCACCGCTGTAGACGCTTGTATTGACCGCAATGCCGACAGACCCCCATTGCCACGGAACCGAATGGGTGCGGCCCGGATCCCATGGCACGTCTTTCCATTCAGCGGCGATATTGCCGATATTGGGAATCCTTGAGTGATCAAGTTCAGCGATCAGGCCCTTGCGGAGGAAAACGGGAATATAATTGGCGGAAGGCACCACAAGGTCGAACCCGGACCCACCGGCCTCGACCTTGGTCAGCGCTGTGGTGTTGCTATCGTAATCGGTGATCGTCACCGCGATCCCTGTCTGGTCCGTAAACTTCTGGATCAGTTCGGGGCTGGTATAGTTGCCCCAGTTGTAGAGGTTGAGTTGCCCGTCGGCCAAGGCGCCCAACGCACTGCCCAGCAGGGCTGTCGTTGCGATAAGATAAGTCTTCATTTGCTTCTCCACTGTTGTTGTAATGCAGGTTACTCCCGCTTCTTGGTGACAAAGAAAAACGCCGTGAGGATGATCACCGTCAACGCCAAGAGGGCCGTCGAGATCGCGTTCACCTCGGGCGTCAAAGCCCGGCGCAATTGACCCAGCATGTAAGTGGGCAGTGTATCCTGTCCCGCCGACTTTACAAATTCGGTGATGATGACGTTGTCGAGCGAGATGATGAACGCAAGCATCGCACCGGCAATGACACCGGGCAAAAGCAGCGGCAGGGTGACGTATCGGAACGTCTGCCAGCGCGTCGCGTAGAGATCAGCCGCAGCGGTTTCCATGGTGGTGTCCATCCCCTCCAGTCGCGCCTTGATGGGAAGATAGGCGAAGGGTACGCAAAAAGCGGAATGCGCAACGATCAGATATCCCAGACCGCTATACCCCGTGACGATCTTGACGGAGGAAAAGAAAATCAACAGGGCCACTGCCGTCACGATTTCGGGCACCATCAGCGGCTGGTTGATGATGACATAGATGATCGTTTGCCCCTTGAACTTTCCGCGCCGGGTTGTGCCCAGCGCCGCCATCGTCGCCACCACCGTCGAGATGACCGAAGCCCAGACAGCGATGATCAGTGAGCGGGCCGTCGCCTCTTGCACGGCCTGATTCTGGGCTGCGACCGCATACCATTTCAGGGAGAACCCACCCCATTGGTTCACGGAATTGCCGCCGTTGAAGGAGTAGACGACCAGCGTCACGATCGGGGCATAGAGCAGCACGAAGGACAGGATCGCGACAAAGGTGAATCCCGGCAAGGTCGTGACATCGAAGGCGCGTGGTTTAGCCACCGGGATCATCCCGTGATGAGACGCGGGTATAGACGATCAGCGATACCACGACGATCAGCAGAAGCAGGGTCGACAGCGCGGCCCCCAGTGGCCAATTCTGGCCCTGACCGAACTGCAACTCGATGAAATTGCCGATCATCATGTTCTTGCCGCCCCCCAGAACACGGGGGGTCACATAGGCGCCGAGGCTGGGAATGAAGACCAGAATGCTGCCCGCGATGATCCCCGGTTTGATGATCGGCAGGATCACACCGCGCAAGACCTGCCAGCGCGAGGCATAAAGATCATACCCTGCCTCGATCAGCCTGAAATCAAACCGGTCGATTGACGCATAGAGCGGCAAGACCATCAGCGGCAGGTACACATATGCCATGCCGATCAACACGGCCGTATCCGTGTAAAGGATCTGGATGGGTTCCGAGATCAATCCGGCATGGATGAGAAAGGTGTTCAGGATACCCTGATTGCGGATCACCTCCATGATCGCGAAGGTGCGGATCAACAGGTTCGTCCAAAAGGGGATCGTGATCAGAAAAAGCCAGATCGCGCGCGTTTTTGCGGGCCGTGTCGCGATGAACCATGCCGTGGGCAGGCCAAGGGCAAAGGTGATCACCGTGGTTGCAACCGACAATTTGACCGAGCGCCAGAAAATCGAAAGGTTCGCATCGGCCAGACTGATGGTCTGGTCGAAAATATCTCTTTCAAACAGGACACGAAACCAGCCTTCACCCGAAAGGATCCAGCGCACGCCGGAATAGTCGCCCTTTTCCAGCACGGAATAGACAGCCACGATCAGCAAAGGGCCACTGGCTGCAAGCACCAGAAGGATCAGCGCAGGGGCGGACAGAAGCCAGCCATCGACAGCCTTGCTGCGTGGTCGCCCCGCGCCGCTCATGACTTCAATACATGGACAGCCTGAACGTCGAAGCTGACGCTCACGCTGTCGCCCACGCGGAACGACAGGGTGGAATTGGATTGCACACGCGCCACCAGACGACTGCCGTCTTTCAGAGACAGTGTGTAATGGGTGTCAGTGCCCAGAAAGTTGGCTTCAAGAATGGTGGCTGGGATGCCCCCCTCGGCGGGCTTCAGGCTGATCTGCTCGGGTCTGATCGCCAGTGTCACATTCCCTTGTTGCCCATCCAGCGAAACGCCCAGCCTATCGCCCGTTCCAATGCGGACCTGACCGCCCTCGACACGACCTTCGAGAAAATTCGTCTCACCGATGAAATCAGCGACGAAGCGGTTTAACGGCCGGTCATAGATGTCGCGCGGCGTGCCAACCTGCAACAGCGCCCCTGCCGACATCACCCCGATCCGGTTGGACATTGTCAGCGCCTCTTCCTGGTCGTGGGTGACAAAGACGAAGGTGATCCCCGTCTCTGTTTGAAGCCGCTTCAGTTCGCTCTGCATTTCCTTGCGCAGCTTGAGATCCAGCGCCGACAGCGGTTCATCGAGCAGAAGAACCTCGGGTTCGGGGGCGAGGGCGCGCGCCAGGGCTACGCGTTGCTGCTGACCGCCCGACAACTGCTGCGGCAAACGGTTGGCGAACTGCTCCAACTTGACAAGGGCAAGGACGCGCTCGACCGAACGGGCCACCTCCTTGGCGGGCTTGCCCAACATCTTCAGACCAAAACCCACGTTCTGCGCAACGCTCAGGTGCGGAAAAAGCGCGTAGGACTGAAAGACCGTATTCACGGGACGCTGGTTTGGCGGCGTATGGGTGATGTCGCGCCCGGATAGATGGATCGTGCCGGATGTCGGGGTTTCAAACCCCGCGATGCACCGCAGCAGGGTGGTTTTTCCACATCCTGACGGGCCAAGCAGGGTAAAGAACTCCCCCTTCTCAATCGCAACGGAAACGTCACCGAGCGCGGTTACCGCAGCGGAACCAACCCCATAAGTTTTGCCGATGTTGCGCGCATCAACGGCGCATTCAGTGCTTGAACGGGCATCCATTCTTGGAAGGTTGCAACAGGTTTTGCATGGATGCAAGGTAATCTGCTTGTACAGCCGACCACGCCCCCGCGTGACAGGCGCAACGCCGCAAAGTTGCCCAAGAAGACCCATTCATCTGCGGTTCCAAGGCTGGATCACGTGATGAGTGGTCACATCAGCGGGCTGATCAACACCAGATCAGGCTCCAGAGCCTTTCTCCTTGAAAAACGCGCCCTAGAGTTCTGGCGCGATTCTCGCCTGGCTACTGCGGGCGCTGGCGACGCTATCGCGCTGCCAAGGCCGGACCATGCACCAAGACCTGCGCGCCACAGCACCGGCGCCAGTTACCAAGCATCCGGCGACCTTCAGGATGAAATGCATGAAACGCGAAGGGAATGTCATGCACGACGTCGAGTCCCTGCGCGTCCCGGACGCGGAGATTGCCCACCTTGCGGCCTTGCCCAAGGCTCCAGCCATGCCGGGAGTTGTCGCAACGCTCGCCCCGTCATTTCGCCCGCGATGCCCTGCCCAATACCTGCCGTCACCAGCTTTCTGTCTGGTGATCATGCAAGATCAGGTCGGAATGGCGCGGCAGACCGGACACCCCAAAGGTCAGCGTCTGTCCATCGCGCCGCCCGCCGAACACCATACCGGTGTTACAGAGCGGGCAGCACGGCGGGATTGGTATCGGCCTCTTATCGATCGCCGGATGTGACCAATATCAAGCGCCTCAGTTCAGCGTCACCCAGCGCAGCATGAAGAAGTTGTCGGGGCGCTGCACCAGATCGACCCCGTCGCGCGCAGCCCATGCCAGCGGTTCGGTGTAAAGCGGCACATAGGCCACCTCTTCCTGCAGGAGCGCGGCCACTTCATCGAGCATGGCCTGACGCTTGGCTGCGTCCAGTTCCTGCTGGATCAGGGGCAGCAATTCATCCACCCGCGCGTTGCTATAGCCGCCGAAGTTCCATGTCCCCCGCGTGCCATCGGGCGTGTGCGCCAGAAAGCGGATCGGATGTTCCGCGTCGAAGGTGCCGGGCGACCAGCCGAGCAGGAACATGTCGTAATTGCCCTCGCGCAGTTCTGTCCAGTAGCTCCGCACTGGTAACGTCTCAAGCCGTGCATTCAGACCGGCGCGCTGCAACATGCCTGTGATTGCCTGACAGACCGCTTCGTCGTTCAGGTAACGGTCATTGGTGCAGCGCAGCCCGAAGGAAAAACCCTCGGCATAGCCCGCCTCGGCCATCAGCGCTTTTGCCGCAGCTTCGTCAAAGGCGGGACGCGCGGCGTTCGCCTCGGAGTAACCGGACAATCCGGCCGGTTGTAGCTGGCTGGCTGGCACGGCCATACCCGACATCAGGACGGTGTTGATCGCATCCACGTTAATCGCCTGAGCCACGGCACGGCGCACACGCACGTCCTGAAACGGGTTCACGCCATTGGTTTCTTCCGAATAGGTCAGGCTGTCCTTCGCATGTCCAAAGCCCAGCATGATGACCCGCGCCTCGATCCCCTCATAGGTCTGAATGCCGGCCGTATCTCGCAGGCGCGCAACATCGCGGATCGGGATGGGGGACAGCATGTCTACCTCACCGGACAAGAGCGCAGCCAGACCCGTCGCAGCATTCTCGATCGGGTTGAAGATCGCCTCCGTGATGTTGTGCTCTGCGTCATCCCACCAGTTCGGGTTCGGCGCCAGACGTATCTCGACCCCCGGATCACGGGCGGTCAAGATGAAGGGGCCGGTGCCGTTGGTCTGGCGGGTCGTGAACTTCTCTTCGTCCCGCGCAGGCACGTCTGCACCGTTGGCCGTTGTCCAGCCACGATCGAGGATCATCCAGTTTGCGATGCTGTCGGGAAACAGCGGATTGGGCGCGGCGGTGATGAAATCAACCGTGTAGTCATCGATCACCCGAACTTCGGTGACGGGGCCGAACCATGAGCGCACATCCGATTGCTCTGACTTGGCCCGCTCATAGGAAAACAGCACATCATCGGCGGTGAAATCCTCGCCGCCGTGGAATTTCACACCTTCGCGCAGGGTAAAGCGCCAGCCGGTCTCGCCACCTTCCAACGGTGCCCATGAGGTGGCCAGCGACGGCTCGATCCGCATGTCCTTGTCGCGCCGCACAAGCCCTTCATAGACATTGTTCAGAAAGGACGTGACAGGGGCCACGTTTGCGGCATGCGGGTCCATCGTCTGAGGATCAGTTGTGCTGGCCCAGCGAAAC
>JBFHIW010000046.1:0-31136 GCA_041596235.1 Paracoccaceae bacterium
ATCCCAGTTACAGCGCAAGATCCTCGTCCCGCGGCAGCCGGTCGCCGGGGGCATAGGTCCGGTTCAGGATGCGGGAGTGGATCTTGTCCCGGACATCCGTCCAGGACAGGCGACCGGGCGCTGTCATAGCCGCGTTTCCAGCTGTCGCATCACGGTCACGAAATCGGCAAGGATCGCATCGCGCGCCACGTGGTGGCCGTGCCGGACCACGTGGCGGCCCGCGCTCCAGACATCCGTGATGCAGTCTTGCCCGCCGCCTGAAAAGATCAGGCTGTCCAGCAGCGCATCGCCCGTCCGGTTGCAGAGCCAGCGGTTGTCGGCATCCAGCCCGATCAGGTCGGCCCATTGGCCTGCCGCGATCTGTCCGGCCTGTCGCCCACCCGCCTGCGCGCCCCCTGCGGTCGCTGCATCGAACAGGACACGGCCGGTCGAACGACCGGTCCGGGCCAGCGCCGCGCGTGAGCGATCCCGCAGCCTTTGTGAATATTCCAGCGTCTTGAGTTCCTCGAAGAGCGAGATCTGGATGTTGGAATCCGATCCGAACCCGATCCGGCCCGCCGCGTCAAGATAGGTGGTGCCGTTGAAGATCCCGTCGCCGAGGCTTGATTCCGTCAGCGGGCAAAGCCCGGCGACAGCGCCTGTCGCGGCAAGGGCGCGCGTCTCGTCCGGGGTCATCTGCGTGCAATGGATCAGGCACCAGCGCGCATCGACTGCGTGCTCGGCCAGCAGCCACTCCACCGGGCGCGCGCCAAGATGGGTCTGGACCTCGTCAACCTCGGCCAGCTGTTCGGCCAGATGCATGTGGATCGGCCCCGTCGGGTTGGCGGCGACGATGGCCTGCAGCCCCGCCGGACCCACGGCGCGCAGCGAATGGGGGGCCACCCCGATGGCATAGTCGGCGCAGGCTTGCGCGATCGTCTGCGCGGCCTCGGCGTGCAGGGTCATGAAGCGGTCGGGATCGTTGCCGAAGCGCTGTTGCCCCCCGGCCAGCGCGCGCCCGTCGCAGCCCCCGAACTGGTAGTGCACCGGCAAGAGCGTCAGACCGATGCCCGCGCGTTGTGCCGCCGCGATGATGCGATCCGACATTTCGGACAGCCGCGCATGGGGGTGCCCACCCACGTCGTGATGCAGGTAATGGAATTCGGCCACCGCGCCATATCCGGCCTCCAGCATCTCCATGAAGACAAGGGACGCGATCGCCTCGACCTGATCCGGCGTCAGCTGGTCCAGAAAGCGGTACATCAGGCGTCGCCAGCTCCAGAAGCTGTCGCTGGTGTCCGGACCACGGGCTTCGGTCAGGCCGGCCATGGCGCGCTGAAAGGCGTGGCTGTGCAGGTTCAGCGGCGCGGGCAGCAGCAGCGCCACGCGCTCCGTGGCCCGTCCGGTGAGGGGGCCGACATGGGCGATTCGCCCCTGCGCGTCGACATGAACTTCGACATCCGCCCGCCAGCCATCTGGCAAAAGTGCTTGAGATGCTTGGATGATTTGCACGGTGGACATCTCCGTTGACAAAAATAAGTATCTACATATTAATTTTAAGCATGTTATAAATCAAGGTATCCTGATGCACGCCAGCTACCTTCTTGTCGGGATCTCCGCCGCCACCATGCAGGGGGCGGATGACGGTTATGGCCTGATTGCCGATGCGGCCATCGCGGTGCGCGATGGCGTGATCGCATGGGTCGGACCGCGCGGCGCGCTGCCTGCGGACCATGCCGGATTGCCACGGCGGGACCTGCAGGGGCGGCTTGTGACGCCCGCCCTGATCGATTGTCACACCCATATCGTGCATGGCGGCAACCGCGCCCGTGAATTCGAGATGCGCCTGAATGGTGCCAGCTACGCCGAAATCGCCCGTGCGGGTGGCGGGATCGTATCCACCGTGGGGGCAACACGCGCGGCCTCGGAGGCGGCTTTGCTGGACGCGGCCTTGCCGCGCATCGATGCGCTGATTGCGCAGGGCGTCGCTATGGTCGAGATCAAGTCGGGCTATGGTCTGGATCTTGAGACCGAGCTCAGGATGTTGCGCGTCGCGCGCCGGATCGCACAGGAGCGTCCGATCCGCGTGAGGACGACCTTTCTGGGTGCGCATGCCGTGCCTGCGGGTCAGGATCCCGACGCCTATATCGACCGCGTCTGCCTGCCTGCGCTTGGGGCCGCCCATGCCGAAGGGCTGGTTGATGCGGTGGATGGCTTCTGCGAGGGGATCGCCTTCAGCGCGGATCAGATCACCCGCGTCTTTGACCGCGCCGCAGCGCTGGGCTTGCCCGTCAAGCTGCATGCCGAACAACTCAGCCATCAGGGCGGAACCGCGCTGGCCGCGCGGTATGGCGCCTTGTCTGCGGATCATCTGGAATATGCGACGGATGATGATGCGGCGGCACTGGCTGCGGCGGGGACTGTGGCGGTGATCCTGCCGGGGGCCTTCTACACGATCCATGAAACCCGCCAGCCCCCCGTGCAGGCTTTTCGCGATCACGGCGTGCCGATGGCGGTCGCCACGGACTGGAACCCCGGATCGTCGCCGCTGGGGTCTGTGCTGCTGGCGATGAACATGGCCTGCACCCTGTTCCGCCTGACCCCGGCCGAGGCTTTGGCGGGCACGACCCGCAATGCGGCCCTGGCCCTGGGGCTGCACGATTGCGGACGCATTGCGCCGGGTTTGCGCGCCGATCTGGCCATCTGGGATGTCTCCGATCCGGCCGAGCTGTCCTATGGCATCGGGATCAACCCGCTGCATCACCGCATTTTCGGAGGTCACGCATGACTGTCACCCTGGTTCCCGGCGCTGCCACGCTGGCGCAGTTGGACACCATCTGGCGCGGGCAGGGGGCGGTCGCGCTTGATCCCGCTGCGCGGGCCGGTGTCGATGCCTCGGCTGCCATCATCGCGGCTGCCGCACAGGCGGACGCGCCGGTCTATGGCGTGAACACGGGCTTTGGCAAGCTGGCCTCGGTCAGGATCGCGCCGCGCGACACCCAGACCCTGCAGCGCAACCTGATCCTGTCGCATTGCTGCGGCGTGGGCGAGGCGCTGGAGCCTGCGACCGTGCGCCTGATGATGGCGTTGAAGCTTCTGTCGCTGGGGCGCGGCGCCTCTGGCGTGCGCTGGGAGATCTGCGCGCTGATCGAGGGGATGCTGGCCACCGGCGTGCTGCCGGTGATCCCGGTGCAGGGATCGGTGGGCGCCTCGGGCGATCTGGCCCCCTTGGCGCATATGGCGGCGGTGATGATCGGCGCGGGCGAGGCCACGTTGCACGGGCAGGTCATGCCGGGTGACGATGCCCTGCGCGCGGCGGGTCTGACCCCGGTGGTGCTTGGCCCCAAGGAAGGGCTGGCCCTGATCAACGGGACGCAGTTTTCCACCGCCTGTGCGCTTGCGGGTCTCTTCGAGGGCTGGCGCGCGGCGCGTGCGGCCATCGTGACCTCGGCCATGTCGACCGATGCGATCATGGGATCGACAGCCCCCCTGCATCCCGAAATCCATCGCCTGCGCGGGCATGCGGGCCAGATCGAAGTGGCCGCGGCCATGACCGCGCTGCTGGACGGAAGCGCCATCCGCGACAGCCACCGCGTCGGTGACAGCCGCGTGCAGGATCCCTATTGCATCCGCTGCCAGCCGCAGGTGACGGGGGCGGCCATCGACCTGTTGCGCTTTGCCGGACGGACGCTGCAGACCGAGGCGAATGCCGTGACGGACAACCCCCTTGTCATCGTCGAGACGGCCGAGATCCTGTCGGGCGGCAATTTCCATGCCGAACCCGTGGCCTTTGCCGCCGACCAGATCGCCCTCGCTCTGGCCGAGATTGGCGCCATCGCGCAGCGTCGCGTGGCGCTGATGGTGGACCCGACCCTGTCCTTCGATCTGCCGCCCTTCCTGACGCCCGAGCCGGGATTGAATTCCGGCCTGATGATCGCCGAGGTCACCACCGCCGCGCTGATGAGCGAAAACAAGCATCTGGCCAATCCCTGTTCGACCGACAGCACCCCCACCTCGGCCAATCAGGAGGATCATGTCAGCATGGCCGCCCATGGCGCGCGGCGCTTGCGGCGGATGACCGAAAACCTGTCCATGATCCTGGGGATCGAGGCGATTTGCGCCGCGCAAGGCATCGACCAGCGCGCGCCGCTGGCGACCTCGGCGACCTTGCAGGCGGTCATGGCTTGCCTGCGTGCCCAGGTTCCCGCCTTGACGCAGGATCGCTATCTGGCGCCTGACCTCAGGGCGGCGGCGGCCTGTGTCCGCGACGACAGTCTGGCACTGGCCGCAGGGCTTGAGGTCACCCCATGAGCATGGTCGAGATCACGCGCGGCGATGGCCCGCTGGTTCTGGGGCTGCCCCATACCGGCACCGATCTTCCGTCCGATTGCTTGGCGCGGCTGAACGACAGGGGCCGCGCGATCGCCGATACCGACTGGCATATCGACCGGCTTTATGGCGGGCTGATCGGGGAAGTCACCAGCGTCAGGACCACAGTCCATCGCTATGTCATCGACGTGAACCGCGACCCTTCGGGCGTCAGCCTCTATCCGGGGCAGAACACGACAGGCCTGTGCCCGCTGACCGATTTCGACGGGCATCCGCTGTATCTGGCGGGGCAGGAACCCGATACGGCCGAGACCGCGCGCCGTCGCATGCTCTACCATGCGCCCTATCATGCGGCGCTGGCGGCGGAACTGGACCGGGTGCGCGCAAGGCATGGTTTCGCGATCCTCTACGATTGCCATTCCATCCGGTCGCACATCCCGTTCCTGTTCGACGGCACACTGCCCGATTTCAACATCGGCACCAATGATGGCACCACGTGCGATGCGCAGATCAGTGCCGCCGTGCAGCGCATATGCGCCGGGGCCCCCGGCTATACCTCGGTGATGAACGGCCGCTTCAAGGGCGGTTGGACCACGCGCCACTATGGCCGGCCAGCCGAGGGGCTGCATGCCATCCAGATGGAACTGGCCCAGTCCACCTATATGCACGAAACCCCGCCATGGGAGTTTGCAGATGACCGCGCGGCAAGGCTGCGCCCGCATCTGATGTCCATCCTCGAAACACTGTCCGATTGGAGGCCCCGATGAGTGATCCGCGCAAGAATACCCGTGACATCTATCCGCCGACCGGAACCACGCTGAACGCGAAAAGCTGGCTGACCGAAGCACCGCTGCGGATGCTGATGAACAACCTGCACCCCGATGTGGCCGAGAACCCGCACGAGTTGGTGGTCTATGGCGGCATCGGGCGCGCCGCGCGCACATGGGCCGATTTCGACACGATCGTGGCCAGCCTCAAGGATCTTGAGGCGGACGAGACGCTGGTCGTGCAATCGGGCAAGCCCGTCGCGATCGTCAAGACCCATGCCGATGCGCCGCGCGTGCTGATCGCCAATTCCAATCTGGTGCCGCATTGGGCGACCTGGGACCATTTCAACGAATTGGACAAGAAAGGGCTGGCCATGTACGGCCAGATGACCGCAGGCTCGTGGATCTACATCGGATCCCAGGGGATCGTGCAGGGGACCTATGAAACCTTTGTCGAGGCCGGTCGCCAGCATTACGGCGGCGACCTCAAGGGCAAGTGGATCCTGACCGGCGGTCTGGGCGGCATGGGGGGCGCGCAGCCGCTGGCGGCTGTCATGGCCGGGGCCTGCTGCCTTGCGGTCGAGTGCAACCCCGACAGCATCGATTTCAGGCTGCGCACCCGTTATGTGGACGAACGCGCCGACACGCTGGATGAGGCGCTGGCGATGATCGACCGCTGGACCAAGGCGGGCGAGGCCAAGTCGGTGGGCCTTCTGGGCAATGCCGCTGATGTCTTCCCCGAACTGTTCCGGCGTGGCATCCGCCCCGATATCGTCACCGACCAGACCAGCGCCCATGACCCGATCAACGGCTACCTGCCGCAGGGCTGGACCATGGCGGAATGGAAGGCCCGGCGCGAAAGCGATCCCAAGGCGGTGGAAAAGGCCGCGCGCGCCAGCATGAAGACCCATGTGGCCGCGATGGTGGATTTCTGGAACGCAGGCGTGCCCACGCTGGATTACGGCAACAACATCCGCCAGGTGGCGCTGGAGGAGGGGCTGGAGAATGCCTTTGCCTTCCCCGGTTTCGTGCCCGCCTATATCCGCCCGCTGTTCTGCCGGGGGATCGGCCCCTTCCGCTGGGCAGCGCTGTCCGGCGATCCCGAGGATATCTACAAGACCGACGCCAAGATGAAGGAGTTGTTTCCCGACAACGCCCATCTGCACAACTGGCTGGACATGGCGCGCGAGCGGATCGCCTTTCAGGGGTTGCCGGCGCGGATCTGCTGGATCGGGCTGGGCGATCGGCACCGGGCCGGCCTTGCCTTCAACGAGATGGTCGCCAGCGGCGAGTTGAAAGCGCCCGTGGTGATCGGGCGCGATCATCTGGACAGCGGCTCGGTCGCCAGCCCCAACCGCGAGACCGAGGCGATGCGCGACGGCTCGGACGCGGTGTCGGACTGGCCGTTGCTGAATGCGCTGGTCAATACTGCATCCGGGGCGACCTGGGTCAGCATCCACCACGGCGGTGGTGTCGGCATGGGGTTCAGCCAGCATGCGGGCGTCGTGATCTGTGCGGATGGCACTCCCGAGGCAGCACGGCGGCTGGAGCGCGTGCTGTGGAACGATCCCGCCAGCGGCGTCTGGCGCCATGCGGACGCAGGCTATGAGGATGCGATTGCCTGCGCGCGCGAACACGGGCTGCGCCTGCCGCGCATTCTGGGCTGAATAACGCATGAAGGCCGCGTCAGACGGTCGAATACCTCCCCAAAAACCCAACCCGACAAGGAGACTTTGACATGGATAGACGGAAATTCCTGACCACGGGCGCCATCGGTGCCGCAGCGACCACGCTGGCCGCCCCGGCCATTGCGCAGGATGTGCGCGAATGGAAACTGGTGTCGGCGTGGCCCAAGAACCTGCCCGGACCGGGTGTCGCGGCACAGACGCTGGCCGACCGGATCACCACGCTGTCCGGCGGGCGCATCAAGGTCACGCTGTTCGCTGCGGGCGAAATCGTGCCGGGCAACGGTGTCTTTGACGCGGTATCCGAAGGCACGGCAGAGCTTTACCACGCGGTTCCCGCCTATTGGGGCAGCAAGTCCAAGGGCATCCTGCTGTTCGGCTCGCAGCCCTTCGGCCTGCGCGCGGACGAGCAATTCGGCTGGATGTATCATGGTGGCGGTCAGGCGCTGTATGACGAGATGTATGCCCGTTTCGGGATCAAGCCCTTCCTGTGCGGCAACTCCGGCCCGCAATGGGCCGGTTGGTTCAAGAACGAGATCAACTCGGTCGAGGACCTCAAGGGGCTGAAATTCCGCACCACGGGCATTGCCTCGCAGATGGCGGCGAAACTGGGCATGGCGGCCGAGGCGATGAGCGGCCCGGCGATGTTCCAGGCGCTGCAGACCGGCGCGCTGGATGCGGGGGAATTCATCGGGCCATGGACGGATTCGGCGTTGGGCTACTATCAGGTTGCGCCGCATTACTACTGGCCCGGCGTGGGCGAGCCATCCTCGGCCGAGGAATGCGGCGTCAACGCGGCGGTCTTTGCGGAGCTGCCCGATGACCTCAAGGAGGTCGTGACCCAGGCCTGCCACGGTCTCTACAATCCGGTCTGGACCGAATACATGACCAAACACGCGCAATCGCTCAAGACGCTGGTCTCCGAACACGGGGTGCAGGTGCACAAGCTGCCGGACGATGTGATCGCCGCCATGGGCGTGGCCGCAGGCGAGATCATGGAGGAGTACCGCGCCGATCAAGACGAGCTGGTACGGCGCATCACCGAAAGCTTCATCGCCTATCGCGATCTTGTGGGCGGATACATGTCCTATGCCGACAATGGCCAGATGAACGCCCGCGCGGGCGTTCTGGGCTACTGACATCACAGGGTGCGCGGCGCGTGCCGCGCATCCTGCGCGAAGGGGGACGGGGCGAGACCATGCTTGTGCTGGCAAATGCAATCGATCACTTGAACCGCACCGTGGCCCTTGTGGTGCGGTGGCTGGCGCTGATCATGGTCCTTGTTCAGTTCTGCATCGTGATCGGGCGCTATGTCTTCGGCTACAATTCGATCGCGGCGCAGGAAAGCGTGCTTTACATGCATGCGACGCTGTTCATGCTGGGGGCGGGGTTCACGCTTCTGGTCGACAAGCATGTGCGTGTCGATGTGTTCTTTGCCAAGCTCGGTGACCGGGCCAAGCGCCGGATCGACATCTTCGGCCACCTGTTTCTGCTGATCCCGTCCATGACCGCGCTGCTTTACTGGTCATGGCCATCGGTGCGCAATTCCTGGAAAATCCTTGAAGGTCCCATTTCTGTTGGCGGGATCGAGGCGGTCTTTCTGCTCAAATCCCTGATCCCGGCCTTCTGCATCCTGATCCTTCTGCAGTCGCTGTCGCTTCTGGTGCGCATGTTCCATGAAGGAGCGCAGGAATGACCGAATATCTTGACCTGATCATGTTCGCCGCCCTGATGGCGGCGGTCCTGTCCGGCTTTCCCGTCTCCTTCAGCATCGCGGGTGTTGCGGTGATCTTCGCCTATCTGGGCTGGGCGCTCGGGGTGATGGATGTCTCGCTTCTGGGGGCGCTGGGCCAAAGGGCTTACGGGTTGATCGGCAACACCGTCCTGATCGCCATCCCGGTCTTTGTCCTGATGGGCGCCATTCTGGAAAAGAGCAAGATCGCCGAGGAATTGCTGGACACCATGGGGCGCAGCTTTGGCCAGTTGCGCGGCGGCCTTGGCATTTCGGTGGTTCTGGTTGGCGCGCTGCTGGCAGCCTCGACCGGGATCGTCGGTGCGACGGTTGTCGCCATGGGCATGATCGCGCTGCCGACGATGCTGCGGGCGGGCTACAATCCCGCCGTGGCCTCTGGCATCGTCTGCACGGCCGGAACGCTGGGCCAGATCATTCCGCCCTCGACGCTGCTGATCATCCTGGCCGATGTGATGTCGAATGCCTATCAGCAGGCACAATACGAACAGGGCAAATTCTCGGTCGAGGCGCTGTCGGTGGGCCAGTTCTTTGCCGCCGCCATCATCCCCGGACTGGTGCTGGTGGTGCTCTATCTTCTTTACATCCTGATCCGGGGGGCGCTCCGCCCGCAGGACATGCCGCCCGCCAATATCGGCCTTGCCAGACCCGACCGGGCCGAGGTGCTGGCCGCGATCGTGCCGCCGGTCCTTCTGATCTTTGCGGTGCTGGGCGCCATTCTGGGCGGGATCGCGACCCCGACCGAGGCCGCATCGGTTGGCGCCATCGGCGCCTTGCTGCTGGCGGGCCGCAAGATCGGCCTCAATCCCCGGCTGATCCTGCTGGGGGCTGCGGCCCTGATCGTGCTGGGGCTTCTGGCCGGGGTCTTTCCGGTCCGGCTGCAACGCAGTGACAACGGTGCGCTGGAATGGATGATCGGCGGATTATACGCCCTTCTGGCGATCGTCGGGCTTGGCGCTGTCGGCTTGGCGCTGCGCGCGGCGATCCGCGAGAGGATCATCCATGATGCCCTGAATTCGACCCTCACCATGACCGCGATGATCTTTGCGACAATCCTTGCGGCAGGGTTCTTTTCGCTGGTCTTCATCGGTCTTGGCGGGGAAGAGCGTGTCGCGCATCTGCTGGAAAATCTGCCCGGCGGGCCGAACGGCGCGCTGTTGTTCGTGATGCTCTTCGTCTTTGTCCTCGGCTTCTTTCTGGATTTCGTCGAGATATCCGTGATCGTGCTGCCGCTGGTCGCGCCCTCGCTGATCCTGATGGGGCATGATCCGATCTGGCTGGGGGTGATGCTGGCGATCAACCTGCAGACCAGTTTCCTGACGCCGCCCTTCGGGTTTTCGCTGTTCTATCTGCGTGCCGCAGCCCCGCCCGAGATCACGACCGGGCATATCTATCAGGGGGTGGTGCCCTTCATCGGCTTGCAGGCCGTGGGGATCCTGCTGGTCTGGGCCATGCCCTTTCTGGCCACGTGGTTGCCTGCAGCGCTGTTCTAGGCCGGGTCCGCAATTTCAGGGCAGGGCGACTGTGGCGGGCCGTTCGGCGATGGGGGCAAGGGGCGGCACGATCCCGTCAGGATCATCAGCCCGGCAAGGGCAAGCCGGTCGTCTAGGGTTTCAGGAAACGGGCAACCGCGGCCTCGCGCGTTGGCGCGCCAAGCTTGCGACGGGCGTTAGCAAGGTGGAATTCGACCGTGACATCGCTGATCCCCATGCGGGCGGCGATTTCCTTGGTCCTGCATCCCGAAACCAGCAGGTGCATCGCATCGGTTTCGCGGGGGGTCAGCCTGTGCCGGGGGCCTGTCAGCCGACCGCGCAGCGCCAGCAGGCCGAGGGTGATGTCACGGCCATGATGCTTGCGGATCGCCTCCACCTCTTTGCGGCTCAGGGAGGACCCGATGTTCCATCCTTCCGCACCCGCATGGCCCGGACGGACGGTAGTGACGGAAAACCCGGCGCGAAAGCCTGCTGTTGCGGCCAGTTCGATCAGATCGCCGGCGAGGTTCGTCAGGTAATCATAGTCGTCCAGATATGCGATCCCGGTCGAAATGCTGATCCGGGAGGGCAGGCAGTATTGAATGAACGGATCATCGGCCGCAAAGCCTTCGTCCCTGTAGGTTTGCAGGAACCGTTCCGGCAACTTTGTTGCTGTATTTGGCTTTAATGTGGGTAAATCGTGCGGCTTTTCGCATTTGTTGTGACTGTTTGTGCAAGTTTGTCCGCTCCTGCTGTTGCGCAGGAGGTCACGGATCGCGCGTCCGTGCTGATCCTGGACGCGTCAGGATCGATGTGGGCGCAACTGCCCGAGGGGCGATCCCGGATCGAAGTCGCACGCGATGTCCTCGATGATTTCCTCAGGGCGCGCCAGCGCGCGGCGCCGGCCCGCCGTACAGCGGTGCCATGCCCGGATGGTGGGACCGGATGCGAGGCGTTTCAGACGACCGCCTTTGGCCGGGTCATCGCCGATGTGGTTGCAGATGACAAGGGCCGCCCGCGCAGCGTGCGTCTGTCCGGGGGGCGGGAATTCAGGCTCAGCTACGGCGACTTCGGCATCATGCCGCCGCCCTGGAGTGTCCGGTGACGGGCCCATGGCCCTGCCTGGACCATCGCGGCCTTGCCATCAGAACGACTGTTCGGGGTCGGTCGTTTTGCGGTCAGGGTCCGAGGAAATGCCGTATCGGCGCATCTTGTCGTTCAACGTGCGACGCGGCAGCCCGAGGGTCTCTGCCGCGCGCAGGGTATTCCCTGCATGGGCATCGAGTACGGCTGAAATCTCGCGGGCCTCAAATTCCGAGACACGGTCGGCCAAGGTCTGGGGGCCGGACGTAGGCGCGCCGGGACCTTCAAACTCGAACAGCCCAAGTGCAAACGCCTCGGCGCTGGCCTTGAGTTCGCGCACGTTGCCGCTCCATGTCTGGCGCTTGAGCTTTTGTGACAGCGCCCAGGGCAGATTGGGATCCTCACGGCCATAGCGACGCGCGGCAAGCTGAGCGTAATGCGCAAAGATCAGCGGTATATCCTCGCCCGCCTCATGCAGGGTCGGTGTCGTCAACTCGGTACCGGCAAGCCGGTAGAACAGATCGGGTCGAAACGTGTCCAGCAGGCGCAGGTTGGTTCTGGTCGTTGCAATGACCCTGACATCCAGTGGCCGCGTGACGGTGTCGCCCATCCGTTCGAAACTGCGTTCCTGCAGAACCCGCAAGAGCTTGGCCTGAATGGTCATCGGCATGGTTTCGACCGCATCCAGCATGAGAGTGCCGCCATGTGCCGTTTCCAGCTTGCCCAGGCGGCCATTTGCATCATGCGCAAACACGCCCTCACTGTGCCCGAACAGGATCGTTTCGGCCATGGATTCAGGCAGGACCGCACAATCCAGCGCAACAAATGGCCCCCTGGACCGGCTGCTGGCCGCATGGATCGCCCGCGCGGCCAGCTCTTTTCCGGTGCCCGTCTCGCCGGTGATCAGCACATCAAGATCGACCGAGGCCAGGGCCGCGATGCGTTTGCGAAACTGCTGCATCGCGCGCGACCTGCCAAGGATGCTTGAGTTGGCATGTTCGGCAAGCATCCCTTGCAAGCGCACAACTTCGCGACGCACGGCCTGCGCCCCCAAAGCGCGGCGGATAACCGCCATCAGATGCGCCGATTCATAGGGTTTTTCGAGGAAGTCCTCTGCCCCGGCCCGCATGGCTTCGACCGCGTGGCCAATGTCGCCATGTCCTGTCAACAGCACGAAGGGTGCCGCCTGCTTTTGCGCCCGAAGCTCTCTCAAAAGGGCCATGCCGTCCATTCTGGGCATGCGCAGGTCACTGATGATCAGATCGGGCTGCGTGTCCATCGCATCCAAAGCCTCGGCGGCGGAGGCGAAGGCGTGAACCGCATAGCCCGAGGTTCCGATCAGATCGGCAAGCGCTGACAGGTGATCGGCATCGTCATCCACGATGAAGATTCTGGCGTTCATGCAGCCTCGGCGCTTTTGGGAACGGCCAGCGGCAGCGTGACTGTCACCTCTGTGCCCTGATCGGGAACCGAGCGGATGTCGAGCACGCCATTGAAGTCGGACACGATCGCCTTGCAGATGGATAGCCCAAGACCAAGGCTTTCACCGCTCAGCTTCGTGGAAAAGAAGGGTTCAGCCACATTGGGCAGGTCTGCGGCGGGAATGCCTTTGCCGGTGTCCGCGACACATATCCGGGCCTGATCGGCGTCGGTGGTCAAGGTGACGGTGATCTGCGCGTCAGGCACCTCAGCGACGGCGTCCAGCGCGTTCAGCAGCAGATTTGCCACGACCTGCTCGATCCTGATCACGCCCGCCAGAACCTGAACCTTTTCTCGCGGGGCCAGAAACACGGGGATCACGCCTATGTCGCGGGCGCGGGGGGCCACCAGTTGCAGCGCAGAACTCACCGGCGCGCGGAGATTGATCAGGGTCCGCTCGGACACCTCCTTGCGCGCAAAACTCTTGAGGTGTTTCGTTGTGCGCTGCATCCGCCGGATCAGCCCGCGCGCCTTTCCCAGACGGGTTGCCGTTGCCGTATCCTTTTGCGGCAACCCGAGTTCTGCGGCCGACAGGGTCGCCTCCATCGCGGCCAGCGGCTGGCTGATTTCATGAACGATCGCGGCCGACATACGGCCCAAGGCCGCCATCTTTTCGGTATGCACCAAGGCTTCCTGTGTGGCGCGCAGGTCCACTTCGGCCTGGGTGCGGGCCTCAATTTCGCGCGCCAGATCAGCGGTGCGGGCGCGGACCATGGATTCAAGCTTTTCGGATTGTGACAATCGCAATGCGATGATTTGCTGGCGCTGGTCCCAGGCCTTGAAAGCAGCCGCAATCGCCAGCGTTGCAAGCGCGGCCAGCACCGCCGCCCCGAGGGACAAAAGCTGAAGTCCAGCGGTGGAACGCGCGGCAATGACCTGCCAACCGGTGGACGGCATGGTCACGATGCGGGCGATCCATCCTTTCCCCGTGGCGTTGCCTTGGTCGGGGGGGGCGGACACAAGCGGATCCAGTCCGGTCAGTGCCACGCCTTCATAGGCTCGGGTGGCCTGCAACTTCTCAAGAACATCGGCACCGAGCGTCGAGAGCGCGCGATATTCCCAATCTGGCCGCGCCGACAGAAACACGACGCCGTTCTCATCCGCGAGTGCCACATTGGCATCGGCGGCACGCCAGATTTCCTGTAACGGGCGTAGATCCAGCTTGACGACCAGCACGCCGGATTTTCCGCCTGCGTCGATCCGCGTCGACAGAAAATACCCCGGCACGCCGGTCGTCACGCCAATGGCATAGAAGCGACCTTGGCCAGTTGCCATGGCTTCCTGGAAATAGGGGCGAAACGCATAGTTCTGGCCGATGAAACTGCCCGACTTGTTCCAGTTGGAGGCCGCAATCGTGTCGCCTTGCGCGTCGATCAGGAACAGATCACCCGCCTGTGCGTGCTCCTCGACCGTTTCCAGGTAACGGTTCGCGGCCTGCAGATCGCCAGTGCCGGCCAGCGCGTCGCGCACACGCACATCCTCGGCGGCGACGGCGGGCAAAGATCGAAGGCGCTCGACCTCGGCCTCGACGGCGCGCTTGGTCAACAACAGGGTCTGATCCAGCTCTGTGCGTGCTGCACCCAGTGCAAGGTTCTGCACCACAATCCAGCACAGCACAGCTGCAATACCGGCAAGAAGAAACGGCCGGGCCAGCGTCATGGAGTCAGGTTTCCGTGATGCGCCGTGCCCAGTCCGGTCCGCCAGGCTGGGCGTTTTCCCGCCGCGCCTGCGCCCAGCTCATGCCCAGCAGAATGACGATCAGCACAAACCCTGCGATCTCGACCATCAGGTCGGGCCAGAAAAGCGCCACCACACCCGGCAGCAGCAGAACCCGCATCCAGATCGGGATCGGTCGCCACAGGAAACCCTCGAGCACCGCGGCAAAGGCCACGAGACCCAGCATGGCGATCACACCACTCCACAACACCATGGGCAGCGGGCCGCCAAGGATGATTTCTTCGTTGAAGACCATGAAGAGAGGGATCAGATACAGACCTTTGGCGTATTTCCATGCCTGAATACTCGTCTCCATCGGTTTCGATCCTGCAATCGCCGCTCCGGCAAAGCCGGCAAGTGCGACGGGCGGGGTCACGTTACTGTCCTGAGAATACCAGAAGACGACCAGATGCGCGATCAAAAGCGGGATGCCGAATTGCTCTGTCAGGGCCGGGCCGACAAGGATGATCAGCACGATATAGGCGGCGGTCACAGGTAGGCCCATGCCCAGCACAAGGCTGGCCAGCAGCACGAGGATCAGCGCCAGCACGATGTTGCCGCCCGAGAAGGCGATCATCATGGCCGAGAACTTCAAGCCAAGGCCGGTCATCCCGACAACGCCCACAATGATCCCCGCGACGGCACAAGCCACGGACACGGCGACTGCATTGCGTGCCCCGAGGTCCAGCGCCTCAAGTGTCAGGCCGATCCCGCGCTTGCAGAGGGACACAAAGCCCGCCAGTGTCGGGCCCGAGGCCGCAAATGTCCAAAGGGCCCGCGCTGACGCCGCAGCCATGATCGACAGGATCGCGTAGAAACCTACGCGCATCGGCGAGTAGCCCGAAACCAGCAAGGCCACCAGCGCGACCAGCGGCAACAAGAAATGCCAACCCTCTGCCAGCACCTTGCGCGTGTTGGGTAGCTCTTCGGTCGTCAGACCCGTCATGCCATGTTTCACGGCCGCGATATGGACCAGCAGGTAGACGCTGCCAAAGTAGAGAAAAGCCGGAAAGATGGAGACCATCACGATGTCGACATAGGGCACGCGGGTAAATTCGCTCATCAGGAACGCGCCGGCCCCCATCAGCGGCGGCATGATCTGCCCACCGGTAGAAGCCGCCGCCTCGATACCGCCCGCTTGCGCCGGACGGTAGCCGAGTTTCTTCATCAAGGGGATGGTGAAGGCCCCGGTCGTGACCACATTCGCGATGGCCGAGCCCGAGATCGACCCCATGCCTGCGCTTGCAATCACCGCAGCCTTTGCTGGCCCGCCGCGCTGTTTGCCGGCGGCGGCATAGGCCAGATCGATGAAGAACTTGCCGGCACCCGTGACTTCGAGGAAAGCCCCGAACAGGACAAAGACAAAGACAAACGTCGCGGCAACACCCAGCGGGATACCAAAGATGCCCTCGGCCCCGAGGGTCATCTGGCTGGCCAAACGATCAAGCGAATAGCCCCGGTGATTCAGGATGCCGGGCATCCAGTCGCCAAGAAACGGCAACTCCCCCCGGCTGCCCGCAAAGGCATAGACGATGAAGAACACCCCGATCAACGTCATGCCAAGGCCAACAGCCCGCCGCGCGGCTTCCAGAACGACGATCATGGTCACGATGCCCATCCAGACGTCGATGTCGCGGGGGAAGATCTGGTTGGCGATGGTGTCGATGTTCAGTGGCACCCATGCCCCGGCAGCGATACTCATGACGATGAGGATGCCGTCGATGATCCAGCCCAATGCACCGCGCGCCTTGTGGCGTCCGAAGGCGGGGTAGATCAGGAAACACAGCACCAGAACGAACCCTAGGTGAATGGGGCGCTGAAAGAACAACCCCAACGGCTCGACGCCTGCTGTGTAAAGCTGAAACAGCGACAGCGCGATCCCGATCACGGTGATGGCGCGTACAATGATCCGTGGCTGCTCAATCGGGCGCAGCGTTTCTTCGGCGGTCGAACTCATCGGTTCTGGTTCCTTCCAAGGGCGATCCGCACGCAGGCGCGCGGTGCTGTAGCTGACAGGGAGACAATCTTGTCTTCAACCTGCAAGGGGTGGTTGACGGGGTTGGCGCCGGCGCGCCGCACATGCGCATCGCCCGGAACCGTTTCATGTGTGTTCAGGACCAGGTGGAAACCCTGGAAATCTGTTTTGCGCCGACCGCGGCCGGGGCTGTGAGGCAGGCCAGCGGCAAGATCGGGAAGATATCTGTAGATCGAAACCACCCGGCCTGCCTGGCTCTCGTGGCAGTCCGCACCAGGTATGCCCCGGGCTGACTGGTCGAAAAAACGCATCACTCGTTACTTTCCGGAACATCGCCGCGCGCGATGCCTGTGCCGTCTTGGTGAGGGACGACGGGGGCATCGGCGCATCTGTCAAAGGAAAAAGGCTGAAGAGGGGAGGGCTTTACCGCCCCTCTTCAGCCGGCACTCGTTACGGACGAAGCTTATCCGGGATGGTCACACCAACTTCTTCATAGTAGCGGATCGCCCCGGGATGCAGCGGAACAGGTGTCGCCGACAACGTGAAGTCGATTGTCGTCTCGTTCGCCGCAGGGTGAACCGCCTTCATTTCAGCAATGTTTTCAAACATCGCCTTGGTGATGGCATAGGCCAGGTCGTCGGACATTTCGGACGATACGGTCAGCACGTTCGGGATACCCAGAACGGTGATGTCTGCGGCAACACCGTTGTAGGTGCCGCCCGGAATCGTGGTCAGAGCGAAGGTGCTGTCTGCCGCCATGGCTGCAGCCAGCTCGGCCTCGCTCAGCGCAAGGATCGTGATGTCCTGTGTCGTCGCAAGGTTCAGGATGGATGACGTCGGCGCACCCACAGACCAGAACCCGGCATCAATATCGCCATTGCCAAGCGCATCGGCGGTTTCGTTGAAGTTCAGGCGCTGTTCGTCGATGTCATCATAGCTGATGCCGTTCGCGGCAAGGATCGCGTTCGTGTTGACCTCGGTGCCGGAGCCCGGCGCGCCGATCGACACACGCTTGCCGCGCAGATCCGCAAGCGACGTGATGCCCGACCCTTCAAGGGCCACGATATGGATCATGTTGGCGTAAAGCGATGCCAAACCGCGGATCATCGGCAGCGGCTGGCCTTCAAAGCGGCCTGTGCCGCTGTAGGCCTGCGCAACCGTGTCAGCGAGACCGATCGCCAGATCCGCATCACCAGTGGCAACGAGGCCCATGTTCTCGACGGATGCGCCGGTCACTTCTGCCGTCGCCGAATAGCCGTCGATGTGATTGTTGATCACTTCGGCCAGACCACCCCCCATGGGGTAGTAAACACCGCCCGTGCCACCGGTTGCGATCGAAAGCTGCTCTTGCGCGGCCACCGGAGCGCCGAAACCCATAGCCACGACTGCAGCCGTTCCAAGCAGGCCAACCGACCTGCGCGTGATAGTCTTTACCATTCTTACCATACTGTGCTGTCCTCCCAGACAGGGCATATCGCCCATTGTTTTGCCCGACTCCCTTCGGGTCGCTGGTGAGGCTACGCAATAGCGGGGGGAATGGGACTGTATTTAAGACCGCGGCGCCCAACTTCATGGCAATAAATCGCCAGCCGTTTGGCAGATTATCGCCAGATCGGGCCAGTCGAATGCGCATCGAGGTGCCGGTCCCTGATCGGTCAGGGTCTCGGCCCGGCGGGGCCAGCGATGGGCGTCGTTGCCGCGGATCAACGTCTTGCCCGCGTGAGCCAGCCTTGCGTCTGATCCGTAGGCGGGTCGGGCATGGAGGGGGCATGGAAGCCATTGCCGTTTGCACTGTGTGTGCAATGAGGCGTAGAGGGAAACATCCGGGGATATGGCGGCCTAGTCCAGCATTGTGGTACTTGCCGCCAAAATCTGAAGAAACACGAGACATGAACATAGATCAGAACGCGAGACTCTCTGTTGCCCCCATGATGGACTGGACGGATCGGCATTGCCGCTATCTGCATCGGCTGCTGTCGGGGCACGCGCTGCTTTATACGGAAATGGTGACCGCGCCCGCGCTGGTGCGCGGCGGGGCGCTGCATCTGCTGGATCATCACCCGGCCGAACATCCGGTGGCGCTGCAACTGGGCGGATCGGATCCGGCGGAGCTGGCGCAGGCGGCGCGCCTTGGGGCGCAGGCGGGATATGACGAGATCAACCTGAACGTGGGCTGCCCTTCGGACCGTGTGCAGTCAGGCACTTTCGGGGCCGTTCTGATGAAACAGCCCGCGCTGGTTGCCGAATGCGTGGCCGCCATGCGCGCCGCCGTGGATGTCGAGGTGACGGTGAAATGCCGCATCGGCGTCGATGACCAGAACCCCGAGGAGGTGCTGCCCGAATTCCTGTCCCGCGTGGGTGCGGCCGGATGCGGCCGTTTCATCATCCATGCGCGCAAAGCCTGGCTTCAGGGCCTCAGCCCCAAGGAAAACCGCGAGATCCCGCCGCTGGATCACGAGCTGGTGCTGCGGATGAAGGGGATGTTCGGGGGGCTGCACATCTCGATCAACGGTGGCATCACGGATCTGGATCAGGCGCTGGCTTTCCTCGATGCGGGCTTGGACGGGGTGATGGTTGGGCGCGCCGCCTATCACCAGCCCGCCGATATCCTGTGCAAGGCGGATCGCCTGATCTGGGGGCAGGGGCAGGACAGCGATCCGGTCGACGTGGTCACCAAGATGGGCGACTATATCGCGGATCATATCGCGCAGGGTGGACGCCTGCATCAGGTCACGCGCCATATGCTGGGGCTCTTCGCAGGCACCCCCGGCGCGCGCCAATGGCGGCGCATCCTGTCCGAGGGCGCCTCGCGCGATGGTGCGGATTTTGCGCTGGTCCGTCAGGCGCTGGACGCGGTGCTGGAGGCGCGCGCGCAGGCCGTGGCGTGACCGGGTCCGGCTTTTGCCATTGTCCCTGCGGGCAAAACGCGGTCTATCTGCTGCGCGAGTGACAGACCCAAGGAGGCGCGATCGTGCACGACAAGATCCTGCTGATAGAGATGCTGGTCATGCTGATGGCTGTCGGCGCCTTTGCCGGGATACTGGCCGGCCTGTTGGGCGTCGGGGGCGGGATCATCCTTGTCCCTTCATTCTTCTACGTCTTCCAGACGCTTGGCTATGACAGCCCGCAACTGATGCAGATCTGTCTGGCCACCTCGCTGGCCACGATCATCGTGACCTCTGCCCGGTCCGTCCTGAGCCACAACAGGAAGGGCGCGGTCGAATGGTCGATCCTGCGTGGCTGGGCGCCGGGCATAGTGGTGGGGGCGGTGCTGGGCGTGCTGGTGGCCTCCTCGCTGCGTTCGGTCACCTTGCAGGCGTTGTTCGGCGGGCTGGCGCTGATGGTGGGGATCTACATGATCATCTCGCAGGCGCATTGGCGGCTGGGCGACGAGATGCCCAAGGGGCTGCGCCGGATGCTCATGTCGCCTGCGATGGGCTTTCTTTCGGTGCTGATGGGGATCGGCGGCGGCAGCTTCGGCGTGCCGATCATGACCCTCTACGGCGTGCCCATTCACCGCGCGGTGGCCACGGCGGCAGGGTTCGGCGTGATCATCGCCGTGCCGTCCGTCATTGTCTTTCTGATGATCCAGGTCGATCCGGCGACACGGCCACCCCTGACCCTGGGGGCCGTGAATGTCGTGGCCTTCGCCGTGGTCGTCACGATGACGCTGCTGACCGCGCCGCTGGGGGTCAAGCTGGCGCATGCGCTGGATCCCAAACCCCTCAAGCGGGCGTTCGCGGTGTTCCTGACGCTGGTGGCGCTGAACATGCTGCGCAAGTCATTGGGGTGGTGAGATGGCGGATCTTGCCACCGATGGCTGGATTACCTTTTCCGCCGATCCGGCGCTTCTGACATGGGTGGATGCGGCGCGCCCGCGCGCCATTGCGGCGGTCAACGATCCTGAACAGCGCGCCCATGGCCTTGTCTGCGAGGGCACATGGTTCGTCGGCGTCGATGCACTGGACAATGACGCGCAGGGGTCGGTAGCGGGCGTGCCGCTGGCCGGTGTGGCGCGTCAGGCGGCGGATGCGCTTTTCGGCCCCTTGGCTTTGCACCGCGCTCAGGTGTCGGTGACATGGCCGGGCTATCCGCGCCCGCGCGCCGATGAAAGCGAGGCCGCTTTCCGGTACCGGCAGCGCCGCGATGCGGCCCATCTGGACGGCCTGCTGGCCGAAGGGCCCGAGCGTCGGCGCTTCATGCGCGAACATCATGCCTGGGTTCTTGGGGTGCCTTTGACCGCATGCGATCCCGGTGCAAGCCCGCTTGTGGTCTGGCGCGGCAGTCATCATGTGTTGCGCCGCGCCCTGCTGCGGGCCTGCGCCGGGCACCCGCCTGCGACATGGTCCGATCTGGATGTCACCCAAGCCTATACCGCGGCGCGGGCCGAGGTGTTCGAAACCTGTGAGCGGGTCGAACTGCATGCCGCGCCGGGGCAGGCCTATCTGGTTCACCGCCTTGCCCTGCACGGGGTCGCACCATGGGCGGATGGGGCGAAAGCCCCGGCAGAGGGCCGCATGATCGCCTATTTCCGGCCGCTGCTGCCGGGGGGAGCGGCGCAATGGTTGATGGCTGACTGATCCGGGCCGCATTGTTTCCATTTTATCAACAATCCGGCTGTTTTCAGTCGATTGTTTTGTGTGCTTTGTGCCTGTCGGATCCATGCCGTCATAGGCCTTGAATTTGTTGGCGCGCTGCCCAGAGATGTTCTTGTAAGGTATTGGTTATACGGGTTTTGCCATGGTTGAGCTTTTACTGTTGATGGGATTGATCGCCGCCGGGTCGCTGTTGAGTACGCTGTTCGGTGGGGATGACGATGATGGCGACGACCGCGCGGCAGAAGGGCCATCAGGAACAGATGAACCCGGACAGGAATTGCGCGGTGGTCCGTCGGACGATCTGCTGCTGGGCGGCGCGGGTGATGACAGCATTGTCGGCAACCTGGGTGATGACACGCTGGAGGGCGGCGCAGGAGACGATCTGCTGTTCGGGCGCGGTGGCGATGACCAGATTGATGGCGGCGCGGACGAAGATAGCCTTTCTGGTGAAAGGGGCATGGACCGCCTGTTTGGTGGCACCGGCGATGACCTTCTGGATGGCGGCGCGGGCGATGATCAGCTCAACGGCGGGAATGGCCAAGACACGCTTCGCGGCGGAGGCAATGACGACGTTCTGCGTGGTGGCGCTGGCGACGATCTGTTGCTTGGCGGGTCCGGTGAAGACTTTTTGCAAGGTAACGGCGGGGACGATACGCTGGACGGTGAAACCGGCGACGACGTTGTCGAAGGCGGTGCCGGTAATGACCTTCTAGATGGAGGGGATGGCAGCGACGTGGTGATCGGTATTGTGCGTCCAGATGGCACAAGTGTGGTCTCGGGGAGCGAACGTATCCTTCCATTAAATGATGTGGTCGATCCCGACGTGCTTTTTGGAGGGGCAGGCGAGGATCTGATGATCCTTGGCCGCGGCGATACAGCCTATGGCGGCGGCGACGAGGATATCTTTGCAGTAGGCACATGGATGACAGCATCGACCGATGCCGGCGTCATCGCGGATTTCGAACCTACGGGCGAAGAAATCCTGGTCCTGCTGCCACAGACCTATGCCGGTGCCGGGCTGGTCTCGATCCTTGGCGAGGGTACCGATGCGCTGGTGCGGGTGGACGGGCAGACCTGTGCGCGCGTGACCGGGGCAGCTGCAACACTTACCCCTGCGATGGTGTCGGTGGTGTTCTCACCCTTTGTAGTGGCGGTCTGACGGCAAGTGGACGTGGCGGCGCGTCGGGCGTTACTGGTCTTGCGCAAGGCGCGCCGCGCGTCCGCCGCGGCGCTGCTTCAGGCGTGGCGCGCGCGCGGGCAGATCCTCCATCACCGCGCGGCGCGCGGCGGGGGTCATGCGCGACCATTGGGTGATCTCGTCGATGCTGCGCAGGCAGCCGGTGCACAGACGCTCCGCCGGATGAATGACGCAGATCTTGATGCAGGGGCTCTCGATCTCGTTGCGTTTCCAGATGTCATCCATGGGTTTGCACCTTCAAATGCGCCAGCCGGTCCAGCACTCCTTGCAGGATATAGGACGCGGCCACGTGGTCGATCACCTCGGCGCGACGTTTTCGTGTCATATCCGCCTCCAGCAGGGCGCGTTCTGCGGCAACCGTCGACAGGCGTTCGTCCCAATAGCCGATGGGCAGGTCGGTCAGGCGGCTGAGGTTGCGCGCGAAGGCGCGTGTCTTCTGGCAGCGCGGCCCCTCGGTGCCGTCCATGTTGCGCGGCAGACCAAGGATGATGCCGCCGATGGCGCGCGCGGTCAGCACCTCGAGCAGTTGGGCCGCATCGATGCTGAACTTGCTGCGCCGGATCGTCTGCAGGGGCGTGGCCACCGACAGCATCAGGTCCGACACGGCGATGCCGATGGTCTTGTCACCGAAATCCAGACCTGCCAGCGCACGATTGCGGGGCAGGGCGGCGGCGAAATCCTCGATCGTTTCGCAGATCATTCGGTCAGACCGGCGCGGCGGGCGGCCTCGTTCACCTCGGCCAGACCTTGGGGGCTGTCCCAGAAGACGCTTTGCGCCTCTTCCCAGATCACGCGAGCCTGCCTTTCATCGCCCAGCACACCCAGCGCGCCGATCAGCCGCGCCCATTCGCCCGAGTTGCCCCCCTGCAGCGCCAACCGGTCAGAGAGGGTCTGCACCATCGTGTGGATCATCTGCATCCGGTCTTCGCTGCTCATGTTCTGGGCGGCCGCGATGTCATCGGCGGTGGGGCCCGCCAGCGGTGCGGCAGGCGCGTTGCCTTCGGGTGGCAGGGTGAAGTTGCGCACACCGGCCCGGAAGGCCATGTCCTCGATCTGGGCGCGCACGGCCAGAATATGCGGCGCCCCCTCCGGCCCTTCGCGCAACAGCGCCTCCCATGTGCGGAAGGCGTTGTCGGGACGCCCGGTCTGCGCCTGCAACAGGCCGACGTAATAGCGCGCCGGACCGTTCTGCGGCTCGCGGGTCAGCGCCGCGCGCAAGGCCGCCTCGGCCTCGGGCGAGACATAGCCGCCCGCCGCCAGCACCATCATGTCGGCATAGTCCACGTAATCGGCGGCGGTCGCCTGATCGCCCTTGATCGACAGCACCCGCGCCTGCGCCTTGTGGGCGGCGACGAAATTGCCAAGTACGGCCTCGTTGCGGGCCAGCAGCAGCGCGCCCTGCAGATCGCCGGGGCGTTCCGCAACGGCGGTGCGCAACTGATCCATCAGGCGGATGAAATCGGGCGAGGGGGCCTGCACGGTCGCACCGGCGGGCACGCGCTCCTCGGCCTCGGTCTGGCTGATCCGGTTCACACGCGCGTCCTGCGCGGCCTGGATCCGGCTGGTCAGCCCCATGTCGGGATAGCCGGGGGCACCAAGACGGGAATAGACCCAGACAGAGCCGCCGACCAGCAGCGCCAGCGACACGGCCGCGCCCGTCAGGGCCAGCGCGCTGGGCTGTGCAGCGGCATCGCCGCTTTTCTGCAGCTGGGCATCCGCCGCGAGGATGCGGCGCGACACCTCGGCGCGGATACGCTCTGCGTCGTCCGGTCCGATCACGCCACGGGCAAGGTCGCGTTCGACTTCTTTCAGCTGGTCGCGGTACACCCGCAGGTCGTAGGCGGCGGGTGGCTCGTCCCCGATGCGCCCGCGCAGGATGGCCAGCGCCAGAAGGGCCGCCACAGCGAAAGCCAGCGCCGAAATGATAACCCAGATCGCCATGCGTCCTCCTTGGTTCTGTGCTTCATGTATATGCGCGGGGGACTCGAAAAAAGGGTAAACTGCCGCAACGGTCCACCATGTCGCAACCATGCGTTATTATGACGTTCTCAAACGGGGGTGAAACGCGCCCAAGGTCCAGATATCACCGCAGGACAAGCCGAACCGGATTCGAAGGATCAGTGCCGCCGATGAAACGCTATTCCGTCTTTGCCATCGCCCGCGAAGCCATGCGCCAGCACAGCGGCTGGACGCGCGCCTGGCGCGATGCCGCCCCGAAGAAAAAATACGATGCGATCATCGTGGGGGCAGGCGGGCATGGCCTGGCCACGGCCTATTACTTAGGAAAGAACTTCGGCATCACCAATGTCGCGATCCTTGAAAAGGGCTGGCTGGGGGGCGGCAACACGGGCCGCAACACCACGATCATCCGCTCGAACTACCTGCAGGATCCCTCGGCTGCGATCTACGAGAAATCGCGCAGCCTCTACGAGACGATGAGCCAGGACCTGAACTACAACGTCATGTTCAGCCCGCGCGGCGTGATGATGCTGGCCCAGACCCAGCATGAGGTGCGCGGCTATCAGCGCACGGCCCATGCCAATGCGCTGCAGGGGGTGAAGACCGAGTTCATCAGCCCCAAGCGCGTCAAGGAGCTGGTGCCGATCATCAATATCGACGGGCCGCGCTATCCGGTGCTTGGCGCGCTCTGGCAGGCGCGCGGCGGCACCGCGCGCCATGATGCGGTGGCATGGGGCTATGCGCGGGCCTGTTCGGACATGGGCATGGACGTGATCCAGCAATGCGAGGTCAAGGCCGTGCGCCGCGAAGGTGGCCGCGTCGTGGGCGTGGACACCACGAAGGGCGCCATTGATTGCGACAAGCTGGGCATCGTCGTGGCGGGCAATTCGTCGGTCGTGGCGGATATGGCGGGCTTCCGTCTGCCGATTGAATCGCTGGCGCTGCAGGCGCTGGTGTCGGAACCCATCAAGCCCTGCATGGATGTGGTCGTGATGGCCAATACCGTGCACGGCTACATGTCGCAGTCCGACAAGGGCGAGATGGTGATCGGCGGCGGCACGGATGGCTACAACAATTACACCCAGCGCGGCAGCTTCCATCATATCGAGGAAACGGTCCGCGCCCTGATCGAAACCTTCCCGATGATTTCCCGTCTCAAGATGCTGCGCCAATGGGGCGGCATCGTGGACATGACCGGCGACCGTTCGCCCATCCTGTCGAAAACGCCTGTCGAGGGCGTCTTCGTCAACTGCGGCTGGGGCACGGGCGGGTTCAAGGCGATCCCCGGATCGGGCTGGGCCATGGCGGAACTGATGGCCAAGGGCCATTCGCCCCTGACCGAGGAATTCTCGATGTTCCGCTTCCGCGAGGGCAAGTTCATCGACGAAAGCGTGGCCGCGGGGGTGGCGCATTGATGCAGACCCTGATCAGGACAATCCCCTTGCGACCCGAAACCGGAGGCATGACATGCTGACCCTTCAATGCCCCTATTGCGGCGTGCAAGCCGACGAGACGGAACTGAGCGCGGGTGGCGAGGCGCATCTGAAACGCTTCGGGCCCGGCTCGGGCGATGAGGCTTTCGAGAATTACCTGTTCATGCGCGAGAACCCCAAGGGCGTGCATTTCGAACGCTGGCGGCACAGCTATGGCTGCGGCAAGTGGTTCCACGCGGCCCGCTGCACCATGACGCTGGAGGTCTTCGGCACCTACAAGGCCCAGACCACCGAATTGCCCCAGGACATCAAGGACAAGATCAGCGCCAAACGCCCCGGCTGGTCATGGAGAGAGTTTCAATGAGCACGCGTCTCGCAACAGGTGGCCGCCTTCTGAACCGGGGAAAGCAGGTCACGTTCCGCTTCAACGGCAAGTATCTCAAGGGGTACGAGGGTGACACGCTGGCCTCGGCCCTGCTGGCCAATGACCAGATGCTGATGGGCCGGTCCTTCAAGTATCACCGCCCGCGCGGTGTCGTGGCCTCGGGCGCCGAGGAACCCAATGCCCTTGTGGGGCTGGGCAAGGGCGCACGGTTCGAGCCGAACCAGCGCGTCACCACGACCGAGCTTTTCGACGGGTTGCAGGCCGAAAGCCAGAACCACTGGCCCAGCCTCGAGTATGACATCGGTGCGGTGAACACCTACCTCAGCCGGTTCCTGCCGGCGGGTTTCTATTACAAGATGTTCCTGTTCCCGCGCGCCTTCTGGAAACATGTCTACGAGCCCTTCATCCGCATGTCGGCAGGTCTGGGCAAGGCGCCGACCAAAGGGGATGCGGATCGCTACGAGCATTTCAACGCGACCGTCGACGTGCTGGTGATCGGCGGCGGCGTTGCGGGTCTGCAGGCGGCGCTGGCCGCAGGTCGGTCCGGCGCGCGTGTGCTGCTGATGGAGCAGACCGCCCATTGGGGCGGGCGTGCGCCCGTGGATGGCGGCACCGTGGATGGGCAACCGGTTGATGCGTGGATTGCAACAGCCGTTTCCGAATTGGAAACAATGGGCAATGTCACCCTGCGCCTGCGCTGCATGGGGGCAGGGGTCTATGATCATGGCTATGTGCTGGGCTATGAGCGCCTGCGCGACCATGCGCCCGACGAGGATGGTCCGCGCCACCGTCTGTGGAAGATCCGCACAAGGCAGATCGTCACCGCGACAGGCGCGATCGAGCGGCCCTTGTCCTTTGCGGGCAATGACATCCCCGGCGTCATGCTGGCCTCGGCTCTGCGCGATTATGCGGTGAACTGGGGTATCTCGGTCGGTGACCGGGTCGTGATCGCCACTAATAACGATGATGCCTATCGCACCGCGATCACGCTGAAGGGCCTTGGCCTTGCGGTGCCGGTGATCCTTGATGCCCGCGCATCGGGTGGCGGGGCGCTGGCCGATCAGGCGCGCGCCCTTGGCATCCGGGTCGAGAACGGCAAGGCCATCGCAAAGGTCAAGGGCGGCAAGCGCGTGACCGGCGTGGCGATCTGCGCTCAGGCCGGCGAAGGCGGCGTGCTGGACGAGGTGGCCTGCGATGCCGTTGCCATGTCGGGCGGTTGGTCGCCCGTGGTGCACCTGTGGTCCCATTGCGGCGGCAAGCTGATCTGGGATGCGGATCACGCGATGTTCCGTCCTGATCCCGAGCGTGCCCCGACCGGCGCTGATGGTCAGCCTATGGTGATTGCAGCCGGCGCCGCCAATGGCGCGCTGGATCTGGCGCTGGCCTTGGCCGATGGCGATCTGGCAGGCCGCGCCGCCGCGCAGGCCTGCGGCCACAAGCCCGCGGCGGGCAAGGCACCCGTGGCGGACCAGCAGATCGACGCGCCCATCGCGCCTGTCTGGATGATGCCGCAGGGCGCCACCTATGCGCTGCGGTCCAAGGCATGGCTGGATTTCCAGAACGACGTGAAGGTTTCGGATGTGCAACTGGCCGCACAGGAAGGCTTCACATCCGTCGAACACGCCAAGCGCTATACGACGCTGGGCATGGCCACGGATCAGGGTAAACTGAGCAATATCAACGGTCTGGCGACGCTTGCGAAATCGCTGAACACCGATATTCCCAGCGTCGGCACCACCACGTTCCGCCCGCCCTATACGCCCATCAGCATGGGTGCGATCGCGGGCGAGGCGCGCGACGAGATCTTCCAGCCGCTGCGCCGGACGCCCTTGCACGACTGGCACGCGGAACAGGGGGCCTATTGGGAACCCGTCGGCCATTGGCGCCGCCCCTATTGCTATCCGCGCAGCGGCGAAAGCCATTTCGATGCGGTCAGCCGCGAGGTCAAGCAGACGCGCGCCAGCCTTGGGTTGCTGGATGCCTCGACCCTTGGCAAGCTGATGGTCAAGGGCCCCGACGCGGGCCGGTTCCTCGACATGCTCTATACCAACATGATGAGCACGCTGCCGGTGGGCAAATGCCGCTATGGCCTGATGTGTTCGGAAAACGGCTTTCTGATGGATGACGGCGTGGTGGCGCGCATGTCCGAGGATACCTGGCTCTGCCACACCACCACGGGCGGTGCGGACCGTATCCACGCCCATATGGAGGAATGGCTGCAAACCGAATGGTGGGACTGGAAGGTCTATGTCGCCAACGTGACCGAAGCATGGGCGCAATTCGCCGTGGTCGGCCCCAATGCCCGCAAGGTGCTGGAAAAGCTGGGCGGGATGGATGTGTCCAAGGACACGCTGCCCTTCATGCAATGGGCCGAGGGCACGCTGGCCGATGTGCCTGCGCGGGTCTTCCGCATCTCCTTCTCGGGCGAACTGAGCTATGAGATCGCCGTGCCCGCCAGCCATGGCCGTGCCTTCTGGGACCGGCTGATGCAGGAGGGGGCCGAATTCGGCGCGATGCCCTATGGCACCGAAGCGTTGCATGTGATGCGGGCCGAAAAGGGCTTCATCATGATCGGGGACGAAACAGACGGCACCATCATCCCGCAGGATCTGGGGCTGGGCTGGGCGATCTCGAAGAAAAAGGACGACTATATCGGCAAGCGCGGGCAAGAGCGCAGCCACATGGTCAACCCGAACCGCTGGCAGCTGGTGGGGCTTGAGACGCTGGATGGCAGCACATTGCCAGATGGCGCCTATGCGCTGGCGGACGGCACCAACGCCAATGGTCAGCGTAACACGCAAGGGCGCGTGACCTCGACCTATCATTCGCCCACGCTGGAGCGCGGCATCGCCATGGGTATCGTGCTGAACGGCCCCGCCCGCATGGGCGAGGAGATCACCTTCGGCAAGACCGACGGCACCGAGGTCAAGGCCCGGATCGTCGATCAGGTCTTCTACGACAAGGACGGAGTGAAGCAGAATGTCTGAACCGGTCAGCGCCCTGAACAAGGCGAGTTTCGAAGGTCTCGTGACGCTGCAGGATCGCGGTCCGACGGGCATGATCACCCTGCGCGGCGATCTGGCGGCACCTGCAATGGTGCAGGCGCTGGACAAGGCGCTTGGCCTGACCGTGCCCGACACACGCCGTGTTCAACCCGCCAAGGGTGTCGGCAAGGGGCAGGCGGCCTGGATGTCACCGGACGAACTGCTGCTGGTCCTGCCTTATGGTCAGGTATCCAGCGTCTGCGACAATCTTTCGGCATCACTGGAAGGGACGCATCACCTTGTGGCCGATGTCTCTGACGCGCGGGCGCTGATCACGGTCAGTGGCCAGGATGCGCATGTGCGCGAGGTGCTGGCGAAACTGGCGCCTGTCGATCTGCATCCGGCGCAGTTCGGCCCCGGCGATTTCCGCCGCACGCGGCTGGCGCAGGTCGCTGGTGCCTTCTGGATGCCGGAGGCCGGTCAGATCAACGTGGTCTGTTTCCGCTCGGTCGCGCAATATGTCTTCGACCTGCTTTGCGCCGCCGCAGACCCCGCCGCATCGGTCGATTATTTCGGTTGAGACAGCCACTTGGGCAGGGCGGGGGTTGACCTTGCCCCCCCAAGCCTACCATCTAGGCCCGAGAGACAACTGCAACAAAGGGGGGCCGACCAATGGCTTTTGAACTTCCTGATCTTCCCTATGCCCATGACGCGCTGGCCGCACATGGCATGTCCGCTGAAACCTTCGAATATCATCACGATATCCACCACAAGGCCTATGTGGACAACGGCAACAAGCTGATCGCCGGCACCGAATGGGAAACCAAATCGCTGGAAGACATCATCACCGGCACCTATCAGGCAGGTGCCGTGGCCCAGAACGGGATCTTCAACAACGCCTCGCAGCACTGGAACCATGTCCAGTTCTGGGAAATGATGGGCCCCGGCAAGGGCGCCATGCCCGGCGAGCTTGAAAAGGCCATCACCGACAGCTTCGGCTCGGTCGCCAAGTTCAAGGAAGATTTCGCTGCTGCGGGTGCTGGTCAGTTCGGCTCCGGCTGGTGCTGGCTGGTCAAGGACAAGGACGGCGCACTGAAGGTCACCAAGACCGAAAACGGTGTGAACCCGCTGTGCTTCGGTCAGACCGCACTTCTGGGCTGCGACGTGTGGGAACATTCCTACTACATCGATTTCCGCAACAAGCGTCCGGCCTATCTGTCGAACTTTCTTGAAAACCTCGTGAACTGGGAAAACGTGGCCTCGCGCCTCTGATCCCGGACAGGCTGACGCCTTGCAGACAGAACCCCGCGCATGATTGCGCGGGGTTTTTTTATTCACAAAATGATATATGAATCAATCAGCGCGCGATCAGACCTGCCCGGCCCTGCAAGGACCGGGGCAAGATGACTCTGGAGGACGCCATGATACGACTTGAGAAAGACACCTGGGTTCTGGTTGCCGATGGTGAGAAGGCGCTGTTTCTGTGCAACGAGGGCGGCGCGCTTGATCCCAGACTGTCGGTGATGCGGATCGAGGAGCAGGACAACCCCCGCCAGAAAGATCAGGTGTCAGACCGGCCCGGACGCCGACCTGATGCCAGCTTGGGGCAGCGTTCCGCGATGGAGGAGGCCGACTGGCACCAACTGGCCAAGGATCGTTTCGCCGCCGAGATGTCGGCGATCCTGTCGCGGATGGTGGGGCGTGGCCATATCGGGCGCATGGTGATCGTGGCGCCGCCCCGCAGTCTGGGCGAGTTGCGCGAGCATCTGGACGAGGCGGTGCTGAAAACGCTTGTGGCGGAAATTCCCAAGACATTGACGCGCCATCCCTTGCCCGAGCTGCAGAAGATCGTGATCGCGGATCTCGAGGCGATGTAGCCCCGGGGTGACGGCGACGCATCGGACATGACGGATTGAACCTTGCACGCGGCTGCGTCAGGGTGCCACTGCATAAGGCGGGGGCAGCCAATACCGTGGCAGAGGCAGGCAAGGGCGTTGCGGCATTGATCGCCGCATTCACGGTCTGGGGCCTGTCGGGTCTGTTCTACAAACTACTGGCGCATGTGCCGCCGATCGAGATTCTGGCGCATCGGACATTGTGGTCGCTGGTTTTCTTCACGATGCTGCTGGTGGTGCAGGGCCGGTTGGGGCAGTTGCGCCTTGCCCTTGGCACGCCCCGCTCTCTGGCAATCGTGGTGTTCGCTGCGCTGGCGATCTCGACCAACTGGTTCGTCTTCATTCTGTCGATCCAGATCGGTCGCGCGACAGAGGCCTCGTTGGGCTATTATCTCTTTCCGCTTGTGGCCGTGCTGATCGGGCGTGTGGTCTTCGGCGAAAGGCTCAGC
>JBFHIW010000047.1:0-31041 GCA_041596235.1 Paracoccaceae bacterium
AGCAGAACAGGACAGCCCATGCATATCGTGATCACCGGCGCCAGCCGCGGCATCGGACAGGCGCTGCGCGCCCATTACCTCGGCCAGGGCCATCAGGTCACCGGCACCTCGCGCGCGGGCGGCGACGGGTTGCTGCCCCTCGACGTGACGGACCCTGCCGGCCATGCGTGGCTGGCCGCGACGCTGGGCGACAGGCCCGTGGATCTGCTGATCTGCAACGCGGGCCTCTATGTCGACAAGGGACACAAGCCTGACGACGGCTATCCCGCCCCGCTCTGGGCCGATACGTTCGCCACCAATGTCACCGGCGTCTTTCTCGCGGTGCAGGCGCTGCTGCCGCACCTGGCCCGCGCCACGGCATCGAAGATCGCCATCATCTCGTCCCAGATGGGCAGCGACACCCGCGCGCCCGGCGGCAGCTATATCTACCGTGCCTCCAAGGCCGCGGCCCTCAACCTCGGCCGCAACCTCGCCGTCGATCTGCAACCACGCGGCATGGCCGTGGGCATCTATCATCCGGGCTGGGTGCAGACCGACATGGGCGGAGCAGCCGCCGAAATCACCGTCGATCAATCCGCAAGCGGCCTTGCCGCGCGCTTCGATGCGCTGTCTCTGGACAGCACCGGCTGTTTCGAGACATGGGACGGGCGCGCCCATCCGTTCTGACGCGCGCCCCCTGCTTCTTCTTGCCTCAAATATCCATCCACCGCGCGTGCGTGCTAGTCGACCAGATCGGCGCGCACCTCGTCCAGCACCACGCGCCACCAGTCGAATGTGTCATCCAGGTTCCTGCGGGTGACACCCCCGAACAGGTTCACATCCATGTCGATCGCCAGATCGCCGTCGCGATCCAGATAGGCCGTGCCGAAACGGTTCTCGTTGTTCCAGTCGCTCAAGACCTCGGCCCCCGGACGTGTGCCGCCATACCATGTCGTGAACTGCAACGAGTTGCAGTTCTTGCCGCCATCGTCGCAGCCATAGAAGAAGACATCATAAGGCTGCCCGCCGATCCGGCCGCTGATCTTGGGGTCGCCCACCCCGTCCACATCCAGCATCGCCGAGCCATAGCCACGCGCGATCTCGAGGATTGCGCCGGGATCGGACCCGTCAAGGATGTCATCGGCCGATTGCGCCGCAACCGGCGCCGCACAGATCAAGACCAGAGCGGTCGCCGCACCAACCTGACGGGCCGCGCGGATACGGGCGGATGGGCGCCATTCCGGGCGCAGGGCTGATGTGGTCATTGCGGTCTCCTGTTCGTCTTGTTGTCCGTGCTGTCAGGGCCCTGCCCCGGCATCAGCTTAACGGTGCCGCCCCCGATGCCGCAACCCGCAAGGCCGGGCCCGCAGGCTATCCTTCGACGCAGGGCTAGGGCAAGGCAGGCCAAGGAAAGGCGGCCCCATAGAAAGCAGGCCGGGAATCAGCGGCCATCCCCGCGTATCTGATGATCCGCGCAGACGTGATTGATATTGCGTGCAAGGCCGTGACGGATTACACGCGGGCGCAACTTGCGACCAAGGACAGACCATGCCCGTTCTCGTGATGAAATTCGGCGGCACTTCCGTCGCCAACCTCGACCGGATCAAGCGCGCCGCAAAGCGGGTCGGCGTCGAGGTCGCCAAGGGCTATGACGTGATCGTCATCGTCTCGGCCATGTCCGGCAAGACCAACGAGCTTGTGAGCTGGGTGCAGGAAATCTCGCCCTTCTATGACGCGCGCGAATATGATGCCGTTGTCTCCTCTGGCGAGAACGTGACCGCCGGGCTGATGGCCCTGACGCTGCAGGAAATGGATATCCCCGCGCGCAGCTGGCAGGGCTGGCAGGTGCCGCTGATCACCACATCGGCGCATTCCGCAGCCCGGATCGAAGACATCCCGGCCGACAACATCAATGCCAAATTCGCCGAAGGCATGAAGGTCGCGGTCGTCGCGGGTTTTCAGGGCATCTCGCCCGAAGGCCGGATCACCACGCTGGGGCGGGGCGGATCGGACACCACAGCCGTGGCCTTTGCCGCCGCCTTCAACGCCGAACGCTGTGACATCTACACCGATGTGGACGGCGTCTATACCACCGATCCCCGCGTCAGCCCCAAGGCCCGCAAGCTGGACAAGATCGCCTTCGAGGAAATGCTGGAACTGGCCAGTCTGGGTGCGAAGGTGCTGCAAACCCGCTCGGTCGAGCTGGCCATGCGCTACAACGTCAAGCTGCGCGTGCTCAGCTCGTTCGAGGAACCCACCGACACTGCAGGCACGCTGGTCTGCGACGAGGAGCTAATCATGGAATCCAAAGCCGTCTCCGGTATCGCCTTCTCGCGCGACGAGGCCAAGATGACCCTCGTCACGATCGAGGATCGCCCCGGCATCGCCGCCGCCATCTTCGGCCCGCTGGCCGATGCGGGCGTCAACGTGGACATGATCGTGCAGAACGTGTCCGAAACCAATTACCAGGGCCATGCCGGCGGTGTGACCGACATGACCTTCTCCTGCCCGGTGGATCAGATGAAACGCGCCGAAAAAGCGCTGAATGATGCGCGCGAGGCAGGTCTGATCAAGTTCGACCGGCTCGAGGCCGATACCAACGTGGCCAAGGTCTCGGTCGTGGGCATCGGGATGCGCAGCCATGCGGGTGTCGCCGCGCGGATGTTCAAGACGCTCTCGGATGAAGGCGTCAACATCAAGGTCATCGCCACCTCCGAGATCAAGATTTCCGTGCTGATCGACAGGAAATACATGGAACTTGCGGTGCAGGCGCTGCATGATGCCTTCGAACTGGAAAAATCGGCCTGAGACAAGGCGATCGGTGGCCCCTCGCGGGCCACGGATCAGGCCGGCGGGCCGGCACGGAACGGGGAACTAGGCAGGCCATATGCCCGAACAGACCGAATCCGAAAGCCGCAAGCTGCTGCGCCGCTTGCGCGACGCAATGGCCGAAGACAGCGCCGGACAGGCGCGTCTGGACAAGATCACGCATCTGATCGCTGATTCGATGGGCACCGAAGTGTGCTCGATCTACCTGTTCCGCGATATCGAAACGCTTGAACTTTGTGCAACCGAGGGCCTCAAGGCCGAGGCCGTGCACCAGACCCGCATGCGGCTGGGCGAGGGCCTTGTGGGCCGCGTTGCCAAATCCGGCAGCATCATCAACACCGCCAACGCCCCGCAGGAAAAGGGCTTTCGCTTCATGCCCGAGACCGGGGAAGAGATCTATTCGTCCTTCCTCGGCGTCCCGATCCAGCGTCTGGGCGAAAAGCTGGGCGTGCTGGTCGTGCAGTCGCGCGAGGCGCGCGAGTTTTCCGGCGACGAGGTCTATGCCCTCGAAGTGGTTGCCATGGTGCTGGCCGAGATGACCGAACTGGGCGCCTTCCAGGGCGAAGGCGCGGCCCTTTCGGCGCGCCACCAGCAATCGGTGCTGATCCGTGGCACCACGGCCCAGGAAGGTGCCGCCGAGGGCCATGTCTGGCTGCACGAGCCCCGCGTGGTGGTCACCAACCCGATCTCGGAAGACCCGCACAAGGAACTGGAACGGCTGCAGGCCGCAGTCGAACAATTGCGCCTCAGCGTCGATGCCCTGCTGGCCGATACGGTGGGCGACAAGGACCAGCACGAGGTGCTGGAAGCCTACCGGATGTTCGCCAATTCCAAGGGCTGGATGCGCCGCATGGAAGAGGATATCGCCCGCGGCCTGACCGCCGAAGCGGCGGTGGAAAAGGAACAGTCCAACGCCCGCAACCGCATGGAACAGGTGACCGACGCCTACCTGCGCGAAAGGCTGCACGATCTTGACGATCTGTCGAACCGCCTGCTGCGGATCCTGACGGGGCAAGGCAAGGATACCGGCGCCGAAATGCCCGCAGACCCGATCCTTGTGGCGCGCAACATCGGCCCGGCCGAACTGCTGGATTACGGCCGCAGCCTGCGCGGGATCGTGCTGGAGGAAGGTTCTGTCGGCTCGCATGCCGCCATCGTCGCCCGCGCGCTGGCGATCCCGCTGGTGATCCGCGCCTCGCGCATCACGACCGAGGCGCTGAACGGCAACCTGATCATGGTCGATGGCGATCAGGGCGTGGTCCATCTGCGCCCCGAGGAAACCGTGGCCTCGGCTTTCCGCGACAAGATCGCCATGCAGGCGCAGGCGCAGGAACGCTATACCTCGATCCGCGACAAGCCCGCCGAAACCCCCTGTGGCCGCATCATCGGTCTGCACATGAACGCGGGCCTCATGGCCGACCTGCCCAGCCTCGACGGATCGGGCGCCGAAGGTGTGGGCCTCTTCCGCACCGAACTGCAATTCCTTGTCCGCAACCAGATGCCCAAGCGCTCCGAACTTTCGGCGCTTTACGCGCGTGTGCTGGACGCGGCCCAAGGCAAGCGGGTGGTCTTCCGTACACTCGACATCGGCTCGGACAAGGTGCTGCCCTACATGAAGCCCAATGACGAGCCGAACCCCGCACTGGGCTGGCGCGCCATCCGCGTGGGCCTCGACAAACCCGGCGTCATGCGCATGCAGTTGCAGGCGCTGATCCGCGCCGCGCATGGCCGCCCGCTGACCGTGATGTTCCCCTTCGTCGCCCAATACGGCGAATACCTGGCCGCGAAATCCGAGATGGACAAGGCGATGGAGCGTGAGCGGATCCTCGGCCACCCCCTGCCCGCGCGACTCGAAGTGGGCGCGATGCTGGAAACCCCCAGCCTTGCCTTCGCCCCCGAACAATTCTTCGAAGAGGTGCAATTCCTCTCCATCGGCGGCAATGACCTCAAGCAGTTCTTCTTCGCCGCCGACCGCGAGAACGAGCGCGTGCGCCGCCGCTATGACACGCTGAACGTCAGTTTCCTGACCTTCCTTGAAAACATCGTCGACCGCTGCCGCGCCACATCCACGCCCCTCAGCTTCTGCGGCGAGGACGCAGGCCGCCCGGTCGAGGCCGCATGCCTCGCCGCCATCGGCTTCGAGATGCTCTCGATGCGCCCCGCCTCGATCGGCCCGGTCAAGTCGATCCTGCGCCGCACCCGCCTCGACGGCCTGCGCGACGTGATCCACGCCGCCCGCGCCCGCGGCGAGGAAACCGCAAGGCCTGCGGTGATGGAGTATCTGGCAAGCCAGGGGTGAGGGGACATCTCCCCCCCCGCCGCGCGATCACTTGGGCGCTCAATCCGTTAACAAAGGATGAATGCCCAAGACCAACCCCTTGAAAACAAAAAATCCGCAAAATGTCCCATCGTGGGACGGGGGCGGCGCGGGCTGTCCTGCCGGGCCTCAGATCTTGCGGCCTGCGCCTTCCCAATAGGGCGCGCGCAGGCGGGGTTTGAAGATCTTGCCGCTGTCCTCGCGCGGCAGGGCCGCGTGGAAATCCACCTTGCGGGGCTGTTTGAACCGGGCAAGCTTGCCGTCCAGAAAGGCCATGACCTCGGCGGCATCGGGCGTCCATCCGGGCATCGGCTCCACCGCCGCCACGACCTTCTCGCCGAACTCGGGATCCGGCGCGCCGAAGACCGCCACATCGCGAATGAAGGGCGCGCGGATCAGCACCGCCTCGATCTCGGCGGGAAAGATATTCGCCCCGCCCGAAATGATCATGTCCTTTGCCCGGTCCGTGATGAACAGGAACCCGTCCTCGTCCAGCCAGCCCAGATCGCCCACGGAAAAATGCCCGTGCTTTTCCGCCGCCGCCCTTGCTGCCGGGTCATTGGAATAATCAAAGCCCCCGAACACATCCATGCGGGCGTGGATCTCGCCCACCTGCCCCGGCGGCAGCGGGGCACCCTCGGCATCAAGGATCATCACCGTCCCGCCCATCTGCATCCGACCCGCCGTGCCGGGCCGTTCCAGCGCCTCGGCCGAGGACACCATGGTCATGAACCCGATCTCGGTCGCGCCGTAGCTTTCCCAGAAGACCGGCCCCCACCAGTCGATCATCGCCACCTTCAGGTCATGCGGCCAAGGCGATCCGGTGGACACCACGAACCGGACCGAGGACAGGTCATACCGCGCCTTGACCACCTCGGGCATTTTCAAAAGGCGGCTCATCATCGTCGGCACCATGTAGACATGGGTGATCCGGTCCTGCGCAATCCGGGCCAGAAAGGCCTCGGGCTCGAATTTCGGGGCGACATGCACGCAGACACCCGGCGTGACCAGCGCCGACGCCGTCAGGGTCGAGGGGGCCGAGTGATAGATCGGCGCGGCGGTGAAGAAGCGGTCGCCAGCCGACAGGCGCATCATCTCGTTGCCCACCTGCCGCAACACGGGTTCGAAATCCCGGCGCGGACCGCTGCTGGCGCGACGCACCCCCTTGGGCCTGCCGGTCGAGCCCGAGGTATAGCGCATCAGCGGCCGGGTCATCGCCTTTTCCGGCAACGGATCAGCGGCATCGACCAGATCGGCCCATTCCGGGCAATCAGCCGCATCCGTGGCGGCGTCTGACGTTATATCATAGGCGTCACACAACGCCGGGCCCGGCGTCACGGCGATCACCTGCCGCCCTTCCAGCACCGGGCGCAGCGCCGCGATCAGATCGCGGTGGATGATCACGGTCCGTGCACCGCTGTCCTCGCAGATCGCGCCCACCTCTTCGGCCGCGCCGTGCCAGTTCAGCGCGACGATCACCACGCCCGCATGGGCGGCGGCGCGCATCACCTCAAGCTGGGTCAGGTCGTTGCGCATGATCAGGGCGACAGGCGTATCCTCGGCCAGACCCAGTGCGCGCATGGCCCCGCCCCCCTTGGCCGCGCGCCCCTCCAGCGCAGCGCGGGTCACACGCCGGTCGTCATCTCCTACCCAGATCTCGGTCATCGCGAACTCCTCCTCCTGCTCCGGGGGGCAGTCTTGGGCAATTGCACGCGATGTTCCACCCCTGATTGCCCCATGCATCCACCTTGTGCAAAACCGCGCCGTGGTGCATGAGCAGGCAACACCCCAGACAGTCGAGGGCACGGTGATGGATTACGGAAAACAGGGCGCAAACAAGTCGGCCAAGAACATGCCGCGCCACAAGGAACACAACGAGAAGGGAACCGACAAGAACCCTTACGGCAAGGCAGCCCCCAAGGCCGCATTGCTGGCCCGCATGAAGGCCGCAGCCGAGGCCAAGAAAAAGGGCTGAACCGGCCCCCGGTCCGGCCCGGTCCGGCCTCAGAACCGGATCGTCGCCGCGTGATCGGCCAAGGCTGACAGCACGCTCATCGCGGCAAGGGCGGATGTGCGCGGATTGCCGGGCAGGGTCTGGCCGGTGATGCTCAGCCGCATCTCGCCGAAATCGCCCCGCGCCGTGATCACATGGGTATTGCCCTGCGCGGCAGGATCCGCGATCAGCCGCACCTGTGTGCCCTCGAACCCCAGCCCCGCCAAGGCGACCGCCGCCGCGACATTGGCGTTCTTGGGATAGAGCCGTGCCGCCTGACGCGCATCCCCGTCGAAATGCACCGCTGCCGCCCGCAGGGGCGCGCCAAGGTCCAGCACCGCCTCGGCCGGCGATCCTGCCCAGCCCTGCGGCGGCTTGCGCCCCTCGTAGGTCACCGCATCCAGCCGCCCCATCCGGGCCGCGCGCAGGGCATCAAGCCCGCCGATGGCGCCGGAACACAGAATCAGCCGCGTTCCGCCATCCTGCGCAGCCCGGTCCAGTCCCGTGGCAAGTGCTGCATCAGCCAGCGCCCCCAGCGACACGGTGATCAGCGGCACGCCAGCCCGCAGAACCGAGGCCCCGTGCTGCGCCAGACCGGCATGGCCCGCGCAATCCACCATGATGTCAGGCAGGTCATCCCCGATGCCGTCGCGGCACATCACAGGACCCAGCGCGGCATGGGCCGCATCGTGGCGTCCCTGCCGCGCGATCACCAGCGACAAAGACGCGCCAAGATCCGGCAAGCGCCGCGCCACATGTTGCGCGATGGCGCCATACCCGATCAGACCGACCCGCAGCACCGCGCCTCAGCCTTCGGCCGGGCGGGTGTAGTCGTCATCGCTGACCTGCTCCATCCACGTCACGGCAGAGCCGTCCAGCGCTTCCTGCATCGCCAGATGGGTCATGGCATTGCCCGGCGCCGCCCCATGCCAGTGCTTTTCCCCCGGCGCGAACCAGACCGTATCACCGGGCCGGATTTCCCGCACCGGGCCACCTTGGCTTTGCGCCAGTCCAAGGCCCGACAGCACCAGCAGGGTCTGGCCCAAGGGATGCGTATGCCACGCCGTGCGCGCGCCGGGCTCGAATGTCACGCTGATCGCGCGCAGGCGCGCGGGCTCTGGCGCGGTGATCACCGGCTCCATCCGCACATGGCCCGTGAAATAGGCGGCCTCGCCCCGTCCTGAGGGCCGCGCCCCGTTCTTCGTGATGTCCATGGTTGCGCTCCTCCTGCGGCTTCGGGTCCACTGTCCCGAAAAGCGGCAGGCAGGGCAAGCGCCGATCAGGCCGCGGTCAGCGGCGGACAGGCTGTCGGGTCAACCTCTGGCGCAGCCGTTGGGCCAGTTCGGCCTGCGGCACATCCGCGTCGATCGCCAGCTTGCGCAGGCCGAAATGCACATGGGCGATTTCCTGATAATAACTGGTATAGGCATAGTTCGTCGCCGCCCCCGCCACGGCCCCCAGCACGGGCACGGTCTGTGCCGCCAGTTTCTGGCCCATCACGGTGGCAAGGCGCGGCGCGATACGGGCAATCAGGCCGTGCAGCACCGGTCCGGTCACGGTCAGTCTGGTCGAGATGAAGGCCAGATCCGCCCCATCATCGCGCGCCAGCGGACCGGCGGCGGAAAACACCTGAAGGCAGTCGAACTGCACATTCTCGGCGGCGGGGTCGAAATCATATTCGACCGCAACCCCCTGGATGGCGCGCAACAGGATCGTGGTGGTGATCGGCAATTCCGCCAACGCCGACGGCAGCCCGCCAAAGCCGCCTGCCGCGCCCATCGCCGTTGTCACGGCCGTGTTCATCCATCCGGGCTGATCGCCGACCACCCCGCGCGAGCTTTGCGCGGCCTTCATCGCCCAATGCAGCGCGGCCTCGGTCCCCTCGCCCAGCCGATCACGGACCGCAACGGGCAGCCGCTCCAGCAGGGTTTCGGTCTGGGTGCCAATGAGGTTGAGCACCTGAATCCCAAGACCGCCCGCCCGCGCATGGCGCGCGGCCAGCCTATCCAGCGTGGCATCGACATCGACGGGGATCAGCGAATGCGTGGTCATCAGGCCATCCTTGCAGCGTTTGCATGATAGATTGGATGCCGCCCCCCCGGGTTCAAGCATCGAGGTTCAAGTACCTCGGCCGCAGATCAACCCGCCCAGCGTGTCACCCGGCCCTTGACGCCCTGCCATGCGCCTTCGGTCAGGGCGCGGCCCAGCACCCGGTCGGGGTTGGTGGGCGGCGGCATCTCGACCCCGTCCAGCTTCCGGAAGCCGAAGCGGGTGTAATAGGGCGCGTCACCCACAAGCATCACCCGGTCCCAGCCCTCGGTGCGCGCACGCGACAGACTGTCGTTGATCAGCAGCGCGCCAAGCCCTTCGCCCTGCCGGGTGGGGTGCACGGCGACCGGCCCCAGCAGCAAGGCGGGACTGTCGCCCACGCGCACGGGCCAGTACCGGATCGCCCCGGCCAGAATGCCATCGCGATCCCGCGCCACAAGCGACAGGCCCGGCACCGGCGGCACGCCGTCACGCAAACGGTAGGATGACAGCGCCTCGCGGCCCGGCGCGAAACACAGGTCATAGAGCGCCTCGACCTCCCACCAGTCGGCGGATGTTTCCTCGGACAATTGGAACACCTGGGCCAGTCCTCGCGCGTCTTTTCAGTTTCAGGTGGAAACGCCCCTAACATGGCGCTAGGTCAGGCACAAACCACAAGCAACGCCGCAGGCAACATAAACGAGGGACCTGATGTTCTACGAACCCAAGAACGGCCATGGCCTGCCGCACAACCCGTTCAACGCCATCGTGACGCCGCGCCCCATCGGCTGGATCTCGTCGCGCGGCCATGACGGCGTGGACAACCTTGCGCCCTACTCCTTTTTCAACGCCGTGGCCTATACGCCGCCGCAGGTGATGTTCGCCTCGACCGGGACCAAGCCCGATCGTGATGGCACCAAGGATTCGGTCGCCAATATCATCGAAACCGGGGTGTTCTGCGTGAACATCGTGGAATTCGCCATGCGCGACGCGATGAATGCCTCGTCCAAGACGCTGCCCGCCCACCAGTCCGAGTTCGACCATGCCGGGCTGACGCGCGCGGAATGCACCACCATCGCCTGCGCCCGCGTGGCGGGAGCGCCAGCCGCGCTGGAATGCCGCCTGACCCAGATCGTGACACTGGAAGGCGAGGGCAACACCCTTGTGCTGGGCGAGGTCACGGGCGTGCACATGCGCGACGATTGCCTTGTGGACGGGGTCTTTGATGTGACGACCTTCCGCCCGCTCAGCCGGCTGGGCTATCGCGACTATGCGGTCGTGACCGAGCTTTTCTCACTGAGCCGCCCTGACGACTGAGTGCAGGCGCAATCACGGCTTGCGGCCCGCGCCGGAGGGGGTAACCTGACGGCGACGCAGGACAGCAAGGAACAGGCGGACCCATGCAGACACGGATCGGGATCATCGGCGGATCGGGCATCTACCAGCTGGACAGCCTTGAAAACCCCGAATGGGTCAGCGTCACCAGCCCCTGGGGCCTGCCTTCGGACCAGATCCTGACAGGCGTGCTGGACGGCGTGCCCATGGCCTTCCTGCCACGCCACGGGCGCGGCCATGTCCATGCCCCCTCGGATGTGCCCTACCGCGCCAATATCGACGCATTGAAACGGCTGGGCGTGACCGATGTCATCAGCGTCAGCGCCTGCGGCTCCTTCCGCGACGCGATGGCGCCGGGCGATTTCGTCATCGTGGATCAGTTCATCGACCGCACCGTGGGCCGTGCATCAAGCTTTTTCGGATCCGGCTGCGTGGCCCATGTCAGCCTCGCCCATCCCACCTGCCCCCGGCTGTCGGCCGCCTGCGCCGATGCGGCCCGCGCCGCCGGGGTGACGGTGCACGAGGGCGGCACCTATCTGGCGATGGAAGGCCCGCAATTCTCGACCCTTGCCGAAAGTCGCATGTACCGCGAGGTCTGGGGCTGCGACGTCATCGGCATGACCAACATGCCCGAGGCCAAGCTGGCCCGCGAGGCCGAGCTTTGCTATGCCAGCGTCGCCATGGTCACCGATTACGACTGCTGGCATCCCGACCATGACGAGGTGGACGTGGCCCAGGTCATCGCGACGCTGGGCGCCAACGCCGCCCATGCCCGCGCGCTGGTGGCGGGATTGCCCGCACGCCTTGGCGCCGACCGCGCGCCCTGCCCGCATGGCTGCGACCGGGCGCTGGAACACGCGATCATGACAGCCCCCGACCGGCGCGACCCTGACCTTCTTGCCCGCCTTGATGCGGTGGCGGGCCGTGTTCTATAGCACTGATCATGACTGCACATCCCGGAGCCCCCATGAAAACCGTCAAGGATTACATCCGCACCATCGTCGATTTCCCGCATGAGGGGATCCTGTTCCGCGACGTGACGACGCTTTTTGCCGATCCGCGCGGCTTTCGCATGGCCGTGGACCAGATGTTGCACCCCTATGCAGGCCAGCGCATCGACGTGGTCGTGGGACTTGAAGCGCGCGGCTTCATTCTGGGCGGCGCCATTGCGCATCAGCTGGGCACCGGTTTCGTGCCCGTCCGCAAGAAGGGCAAGCTGCCCGGCACGACGATCAGCCAGGACTACAAGCTGGAATATGGCGAGGCCATCGTCGAGATCCATGACGATGCCATCGAGGCAGGCCAGCGCGTGCTGATCGTCGATGACCTGCTGGCCACCGGCGGCACGGCCGAGGCCGGGATCAGCCTGGTGGAACGACTGGGCGGTGCGATCATCGGCTGCGCCTTCATCGTGGACCTGCCGGATCTGGGGGGGCGCCGGCGCCTCGAGGCGCTGGGGATGGAGGTGCACGCACTCTGCGCCTTCGAAGGTCTGTGACAACAGGCTGATCGCGCAGGGGGGCTGTCTGCCCCCCGTCCCTGCGGGACTCCCCCCGAGGATATTTCCGGCAAGAAGACCTCAGGTCTGGCGCAGCACCGCGCCGGGATTGAGAATGCCGTGCGGATCGAGCGTGGCCTTGATCTGGCGCATGACAGCCAGCTTGACCGGATCGCCATAGCGTTCCAGATCATCGACCTTCAGACGACCGATCCCGTGTTCCGCGCTGACCGAGCCCCCCATCTGGTGCACAAGGTCATGCAGGTCGTGCTTGACCCGGTCGCGCTCGGTCAGGTGATCGGCACTTGATTTGCCGGGCATGGGGAAGACGTTGTAATGCAGGTTCCCGTCACCAAGGTGACCGAAGCAGTTGACGCGGAAAGCACCGATCCCGGCGATCAGCGCATCGGCGCGGGTGATGAATTCCGGCACCAGCCCGACAGGCAACGAGATGTCATGGCTCGACACCGATCCGACACGGCGGTTCGCCTCGGGGATCTGTTCGCGCACCTCCCAGAACTGGTGGCGCTGCGCCTCGTTCTGCGCGATCAACCCGTCACTGACCAGCCCCGCCTCGAGCGCCTTTTCGAACAGGGCCTCGAGGGCGGCAGCCGGATCGAGCCCATGCGCAAGGCCTGCGTCAATCAGAACGAACCATTCCGGCGCGTGATCGAAGGGCTGGCGGATATCCGGCAGGGTCTGGGCCAGGAAATGCAGACCGTTTGCATGCATCAGCTCGAAGGCGCTGATCCCCTCGCCCATCAGATCGCGCGCCAGTGACAACAGGCCCAGTGCGGCGGCGGGGCTTTCCACGATCATCATCGCCGTCCCCTCGCCCGCCGGGCGCGGCACAAGGCGCAGGCTGGCCGCCGTGATCACGCCCAGAGTCCCTTCGGAGCCGATCATCAGGTGGCGCAGGTCATAGCCCATGTTGTCCTTGCGCAGCCGCGACAACCCGTTCCAGATGCGCCCGTCGGCAAAGACCACCTCCAGCCCCAGACACAGATCGCGGGCATTGCCGTAGCGCAATACGTTGACGCCCCCCGCGTTGGTGGCAAGGTTCCCCCCGATCCGGGCTGATCCCTTGGCCGCGATGCTCAGCGGGAACAGCCGGTTCACGCCCTCGGCCGCGTCATGGATGTCGGACAGGATCGCGCCCGCCTCGGCGATCAGGACGTTCTCATCCGCATGGACCGCACGGATGGCGGTCATCCTTTCCATCGACAGCAGCAAGGGCGCGGGGCCATCCGGCATGATCTGCCCGCCCACCAGCCCCGTGCCCCCGCCATAGGGCAAGACGCCGATCCGCGCATCGTTGCAGGCGCGCAGCACCTGTGCCACCTCGGCCGCCGTTTCGGGCGCGATCACCAGACCCGCATGCCCCGCCCAGCGTCCGCGCGGCTCTTCGAGATAGGCGGGCGTCACCTCGCGGAAGGCGCGGGCGGGCAGATGATCGCGCAGGGCGCGGGCGAAATCGGGTGTGGCGGGGTTCAGCGTCATGCGCATGGTTCTATCACGCCGCCACATCCCGTCCAGTGGCTGCCGCCTCTACTCGTCCTCGCGCAGCAAGGCGGGCCGCAACAGCACGATCGTGGGTTGGCGTGGCAGGCTGCGCAGGGACAGCTCCAGCTGGTTTGCCCCTTCGTCAACCACGGCGAACTGGCCGCTCATGCCCTCGACAAAGGCGCGCAGCGTCGTCTCGCCGAACCAGTGCATCGGGATCACGACCGAGGACCGCAGGCGCCCGACGACCCGCATCATCGTCTCCGTATCCAGCGTCAGCCCGCCATCCACCGGCGCCATGACCACATCAAGCCGCCCGATGGCCGCATATTGTTCGGAGCTGGGTTCCTGATGCAGATGACCCAGATGGCCGATGCACAGGCCTGCCACCTCGAAGATGAAGATCGAATTGCCGCGCGGCTCGACCACGCCGAAAGACCTGATATCGGTCGAGACATTGCGCACCAGCATCTCGCCAAGATCCAGATGATGCTCCACCCCTGCGCCGAATTCATCGCCCCAGCCGCGCAGCACATGGGGAATGGCCGGATCGGGCGCGGCGGTCCAATGGGTGGAATGGGCGTGGTTCATGGTGACCACATCGGGGATCAGATCGACATTGCCGATGAAGCCGGTGAAATCGGTCACCGCGTTCAGCCCACCTGTAGTCTGGATCAGGAACGAGGCATGGGCAACATAGCTGATCCGCACCGTGTCATCGGGCAGCGGATCACGGAAACTGGCCTTGAGCAGATATTCAATCCCCGGTGCCGCCTCGGCGACGGCGATGCAATGGCTGGGTGTGCGCGACTGGGCCGCCGCACCACCGGCGACAAACGCCAGCGGAAGGGCAAGGGCCGCGGCAAGAACGGGCATGTGGGCGATCATGGCAGGTCCTCCTGATCCGAAGGATAGCGCAGCCGCGCGCCCTGTCACCTCACGTCCCTGTTTCTTCTTGCTTCAAATATCCATAAACCGCCCCTGCCCGGCAGAACTGCTGCCGGAATGGGCAGGCAGGTCAGCCCACGTCGGTGCGCCCGCGCCGGTCCATCCGCAGGGACGCATAGAGCACATGGGTCCGCCAGCGCCCTGCGATCTGCAGATAGCTTTGGGCCACACCCTCGTATTTGAAGCCGCAGCTTTCCAGCAACCCGCGCGAGGGTGTGTTCTCGGGCAGGCAGGCGGCCTCGATCCGGCTCAGGTCGAGGCGATGAAAGGCGTGATGCACCACGGCCTCGATCGCCTCGCGCATGTAGCCCTGACGCGCGTGGCTGCGCCCGATCCAGTAGCCCAGCGTTCCCGCCTGTGCGGGACCACGGCGGATATTGTCCAGCGTGATTGCGCCCAGCAGGGTATTGTCCTCGCGCCGGATCAGGAACAGCGGCAAGGCCGATCCGTTGCCGATGGTGCGCTGAGCCCAGTAGACACGGTTGGTGAAGGCCTTGCGCGACAGATGATCCGGCGCCCAGGTCGGTTCCCACCGGGTCAGGAAGTCCTCGCTGTCGCGTCGCAGGCCCACCCAGTCACGGAAATCGGCATGGGCCGGAGGCCGCAGGCTCAGGCGTGCGGTCTCGATCCGGACTTTCCGACGCCCCAGCAGCATCAGGCGGCGCGCCTGTCCTGAATTGCCTGCCAGTCGGGTGCGCCTGAGACAGGGCCATAAAGCGCCAGCGCCGCCGGGGCCGCGCTGATCATATGCGCAGCCATGGCACGCACGTCATCGACCGTGACCGCGTCGATGTGATCGACCACCTCGGCCAGCGGCGGAATACGGCCCCAGACCTGCATCTGCCGCGCCAGACGTTCCGCCCGGTTCGACGGGCTTTCCAGCCCCATCAGAAGTCCTGCCTTCATCTGGGCACGGGCGCGGGCGACTTCGGCCTCGGTCATGTCATCGGCGGCGCGCTTCATCTCGTCCAAGGTGATCGCGGTCAGATCGCCCAGATCCTCGGCCGAGGTGCCCGCATAGATGGTCATCATGCCCGTATCCGCATGGGCGCCAGCCTGCGCGAAGATCGTGTAGCACAGCCCGCGCTTTTCGCGCACCTCCTGGAACAGGCGGCTCGACATGCCGCCACCAAGGGCCGAGGCGTAGATCTGAGCGGTATAGATCGCGGGATCGGTATAATCCGGCCCCTCGAAGGCCAGGGCGAAATGCGCCTGCTCCAGCGTCTTTTCGACCCGGTGCTCGCCACCGATGAAATGCGCCGGTGCCGGATGGTGCAGCCGCCCCTTGCCCAGATGGCCAAAGATCGCTTCGGCCTCGGCGACGATGGCATCGTGATCCACCGCCCCCGCCGCCGACAGGATCATGTTGGCGGGGCTGTAATGTTCAGCCACGAAGCCTTTCAGATCGTCACGGCCAAAGGCGCGGATCCGTTCAGCCGGTCCCAGGATCGTGCGTCCCAGCGGCTGATCGGGATAGGCCTGTTCCTGCAGCCAGTCGAAGATCACGTCATCGGGCGTGTCCAGCGCCTGCCCGATTTCCTGCAGGATCACACCACGCTCGACCTCGATCTCGCCGGGATCGAACACGGGGTTCAGCACGATGTCAGAGACTACGTCCAGCGCCAGCGGCACATCGGCCTCCAGTACGCGGGCGTAATAGGCCGTCGCCTCGCGCGAGGTATAGGCGTTGATATAGCCGCCCACATCCTCGATCACCTCGGCGATCTCCAGCGCGGACCGGCGCTTGGTGCCCTTGAAGGCCATATGTTCCAGAAAATGCGCGATCCCGTTCTGTTCGGGGCGTTCATGCCGCCCGCCGGACAGGACCCAGATGCCGATGGCCGCCGATTGCAGCCCTTCCATCCGTTCGGTGACGATGCGCAATCCGTTGGCAAGGGTATGGGTGCGGACGGTCAATTGGCGATACGCTCTCTGATCAGGGATTCAATGGCGGCAAGGTCATTGCCGATCCGGGTGACACGCTCGGGCCGGTCGTAAAGATCGGCCATGCGCGGCGGCAAGGGCGGGCGCACGGTTGTCGCCGCCTCGACCGCATCGGGGAATTTTGCGGGATGCGCGGTGGCCAGGGTGATCATCGGCACGTCCCGGTCGCGCAGCGCCTCGGCCACATGCACGCCCACGGCGGTGTGCGGACACAGAAGCTCGCCCGTGCCCTTGAGGGTGCGTCCGATGGTGGCGCTGGTCTCGTCCTCGCCGCAGCGACCCGAGTCAAAGGCCTCGCGCAGCGCCTGAAGCGCGCCCTGGCTGACGGTGAACCCGCCCGCCTTCAGCTCGTCCATCATCTGCGCCACGGCGGCACCATCCTGATTGTAGGCATAAAAAAGCGCCCGCTCGAAGTTCGAGCTGACCTGGATATCCATCGACGGGCTGATCGAGGGGATCACCCCATCGGGGCGATAGTCGCCCTGCGACAGGCAGCGGTGCAGGATGTCATTGTGGTTGGTGGCCACCACCAGCCGGTCGATCGGCAGGCCCATGCGCTTGGCGATATAGCCTGCGAAGATATCGCCGAAATTGCCGGTGGGCACGGTAAAGCTGACAGGGCGATCCGGCGCGCCCAGGCTGACGGCGGAGGTGAAGTAGTACACCACCTGCGCCAGCACCCGCGCCCAGTTGATCGAATTGACCCCGGCCAGACGCACCCCGTCGCGGAAGGCGAAATCGTTGAACATGTCCTTCACGCGGGCCTGCGCGTCGTCGAAATGCCCGTCGATGGCCAACGCGTGGACATTGCTTTCCACCGGCGTGGTCATCTGGCGGCGCTGCACTTCGGAGACGCGACCATTCGGATAGAGGATGAACACATCCACCGCATCAAGGCCGCGAAACGCCTCGATCGCGGCCGAGCCTGTGTCGCCGCTGGTGGCGCCCACGATGGTCACGCGATCCCCCGACCGGGCCAGCGCCGCCTGGAACAGCTGACCGATCAGCTGCATGGCGAAATCCTTGAAGGCCAGCGTGGGTCCGTGAAACAGCTCAAGCAGGTGATGGTTGCTGTCCAGTTGCACCAGCGGCGCACGGGCGGCATGGCCGAAACCGGCATAGGCGCGCGCGATGATCGCTTCGAATTCGGAATCGGTGAAAGTCTCGCCGATGAAAGGGCGCATGATGCGGAAGGCGGCGTCTTCATAGGACAGGCCACCCAGCGCGCGGATCGCATCCGGCGACATCACGGGAATCGCATGGGGCAGGTAGAGGCCACCATCGCGGGCAAGGCCGGTCAGCATCGCCTGTTCGAAAGTCAGCACCGGAGCGGCGCCACGGGTCGAGATATACTGCACTGTCTTCAGCCTTTCACAGGTTTGCGGATGCGCCACAGGAAGAAACCGGTCATCACCGCCCAGACGATGGCCAGACCGAACCATGTGACGGCATAGCCCAGATGATCGTTCGGGATACCGGATGTGTCCACCGGCAGGGGCGAGAGGGCGCTGTCCGGCAGCGACGTGCTACGGGCAACGACCAGCACCGGCTCTGTTCCCAGATGATCGGCCATGCGCGCCAGATCGCGGGCAAACCAGATATCCGCCTTGGCATCGGGTTCGGGCGTATAGCTGTCCACCTCATCGGGCCAATGCAGATTGCCCTGCATCGTCACGGGATCCGGCCCCGCCGCCGGCGTGGGCGACTGGATCGGCAGAAAGCCCAGATCGACCATGATCCGGCGGCCATCCACATCCATCGGACGGATGATACGATAGCCTGCGCCGACCTGTTTCTGGCTGACAAGCACCCGGATGGCCGGATCCTGCAGCACACCGCTGACGGTCACAGGCAGATAGCGGTCGGCCTGCGGGTCGGGTTGATCGGGCAGCGCCACGGGGGCTGCCACGATGCGCGCGTCGATATCGGCCAGGATCGCCTCTTTCCAGTCGAGGCGCTGCATTTGCCACACACCAAGCCCCACCAGCACCGCCGTGCCGGCCAGACCAAAGATCAAGGGAAGAAGGATACGCACCAAGTCGGACAGGCCCTTTGAACGTGGAAAGCGCGCGGAACCCGCGCGCTTTGCTTTCTTTCGTTTTGTCCGCCGGATTTCAACCGCTAAAGCAGCATTCCCGGCGATCAGGACGATCAGCCGCCCCAGACGTAGACCGCAGCAAAGAGGAACAGCCAGACCACGTCAACGAAGTGCCAGTACCATGCCGCCGCTTCGAATCCGACATGCTTTTCCTGGCTGAAATGGCCGCGTTGCAGGCGGATCAGGCAGACGAACAGAAAGATCGTGCCGACCACCACGTGGAAGCCGTGGAAACCCGTCGCCATGAAGAAGTTCGCGCCATAGATGTTGCCGGCAAAGCCGAAGGCGGCGTGGCTGTATTCATAGGCCTGAAAGCCGGTGAAGATCACACCCAGGGCAATCGCGATGATCAGGCCCCATTTCATGTCTTCGCGGTTGTTCTCATGCACCAGCGCATGGTGCGCCCAGGTGGCTGCCGCGCCCGAGCACAGCAGGATCAGCGTGTTGATCAGCGGCAGATGCCATGGATCGAAGGTCTCGATCCCGGCGGGCGGCCAGATGCCATCCACGGCGGGGCTCAGCGGGCCCATCGGGTAGAGGGCGTGCTTGAAGAAGCTCCAGAACCATGCCGCGAAGAACATGACTTCGGACATGATGAACAGGATGAAGCCATAGCGCAGGCCGATCCGCACCACAGGGGTGTGATCGCCGACCTGGCTTTCCGCAACGACATCGGCCCACCAGCCGAACATTACGTAAAGCGTGCCGACAAAGCCAGCCAGGAACATCCAGGGCATCCCCTGCACCATCCAAAGCACGGCCCCGTAGAGCATGACAAAAGCCGCAACCCCGCCCAGGAAGGGCCAGAGCGACGGGGCCAGAATGTGGTAATCGTGATTTTTCTCGTGCGCCATCTCGTTTCCCTCGTTGGAAGGCTTCTTAGTTCAGTGTGGTATCCGCGCCGGGGGCCGCCACGTCAAGGGCTGCCTGTTCGGCGGGCAATTCGGTCTCGTAGAAGGTGTAGGACAGGGTGATCTGCTTCACATACTGCCCGTCCCGGTCGGTGACGATCTCGGGGTCGACGTAGAAGGTGACCGGCATCAGGACGCGCTCGCCCGGCTGCAGGATCTGCTGCTCGAAGCAGAAGCACTGGATCTTGCTGAAGAACCCGCCCGCTTCATAGGGGGTCACGTTATAGCTTGCAGTGCCCGCGACAGGACGGTCGGTCGGATTGTAGGCCTCGTAGAATGCAAGGCCCGTCTCGCCGATGCGGATCTCCATCTGCCGCTCTACCGGCTTGAATTCCCATGGCATGTTCCGATCCTTGGAGGCATCGAAACGCACGATGATGGTCTGGTCCAGCACCTGATCGGGGGCCACGGTGGACACGCCGGTGGTGCCGCCAAACCCGGTGACACGGCAGAACCAGTCGTAGAACGGCACCGAGGCCCACGCAAGGCTGCCCATCACCAGCACAAGACTGGCGGCCTGCACAACGGTTTTCGATTTGGGGGACAATGCCATCACTCAGTCTCCTTGCGCCGGGGCGGCACCGGGAATGATTTCGGGCCGCGATACATGATCGAACGCCTGCATCGGATTGCCGCTGGTGACCTTGACCACGGTCAGGCCGAAGACGATCGCGATGAACCCCAACAAGACCAGCGCCAGACCGATGTTGCGCCCGGCACGGCGGCGGTGCAGTTCATGTTCGGCACGCAGGCTCATCCCCAGCCTCCCAGTCCGTAGGGCCGCAGCGCGGCCTCGGCCAGGATCGCACCGAAATGCAGGAAAAGATAGAGAAGCGACAGGCCGAAGAACGATTTCTCGACCTTGTACTTGTCGTCCTGGCTGATCGCCTCGTCGCGGCGCCAGATGCGCACCGCGCCGATCAGGAACAGGGCGTTCAGTACAACTGCAACTGCAAGGTAGACCGGCCCGCCGATCGAGGTGAAGCCCGTGCCGATGGCCAGCGGCGCCAGCAGCAGCGTATAGGCCAGAATATGGTTGCGCGTCACGCGGCGGCCGTGGGTGACCGTCAGCATCGGCACACCGGCCTTTTCGTAATCGGCATTCATGAACAGCGCCAGCGCCCAGAAATGCGGCGGTGTCCACATGAAGATCAGCAGGAACATCAGCACGGATTCAAGGCCGATTCCGCCGGTAGCCACCGCCCAGCCGATCATCGGAGGGAAGGCACCCGCCGCCCCGCCGATCACGATGTTCTGCGGGGTCCAGCGCTTGAGCCACATCGTGTAGATGACGGCATAAAAGAAGATGGTGAAGGCCAGCAGACCAGCCGCAACCAGATTGGACGCCAGCGCCAGCATCACGACGGCAAAGCCCGACAGCGCCACGCCCACGGCCAGCGCTTCGCCGGGTTCGACCTTGCCAGCCGGAACCGGGCGCTTGGCGGTGCGCTTCATCACCGCGTCGATATCCGCATCCCACCACATGTTCAGCGCGCCCGAGGCCCCGGCCCCAACCGCGATGAACAGGATCGAGGCGAAACCGATCATCGGATGCACGCCGATCGGCGCGGCCAGCAGACCAACCAGCGCCGTGAACACGACCAGAGACATCACGCGCGGCTTGAGCAGCGCGACGTAATCGCCAAAGCCCGCTTCGGGCTGGGTCGTCTGGGTGTTGATGCTTGCGTCGGTCATTGGTTTTCCCGTCTCGGGTCCGTGTGTGCCAGCGGGTGGATCGCTCCACCTTCCGGTCGCGTCGAAGGCGAGCACGGCGCCCGCCTTCGGTCTGTCGTCATCAGTCGGCCGAGGCCACGGTCAGGCTGCGCGGCGTACCGGCATATTCCTCGATCGCGCCATCCAGCCAGGCGTCATAGGCTTCCTGGCTGACAACCTTGACGGTGATCGGCATGTAGGCATGGTCCTTGCCGCACAGTTCCGAGCACTGGCCGAAATACACGCCTTCCTTGTCAGCCGCGAACCACAGCTGCGCCAGACGACCGGGCACGCCATCCTGCTTCACGCCGAAGGCCGGGATCGTCCAGCTGTGGATCACATCGCCGCCGGTGACCTGCATCACGACGGTCTTGCCGACAGGCACGACCACGGCGGTGTCGGTGGCCAGCAGGTATTCGTCCTGGCTGTAGCCATGCTCTTCCAGCTGGTCGCGGCTCAGCATGAAGCTTTCAAAGCCGAAATCATGGTCGGTATATTCATAGCCCCAGTACCACTGGTAGCCGGTGACCTTGATGTTGATGTCGCCAACCGGGATTTCCTGCTGCTTGAACAGCACCGGCAGAGAGAAGGCGCCGATGAAGATCAGGATCACGACCGGCACAACGGTCCATGCGATTTCCACCGGGGTGTTGTGGGTAAAGGTCTTGGGGACCGGGTTTGCCTTGCGGTTGTAGCGCAGGATCACGATGGCCAGCAGCGCGCAGACGAAAATGGTGATCGCGGTGATGATCACCAGGATCATGCCGTCCAGCCACTGCAGATCGCGCGCCAGCTCTGTCGCGGCCGGCTGGAAACCGATGCCACCCATGTGTGGCTTGCCGATGATCGGCAAGGCCTCCTGCGCAGCGGCAGGAACGGCAAGAAAGGCGGGGAAAAGCGCCAGCAGGCTTGTGAGTCGTCGCATATGTCACCCTGATCGGTTGAGGTGTTTCTGGGTCTTGATACGGTTATCCGTGGTGTATGCCATAGAATCCCGTTGTTTTGTCGAGGCGTGAAACCATATTCTGACAGACAAAACAACAACGACCATTGCGGCAAACGGACGCGAATTTGATTTAGATCAACTTGACGCGCTGCGAAAGACACAGAAAGCCCCCTCATGTCCGATATGGATTTCCGCCCCCTCGAAGATCGAATCTCCCACGAAACCGCTCTGGCGCTGCTGCGCGAGGCCACCGCAGGCGCCGATGACGGAGAGCTTTTCTTCGAAAGGCGCCGCTCCGAAGCACTGGTCTTTGACGATGGCCGGGTGAAAACCGCAAGCTACGATGCCTCGGAGGGTTTCGGTCTGCGCGCCGTGCGCGGCGAGGTGACGGGCTATGCCCATTCCTCGGAAATATCCGAAGCGGCGCTGCGCCGCGCGATGGGCACGGCCCGGCTGGCCGTGGGCGATGGCGGCGGCACCTGGGCCGAGGCGCCACGCGCCACCAATCGCCGTCTCTATACGGATGCCGATCCGATTGCCGGCATCAGCTTTCCCGTCAAGCTTGAGACCCTGCGCGAGATCGACGCCTTCGCACGCAGCCTCGATCCGCGCGTGGTGCAGGTCAGTGCGACCATCGCGGCCTCGATCCAAGAGGTCGAGATCCTGCGCCCCGACGGGGTGCACCTGCGCGACGTGCGTCCGATGACCCGCGTCAATGTCAGCGTGATCGTCGATCAGGACGGGCGGCGCGAAAGCGGCACAGTCGGGGGCGGCGGGCGCGTGGGGCTGGACGGGTTGCTCGACCCCGCCGACTGGCAGGCCAAGACCCGCGAGGCGCTGCGCATCGCGACCGTCAACCTCGAAGCCGTCCCGGCCCCTGCGGGCGTGATGGATGTGGTGCTTGGCCCCGGCTGGCCCGGCATCCTGCTGCACGAGGCGATCGGACACGGGCTTGAGGGCGATTTCAACCGCAAGGGCACATCCGCCTTTGCCGGGCTCATGGGGCAGCAGATCGCGGCGCGCGGCGTGACGGTGCTGGACGATGGCACCATTCCCGACCGGCGCGGTTCGATCAGCATCGACGATGAAGGCACACCCTCGGGCAAGACCACGCTGATCGAGGATGGCGTGCTGGTGGGCTACATGCAGGACCGGCAGAACGCGCGGCTGATGGGCGTGGCCGCCACGGGCAATGGGCGGCGCGAAAGCTATGCCCATGCGCCGATGCCGCGCATGACCAATACCTACATGATGGGCGGTGACACCGATCCCGCCGATATCGTGGCTGACCTCAGGGACGGGATCTATGCCGTGGGGTTCGGCGGCGGGCAGGTCGACATCACCAATGGCAAGTTCGTCTTCAGCTGCACCGAGGCATACCGCGTCCAGAACGGCCGGATCGGCGCGCCGGTCAAGGGCGCCACGCTGATCGGAGATGGTGCCACGGCGCTGCAACAGATCCGCGCCATCGGCAATGACATGGCCCTTGATCCCGGCACGGGCAATTGCGGCAAGGCAGGCCAATGGGTGCCGGTGGGGGTGGGCCAGCCCACGCTGATGATCGGCGGGCTGACCGTGGGCGGATCGGCCACCTGACCCTGCCCCTTCATCCTTCCTCCGATACTCATCTTCAAACGGCCTGCCTGGCGGCGGGCCGTTTCTCGGCTTGGTTTACCGGCCATTAACTACCAATCGTCTACACCTGATTCTGCAAGCAGACGGAGTCGTGATGACCTGGGAACCCACTTCTTCCACTCACCCCCCACTCCCACCCACCACGGAAGATGACCGGGTGTCATGGCTTCGTCTCTTGCGCTCTTCGCGTGTCGGTCCCGCCACCTTTTTCCGGCTGATGGCCGAACACGGCCATGCCGCCGCCGCTCTGGACGCCCTGCCCGATGTGGCCCGCGCCGCGGGTGTGGATGATTACCGCACCTGTCCCGCAGGGGTGGCCCAGGCTGAACTGCGCGCCGCGCAGGCGGCTGGTGCGCGCATGATCTGCGCGGGCGATCCTGTCTATCCGGCATTTCTGGCCCAGATCCCGGATGCCCCGCCGATCCTGTGGGCCATCGGGGATCCCGCGATCCTGTCGCGCCCGATGCTGGCGCTTGTCGGCGCGCGCAATGCCTCGTCACTGGGCACGCGCATGGCGCGCAACCTTGCGCGCGAACTGGCCGAGGCCGGTTTTGTCATCGTGTCAGGCCTCGCCCGCGGCATCGACACCGCCGCCCATGCCGCAACCCTTGGCACCGGCACCCTGGCGGTGCAGGCCGGTGGCGTTGACGTGCTTTACCCCGCCGAGAATGCCGCCCTTGCCCATGACATCGCCACAAGCGGGCTGCGCCTGTCCGAACAGCCCATGGGGCTGGTGCCGCAGGCGCGCCATTTCCCGCGCCGCAACCGCATCATCTCGGGCCTGGCGCAAGCCGTGGTGGTGATCGAGGCGGCAGCGAAATCCGGCAGCCTGATCACCGCGCGCTGCGCGCTTGACCAGGGGCGCGAGGTGATGGCCGTGCCGGGCCACCCGTTCGATGCGCGCTCCTCCGGTTGCAACATGCTGATCCGCGACGGCGCGCGTCTGATCCGCAACGCAGCCGATGTGATCGAAGGGCTGGGGCATGTGTCTGTGCCGGAAAAACCGCAGGCCGCCGCCCCCGTCACGCCGCCGCCTGTCGCCGTCAGCCCCCCGCCCGACCGGCGGACATTGCGCGAAACCGCCGCCTTGCACAGTCAGATCCTGGCCCGGCTCGGCCCCTCTCCCCTGGCCGAGGATCAGCTGATCCGCGACCTCGACAGTCCCGCGCATCAGGTCGCCCCCGCCCTTCTGGCGCTGGAGCTTGAAGGCCGGATCCTGCGCCAGCCCGGCGGCTTGCTGGCCCGCGCGGCACAGCCCTGAACCGCCGGGTCCTGATCCTCTGCGCCGCCCCCCGGACCACTCGGCATGAAGACCCGATCCCGCGCCCGGACCGCACGCGCACCGGATTTTCGGCGCATTGACAAAGCCCCCTTTCACCCCACATGGTCCCCCGCCATGGTGCACCGGCACTGATCAGTGTCCGAGTCGAAAGGAAGTGTGATGCCCGTCGTCGTTGTGGAATCCCCGGCCAAGGCCAAGACAATCAACAAGTATCTGGGATCCGACTACACGGTTCTGGCCTCCTACGGCCATGTGCGCGACCTGCCCGCCAAGGATGGCTCGGTCGATACCGAACAGGGCTTCGACATGACCTGGGAAGTGGGCGCCGACAGCCGCAAGCATGTGAAAGCCATCGCCGACGCGCTGGCCAAGGACAACGCCCTGATCCTCGCGACCGACCCCGACCGCGAGGGCGAGGCGATCAGCTGGCACCTGGAAGAAACCCTGCGCCAGCGCAAGGCGATCAAGAAAGACACCCCCGTCAGCCGCGTGGTCTTCAACGCCATCACCAAGGCCGCCGTGACCGAAGCGATGCAGCATCCCCGGCAAGTCGATGCCCCGCTGGTCGAGGCCTACCTCGCTCGCCGCGCGCTGGATTATCTGGTGGGCTTCAACCTGTCGCCCGTGCTCTGGCGCAAACTGCCCGGCGCGCGCAGCGCAGGCCGGGTGCAATCGGTCTGCCTGCGCCTGATCGTCGAGCGCGAGATGGAAATCGAGGCGTTTCGCGCCCGCGAATACTGGTCCGTCACCGCGCGCCTCGCCACGCCGCGCGGGCAGGAGTTCGACGCCCGCCTGACCCAGCTGGCCGGCAAGAAACTGGACCGCTACGACCTTGAGAACGCGACCCAGGCCGAAATGGCCGTGCAGGCCGTCACCTCGCGCGATCTCTCGGTCATCTCGGTCGAGGCGAAACCGGCCTCGCGCAACCCATCGGCCCCTTTCATGACCTCGACCCTCCAGCAGGAGGCCAGCCGCAAATACGGCATGGGCGCGCGCCAGTGCATGAACGCGGCGCAGCGCCTCTATGAGGCCGGGCACATCACCTACATGCGGACCGACGGCATCGACATGGCGCCCGAGGCCGTGATGGCCACCCGCGAGGCGATCAAGGACCGTTTCGGCGCGGAATACCTGCCCGCCAGCCCGCGCATGTACAAGAACAAGGCCAAGAACGCGCAGGAAGCGCATGAATGCATCCGCCCTACCGACATGTCGCGCGATGCCGAAAGCCTGCGGATTTCCGAAGCCGACCAGCGCAAGCTCTACGATCTGATCTGGAAACGCACCATCGCCTGCCAGATGGAGGCCGCCCGCTTCGAGCGCACGACTGTCGACATCGGCAGCAAGGATGGCCAGGTCGAATTGCGCGCCACCGGTCAGGTGGTGCTGTTCGACGGCTTCCTCAAGGTCTACGAGGAAGGCCGTGACGATGACGCCGCCGAGGACGAACGCCGCCTGCCCCAGATCATGCAGGGCGAAAAGACCGACAAACGCGCCGTCACCCCCGAGCAGCATTTCACCCAGCCGCCCCCCCGCTATACCGAGGCAACGCTGGTCAAGCGGATGGAAGAACTGGGCATCGGTCGCCCCTCGACCTATGCCAGCGTGATCACCACGATTCAGGACCGCGAATATGTCCGCAAGGACAAGAACCGCCTGTTCCCCGAGGACAAGGGCCGGATCGTCACGGTCTTTCTGATGAATTTCTTCCGCAAATACGTGGAATACGACTTTACCGCCGATCTGGAGAACCAGCTCGACGAGGTCAGCGCGGGCGATCTGGATTACAAGGATGTGCTGGCGCGGTTCTGGCGCGATTTCTCTGCCGCCATTGCCGAAACCTCGGAACTGCGGATCACCGAAGTGCTCGATGTGCTGGACGAGGCGCTGGCCCCCCAGCTTTACCCCCCGCGCGAGGACGGGTCCGATCCGCGCTCCTGCCCGCTTTGCGGCACCGGACAGTTGCATCTGAAGACCTCGCGCACCGGCGGTTTCGTGGGCTGCGGCAACTATCCCGAATGCCGCTACACGCGGCCCTTGAACGGCGATCCCGAAGCGCAGGGCGACCGGATCCTCGGCGTCGATCAGGGCGATGAGATCAGCCTGCGGTCAGGCCGGTTCGGCCCCTATGTGCAGCGCGGCGAGGCGACGCCCGAGAACAAGAAACCGCCCCGCGCGAGTCTGCCAAAGGGCTGGTCGCCCGATGACATGGACCTGGACAAGGCGCTGATGCTGCTGAACCTGCCGCGCGAGATCGGCCCCCACCCCGAAGATGGCGTGACCGTCGAGGCCGGGATCGGCCGCTACGGCCCCTATATCAAACACGGCAGTGTCTATGCCAACATCAAGGAAGTCGATGACGTCTTCACCATCGGCATGAACCGCGCGATGGAAGAACTGGCTGCCAAGGCCGCCCGCACCCCGGGCACAGGCCGCGCCGCCGCCAAACCGCTGGCCGAACTGGGCGAGCATCCGACCGAAGGCGGCCCGGTGCAGGTGCTGGATGGCCGCTACGGCCCCTATGTGAAATGGGGCAAGATCAACGCCACCTTGCCCAAGGACACCGATCCCGCCGCCTTGACGCTTGACGCGGCCGTGACGCTGATCGCCGAAAAGGCAGCCAAAACCGGCAGCAAGAAGGGGGCCGCGAAAAAGACCGCGGCCAAGCCCAAGGCGGCAGCCGCCAAGAAGCCCGCGGCCAAGAAACCGGCCGCCAAGAAGACCGTCGCGAAGCCCACGGCAAAGAAGGCGCCTGCCAAGAAGACAGGCACCTGATCCGGCAGGCCCCGCCCGCTCTGCGGCGCGGCATTTGATTGACTCTTGCCATCACCGGCGGCAAACAAGGCCGCAACGCGGATGCGAGGGGAGATATCAATGAAGAAAGTCTATAAGTCAGCGGCCGAAGCGCTGGATGGGCTGCTGTTTGACGGCATGTTCATCGCGTCGGGCGGCTTCGGCCTGTGCGGCATTCCGGAACTGCTGCTGCAGGCGATCAAGGATGCGGGTACGAAGGATCTGACATTCGCGTCGAACAACGCGGGCGTCGACGATTTCGGCATCGGGATCCTGCTGCAGACCAAACAGGTCAAGAAGATGATCTCGTCCTACGTGGGCGAGAACGCGGAATTCATGCGCCAGTACCTGAGCGGCGAGCTGGAGCTGGAGTTCAACCCCCAAGGCACCCTGGCCGAGCGCATGCGCGCCGGCGGCGCGGGGATCCCCGGCTTCTACACCAAGACCGGTGTGGGCACCGTCATCGCCGATGGCAAGGAACACAAGGATTTCGACGGCCAGACCTATATCATGGAACGCGGCATCTTTGCCGATCTGTCCATCGTCAAGGCCTGGAAGGCCGATGCCACCGGCAACCTGGTGTTCCGCAAGACCGCGCGCAACTTCAACCCGCCAGCGGCCATGTGCGGCAAGGTCTGCGTCGTCGAGGTCGAAGAGATCGTGCCGACCGGCAGCCTCGATCCCGATCACATCCACCTGCCCGGCATCTATGTGCACCGCATCATCCAGGGGCAGCACGAGAAACGCATCGAACAGCGCACAGTCCGCAAGCGGGAGACAGCATAATGCCTTGGGATCGCAACCAGATGGCCGCACGCGCGGCACAGGAGCTGCAGGACGGCTGGTACGTGAACCTCGGGATCGGGATCCCGACGCTGGTCAGCAACTACATCCCCGAGGGCGTGGAAGTGACGCTTCAATCGGAGAACGGCATGCTGGGCATGGGCCCCTTCCCGCTTGAGGGCGAGGAAGACCCCGACCTGATCAACGCGGGCAAGCAGACGATCACCGAACTGCCGCAGACCGCCTATTTCGACAGCGCCACCTCCTTCGGGATGATCCGTGGCGGCAAGATCGCCATGGCGATCCTGGGCGCGATGGAAGTGTCCGAGGCAGGCGATCTGGCGAACTGGATGATCCCGGGCAAGCTGGTCAAGGGCATGGGCGGCGCGATGGATCTGGTCGCGGGCGTGGGTCGCGTGGTGGTGGTGATGGACCACACCAACAAGGCAGGCGAGTCCAAGGTGCTGCCCGCCTGCACCCTGCCGCTGACCGGCAAGGCCGTGGTGGACCGCATCATCACCAACCTCGGCGTGCTGGACGTGGTCGAAGGTGGCCTCAGGATCGTCGAAACCGCCGATGGCGTGACCGAGGCCGAACTGCGCGCAGCCACTCTGGCCACCATCGTCGACTGACGAAGGCATCGGACAAAACAAAGGCCCGCGTGACAAAGCGCGGGCCTTTTGCGTTTCTTCTTGCTGCAAATATCCATCCGCCATGGATGCGGCGGCGACAAGGCAGACTTGTGTCACCCCTCGCCGAAGTTGAAAACGCACCCGTCCGAGATCAGTTGCGGCGGCGTCTTGCACAGGTTGCGCGCCACGGCGAAGGCCGCCAGCACCTTGGGCACATAATCACGGGTTTCGGCATAGGGCGGCACGCCGCCGTGCCGCTTGACCGCGTTCTCGCCCGCGTTGTAGCCGGCCAGCGCCATGATCGGATCGCCGTCGAACTCCTGCAGCAGCCAATCCAGATAGGCCACGCCACCCTTGATGTTCTGCGCGGCATTCAGGCTGTCTGCCACGCCGAACCGATCCGCCGTGGCCGGGATCAACTGCATCAACCCCACCGCCCCCGCAGAGCTGACAGCATCCGCACGTCCCGAGGATTCCACCGCGATGACCGCCAGCACCAAAGCGGGCGAGACGCGCGTGCCCACAGTGTTGAGCAGCAAGGCGGGCTGGTGTGCGCGCGCGATCCCAAGCAGATCGGTCAGACGCGGCGCGGCGATCTGCTGTTCCTGCCTCGCATTGGCGATCTGGATCAGCGCCGGTTCCAGCCGTCCGGGGCCGCTATCGTCAAGCGCGGGCGAGACCGCCTCCCAGAACCAGCCATAGCGGCCCGGTATCGCAGGCGCGGCCTCGCCATCCGGCGCACTGGGCGCACTGGGCCGTGCGGGGCGCGCGACGGCCACCGGTTGCGGTTCGATCTGTACGGTGATCCGCGGCGCGGTGCTGCCGGCGTCCGGGGGGCGCACGCGCTTGAAGGTGAAATCGGGAAAGGCCGGCTTGTCCTGCGCCGCGACCGGTGCGGCGATCATCAAAGTGGAGGAGCCGATCCAGGTAATGGCCGACAGGGCCTGCATCGCCAGCGCGAGGCACAGGCCCAAACCATGGGCGCCGCAGCCGAACCTGCGCGGATCATGTCCACGTTTCACGTCGAAGAACCGCCACATCGCGGAAATGCCTGCCTTTGTCGTCGTCGTTTGCTCGATCTTATGCTTTGGATCATCGCAGAAAACGTGATCCGGAACCAGTGATTCATGCGAATCGTAAGGTGAATCGCTCCATCCCGGCGGCCCCGATTGCCGCAATCTATTCCCCAAAGTTATGCCTTTTCAGTCTTTCGATACTTTTTTATCTTTTGTTAACAGTCGCTTAATTCAAGGTTTCGGGTGTCTTTCCAAAAAAAATAAAACGCGCGATTCACGCCAAACTGTTGCCCCAATCCACTGGCTATATCTGCTTATACCGAAACGGAGACGGGCCAAGAGAGAGACAGCCCAAACAGTCGCCGGCGCGGTTGTGCAACTGAGCAACTGATCCTTTGGAGGGACTCACAATGATTAAATTCTTCAAGAACTTCAGCAAAGACGAATCCGGCGCCGTGACTGTTGACTGGGTCGTGCTGACCGCTGCCGTTGTTGGCCTGGCCGTTGCCGCCTACTCCTCGATCGAGACTGGCGCAACCAACCTGACTGCCCAGACCAACACCTTCATGGGCACGCAGAACCCGAACAATCCGTAATTGTTTGCCGGACTGCAGAAATTATGGCCGCTCCCGCCCAGCCGGGTGCGGCCTTCTTGTTTGATGGGCGATCCGGCGCGCCCCGCCTGTGCCCTTGTTTTGCCGGTAGGAGAAGTAAAATGAATATCTCCACGTTCATCGCCCGTATCAAACGGTTCAGCACCGAAAAAGATGGCGCGGTCACTGCCGACTGGGTCGTCTTGACAGCCCTTGCCGTGACATTGCTGTCCGCGGGCTATGGCACCATGCGCGACGGCGCAAC
>JBFHIW010000048.1:0-26281 GCA_041596235.1 Paracoccaceae bacterium
GCCACGGCGCTGAACACCTATTTCGACCGCCATGACGGGCAGGCGGTCACGATCGAGGATTGGCTCAAGGTGTTCGAGGATGTCACCGGCCGCGACCTCGCGCAGTTCAAGCACTGGTACACCGATGCCGGCACCCCCCGCCTTGCGGTGACCGACAGCTATGCCGATGGCACCTATACGCTGACCTTCCGGCAGCAGACGCCCCCCACCCCCGGCCAGCCCGACAAGGCGCCGCGCGTGATTCCCATCGCAGTGGGCCTGCTGAACCCCAACGGCGACGAGGTTCTGCCCACCACCCTGCTGGAAATGACCGGGGCCGAGCAAAGCTTTGCCTTCCGCGGTCTTGCCACGAAACCCGTGCCCTCGATCCTGCGCGGCTTTTCTGCCCCGGTGATCCTCGATCGCGCGACCGACAATACCGAGCGCGCCTTCCTGCTGGCCCATGACACCGACCCTTTCAACAAATGGGAGGCCGGGCGCGCCCTGGGCCGGGACATGCTGATGCGGATGGCCCTTGCGGGCGGCGATGCCGATGCCGCCTATCTCGACGCGCTCCGCGCCGTGCTGCGCGACGACAGCCTCGATCCCGCTTTCCGCGCGCTGGCGCTGCGCCCGCCTGCGCAGGACGATATCGCGCAGGCGCTGCATGATGCGGGCCACAGCCCCGACCCTCAGGCCATTTACGAGGCCACGGATCGCCTGGGCCAACAGATGGCGCAGCACATGGCCGACCTTCTGCCGGGCCTCTACCGGGCCATGACCGTGCCCGGCCCCTATACGCCCGATGCCGATGCGGCAGGCAAACGCGATCTGCAAGGGCTGGTGCTGTCGCTGCTGACCCGCCGCGACGCAGGCGCACAGGCCCGCGCGCAATTCGCCACCGCCGACAACATGACCCAGCAGCTGACCGCGCTCTCCTGCCTGATGGCGCGCCAGATCGGCGAGGCCGAAAGCCGCGCCTTCCACGACCAGTGGCGCCATGACCGGCTGGTGATGGACAAATGGTTCGCCCTGACCGTCGCCCATGCCCGCCCGGAAGATGCCGCCGCCCGCGCCGCCGAACTGGCCGCGCATCCCGATTTCAACATCCGCAACCCCAACCGCTTCCGCGCCGTCTTCGGCGCGCTGGCGGGGCATGCGGCGGGCTTCCACCATGGCGCGGGTGCAGGCTATGCGACCATGGCGGACTGGCTGATCCGGCTGGATCCGATCAACCCGCAAACGACCGCCCGCATGTGCGCCGCCTTCGAGACATGGCGCCGCTATGACGCCGCGCGCCAGACCCATGCCCGCACCGCGCTGGAGCGTATCCTGCGCACGCCCGACCTCAGCCGCGACACGACCGAGATGGTCAGCCGCATCCTTGACGCCTGACAGGAAAGATCGCCCCTGCTTCTTCTTGCTTCAAATATCCATCCGCCCCCTGCCCCATGACGCAACCCCTGCTGGATCATCGCACCCATGGGCGCAATCGGCTCACGGCGCTGGCGCTGGCCGGGGTCTGGACCATCCTTCTGTTGTTGCTGCTGGTCCTCGAGGCGGCAGGATGGATCGTCGCGGGGCTGGCCCTTTTCACGCTGCCCGCGCTCTGGGATCTGCTGTCGGATCGCGCGTCGGGCCTGCGGCTGACGGGGCAGGATCTGCACTGGTTCAGCGGCGCGAAAGCCGACACCATTCCGCTGGCGCGCATCAAGGCGGTACGGCTGGACCGGCGGCTGGACCTCAGCTATCGGGTGTCTGTCGTGCTGCATGACACGCGCCGGATCCGGCTGCCACAGGACTGTGTGCCCCCCATCCCGGTACTGGAAGAGGCGCTGGGGCGGGCCGCCGTGCCGGTCGAACGTCACCCTTTCTCGTTGCTGTGATCCGTCACCAACCCTGCGGGCCGCGCCTTTGGCCGCACGGTGGACAGCGGCGTGCAATAGCTTTGCCGCTTCAGCCAGGCCTGCATCTGGTCGCGCTTGACCGCACTGCGCATCGGACCCCAGTCGGCGGCCACCCCGCCCCAGCGATCCCCCTGCTGGGCGATCACACCGTCACGCAGCACGGTCCGGGCCATGATCCTCAGACCGCAGGACAGGTTCGCGGCCCCGTCTTGCAACGCGGCCCCGCTGCGTGCGGCACAGCCATAGCCTGACGCCGTGGCGGGCAGGATCTGCAACAGCCCGTGATAGAGCCCGCCGCCACCCACAGCGCCCGCGCGCTGCCCGCTTTCGTGCCGTGCGAGGGCCGAGGTCAGACCGGCCCAGAACGCCCGCCGCTGCGCCGCATCCGCAGCGCGATAGGCCGGGCACCATGCGTCGATGTCGCGCGGCACGGTCTCGGTCAGGGCACCGGCATGGCCCTGCAGCGCCGACAGCGCGGCGCGCGTCCAGATCGCCGTGCCGCCCTGACGGCTCCAGGCCATGCGCGGCAAGGCCTCGGTCCGGGCGCGGGGGCGGATCCTCTGCATCGCGGCAGGGCCGGATGTGGACAGGCTGGGCTGGTCGGGCCGGGCCATGACGCTGCCGCGATCTTCTGCCGCCGACAGAGGCAGGGACAGGCACAGACAGAGCCATAAGGGAACAAGCCGCAGCAGCATCCGCGCAGACTGCCCGCAATGCCCGCTTTGGAACAGCCCCCGCAACAGCCACAGGCGCCTTGTTGCCGATCCGCGCGCATCCCGACTGTGGCCGCTGCCCTCTTGCCCCGCCCCCGCCCCTGTCCTAGAACGCCTGCACGGCATGACAAAGGACCGCACCGATGCTTGATCTGACCTATGAGACCCCGAAACCCCGCGTCATTTCCGGCGCGAAGCAGGATTGGGAACTTGTGATCGGGATGGAGGTGCATGCGCAGGTCTCCTCGAACGCCAAGCTTTTTTCGGGGGCCTCGACGAAATTCGGCAATGAACCCAATGCCAACGTGTCCTTCGTGGATGCGGCCATGCCCGGCATGCTGCCGGTGATCAACGACTTCTGCGTCGAACAGGCGGTGCGCACGGGGCTCGGCCTGAAGGCGCAGATCAACCTGTGGTCGGCCTTTGACCGCAAGAACTATTTCTACCCGGACCTGCCGCAGGGCTACCAGATCAGCCAACTCTATCATCCCATCGTCGGCGAGGGCGAGATTCTGGTCGAGATGGGGCCCGGTGTGGCACGCCTTGTCCGGGTCGAGCGTATCCATCTGGAACAGGACGCGGGCAAGTCGATCCATGACATGGACCCCAACATGTCCTTCGTGGACCTGACCCGCACGGGCGTCGCGCTGATGGAGATCGTCAGCCGCCCCGACATTCGCGGCCCCGAAGAAGCCGCCGCCTATGTGACCAAGCTGCGCCAGATCCTGCGCTATCTGGGCACCTGCGACGGCAACATGCAGAACGGCAACCTGCGCGCCGATGTGAACGTGTCGATCTGCGCGCCGGGGCAGTATGAGAAATACCAGGCGACCGGCGATTTCAGCCATCTCGGCACGCGCTGCGAGATCAAGAACATGAACTCGATGCGCTTCATCCAGATGGCGATCGAGGTCGAGGCGCGGCGCCAGATCGCGATCGTCGAGGCCGGCGGCGAGGTGGTGCAGGAAACCCGCCTGTATGACGTCGAGAGGAACGAGACCCGGTCGATGCGCTCCAAGGAAGAGGCGCATGATTACCGCTATTTCCCCGATCCCGACCTGCTGCCGCTGGAAATCGAACAGGCTTGGGTCGATGACATCAAGGCGCGCCTGCCCGAACTGCCCGATGCCAAGAAGGCGCGCTTCATGGGCGATTTCGGCCTGACCGATTATGACGCCAGCGTTCTGACCGCCGAGCTTGACGCGGCCAGCTATTTCGAGGCCGTGGCGCAGGGGCGCGACGGCAAGATGGCGGCGAACTGGGTCATCAACGAACTCTTCGGGCGTCTGAAGAAGGACAGCCTTGATATCAGCGACAGCCCCGTGTCGCCCGCGCAGCTTGGCGGGATCATCGACCTGATCGCATCCGGCGACATTTCGGGCAAGATCGCCAAGGACCTGTTCGAGATCGTCTATACCGAAGGGGGCGAGCCTGCGCAGATCGTCGAGGCGCGCGGCATGAAGCAGGTCACGGATACGGGCGCGATCGAGACAGCCGTGGACCAGATCATCGCGGACAACCCCGCGCAGGTCGAAAAGGCCAAGCAGAACCCGAAACTTGCGGGCTGGTTCGTGGGTCAGGTGATGAAAGCCACGGGCGGCAAGGCCAACCCGGCGGCTGTGAACCAGCTTGTGATGGAAAAGCTGGGGCTGTGACGCCCCGCCCTGCCCACTGACAGCGACAGGAGAGACCGATGAGCATTCCCGCGCCCTTCACATCCTCGGTGATGGAGGTCGAGCCGCAATGGATCGATCACAACGGTCACATGAACATGGCGTTTTACAACGTGCTCTTCGACCGCTGCGCCGACGAGGCCTATCAGTTGATGGGGTTCGGCCCCGACTATATCAAGACGCGGGGGCATTCGACCTTCACGGCGGAATTCCACATCTGCTATGTCCGCGAATTGCATCTGGGCGCAAAGGTCCGCAGCACGTTTCAACTGATCGCCCATGACGAAAAGCGGTTCCATACCTACCAGGAACTCTGGCACGAGGATGGCTGGCTGGCCGCGACCGGCGAGGCGCTGGGGCTGCATATCGACATGTCCGGCCCGCGCGTCGCGCCGATGCCCGACGATATCCGCGCCAAACTGGCCGCCCTGCAGGCGGCGCATGATGTGCTGCCCCACCCAGAACGGGTCGGCCGGTCCATCGCGCTCAAGCGTCGCTAGGATGCCGGACGCACCCCGACGCGCAACCCGCCGCCTATGGCGGGGCCGCCGTCGGGTTTGACTGGAACACGGGCCTCTGTCCTGCTAGAACCACGCGACCCGGCAAACAGGACAGGTGCATGAGCTACGAATATCGCGTCATTCCCGCGCCCGTGAAGGGCACCAAGGCCAAGGGGGTCAAGACGACGCAGGATCGTTTCGCCCTGTCCTTGCAGGAAACGATGAACGCCATGGCGGCGGATGGCTGGGAATTCCAGCGCGCCGAAACCCTGCCTTCGGAAGAACGCTCGGGCCTGACCGGTACCAAGACAGTCTATCAGAACGTGCTGGTGTTCCGTCGCCCGCGCGAGGCGGAACTGGCCGCATTCCGGCCGCGCCTGCTGGAGGCACCGATCGAAAGCCCAAAGGAACCGACCCCCGTATTCCGCCCGGTCCTGAGCGCCCGTGCCGCGCCGTCCGACAAGGCACCCGCCGTGCCATCGCCCCGCGCGCTGTCCGGCAGCCTTGCGCGGCGCGATGACGAGACGCCCGAAAAAGAGGCCTGATCAGCCCGACACATCCAGCGCCAGCGCGTGAATCCGGCCGATCAGCGCGGGCCCGAGTGCGGCATGGATGGCGCGATGGCGCGCGAGCCGGTTCATCGGGGCAAAGGCAGGCGCGCGGATGACGACACGAAAATGGCTCTCGCCGCCTTCGGCATAGCCGGAATGACCGCGATGCGCCTCACTTTCGTCAATGACTTCAATATGTTGCGGCGAGAATGCCGTATCCAGCGCTGTTCTGATCTCGTCTGCCCTGCTCATAATTTTACCTGCTTGCCCCCTTCAATCCTTGTGCAAACAGTCTAAACTCTGTGCTCCGAGTCGAAAAGGTGAACCTATGACCAAGCGAGATCCCTTCGGGTTCGACATGTCCGTGTCGTCAGCCAAGAAGAAAAACCCACGCGGTCGGCGGGGCATGTCGGGGGCTGTCGAAACCTCGAGCCGGAATTGCGATCACGAGGGTTGCCAGGAGGCGGGCAAGTTCCGCGCGCCCAAGGCGCCGGACGTGCTGGACGACTATTTCTGGTTCTGCAAGGACCATGTGCGCGAGTATAACCTCAAGTGGAACTTCTTCGACGGCACCACCGAGGCCGAGATCAACGCGCAGATGTCCAAGGACAAGGTCTGGGAACGGGCCACAAAACCGATGGGCGACCCCGAGGCCCGCGCATGGGCGCGGCTGGGGATCGAGGATCCGCATCAGGTTCTGGGCAGCAACGCCACGCGCAATCCGGGCAAGTCGATCACCGGCGGCACCCGCAAGCTGCCGCCCACCGAACGCCGCGCGATCGAGATCCTCGAAGCCAAGGACCACTGGACCAAGGCAGAGGTGCGCAAGTCCTACAAGGCGCTGATCAAGGTGCTGCACCCTGACATGAATGGCGGCGACCGCAGCCAGGAAGAACAGCTGCAAGAGGTCGTCTGGGCCTGGGACCAGATCAAGGACAGCCGCAACTTCAAGTAAGCAAGGCGGGCGCGCAGGGCCGCTGCCCTGCCCGGTTCAGGCCTGGTTCATGTCTGGCTCAGGCCTGGTTCTCGCGCGCGGGCACAAACTGAGGTTGGTCGCCATCATGGTCGGCCAGCCTTGTGCGCAGGTCCAGCATCATTGCGGCGCCCTGCCGCACCTCGCCCATGTCCAGCCCCAGCTCGGCAACGATCTGCGCGGGGATCTCGGCGCAGCGCGCCGCCACATCCCGGCCTGCATCAGTCAGGAACAGGTCTACCCTGCGCTCATCCACGGCGCTGCGCGCGCGGCTGACCAGCCCCATCGCCTCAAGCCGCTTGAGCAGCGGCGACAGCGTGTTCGTCTCGAGGCAGAGATCACGCGCCAGACTGCCGACATGCTGCCCATCGGCGTCATGCAGGCGCAGCATCACAAGGTATTGCGGATAGGTCAGCCCCAAGGGCGTCAGAAGCCGCTTGTAATAGCGGGTGAACGCGTGGCTGGCCGCATAGAGATTGAAGCACAGCATCGCATCAGGGTGCGGGCTTTTCGCCATTGTCGCCGCTCCGGTCTGGCAGGGCCGAGTTGGGTCTAGGTCGTGTCGGTCTGATATCGGTCCGACGACTATACTGTCCGGGTCTTTTTCCACAAGCCAAAGTCGCGCGGCCTGCCGCTGGTCAAAATCGCGTCATCGGATCGGCGTGAACGACCGCGCGACGGAAAGCGGCGGAAGGGAAAACGGTAGCCCCCCTTGCCCTTGCCCGGATTATGTTGCACCAAACCTGAAAGCGACACCAAGCGATGCACGCGGGCCGGCGGCCCGAGACGGGAAGGACAGTTCCATGGCCGACGGTATGATCGACATCAATGCAAAACCCACCGAAGACATCTCGGTCCGCGAAGTCTTCGGGATCGACACCGATATGGTCGTCAGGGGATTCCCCGACCGGACCGCGCGCGTCCCCGAGGAAGACAGCACCTACAAGTTCGACCCAGATACGACACTGGCGATCCTTGCAGGCTTCAGCCACAACCGCCGCGTGATGATCCAGGGCTACCACGGCACGGGCAAGTCGACCCATATCGAACAGGTCGCCAGCCGCCTGAACTGGCCCTGCGTGCGCGTCAACCTTGACAGCCACATCAGCCGGATCGACCTGATCGGCAAGGATGCGATCAAGCTGAAGGACGGCGTGCAGGTCACCGAATTCCAGGAAGGCATCCTGCCCTGGGCGCTGCGCAACCCCACCGCCATCGTCTTCGACGAATATGACGCGGGCCGCGCCGACGTGATGTTCGTGATCCAGCGCGTGCTGGAGGTGGACGGCAAGCTGACCCTGCTGGACCAGAACGAGGTGATCACCCCGCACAAGTATTTCCGCCTGTTCGCGACCGCCAACACGGTCGGTCTGGGTGATACCACCGGGCTTTATCACGGCACCCAGCAGATCAACCAGGGCCAGATGGACCGCTGGAGTCTGGTGGCGACGCTGAACTACCTCAGCATCGAGGCCGAGACGAATATCGTGCTGGCGAAGAACCCGCATTACAACACCGACAAGGGCCGCAAGACCATCAAGCAGATGGTCACCGTCGCCGACCTGACGCGCACCGCCTTCATGAACGGCGATCTGTCCACCGTCATGAGCCCGCGCACCGTCATCGCTTGGGCCCAGAACGCCGAGATCTTCCGCAACGTGGGCTATGCGTTCCGGCTGACCTTCCTGAACAAATGCGACGAACTGGAGCGCCAGACCGTGGCAGAGTTCTACCAGCGCCTGTTCGACGAGGAACTGCCGGAATCGGCGGCCAGCATGGCGATGAAGTGATCGGAAGGCGCGCGGTCCACTCGGGCGGGATATCCGCGCGACGCGCGCCTGCAGGGTGGCACAGCGTCTGTCCCGGCCCACGCGGCCGCGGCGCGACCGGAGAGGTGAGATGAGCAAACCGACTGACAACCCCGCCGATCCGTTCAAGAAGGCCCTTGCCGAGGCCACCAAGGTCATGGCCCATGACCCGGACCTGACGATCAGCTATTCGGTCGATCCCTCGGGTCTGTCGGGCGATGCGATGCGCCTGCCGCAAGTCAGCCGCCGCATGTCCCGCGACGAGGTGCTGCTGGCGCGCGGCACCGCCGATGCGCTGGCGCTGCACCGCCGCTATCACAATGACGCCACCCATGCGCGCTATGCCCCGCCGGGGGCGATGGCGCGTGACCTCTATGAGGCGATGGAGACGGCGCGTTGCGAGGCGATGGGCGCGCGCGACATGCCCGGCACCGCCGGAAACATCGACGCCAAGATCGCGCATGAGGCCACGCGCGCGGGCTATGACCAGATCACACAGGCCTCGGACGCGCCGCTTGCGACGGCGGCGGGCTACATGATCCGGCATCTGGCCACCGGGCGCCCCCTGCCCGCAGGCGCGCAGAACGTCATGGAACTCTGGCGCGGCTTCATCGAGGATCAGGCCGGCGGCACGCTGGACGGTTTGCAGGACAAGCTGTCGGATCAGGCGGCCTTTGCCCGCTTTGCGCGCAAGGTGATCGAGGATCTGGGTTACGGCGACCAGCTGGGCGATGACCCGGACCAGCCCGACGACGATCAGGACGACGCCGAGGACAGCGCCGAGCAGCAGGAAGATCCCGACAGCAGCGGTCAGGACGACCAGCAGCAGGAAGAGGCCGAGGCCAGCCCCGAACAGTCCCAGGACGACAGCCAGGACGCAAGCCAGGCCCAGGTCAGCATGGACGAACTGGCTGATCAGGAAATGGGCGAGGATACGGAACTGCCCGATGGCGAGGCCCCGCTGGAGCCGCCCGCGCCGCAGCCCGTATCCGACGCCGATCCGAACTATGCCGTCTATGTCACGGATTACGATGAAGAAATCCTGGCCGAGGATCTGGCCGATCCGGTCGAACTGGAACGTCTGCGCGCCTATCTGGACCAGCAGCTTGAGCCGCTCAAGGGGGCCGTGGGCCGTCTGGCCAACAAGTTGCAGCGCCGCTTGCAGGCGCAGCAGAACCGCTCGTGGCTGTTCGACATGGAAGAAGGCATCCTGGATGCGGGCCGCCTGGCGCGGGTTGTGGCCAACCCCACCACGCCGCTGTCCTTCAAGGTCGAAAAGGACACCGAATTCCGCGATACGGTGGTGACGCTGCTGCTGGACAACTCGGGGTCGATGCGGGGCCGCCCAATCTCGATCGCGGCGATCTGCGCCGATGTTCTGGCGCGCACGCTGGAACGCTGCTCGGTCAAGGTCGAGATCCTTGGCTTTACCACCCGCGCCTGGAAAGGTGGCCAGAGCCGCGAGAAATGGCTGGCCGAAGGCCGCCCGCAGCAACCGGGCCGCCTGAACGATCTGCGCCACATCATCTACAAATCCGCTGACGCGCCATGGCGGCGGACCCGGTCCAATCTTGGTCTGATGATGAAGGAAGGCTTGCTGAAGGAAAACATCGACGGCGAGGCGCTGGAATGGGCGCATCGGCGCATGGTCGGCCGCCCCGAGGCGCGCAAGATCATGATGGTGATCTCGGACGGGGCGCCGGTGGATGATTCCACCCTCTCGGTCAACCCGGCCAATTACCTTGAAAAGCACCTGCGCGACGTGATCGCCATGGTCGAAAAGCGCCGCGCCGTGGAACTGATCGCCATCGGCATCGGCCATGACGTGACGCGCTATTATCAGCATGCGGTGACCATCACCGATGTCGATCAACTGGCCGGTGCCATGACCGAGCAACTGGCAGGCCTGTTCGACCGCGACCCGCGCGCCCGCGCCCGGATGCTTGGCATGAAAAGGGCCATGTAAGATGTTTCAGACCTTCGAGGAAAGCGCCCGCCCCGAGCAGGGCCCACCCCGGCTGGCCGCGCTGCGCGACCATCTTGCGCGCACGGGGCTGACGGGGTTCGTGGTGCCCCGCGCCGATGCCCATCAGGGCGAATACGTGGCCCCGCATGATGCGCGCCTGGCCTGGCTGAGCGGGTTCACCGGATCGGCGGGCTTTGCCTGCGTGCTGCCGCATGTGGCAGGCGTCTTCATCGACGGCCGCTATCGTACCCAGGTGAAAGGCCAGGTGGACCTGGTCCATTTCACGCCCGTGCCATGGCCCGAGACCGGCCTTGCCGACTGGCTGCGCGCCGAGCTGCCCAATGGCGGCGTGATCGGCTTCGATCCATGGCTGCACACCGCCGACGAGATCGGCAAGCTGGAAGAGGCGCTGTCGGGCAGTGCGATCACCCTCAAGCCTGTCGCCAATGCGGTGGACAGTATCTGGCCGGACCAGCCCGCCCCGCCCGCAGGCCCGATCACGCCCTATCCCGACGATCTGGCCGGCGAGAGCAGCGCCGCCAAGCGCGCGCGTCTGGCCGAGGTGCTGCGCGCGGCGGGACAGAGTGCCGCGGTCATCACGCTGGCCGATTCCCTGGCCTGGCTGCTGAACGTGCGCGGCTCCGACATTCCGCGCAACCCGGTGCCGCACGGCTTTGCCGTGCTGCATGACAACGGGCACCTGACGCTTTACGCCGATCCCGCCAAGTGCGACGAGGCCCTGCGCGCGCATCTGGGCGCGCAGATCACCCTGCGCCCGGCCACGGCCTTCGGCGCCGGCCTGCGCAGCCTGACAGGCCCCGTGCGGGTAGACCGCGCCACGGCACCGCTGTGGGTCTCGATGGAACTGACCGAAGCGGGCGTCGCCTGCGCCTGGGGCCAGGATCCCTGCATCCTGCCCAAGGCCACCAAGACCACCGCCGAGATCGCCGCCACTACCGAGGCGCATCTGCGCGATGCCGCCGCCATGGTGGAATTCCTGTGCTGGTTCGATGCGCAGCCGCCGGGCAGCCTGACCGAGATCGACGTGGCCACCGCCCTCGAAGGGTTCCGCCGTGCCACCAACGCGCTGCGCGACATCAGCTTCGAGACGATCGCGGGCACCGGCCCCAATGGCGCGATCATGCATTACCGCGTGTCGCGCAGCAGCAACGCGCGGCTGGAACCGGGCCATCTGATCGTGGTGGACAGCGGCGGGCAATATCTGGACGGCACCACCGACATCACCCGCACCCTGCCCGTGGGCACAGTGGGTGAGCTGGAAAAAGCCTGCTTTACCCGCGTCTTGCAGGGCATGATCGGCATTTCGCACCTGCGCTTTCCCAAGGGGCTGGCCGGGCGCGACATCGACGCCATCGCCCGCGCGCCGCTATGGGCGGCGGGTCTGGATTTCAACCATGGCACCGGGCATGGCGTGGGGGTCTATCTCTGCGTGCACGAGGGCCCGCAGCGGATCAGCCGCGTCTCCGAGGTGCCGCTGCAGCCCGGCATGATCCTGTCGAACGAGCCGGGATACTACCGCGAGGGTGCCTTCGGCATCCGCATCGAGAACCTGATCGTGGTGCGTGAGGCCCCTGCCCTTGCCGGCGCCGATGATCGCGCCATGTTCAGCTTCGACACGCTGACATGGGTGCCGATCGACCGCCGCCTGATCCTGCCCGGCCTTCTGACCGCGCAGGATCGCGCCTGGCTGAACAGCTACCATGCTGCATGTCTCGACAAGATCGGCCCTCGGCTTTCGGATGCGGCACGGGTATGGTTGACACAGGCAACCGCCCCGCTGTGACACGCGCCGGTCATATCCGAAGGGCAAGACATACCGAAACGGGGGAGAACGATGGCTGACCATATCAAGATAACCAGAGCCGATGGCACATGGGTGGTCCGCGCCGGCGGCGCCGTGCTGGGCGAATCGAACGATGCGCTGGAATTGTCGGAAGGGGCGATGCCCTTCGTGATCTACTTCCCGCGCAAGGATATCGCGATGGCCTTTCTGGACCGGACCGACCACAGCACCCATTGCCCCCACAAGGGCGACGCCAGCTATTTCTCGATCGTGACGAAAAGCACGACACTGAAGAACGCCGCATGGTCCTATGAGGATCCCAAGCCGGGGATGGAGCGGATCAAGGATCACATCGCCTTCTACGCCTCGGACAGCGTGGCCGTGGAACAGGTCTGACCCTGAAACCGCGCGCGACCGTCACGGCTGCGCATGGATATTTTCAGCAAGAAGAATTGGGCAGCGCCGCATCCCTGCGGCGGGCCTAGCTGTGTTCCTCTTCGGCCGTGGCAGCAAGGGCGCTGTTATAGGTCTTGAGCGCATCCACATGGAACAGCGCCCCCCAGAGTTGCGGCGCCTCATCCCCCGTCGCGGGCGTGATCACCGGCAGGAAGGGCACGCCCGCGCGGTCGAACAGCGGCAAGGCCGCCTCGAGCGTCGCGGTCGCCTCGACGAAGATCCCATCCTCGATCATCTCGTGGCAGGCGGACTCATCGGCCATGCCGGGATCGCCCACCTTGCGCATCACCGCCCCGACCCGGAACATCGACAGAAGATAGGCCTGCGGACCGGCGGCCAGATGCACGCCCCGCCGTTCCTGCTGCGTCAGGAAGAACGACCGGTCCACCAGCCGCGAGGCCAGCACGGTGGACAGCGATACCGCCGTCAGCACTGCGATCCCGATCTGCCAGTCGCCCGTCATCTCGAACACGATCAGCGTGGTCGAGATCGGCGCGCCCAGAACCGCCGCAGATACCGCCCCCATTCCGACCAGTGCATAAAGCGTGCTGGCGCCCGAAACCTCGGGGAAGACCGAGGTAGCGATCATGCCGAAGGCCAGCCCGGTCAGCGCCCCCACCATCAGCGAGGGCGAGAAGACCCCGCCCCCCATGCGCCCGCCCATGGTGATGGCCACGGCCAGCACCTTGAGCACGCAGAAGACAACCGCCTCGCGCAGCAGAAGCTGGCCGGTCAGCGCATCCGATGTCGTCTCGTAGCCGACGCCGATGATATGCGGAAACCAGATCGCCAGCCCCCCCAGCATCGCCCCCGCCACCGCCGGGCGCAGCCAGCGCGGCAGGCCTGTCATCTCCTGGATGCGGTTGCCCACATCTTCGGCCAGAAAGATCGACCGCATCAGCACCGTCGCCACCAGTCCGCAGACCAGCCCAAGGATCAGGAAGGCGGGCAATTCACCGTAGAATTCCAGCGCGCTGAACCCCGGCAGGCTGAACTCGGTCACGCCACCGTATTCGATGCGGTTGATCACCGTCCCCGCCACCGCCGCGATGGCGATGGGCGCGAAGGCATGGACCGCGAAATGCCGCAACACTACCTCGAGTGCGAAAAGCGCACCGGCGATGGGCGCGTTGAAACTGGCCGAGACCGCCGCCGCCACCGCACAGCCCAGAAGGTCGCGCCCGGTGATTCCATCGGCGCGGATACGTTCGCTGACCCAGCTGGAAATCACCGCCGCCATATGCACGACCGGCCCCTCGCGCCCGCTGGAGCCACCCGTGGACAAGGTGATCAGTGACGCCGCCGCCGAGGCGATGCCCGCGCGATGCTCCACCCGCCCATTCTGCAGCGCAGCCCCTTCGATCACATCGGCCACGGCACGCACGCGGCCATCCGGGGTGAAACGGTGCAGGATCAGCCCGACGACAAGCCCCCCTGCGATCGGCAGGATGAGGATCCAGTACCATGGCATGGTCTCTGCGAAGCTGTGCAGCTTCGCCACGTCATCGGTCCCGTAGAGAAAAGCCTGCAGCGTCTCGATCCCCTTGCGGAACAGCAGGGCCGCGAAACCGGCGGCGATCCCGATAACCAGGGCGATCAGCCAGAACTGGAACTGGCTGGGGCCACGCTTGCGCAGCAGGCGCAGGGCCTCTGCCAGCCATCTCATGGCCTGGCGCGCCAGGTGCAACACATGGGCCGCGATGGCCTGACGCATCAGACCTGACCCTTGATCGGGCGGGGCGCCTGCCGTCGCGCTGCTTTGTCCATGCTCTTGCCCCTTCCCCGTCCAGCCGGCTTGGCCTAGGCTTTGTCCAGCCGCATTGCTGGGAGACCCAGATGACCCGCCAGACAGCTCTTGACGATCTGACCACCTTGTTAGGACAACGCGCCAGTCGGTCCAAGTCCGAACTCGACCAGCACGGCCGCTCGGAGACGCATTTCCCGCCGATGCCGCCCGAGATCGTCGTCTACCCCGAATCCACCGCAGAGGTATCTGCCATCCTGCGCCTTTGCGCGGCCCATGGCATTCCGGTCGTGGGCTATGGCGCCGGCACCTCGCTCGAGGGGCAGGCCCAGTCGCCGCATGGCGGGGTCTGCGTGGATTTCCGCCTGATGAACCGGGTGTTGCAGATCAATGCCGCGGATATGGACGTGGTCGTGCAGCCCGGCCTGACCCGCGAGGCGCTGAACGAGGCGCTGCGCGCCACGGGCCTGTTCTTTCCGGTCGATCCGGGCGCCAATGCCTCGCTGGGCGGCATGGCCTCGACCCGCGCCAGCGGCACCACGGCGGTGCGCTATGGCACGATGCGCGACAATGTGCTGGGCCTCGAGGTGGTGCTGGCCGATGGCCGCATCATCCGCACGGGCACGCGGGCGCGCAAGACCGCAGCGGGCTATGACCTGACCGGGCTCTTTGTCGGCGCCGAGGGAACCCTCGGCCTGATCACCGAGATGACCCTGCGCCTGCATGGCCAGCCCGAGGCGACGGCGGCGGCGATCTGCGGCTTTTCGGACATGGCCGATGCCGTGACCGCCGTGATCGACACGATCCAGCTGGGCCTGCCCATGGCGCGGATCGAGTTCATCGACCAGGCCAGCGTGGCGGCGGTCAATGCATGGTCGGGCACCGAGATTCCGCTGCAACCGCATCTGATGGTGGAATTCCACGGGTCTGACGCGGGCGTGCGCGAACAGGTCGCCACCTTCGGCGCGATCGTCGCGGATCATGGCGGCACCGGCTTCGACTGGGCCACCCGCCCCGAGGATCGCCGCGCGCTCTGGGCCATGCGCCACAATGCCTATTACGCGATCAAGGCCTCGCGCCCCGGCGCCATGGCGATTGTCACCGATATCTGCGTGCCGATCTCGCGCCTTGCCGAAGCGGTGACGCAGACCCAGTCGGATATCGCGGCCTCGGGGATCGCGGGGCCGATCCTGGGCCATGTGGGCGACGGGAATTTCCATGCCATCCTGCTCTATGACGCCACCGACCCCGCGCAGGAGAAGACCGCCAAGGCGCTGGCGCATCGCATGGTGACGCGCGCGCTGGACATGGGGGGCACCGCCACCGGCGAGCATGGCATCGGGCTGGGCAAGCTGGATTACATGCAGGCCGAACACGGGCAGGCCTGGGACGTGATGCAGACGCTGAAGATGGCGCTGGACCCGGCCAACATCATGAACCCGGGCAAGATGCTGCGGCAGGACGACTGAGCGCCGCGCCGCGGGTTTCTTCTTGCTTCAAATTTCCAATCGCAACCGCTGCACCGGGCCTGACCTGCGACAGGCTCAGACTGTCCCGGCCAGCAGCGCCCGCGCGGCGCCGCGCGCTTCGTCGGTGATCGTGTCGCCCGCCACCATCCGGGCGATCTCGTCCACCCGCGCGGCCGCATCCAGCGGCACCACGGTGGTTGTCGTCATGTCCGACTGCACGCGTTTCTCCACCCGCCAGTGATGCGCGCCAAGGGCCGCCACCTGCGGCGAATGGGTCACGACCAGAACCTGCCCGCCCGTCGCCAGCGCCGCCAGCCGTCGGCCGACCGCATCGGCGGTTGCCCCGCCGACACCGCGGTCGATCTCGTCGAAGATCATGGTGATGCCCGCGTCCCGATCGCTCAGGCAGACCTTGAGCGCCAGCAGGAACCGGCTGAGTTCACCGCCCGAAGCAATGCGGCCCAGCGGTCCGGCAGGTGCACCGGGGTTTGTCGCCACGCTGAAGGCCACGCTGTCGCGCCCCTCGGGTCCGGGCTCCGACGGCTCGATCACGGTGCGGAACACCGCGCGCTCCATCTTGAGGGGCGCAAGCTCGGCCGTCACCGCCCGGTCCAGAAGCACCGCCGCTTCGGTGCGTTCGGCCGTCAGCGCGGCCGCCGCCGCGTCATAGGCGGCATCGGCACGGCCCAGTTCCGCCTTGAGCAGCTTGAGGTCCGCATCACCACGGTCCAGCGCCGAGAGCCGGTCGCGCAGCCCATCGGCAAAGACGCCAAGCTCATCGGCCAGCACATCATGCTTGCGCGCCAGCGCCCGGATCGCGAACAGCCGTTCTTCCACCGTCTCAAGCTCGTGGGGATCAAAGCTCATCACATCCTGCGCGCGCTCGATGCCCTGCACGGCCTCGGCCAGTTCGTTCAGGGCGCGCCCCAGCGCCTCCAGCGGCGCATCCAGCATCCCCTCGGCCCGGTCCGCGATACCGTCCAGCCAGCGCAGACCGTCGCCCATCGCGCTTTCGGCCCCTTGCGGCCCAAGGATCGCATGGGCGCGGGCCATATCCTCGCGGATCCGTTCGGCCCCCTGCATCACGCGGCGGCGTGTATCAAGCTCGGCCTCCTCGCCGGGCTGGGGATCCAGCGCATCCAGTTCGGCCACGGCATGGCGCAGGAATTCCTCCTCGGCGCGCACGGCGTCCAGGGCGGCCTGCGCCTCGTCCAGTTGCCGCATCAGACGGGCGCGGTGCCGCCACGCGGCGCGCACCGTGTCCAGTTGCCCCGCCAGCCCCGCGAAGGCATCCAGCAAGGTCCGGTGTCCCTTGGGGTCCAGCAGGCCGCGATCATCATGCTGGCCGTGCAATTCGACCAGCGTATCCGACAGCGCGCGCAGCACCTCGCCGGAACAGCGCCGGTCGTTGATCCAGGACGTCTTGCGCCCGTCGCGGGTATTGATGCGCCGCAGGATCAGCTCGGGTCCCGCAGGCAGCCCCGCCTCTTCCAGCACGGCATGGGCGGCATGGCCCTTGGGCAATTCGAAGACGGCAACCACTTCGCCCTGATCCGCGCCCTGGCGCACCAGTTCGGCACGTCCGCGCCAGCCCAGCACGAATCCCAGACTGTCCAGCAGGATCGACTTGCCTGCCCCGGTCTCGCCGGTCAGCACGTTCAGACCCGGCTGGAAGGCAAGATCCAGCCGGTCGATGATCAGCATGTCGCGAATTTCAAGCGCGCGCAGCATTCCCGGCCTGCCCCCGGCTCATGCCTGTGCGCCAGTGGCACAAGGCATGGGCATCACAGCCACTGCCCGCGGATCGTCTGGCGATAGATCTGCGCCAGCCAGCTGTCGCCCGCGGCTTCCAGCTCAAGACCGCGGCCGTTCAGCAGCTTGAAGCTGTCCTCGTACCATGTGGTTGCACGGAAGTTGTGACCAAGGATCGCCCCCGCGGTCTGCGCCTCGTCCGTCAGGCCGAGCGAGAGATAGGCCTCGACCAGACGATGCAGCGCCTCGGCGGTATGGCTGGTGGTCTGGAAATCCTGCACCACCACGCGGAAGCGGTTGATCGCGGCGGTATGGTGATTGCCCTTCAGGTAGTAGCGCCCGATTTCCATTTCCTTGCCGGCCAGATGGTCGAAGGCGAGGTCGAATTTCAGAATGGCGGAGCTGGCATATTCGCTGTCGGGATAGACCTCGATCACCGTGCGCAGCGCCTGCAGCGCCTGGAAGGTCAGACCCTGATCGCGGCCCACATCGTCGATCTGGTCATAATAGGACAGCGCCAGCAGATACTGGGCATAGGCGGCATCCTCGTCAGCCGGGTAGAAATCGATATAGCGTTGCGCCGCAGCGCGGCTGTTCTCGTAATCACGCGCCGTGTGATAGGAAAAGGCCTGCATGATCAGGCCGCGCTTGGCCCATTCCGAATAGGGATAAAGGCGTTCGATCTCCGAGAAATAGAAGGCCGCATCCTCGGGCCGGTCACGGTCGATCTCGAACTCGGCGCGCTCATAGATCTGTTCGGCCGTGAAACTGTCCAGAGGAATCGATCCGCGCCCTGCACGTTCCGCCGTACTGTCACATCCTGCCAGCAAAACAGCCAGTAGAACGCCACCGATCACGCTTGCCCGGGACCCGCCTGTCATGCTTGCTCTCACCCTTGTCTGGTCTCGTCCGCAGGGATTGACCCTGCCGTTAAGGACGGTCCTAGCACAGAAAATTCCGGTGCAAAACGTCTTTGGCGCAAATAGACCGATAGAGACTTGTCGCCCCCACCGGCGCGTGACCTATGCCACCGCCGGGATTTCGTCCATGTGAACGCCAACTCCCGGAAGCCGCGCGGTCATCGCGGGATCGCAGACCACCATCCGGTAGGCCGAGGGGCGCGCAAAGAGGGCGCGCAACAGATCGTTGGTCAGGGCATGGCCTGCCCGATGCCCGGTATAGGACCCCAGCAGCGGTGCGCCTGCCAGCGACAGATCACCCAGCGCATCCAGCATCTTGTGGCGCACGGCCTCGTCACGATGACGCAGGCCACCGGGGCTGAGGACGCGATCGCCGTCCACAACCACGGCATTTTCAAGCGTGCCACCAAGGGCCAGCCCGCAAGCATGCATCGCTTCGACATCCGCCTGCCGACAGAACGTGCGGCTGTCGCACAATTCGCGCACGAATGTACCGTTGGACATGACCAGTCGCTTGGATTGCGCACCGATCGCGGCATCGTCGAATTCGATATGGAAATCGATGACAAGGCTGTCCGAGGGCGAAAGACGCGCCCAGGCATCCCCGCGCCGCACCTCGACCGTTTCCAGAACGCGCAGCGCCCGCACCGGAGCGGCCTGCGCCCGCAGGCCGCGCTGCATGAAGCCGCGCACGAAAGCGGCGGCGCTGCCGTCAAGGATCGGCACTTCGGGGCCATCAAGCTCGATCAGCGCATTGTGCACGCCACACCCCGCCAGTGCCGCCATCACATGTTCGACCGTCGAGACGGTGACACCGGACGGGCTTTCCAGCAATGTGCACAGCGGCGACTGGCGCACCGCGTCCCAGCGGGCGGGAATCATCGCATCGCCAAACAGAACGTCACTGCGGCGGAACCAGATCCCGTGTTCCGCGGCCGCAGGATGGATCACCATCTGGGCGGGCTTGCCGGAATGCAGTCCAACGCCGTTGAAGCGAACTGCTGATTTCAAAGTATGCTGCACGTCAGGCCTCGGGTTAGGACATGGCGATCTTGCGCCTTGCCGAAAAAATAGGGTTGTGACGCTTTAGTAACAATTCAATCTTTGTAACCGTTTGAAACATCCCCGAAACCGATGGGCGGATATCTGCCATCCCGCCCGACACGCCTGATCAACCCCCTGTTTCACAACGAAAAAGACCGCCCGAAGGCGGTCTTTCACTTGGTCCGGGATCGGCTGGATACAGCCGAAATCAGTTCGCCTGACGCCGCAGGAAGGCCGGAATTTCGATCCGCTCCTGATCAGGATCCTGCGCATCGGCAGGCGCGGGCCGTGCCTGCTGCGCATACCCCTGCGCGGCCTGTGCACGCACCGGCGGCTGCTGGCGCGCGGGTTGCTGCACCGGGGCGCGCTCCTGCGTTTCGGGTGCGTGGCCCGTCATGCGATTGATCAGCGAATTGATGCCGAAACGCGGGCGATGCTCGGGCTCGGGCTGCGGCTGCGGGCGCTTCGTTCCGGGCGCGGCGGCCTTGCTCACGGCCTGCTGCAGACGCGCCATCGCCTCGGGCGTGGGCGTGCCGGGCGCGGGGGCGCGCGGTGCCACAAATGCTGCGGCCTGATCCTCGTCCTCTTCATAGCGGGACTGGGGTTGCATCTGGCGCGGCTGATAGGCCGGGGGCGGCAGGCTGTCGTCCTGATCCGCTTCGTCGGCAAAGATGTCGTCCATCTGTTCCGAGGCTGCGGCGCGCTGCACGTCCAGATCCTCGAAGAAGGTCGGCTCGGCCTTGCGCTGCACGGGGGCGGCGTCTTCCTTGGCAGCCTGAACCGGGGCGGGTTCGGCCTGCTTTGCGGCAACCTGCGCGGTGGCAGTGGCGGCAGCCGTTTCCTGGCTGACCTGCTGGGTCAGGGGCTGCGCCATGCCGCGACGGGGGCGCGGGATCTCGACCGCAGTCTCGACCACGTCGATGCCAGTCGCCACGACGCTGACGCGCATCATGCCTTCCATATCGGTGTCCAGCGTGGAGCCCACGATGATATTGGCATCGGCATCCACTTCCTCGCGGATGCGGTTGGCGGCCTCGTCCAGTTCGAACAGGGTCAGGTCATGCCCGCCGGTGATGTTGATCAGAACGCCCTTGGCACCCTTGAGGCTGATCTCGTCCAGCAGCGGGTTCGCGATGGCCTTTTCGGCGGCCTGAATCGCGCGATCCTCGCCCGAGGCTTCGCCGGTACCCATCATCGCCTTGCCCATCTCGTCCATGACGGCGCGGACATCGGCGAAATCAAGGTTGATCAGGCCCGGACGCACCATCAGGTCGGTCACGCCCTTGACGCCCTGATAGAGCACATCATCTGCCATCGAGAAGGCTTCGGTGAAGGTGGTCTTTTCATTGGCCAGACGGAACAGGTTCTGGTTGGGAATGATGATCAGCGTATCGACCATCTTCTGCAGCGCCTCGACGCCCTCTTCGGCCTGACGCATGCGCTTGGCGCCCTCGAACTGGAAGGGCTTGGTCACGACGCCGACGGTCAGCACGCCCAGTTCGCGCGCGGCCTGCGCGATGATCGGCGCGGCACCGGTCCCGGTACCACCGCCCATGCCTGCGGTGATGAAGCACATATGCGCCCCGGCCAGATGGTCGACGATCTGTTCGATCGATTCCTCGGCAGCGGCGGCACCGACGGCGGCGCGGGCCCCTGCCCCCAGACCTTCGGTGACCTTGACGCCAAGCTGGATCCGGCTGGGCGCATTGCTTTGCTGCAGCGCCTGCGCGTCCGTATTCGCCACAACGAATTCGACGCCCGTCAGCTTCTTCTCGATCATGTTGTTGACCGCGTTGCCGCCAGCGCCACCCACACCGAACACGGTGATACGGGGCTTGAGTTCTTCATGTCCGGGCATCGAAAGGTTCAATGTCATGATCTGTCCGCCTGAGGTTAAAGCCCGCATTTGAGGGCATTTTTCTGCCTATTCGGTACTATTCTTAACCCGAACTGCCGGGATCGTCACCAAAAAAACGCGAATTCACCACAAAATATGGCGATCTAATGCTTGTCGCACGCGGGATTTCGCCGAACAGGCCATATATAGCGGTTACCAATTGTCTTTGAACCATTTCACGGCTCTTCTCAGCGACCGCGCCGGGTAGCGATCCACGGGAATTTCGAAGTCCCACCACTCGTCCTGCGGATGCGCCGCGAACAGGCACAGGCCCACCGCGCTGGCGAAACCGGGGCCGGTGGCCGATTGCGGCAAGCCATGCACGCGCAGCGGCCGCCCAAGGCGGACCTGCTGGCCGAGGATGCGACTGGCCAGCCCATCCAGACCGGGGATCTGGCTGCCGCCGCCGGTCAGCACGATCTGCTGGCTGGGCAGGTGTTCGAAACCGGCCGCATCCAGACGCGCGCGCACTTCCTCGAGGATTTCCTCGACCCGCGGGCGCATGATCCCGATCAGTTCGGCGCGGCTGACGGTGCGGCGGTCATGCTCCCAGTCGCCGGTATCGCCGCCGGTCTGGATCATCTCGCGATCATCCATGCCCGTGGCCACCACGCCGCCATAGAAGGTCTTGATCCGCTCGGCCGTCGCCGTCGGCACGCCCAGCCCCATCGAGATGTCGCCGGTCACATGATCGCCACCCATCTTGACGCTGTCGGTGTAAATCATGTGCTTTTTCATGAAGATCGAGATGCCGGTCGTCCCGCCGCCCAGGTCGATGCAGGCCCCGCCAAGTTCCTGTTCGTCCTCGACCATGGCCGAGATGCCCGACACATAGGAGGACGAGGCAACACCGGCCAGTTCAAGATCGCAGCGCTTGACGCAATGGGCCAGGTTCTGGATCGCTGCGGCATCGACCGTCAGCATATGCATGTCCGTGGCCAGGCGCATTCCCATCTGGCCGCGCGGATCGCCAAGACCGGACCGGTGATCCAGCGCGAAATTGACAGGCTGGGCATGCAGCACCTCGCGCCCCTCGCCATATTCGGGAACGTCGCAGGCGCTGAGGACGCGGCTGACATCCTGCTCGGTGACAACATGTCCTTCGAGGTCGATCGCCCCGGCCAGACCATAGCTGCGCGGCGCGCCGCCCGAGAAACAGGCAATCACGTGATCCACGCGGATATTGGCCATCTTCTGCGCCGCCTGCACGGCGGTGCGGATCGCGCGCTCGGTCTCCTGCATGGACTGGATCTCGCCGAAGCGGACACCGCGCGACCGCGTTGTCGCGGCCCCGATCACCCGGAACCCCGCCTGCCCCGCCATCGGCCCGACGCCTTCGACCTCGATCCCGCGATCGGCCCCGTCGAAGCGCAGGACAAGGCAGCCGATCTTCGAGCTGCCGACGTCAAGAATGGCCACGACACCGCGCTGCATGGCGGCGCGGCGCATGTTCCGCATGGCGCGCTGGCTTTCATAAAGCTCGATCATGGTCTTGCAATCCCTGCATGAGTTTTCTGCAATTCGCGCCACTGCTCGACAGCGGCCGCGTTCATCCGGATGGTCGGTCGCTGGCTCAGGCGCATGTCCACGACCGACAGGTCACGCTCCAGCATCTCGTGGACCTGACCCATGGCGATCACACGCTCCAGCGCCTGTACCGGACCTTCCTCGGGCAACTGGATCCGCTGTTCGCGGTCCAGCACCACGTCCCACCGCCGGTCGCCCACACGCACAAGGCCCCGCATCCGCGCGCCAAGCGGTCCGGCCGCGCGCACGAGGTCCAGCGCCTCGTTCACATGGCGATCCGCCCCCTCACCCGCGATCAGCGGCAAGGCGGCATGCGCCTCGCGCGAGGTGGCGGGGGCGATGACGGCACCCGAGGCATCCAGCACATCAAGGCCCTGCGCCGTGCGCCAGACCACCGCAGGACTGCGTTCGATCACATCGACCTGCAGGATCCCGCCTGAGCGGACACGCAGGCTGGCGTCCTGCACCGGCGGCAATTCGCGGATCTGGGTCAGGATATTGTCCAGCTCCAGATCGAAGCTGCTGATCGGGAAATCGAGCTGCAGCACCTCGCGGATATCTTCGGCCACGCTGCTGGAGGCGCCATCAATCGCCAATAGGTTGACCATGAATTCCGGCCGGGTCTGGAACTGCTCGCGCAGATCGACAACTCCCTGCACCAGAGTCTCGCGGCGCTGATCGTCGGACATGTAAAGCGTGACCGAACCGAAGGCGATCGCGAAGGGTAACCCGATCCTGAGCAGGTTGCGATAGAGCGGCGTCAGCATCAGCCGCTGCATCCGGTAGGACCAGCGCGAGGGCGCCGGATCAAGCCGCGGGTTCACCTGTTGCACGAGGCATCCTCCACCATCCAGGCACAGAACTGCCCGAAGCTCAGGCCGATCAGCCCGGCATGTTCGGGCGACAGCGACGTGGGCGTCATGCCCGGCTGCGTATTGGTTTCCAGCAGCACAAGCCCATCCAGCCCGCGCGCGTCATCCCAGCGGAAATCGGTGCGCGTGACACCCCGGCAGCCCAGGGCGCGATGCGCGCGCAAGGCGTAGTCCATGCAGGCTGCGGTTATATCTTCGGGCAATTCGGCGGGACAGACATGGCGCGATCCGCCGGGCTTGTACTTTGCATCGTAATCATACCAGCCATCGGTGATGATCTCGGTCACGCCAAGGGCGCGCTCACCCATCACCGTGACGGTCAGTTCACGCCCCGGCGCATAGGCCTCGACCATCAGCACATCGGGCAGGCCTTCGGGCAGGCGGGGTGCGTTCATCCCCTCGCGCACGATCACCACGCCGACGGATGACCCCTCGTCAAAGGGTTTCACCACATAGGGCGGCGGCATCAGATGTGCGGCGGCGATTGCGTCTTGCCTGGCCAGCACGCTGGGCACCACGGGCAGGCCTTCGGCGCGGTAGACATCCTTGGTGCGCTGCTTGTCCATCGCCAGGGCCGAGGCCAGCACCCCCGAATGGGTATAGGGCAGGCGCAGCCACTCCAGCAGACCCTGAACGCAGCCATCCTCGCCCCAGCGGCCATGCAGCGCGTTGAACACGACATCGGGTGCAACCTCGGCCAGACGCGCAGGCAGATCGGCGCCGGCATCCAGCGTGACCACCTCATAGCCTTCGGCCTGCAGCGCCGTGGCGCATTCACGCCCCGATGACAACGACACTTCGCGCTCGGCCGAAGCGCCGCCCATCAAAACTGCAACCTTGGGGGGTGTCCTGCCCGACATACCCAATCCGTGCCTCAAATCCCGGGCCTTGAATGACCCTTTTGCTCAGGGGTCAGCGACCCTTATGTGTGATAGTGCCTGTCAACCGCTCGCAGGGGTCGTTTCGCCGACCCTCATGATTTCCCACTCTAGCGTGATACCGGTTGAATCGTAAACCTTTTTTCGCACCAATTCGCCAAGGTTTTCCAGATCGGCGGCGCTGGCGCCCCCGGCGTTGATCAGGAAATTGGCGTGCATCTCGCTCATCTGCGCGCCACCCAGACGCGCGCCGCGCATGCCGGCATCCTCGATCAGCTTCCAGGCCTTCAGATCATGCACGTCATCGGCGCGCCCGGTGCTGGAAAACCCGGCCGGGTTGCGGAAGGTGCTGCCGGCGCTGCGGTCCTTCGTGGGCTGGCTGGCATCGCGGCGGGCGATCTGCTCCTCCATGCGCGCAGCCAGTGCGGCGGGGTCGCCGGCGGGCGCCGCAAAGGTGGCCCGCGTCAGCACCCATCCCTCGGGCAGCAGGCTTTGCCGGTAGGACAGTTGCAACTCATCACGAGACAACGTCACGATGCGCCCCTCGCGGGTGACAGCCTCGACCCCGGTCAGCACATCAGCCACATAGGCGCCATAGCAGCCCGCGTTCATTCGCACCGCCCCGCCGATGCTGCCGGGGATGGTGCGCAGAAAGGTCAGGTCCAGCCCGGCCTCGGCCGCGCGCCGCGCCACATGGGCATCCAGCGCCGCCGCCCCCGCGATGACGCGGCCCTGCGCGATCTCGATCCCGTTGAAGCCGCGCCCCAGACGGATCACCACCGCGCGCAAGCCGCCATCGCGCACGATCAGGTTGCTGCCCACCCCCATCGGGAAAACCGGGACATCCGTATCCAGCTGCGCCAGAAAATGCGCCAGATCATCAGTGTCCGCAGGCTGATAGATCCAGTCCGCCGGACCGCCCACGCGCAGCCATGTCAGATCGGACAGCGGTTTGCCCGCGCTCAGACTGCCGCGCAGCCCCTCGATCCGGTCGGGTCGGGCCATTCTATTTCTCCATCCGGCGGCGCATCCAGCGGCCAAGATAGATGACCGGCCAGCGCAGCATGCTCATGCCGGCCACCATGACCAACAGGCCGACGACCGGCCCGTTCTCATAGGTCACATAGCCCAGAAGGGGAATACCGAAGGCGATCAGCACATAGGCCCGCCGCCAGTGATTGTCGCGCGATGGCAGCATCGCCGCCAGATTGGCCCCCAGCGCCCAGAGACAGGCCATGATCAGCGATCCGGTCATCCCCCGCCCCCCAGAAAAGAGGCCATGAAGGTCAGCACGCAGGTGATGATCCCCAGCACGGGCACGGCCATGGGCACCACGAAAGGCCCATCCGGCACGCGCCGCTTCAACCCGATCAGCGCCGCATTGACGATGGCGAAGACGATCAGCAAGGCCTGGGTGGTGATCTCGGCCAGCACCGCCACCGGCAGGGTCAGCGCCGAGGCAGTGACCGCCGCGCCGATCACGACAGTGCCCAGCACCGGCGTGCCGAACCGGGCATGCGTCTTGCGAAAGACCGCGAAACCGGGCGATCGCTTGCCCAGTCCGAACAGCACCCGCGCCGCCATGACGATCTGCGCCAGCACCCCGTTCAGCGCGGCGGCCACCGCGATTGCCGCAAGAAAGGCCGCAGAGGTGCCCATCCCCGCTTCCCAGACCAGCGCCAGCGGGCGTTCCGATACGCCCAGCACCTCGCGCGGGACGGCCCGGACGGCGGCCAGCGACACCAGCATGTACAAAAGCCCCGTGATCGCCAGCGCCCCCAGGATTGCCAGCGGCATGGTGCGACCGGGCGCATGGGTCTCCTCGGCCATATTGACCATGTCGTCAAA
>JBFHIW010000049.1:0-26192 GCA_041596235.1 Paracoccaceae bacterium
CGCCGGGCACCGGCATCTGCCATCAGGTGAACCTGGAATACCTCGCGCAGACCGTCTGGACCGACACCGATCAGAATGGCGCGACTGTCGCCTATCCTGACACGCTGGTCGGCACCGACAGCCACACCACCATGGTCAACGGTCTGGCGGTTCTGGGCTGGGGCGTCGGCGGGATCGAGGCCGAGGCCGCGATGCTGGGTCAGCCCGTGTCGATGCTGATCCCCGAAGTGGTCGGCTTCAAGATCACCGGCGCGATGATGGAAGGCGTGGCCGCCACCGATCTGGTGCTGAAGGTCGTGCAGATGCTGCGCGCCCATGGCGTTGTCGGCAAGTTCGTCGAATTCTACGGCGAAGGCCTGGACAACATGCCGCTGGCTGATCGTTCGACCATCGCCAACATGGCCCCCGAATATGGCGCCACCTGCGGCTTCTTCCCGATCGATAACGAGACCCTGCGCTACCTGCGCCAGACTGGCCGCGACGAGGACAGGATCGCCCTGGTCGAAGCCTATGCCAAGGAAAACGGCTTCTGGCGCGGTGCGGATTACGCACCGGTCTACACCTCGACCCTGCATCTGGACCTCGGCGATGTGGTGCCTGCGATCTCTGGCCCCAAGCGCCCGCAGGACCATGTGCCGCTGACCGATGCCGCGCATGTCTTCGGCGACTATATCCGTGGCCTGCGCAAGATGCCGGCCGCGCCAAGGCTGGAAAAATCCGACATGGTGGAAGAAGGCGGCAAGCCCGGCCCCAACCATGTGCCCGGCAACATCACCGGCTTTTCCAGCGCCCCTGTCGCGGGGGAGGATTACAAGCTGCATGACGGGTCGGTTGTGATCGCCTCGATCACCTCCTGCACCAACACGTCGAACCCCTATGTGATGATCGGGGCCGGTCTGGTCGCCCGCAAGGCGCGCGCCCTTGGCCTGACCCGCAAGCCCTGGGTCAAGACATCGCTCGCCCCCGGCAGCCAGGTCGTGTCGGAATACCTTGAGGCCGCGAACCTGCAGGACGATCTGGACGCCATCGGCTTCAACCTCGTGGGCTATGGCTGCACCACCTGCATCGGCAACTCGGGCCCGCTGCAGCCCGAGATTTCCAAGGCGATCAACGAGAATGATCTGGTGGCCGTGTCGGTCCTGTCGGGCAACCGCAACTTCGAGGGCCGCATCAGCCCCGACGTGCGCGCCAACTATCTGGCCAGCCCCCCGCTGGTCGTGGCCTATGCCATTGCGGGCGACATGAACATCGACATCACCAAGGATGCGATCGGCACCTCGAAGGACGGCAAACCCGTCTATCTCAAGGATATCTGGCCGACCTCGCAGGAAATCGCGGATCTGGTCGAAAAGACCGTGACCCGCGAGGCATTCCTGAAGAAATACGCCGATGTGTTCAAGGGCGACGAGAAATGGCAGGCGGTCGAGACCACCGATAGCGAGACCTATGACTGGCCCGCATCCTCGACCTATATCCAGAACCCGCCCTATTTCCGCGGCATGGGCACCGAGGCAGGTGTGATCCATGACATCAAGGGCGCCCGCGTGCTGGCGCTGCTGGGCGACATGATCACCACCGACCACATCAGCCCGGCAGGTTCTTTCAAGGACACCACCCCCGCAGGCAAGTACCTGATCGAACGTCAGGTGCCCGTGCGCGAGTTCAACTCCTATGGTTCGCGTCGTGGCAACCACGAAGTGATGATGCGCGGCACCTTCGCCAACATCCGCATCAAGAACGAGATGCTGGACGGGGTCGAAGGCGGCTACACCAAGGGTCCGGACGGGGCGCAGACCTCGATCTTCGACGCCTCGATGGCCTATCAGGAGCAGGGCACGCCCCTCGTCATCTTCGGCGGCATCGAATACGGCGCAGGCTCCAGCCGCGACTGGGCGGCCAAGGGCACGGCACTGCTGGGCGTCAAGGCCGTGATCGCGGAAAGCTTCGAGCGTATCCACCGGTCTAACCTGGTCGGCATGGGCGTCATTCCGTTCGAGTTCACCGGCGGTGACACCCGCAAGTCGCTGGGCCTGAAAGGTGACGAGACGGTCTCGATCTCCGGGCTTGCGGGCGATCTGAAGCCGCTGTCGGACGTGCCCTGCACCATCACCTATGGCGATGGTTCCGTGCGCGAGATCATGGTGAAATGCCGGATCGATACCGCCGTGGAAAAGGAATATGTCGAGAACGGTGGCGTGCTGCATTACGTGCTGCGCAACCTGGCCAAGTCGGCCTGATCGGCACCTGTCCCAAGACAAAGCCCCGGTGCGATGCACCGGGGCTTTTTTCTTGCGCGCAGCGGATCTGTCAGGAGCCTGCGCCGCGCGCCTTTTCGATGGCAGGACGGATCGTGGCGTCGATGACCCGTTGGGTGATCGGCCCGGCATGGCGCAACACGATATTGCCCTGCCCGTCGATCACATAGGTTTCGGGCACGCCGTAAAGACCCCAGTTCAACCCCATGCGCCCCGAGGTGTCAGCCCCCATCGCCGCGTAAGGGTTGCCCAGTTCCTCCAGAAAGCCCATCGCGTTGTCGGGCTGGTCCTTGTAGTTGACGCCGTAGATCGTCAGCCCCGATGCCGCCAGCGCCTCGAGGTTGGGATGCTCCACCCGGCAGGGTGCGCACCAGCTGGCCCAGAAATTGACCAGCGTCACCTCGCCCGCGCGCAAGTCCGCATCGCCGAACGGTGCCTCGGGGCCAAGCTGTTCCACCGCTATGGCGGGGGCTTGCCGCCCTTCCAGCGCCGAGGGAAGCTGATCGGGATCGTCGCGCTGCATGCCGAACCAGAACATCGCGGCAAGGCCTGCGAAGATCAGCGGCGGGGCCAGCATCAGGGGTGATATCTTAGCCATGTCTGCGGCTCCTGCGTTCAACCTCATCCAGTTGCGCGCGCACTTTGCGCGCCCGCATCACGCTGAAGGCCACAAGGGCCATGATCAGAACGATGGACACGGCGTAAGATGACAGGACCGCGTCGGCGTATTTTCCAAGATCGGGCATCATCCCAGTCTCTCCCGTGCCAGAAGGGCCCGCATCCGGCGGGCACGGATTTCCGTTTGCGTGCGCAGGAACACCAGCGCAATGAACAGCAGCACAAAGCCCGCGATGCAGAACAGCAGCGGATGATAGAACACGTCCGCCACGTTCTTTTCCTTGTCGAGACTCAGCGACGCGCCCTGGTGCAGACCCTGGTTCCAGAAGTTCACCGCGTAACGGCTGAGCAGCGCAAAGACCGATCCGACAAGGCACAGCACCGATGTCAGATCGGCGGCGGTGTCGTCATTCTCGATCGCAGCCCAGAGCGCCATGTATCCGAGATAGAACAGGAACAGGATCAGAAAGGATGTCAGGCGCGGGTCCCAGGCCCACCAGGTGCCCCACATCGGCTGCCCCCAGATCGCGCCGGTCGCAAGGGCAATCACCGTCATCACGGCACCCACCGGCGCCGCGGCGCGCGCAGCCAAAGCCGAGACATGGTGCCGCCGTACGATCCAGATCAGCGAGGCCACCAGCATCATCAGCCATGCGTTGATCGCCATCAGCGCCGCAGGCACATGCAGATAGATGATCTTGACCGTCGAGCCTTGGCGGAAGTCGTCAGGCGTGAAGAAAAAGCCCCAGATCAGCCCGATGACAAGGGTGATCGCAGACAGCACGGACAGCCATGGCAGCAGCCTGTCCGTGGTCTGAATGAACTTCTTTGGGTTCGCATATTCCCAGATCGACGCCATATCCCGTTCCTATTCCATCGCCCCTCGGGCGCAAGTCACATCCCCGTCAGCGCAGGTTTACCCGCAGTACCGCCGCCGAGGCAAAGGGTAGCAGCGCGATCGCCCCGAAGGTGATCCCGGCCAGCATCGCCAGCGGCACGCCGGTTTCCAGCCCTTCTGCCCCGCGCCTTGCCACTTCGGCCCCGAAGATCAGGGTGGGCACGTAAAGCGGCAGCACAAGCAGGCTCAACAGCAGCCCGCCCCGTTTCAGCCCCACCGTCAGCGCCGCCCCGAATGTGCCGATCACGCTCAGCGCCGGGGTCCCCAGCGCCAGTGACACCAGCAGGGGCAGATAGCCCTCAGGCGGCAGGCTCAGCAGCAGCGCGAACAGCGGCGAGGCCAGCACCAGCGGCACACCCGTCGCCAGCCAGTGGGCCAATGCCTTGACACTGACCAGCGCCTCCATCGGCAAGGGGGCCGTCGCCAGCAGATCCAGCGAGCCATCCTCCCAGTCCAGCGCAAAGATCCGGTCCAGCGACAGGAGGCAGGACAAAAGCGCCCCCAGCCAAAGGATGCCGGGCGCGATCCGCGCCAGAAGGCCGCTGTCCGGCCCCACCCCGAAGGGCACCAGCACCACGACGATCAGGAAAAACGCCAGCCCGAGGCCAAAGCCACCGCCCGCCCGGACCGCAAGCCGGATATCGCGGATCAGCAACGCCCTCACAGGAAGGATCCGTCAAAATCGTCATGGGCCGGGGCCTTGGCGCGGTAAGGCGCCACATCCAGCACGCGCGCCTCCGCAAGGCCCAGATCGATATGCGTGGCCATCAAGGCCATGCCACCCCCTGCCAGATGATTGCGCACAGCCTGCGCGAACAGGCCCACGGCACTTGCATCAAGGGACACGGTGGGCTCGTCCAGCACCCAGCCGGGCCTGCCTGTCACCACCATGCGCGCAAGACCCAGCCTGCGCTTCTGACCCGCCGACAGCGCCCCGGCCATGCGGTCGGCAAGGGCGACAAGATCGAAGGCTTCAAGCGCCTTGGCCACACCGGAGGTGCCGAAGATATCGGCCCAGAAGGTCAGGTTCTCGCGCACCGTCAGGGTCGACTTGATCCCGTCTGCATGGCCCGCATAGGCCATCGCCTCGCGTTCAAGGCCGACATGGCCGGCAAGCGGCGGCTGCAGACCGGCGATGGTGCGCAACACGGTGGTCTTGCCCACGCCATTGGGCCCGCGCAGGATCAGCGCCTCACCGGCACGCAGGATGAAATCCAGCCCCTCGAGGACCGGAATGCCGCCGCGCGCAACGCTCAGACCTGTGACGTTCAATTCCATGCGCCGCGTCTAACCCATTCTCACATATTCCGAAAGGCGCAGATCACCGCAGCACCTCGCCCACGGGCAGCAGGGCTGCAGCCACGCGGCGCCCTTCGGACACCAGCACGTTATAGGTACGGCAGGCGGCGGGCGAGTTCATCACCTCGACCCCCATCCCCAGCACCTCGAGCCGGTCGCGCAGCGCGCCCGGCGCATGGGCGATCTCGGCCCCCATGCCAAGAAAGATCACATCGACCTCGCCCGCCAGAGCGGTCAGCGGTTCGATATCGTCAAAGCCGCCCCATTGGATGGCACGGGTCACCGTCACCAGAACCGGCCCCTCGATGATCTGTTTGCCAACCCGGAAGAACCCCGGCCCATAGCCGTCGATGGGCATAGCCCCGTCAAAATTCACCTCGGTCACGCGCATGGTCTTGCCTCCGTCCTCTGTGGTCGTTCAATCCCAGACCGGCAGCCCGCTGATGGCTGCAGCGGCGATGATGACATAGGCCGCTGCGCGATAGGGCCGTTCCCGTTCCGGGCGAAAGATCGCCGCACCTGCCATATTGGCCAGCATCACCGGCAAGGCAAGCAGAAGCCCAAGGATGACCGGCACGGCTTCAAGCCTGTCCTGCAAGGCCAGCACCGCGATCAGGACGATGTCGAAGATGAACAGGTAGATCAGGATATTCGCGCGCACCTGCGCGGCAAGGCGGGTCGAGGCAAGATAAAGCAGGATGACAGGTGGCCCCGGCACGCCTACGACCCCGCCCAGAAAACCGCTGACGCCGCCGGTGCCCAGAAGGATCGGCGCGGACAACGGACCGCGATACCTCAACCCCGCCAGCAGCAGGATCGGGACCAGCAGCGCCAAGGTCGACACGGCATAGCGAAACAATTCGGGCCGGATCGACGCCAGAACCATCAGACCAAGCGGCAAGGCCACGATCATGGCGACGCTGAGAAGAGCGACCTCGCGCGGGTTGCCGTCACGCCTTGCACGCGGCAGGTTCGGCAAGGGGCCAAACACATCCATCACCACAAGCACGGTCAGCGCCCAGATCGGCGGCATCAGTTGTCCGGCAACCGGCATGAAGACAAGCGCCGTGCCAAACCCCGAAAACCCGCGCACGAAACCGGCCAGCACGGTTCCCGCGATCAGCCACCCCAGCCCGTCAAAGGCAAGGGCCGCGCCAAGGGCGTCAGGCATCTATGTTCGAGAACTGCGTGCCCGCATTGCCATCGGGCTTGGACCAGTCGCGCTTGACGCCCATCTTCAACAGGACGACCGAGGCTACGAAGATCGACGAATAGGTGCCGACCACGATCCCCCAGATCATCGCGAAGACAAAGCCACGGATCACGTCACCGCCAAGGACAAATAATGCGATCAAGGCAATCAGCGTCGTCAACGAGGTCATCATCGTCCGGCTGAGCGTCTCGTTGATCGACAGGTTCAGCACCTCGCGCAGGGGCTTTTGCTTGAATTTGCGCAGGTTTTCCCGCACCCGGTCGAAGACGACGACGGTATCGTTCAGCGAATAACCCACGATGGTCAGAAGTGCGGCGATGATCGCAAGGTCGAACCTGATCTGCAACTCCGAGAAGACCCCGATCGTCAGCACGACATCATGCACAAGTGCCACGACAGCGCCCACGGCGAATTGCCATTCGAAGCGCAGCCAGATGTAGACAAGAACCGCCGCAATCGCGAGGACGACAGCGATGCTGGCGGTCATGATCAACTCGCCCGACACCTTGGGTCCCACCGATTCGACCGACACGAAACGGATATCGGGCACCGCCTGCTGCAATGCCGCCTCGACTGCGGCGATCAATTCGGGCGATACGGCCTCCTGGTCGTCCTGGGCCTGAATGCGCACCATGGCCACGTTTTCATCGGGGCCGAAGCTGGGATCGAAAATCTCGGTGATGGTGACATCGCCCAGGGCCAGCGTGTCGACCGCCGCGCGATAGACGCCGATGTCGATGGGCTGCGCGCTTTCGGTACGGATCGTGGTGCCACCCCGGAAATCGATCCCGAAGTTGAGGCCCTGCACGAAGAAGGACACCATCGCCAGCACCATCATGAGGCCAGAGATGCCCAGCCAGAGGGTCGGCCTGCCGAAGAAATCGAAGTTGGTTGTCTCGGGAACAAGTCTCAGGCGCATCTCAAACCTCGATTGTCTTGGGGCGGCGGCGTTCGAACCAGATCACGATGATCAACCGCGTGACGAAAATGGCCGTGAAGACCGAGGTCAAGATGCCCAAGCCCAGGGTGATCGCGAAACCGCGCACCGGGCCGGACCCCATGACATAGAGAATCAGGGCTGTCATGAAGGTGGTGATATTGGCGTCCACGATTGCGCTCAGCGCCTTTTCATATCCCAGATCGATGGCACGTGCGGGGCCTTTGGCGGTCTTCAACTCCTCCCGGATACGTTCGAAGACCAGCACATTGGCATCCACCGCCATCCCGATGGTCAGCACGATCCCGGCGATGCCCGGCAGGGTCAGCGTGGCCCCGATCAAGGACAGCAGGCCGAAGATCAGCGCCACGTTGATGATCAGCGCGATATTGGCGAAGACACCAAACAGCCCGTAGCTGAGGATCATGAAGACCAGCACGGCGATACCCGCCACGATACAGGCGATCTTGCCCGCCTCGATGCTGTCCGCGCCCAGTTCCGGCCCGATGGTGCGTTCCTCAAGAAAGGTCAGCCCCGCCGGAAGCGCGCCCGCGCGCAGCAGAACCGCCAACTGGGTGCTTTCCTCGACGCTGAAATTGCCGGTGATGATGCCCGATCCGCCGGGGATATGGCTCTGGATCACGGGGGCGCTGATCACCTCGTTGTCCAGCACGATGGCAAAGGGGTTGCCGATGTTCTCGGCCGTGTAATTGCCGAATTTCCGCGCGCCCGTCGGGTTGAAGCGGAAGTTCACGGCAGGGCGGCCATTCTGGTCAAAGGCGGGCTGCGCATCCACCAGTTCCTCGCCGGTCACAACCGGGGCCTGTTCGAGGACATAGAATGTCCCCGCCTCGTCTACTGATGGCAGCAATTCGTTGCCCGCGCCCGCAGGCATGTTGGCATTGGTGGTGCGGGTGACGACGGGCTGGAATGTCAGTTGCGCGGTGGTGCCGATGATCTCTTTCAGCTCGGCGGCCGATCCCACGCCGGGCACCTGGATCAGGATACGGTCGGCGCCCTGCCGCTGGATCGTGGGCTCACGCGTGCCGACCTCGTCGATCCGGCGGCGGATGATCTCAAGCGACTGCTGGACAGTGCGGTCGTCCGTCGCCTGACGCTCGGCCTCGGACAGGCGCAGGACGATGTCGGCGCCATCCACGGTCACGTCGATATCACTGGCCCCTGCCCCGGTCAGGGTGACGACCGGCCGCGCAAGGCCGCGCACCAGTTCCGCCGCCCGGGTGGCCTGCTCGGGGCGCTCGTTCAGACGCACGCGCAACTCATCGGATGCGGAAGGCTGCAGGCGGATCGTGCCCACCGTCTCGCGCTGGTCGCGCAGCAGGTCGCGCACATCGGGCCACATGCCCTGCAACCGTGCCTCATAGACATCGGTCACCCGCACTTCGGCCAGCAGATGCGCGCCGCCACGCAGATCAAGGCCGAGGTTCACCAGCGCGGAAGGCAGGAACGAAGGCCATTGCCCCGCCTGCGCCTCAAGCGCCGCATCGGAGCGGCCCATGTCAAGGGCAGCGCGCGCATCATTCGCGCCTTCGACCCGCGAATAGAACCCGTTGGGCAAGGCCAGCGCCAGGCCAAGTGCCACTACTGTCCAGATCAGAAGCCGTTTCCAGAGATCAATCTGAAGCATGTCACCTGCCTTGTACCGGAATTGCGCCGTCCGAAGGCTTCGGGCCTGTCGAAACCGGAGCGGTCGAAAAAGTTTCGGCCCACAGGGATTTCACCCCCCCGGGGCCGAGCGTTGTCAGCTTGCTGCGGGCTCGGTCTTCGAGATGACCTGCGCCACGGTGGATTTGACCACGCGCACCTTGACGTTCTCGGCAAGTTCGACCTCGATCTCGTTGTCGTCCTTGACCTTGGACACCTTGCCGATCAGCCCGCCCTGGGTGATGATCTGATCCCCCCGGCGCAGGGCGGCCACCATCGCCTGATGCTCTTTCAGCTTTTTCTGCTGGGGGCGGATCAGCAACAGATACATGATCGCGAAGATCAGGATAAGCGGGATAAACTGGGCAAAGGCTTCCATCGGTCTGTCCTTGTCATGAAGCGTCAGGGGGCCGGCTGGCCCCCTTCGAATTGGCAGGGAACCTATGTGCCGACGCCCCCTTTTGCAAGGCAGGAAACAGCCAAAGCGACACGGGAAGGGACGGAAACGGTCCGGTCGGCGCTGCAGACCAAATCGCCCCTTCAATCGCGACGGCACTTGCGGCATATGGGGAAGACGCCCAGAACCATACCGGAGCAAGCCATGCACGACATCCGCGCCATCCGCGAAAACCCCGCCGCTTTCGATGCCGCCCTCGCCCGGCGCGGTGCGGACCCGATGTCGGACAAGGTGCTGGCGCTGGACGAGGCGCGGCGCGCGCGCATCACTGCGGCTGAAACCGCGCAGGCCGAACAGAACCGCGCCTCCAAGGATGTGGGCGCCGCCAAGGCCAGCGGGAACGAGGCGGAATTCGAACGGCTGCGCGCGCTGGTGGCCGACAAGAAGGCCGAAGTCGCCGCCATGCAGGCCGAGGCGCGCGAGCTTGACCAGAAGCTGACCGACCTGCTGCTGACCCTGCCCAACAGCCCGCTTGCCGACGTGCCGCAAGGTGCGGATGAAAACGACAATGTCGAGATGCGCCGCTGGGGCAGCCCGCGCGCGCTGGATTTCAAGCCGCTGGAGCATTTCGACATTCCCGCCGTCAAGTCCGGTATGGATTTCGAAACTGCGGCCAAACTCAGCGGGGCGCGCTTTGTGGTGCTGCGCGGTTCTGTCGCGCGGCTGCATCGGGCGCTGGCGCAGTTCATGCTGGATGTGCACACGACCGAGCATGGCCTGACCGAAATGATCACCCCTGTCCTCGTGAAGGACGAGGCGATGTACGGCACCAACCAGTTGCCGAAATTCGCCGAAGACAGCTATCGCACCACCAACGGCTGGTGGATGATCCCGACCTCAGAGGTGACGCTGACCAACACCGTGGCGGGCGACGTTCTGGACGATACCGCCCTGCCGATCCGCATGACCGCCCATACGCTGTGCTTCCGCTCCGAAGCGGGTTCGGCCGGCAAGGACACATCGGGCATGTTGCGCCAGCACCAGTTCGAAAAGGTCGAGATGGTCAGCATCACCCGCCCCGAGGACAGCCTTGCCGAGCATGAGCGGATGACCGGCTGCGCCGAAGCGATCCTGCAAAAGCTGGGCCTGCCCTATCGCACGGTGGTCCTGTGCAGCGGCGACATGGGCTTTGGCGCGCAGAAGACCCATGACATCGAGGTCTGGCTGCCCGGTCAGAACACCTACCGAGAGATTTCCAGCGTGTCGGTCTGCGGCGATTTTCAGGCACGCCGCATGAATGCGCGCTACCGCCCCGCCGGTGGCGGCAAGCCCGAATTCGTCCATACGCTGAACGGATCCGGTCTGGCTGTCGGGCGCTGCCTGATCGCGGTTCTGGAAAACGGCCAGCAGGCCGACGGATCGGTCACGCTGCCGCAAGCGCTGCATGCCTATACCGGCGGCAAGACCCGGATCGACGCATCGGGCGCACTGGTCTGAGGATCAGCCGCCGCGCGCCGCACAGGGCGGCCAAGGCACAAGACGGCAGACGCCGGGCAAAACCGGCCTTTGGCTTTTGACCCCCGGATGGCTATATCTGCGTCATGGCCCTCATGCGAAAGGCGAATTCTGCAGATGTACCGCAAGTCCTCTTTGCTCGTCCTGATCACGGCGCTGGCATTTGCGCTGTCGCCGCTCTTGTCTTCGGGCTTCAACGGTTTCGCGCCGGAACAGTTCCCGGTGCCGCAGATTGACCCGCCGGTGCAGCCTGCGGGCTATGCCTTTGCCATCTGGGGCCTGATCTATCTGTGGCTGGTGGCCGGGGCTGTGTTTGGTGTCTGGGACCGGGCCACCGATCCCGACTGGGCACCGATGCGCCCTGCCCTGACGGTCAGCCTGCTGATCGGCGCGGGCTGGATCCCGGTCGCGCAGCTGTCGCCGCTTTGGGCAACGGTGCTGATCTGGGCCATGCTGATCAGCGCCGTGATTGCGCTGCTGCGGGCGGGCGAGGCGGATCACGGATGGCTGCGCGCGCCCATCGCGCTTTACGCAGGCTGGCTGACGGCGGCTTCCTCCGTGGCGCTTGGCCTGATGCTGGCGGGGCACGGCATCCTGTCGGCGCAGATGGCGGCCTATGCGGGCATCACGCTGGCCCTTGCGGTGGCGCTGGCCGTGCAGGCCCTGCGCCCCGATACGCCGGCCTATCCGGCGGCGGTCATCTGGGCGCTTGTGGGCGTGGGTGTGTCGAACCTTTCTGGCCCGAACTGGAGTGTTCTGGTCCTTGTGGCCCTCGGGATCGGCGTCATTGGCTGGCGCGCAGCGGTGAACCTGCGCGCCTGACGGGCGCGGATCAGCGCCGCCCCTTCTTGACGGGGGTCGGCGCCTTGCCCAGATGCTTGGTCAGCGCACCCGCATTGCGTTCACGCCGCCCTTTGTAGGGGTTCTTGTCGCCCTGACCGCGCATGAACAGCCGGATCGGCGTGCCCGGCATGTCGAAATCCGTCCGCAACCCGTTGACCAGATAGCGCGAATAGCTGTCGGGCATGTTTTCCGGGTTGGAACACATCACGACAAATCCCGGCGGGCGGGTCTTGGCCTGTGTCATGTAACGCAGCTTGATCCGCTTGCCGCCCGGCGCGGGTGGCGGATGCGCCTCCATCATGCCAGCAAGCCAACGGTTCAGCTGCGCCGTGGTGACGCGACGGTTCCAGGTCTCATAGGCCTTTTCCACGGCAAGGCGCAGGCGGTCCAGCCCCTTGCCGGTCTTGGCCGAGACCGTGACCAGCGGCGCGCCGCGCAGCTGCGGCAAAAGCCGCTCGAAGGCTTCGCGCAGGGCGTTGATCTTGCCCTGCTTGTCATCCTCGATATCCCATTTGTTGACAGCGACGACCACCGCGCGGCCCTCGCGCTCGGCCAGATCGGCGATCCGCAGGTCCTGCTGTTCAAAGGGGATGGCCGCGTCCAGCAGCACGATCACCACTTCGGCGAACTTGACCGCGCGCAGACCGTCGGACACCGACAGCTTTTCCAGCTTGTCCTGCACCTTGGCGCGCTTGCGCATGCCGGCGGTGTCCCAGATGCGGATCGGCAGGCCTTCCCAGTCGATGGTCAGGGATATCGCGTCGCGAGTGATCCCGGCCTCGGGCCCCGTCAGCAGGCGATCATCGCCCAGGATCTTGTTGATCAATGTGGACTTGCCCGCGTTCGGACGACCGACGACCGCGATCTGCATCGGCTTTTCAGGCGTGGGCCAACGCATCGGCGCGATGCTGTCGCCATCCTCGGCATCATCCTCGAGGGTCACGTCGGTTTCGGGCGTATCGTCCTGATCCGCCTTGGCCTGCTCCTCGAAGGCATCGGCCAGCGGCATCAGATGCGCATAAAGATCGTTCAGCCCCTCGCCATGTTCGGCCGAAAGGCGGATCGGCTCGCCCAGACCCAGACCATAGGCTTCGATGACACCGGCATCCGCCGCGCGCCCCTCGCCCTTGTTGGCGGCAAGGATCACGTGTTTCGCCCGCTTGCGCAGGATCTCGGCAAAGATTTCATCGGTCGGGGTCACGCCGATGCGGGCGTCGATCATGAACAGGCAGATATCGGCCATGTCCACGGCGCGCTCGGTCAACTTGCGCATACGGCCTTGCAGGGATTCGTCGGTCGCCTCTTCAAGGCCCGCGGTGTCGATCACGGTGAATCGCAGGTCGCCCAGACGCGCGGCCCCCTCACGCAGGTCGCGCGTCACCCCGGGCTGGTCGTCGACCAAGGCCAGTCGTTTCCCAACCAGACGGTTGAAAAGAGTGGATTTTCCCACATTGGGTCGGCCAACGATGGCCAGTGTGAAACTCATGGTTCTGCGGCTCCGGATCCGGTCAAGCGGCTGCGATACACTATCGCGCGCTTAACGGAAAGCGTGCAATTGCCCCCGCGCGCCCACGACGAACAGCGTGCCTTGCGCCACGACAGGCGAGGATGTCGCCCCACCGGGGACCTGCGCGGCATGTGTCTGCGCGCCCGAGACGGGATCGAAGAAGCGCAGCTGCCCGTCATTCGATGCCACGACAAGCTGCCCCCCGGCCAGAACCGGGCCGTAATGGGCCACCACCTCGACCTGACGGCGCGGACGGGTTTCGGTGAAATTGGGCAGCTTCACGCCCCAGATCCGGCTGCCGTCACGCGCATCCAGGCGCAGCAGTTCGTTCCGGTCGCTGACCGCAAAGACCGATCCGCCCGTGACCCATACCGGACTGATGGCCCCGTCCTGCGCGGTCCAGCGGCGTTCGCCATTGGCAATGTCCAGCGCCACGATGCGACCCGAATGGGTGCCGACGTAAAGCGTATCGCCCGCCAGCACCGGATCGCCTGTGATGTCGGCCACGCGCGACAGCGCGCTGAAGCGGCGCTGGCCCGAGACGAAGGCGTTCCAGACCCGCAGCCCGCCCTGACGGAAGGTGGCCTGCACCTCGCCATTGCCGAAAGCGAAGATCGCCAGCTGGTCGCTGACCACGGGGGCTGCACCGCCAAGCACGTTGGATTGATCGGTCGCGGTCGAGGTCTGCCAACGCACACGGCCCGTCGCGGTCTCGATCGCCCAGGCGGTGTCGCCGCCGGACACAAGATAGACCAGATCACCCTGAACCGCGGGCGTGCCCGATCCTGTCGCCTCGAGTTTCTGCTGCCAGCGCACCTCGCCCGTGGCGGCGTCCAGCGCGCTCAACAGGCCAAAGCTGGTCGAGACATACAGCACGCCATCCGACAGCGCGATGCCGCCGCCGCTGGCCTGATCGGACCGATCCCCGGAGGGCGTAAGGTCGCGTGACCAGAGCGTGCCGCCCGTGGTCGCCGTCGCGGTCACGGTTGCGCCCGCATCAAGGGAGAAGACACGCCCCTGCGCCACGACCGGATCGGCCGTGATCCTTTCACGCTTGCCATCGCCCGCGCCGATATTCGCGGACCATGCCAGTTGCGGACGCGCGGACAGGGCCGCGTTTTCGGTGCGGTAGCGCGGTGCATTGGGCCGGTTCAGCCAGTCTGCATTGCTGGTCTGGGCCGGCAAGGTGATGGGCAGGCTGCGGTTTTCCGCGATGCCATCCACCGGGGCGGATCCACCCGCCGCCAGAGGGGCGCGCAAGTCCTCGCGCGGGCCCGGCAGAAATGTCTGCGGTTCCGTGCAGGCCGACAACAGGACAAGCCCGGCCAGCCCTGCGATCCATCCCTTGTTGTGCAACGATCCTGCCTTCACGCTCGCCTCGCCTTCCATGCCGCCCCCATCGCAGGCCCCGATGGGGCACAGGGACACGGCCCTCTTGTCAGTTTCCGGTGGCGCCGGCGCCGTCCAGCGTGCCGCCAAGGGCTACAATCAACTGAGACGCGCGTTGACGCAAGCCCGCTGTCACCTCGGCATCGGCCTGCAACCGCTGAAGCCGCGCGATGGCTGCATCGGTCTGGCCCTCTTCGATCTCGATCAGGGCCAGCTGTTCCTCGGCGGGCAGACGCAACATCGCGCTGGTCTGGACCAGCCCTTCGAAACCCAGCCGCCGCTCGGCGAGGCTGAGGGTGTCGGCCTGCAGCAGCAGCGCCTTGAACCCGGCGATCTGCCGATATGGTGCCTCGACAGCCCCATCCGCCGCTATCGCATCCAGCAGGCTGCGGGCGCCGTCGGTGTTGCCAGTCTCGATCATCTCGGCAGCGGTCATGAAGTCGCGCACGACCCGCGCGCCCGTGCCGGGCGCGTCGATGGCGGACAATGCCGCGACCCGTGCGGCGCTTTCATCGGCTTCCAGCGCGGTGATCATCGCATCGCCCGTCGCCTGCGCCGCCGCCTGCGCCTGCGCCTTGCGCCATTCAATCCAGGCGGCACTGCCGACCAGCAGCAGAACCAGCAGAACCGCAATCCAGCCATAGCGCCGCATCAGGCCGAACATGCGGTCGCGACGGACCTCTTCGGTGACTTCCTCGATGAAACTTTCGCTCTGGCTCACGCGCTGCCCTCCTGCCGTTCGCCCCCTCTTAACGTGAAGCCTTGCCCCTGCCAAGGGGCCGGGATCCTGAGGACGCCGCGCGCGTGTGCGAGTCCTTGCGCGGCACTGCAGAAAAGTTTAATCTGAACCGATCAGTTCAGCGTAGAAGCATGTAGGTCAACCATGCATGCGCGATCCCGGGCCCGCGCCCGGCCCAACGCTGCACCAAAAGGACACTTGATGCGCATTGTCTCGGTTATTGTCGCCGTCCTCGTGACTGCTTTCCTTTACGCTCTTGTCATGCATCGTGACGCGTTGCTGGCCATTGCGGGCAGCGAACCGCCAACTGCGGCCGCTGATGCGCAGGGGGATGCGGATGCTGCAACGCCCGGTTCTGGCGCTGTGCGGGTCGTGGCGCTGGCCTCGACCGCGCGTCAGGTCGAGGATGCCGTGATCCTGCGCGGCGAAACGCAGGCCATGCGCGATGTGGAATTGCGCGCCGAAACCTCGGGACGTGTCGTCTCGGACCCGCTGCGGCGCGGCGCCTCGGTCACGGCGGGACAGGTGATCTGCCAGATCGATATCGGCACCCGCGAGGCCATGCTGGCCGAGGCAGTGGCGCGCCTGACCGATGCACAGATCAACTTCGCCGCCGCCGACCGCCTGTCGCAGGACGGCTTCGCCTCCTCGACCCGCGTCGCCACGACCGAGGCCAATCTGCGCAGCGCCGAGGCCGCCGTGGCCGCCGCGCGCAAGGAAATCGAACGCCTGACCATCACCGCGCCCTTCGACGGCATCCTTGAAAGCGACAGCGCCGAACTGGGCAGCCTGCTGCAACCGGGCGGGCTCTGCGCCACCGTCATCCAGCTTGATCCGATCCGCATCGTGGGTTTTGCCCCCGAAACCGAGGTGGAGCGGATCGAGACCGGCGTCATGGCCGGGGCGCGGCTGGCCACCGGACAAGAGGTCATGGGCACCGTCACGTTCCTGTCGCGCTCGGCCGATCCCACGACCCGCACCTTCCGCGTGGATATCGAGGTGGCAAACCCCGACATGGCCATCCGCGACGGGCAGACCGCCCAGATCGCCATCGCGGCCCCCGGCGCAGAGGCGCATCTGGTGCCGCAATCAGCGCTGACATTGAATGACGACGGCGCCCTTGGGGTACGGCTGGTCGATGCCGACAATACCGCGCGCTTCGCCCCGGTCCGCCTGCTGCGCGACACGGTCCAGGGGGTCTGGGTCGAAGGCCTGCCCGCACAGGTCGACATCATCGTGACCGGTCAGGAATACGTGGCCGATGGCGTCCCCGTCATCCCAACATACCGCGAGGCACAATAATGGTCGGCATGGTCGATTGGGCAGCCGCGCGCGCCCGCATGGTGTTGGCCTTCATCCTGCTCTCGCTGGCCGTGGGCGGGTTTGCCTATGTCAGCCTGCCCAAGGAAGGCGAGCCGGATATCGAGATCCCCGCGCTTTTCGTCTCGGTTCCCTTCCCCGGCATTTCCGCCGAAGACAGCGAGGCGTTGCTGGTCAAGCCGATGGAGACAGAGCTGTCGGATCTTGACGGTCTGAAGAAGATGACCTCGACCGCCGCCGAGAATTACGCGGGCGTCGCGCTTGAGTTCGAGTTCGGCTGGGACAAGACCAAGATCATGGCCGATGTCCGCGAGGCCATGAGCAACGCCGAAAGCCAGTTCCCCGCCGGTTTCGAGAAATACTCGATCAACGAGATCAACTTTTCCGAATTCCCGATCATCATCGTGAACCTGACCGGCAACGTGCCGGAACGGACCATGGCGCGCATCGCCCGCGACCTGCAGGACGAGATCGAGGCGCTTGACGCCGTCATGGAGGCCGGGATCGCCGGCAACCGCGAGGAAATGGTCGAGGTGATCATCGACCCGCTGCGGCTTGAATCCTACAACGTGACGGCGGGCGAGCTGATCAACGTCGTGCAGAACAACAACATGCTGATCGCCGCCGGCGAGGTGGAAACCGCCCAAGGCACGTTCAGCGTCAAGATCCCCTCGTCCTTCGACGGGCCGCGCGACATCTACAACCTGCCGGTCAAGACCAACGGCACCCGCGTCGTGACCCTTGGGGATCTGGCCGAGATCCGCATGACCTTCCAGGACCGGCTGGGCACCGCCCGCTTCAACGGCGAGCCGACCGTTGCGCTGCAGGTCGTCAAGCGCAAGGGTTTCAACCTCATCGACACCGCCGCGGAGGTCCGGCGCGTCGTGGCCACGGCACAGGCCACATGGCCCGACGACATGCGCGCCGCCGTTCATCTGGGCACCTCGAACGATCAAAGCCGCGTCGTGGGGTCGATGGTCAGCCAGTTGGAAGGCTCGGTGCTGACTGCGATCGCGCTGGTGATGATCGTCGTGCTGGCCAGCCTTGGGCCGCGCGCGGCGCTGCTGGTGGGTTTTGCCATTCCCACCTCGTTCCTTCTTTGCTTCGTGCTGCTGGCGATGATGGGGGTGACGATCTCGAACATCGTGATGTTCGGCCTGATCCTGGCCGTGGGCATGCTGGTCGACGGCGCCATCGTGGTGGTCGAATATGCCGACAAGCGCATCCAGGAGGGTTCGGGGCCCATGTCGGCCTATGTCGAGGCCGCCAAGCGCATGTTCTGGCCGATCATCAGCTCCACCGCCACGACGCTTTGCGCTTTCCTGCCGATGCTCTTCTGGCCCGGCGTTCCGGGTGAATTCATGGGCATGTTGCCGATCACCCTGATCTTCGTGCTCTCGGCCAGCCTGATCGTGGCGCTGATCTACCTGCCCGTGATGGGCGGCGTGACCGGCCGGATGAGCCGGACGTTCACCCGCAGCTCCGACTTGCTGCGCCGCACCCTGCCCTGGTGGGGACGTGCCGTACTTGTGCCGCCCGCGCTGTACCTCGTGTTCCTCGGGGCCATGCAACTGATCAACCCCGGCTACCTGTTCGGCGGCCAGCCCATGGGCAGCGGCATCGTGTCTGCCCTGCCGGGCTTTGCCCTGTTCACCCTTGGCTGCTTTTCCGCGACCATCACGCTGGGCGCTGCCCGGATCGAGCGCAAGCCGCGCCCCATCGTGGCCGGCCACCGGCGCACGCTGTTCGGGCATTTCATCCGCATCATCGCAGCCAACCCCGTGATGCCGCTGGTCACGATCGCGGCTGTCGGGATTTTCGTCGCAACCGTCTTCTCGGTCTTCCAGCAGAACAGCAAGGGCGTGGAATTCTTCGTGGATTCCGAACCCGAACAGGCGATCGTCTATGTGCGCGCCCGGGGCAACCTGTCGCTGACCGAAAAGGACGTGCTTGTCCGCGCCGCCGAGGCGATCGTGCTGGCCCATCCGGGCGTCGACAACGCCTTCGCCTTTGCCGGGGATGGCGGGCTGAATGCCAATACCGGCGGCGCGCAGCCGCCTCTCGACACGATCGGCCAGATCCAGCTGGAAACCATCCCATGGGAGGATCGGCGCGACCGGCCCGATCTGGACGGCGATCTGGTGATCGAGGAACTGACCCGCGACATCTCGGCCATACCTGGCCTGCAGGTCGAGGTGATTGCCCAGGCGCGCGGCCCGGCCTCGGCCAAACCGGTGCACCTGCGCCTGAAAGGGGATGACTGGGAGGCGCTGCAGCAGGCCACCCGCATGGCCCGCGCGAAGTTCGAGGATACCGCAGGCCTGACCCTGATCGAAGACACGCTGCCCCTGCCGGGCATCGACTGGCAGATCGACGTCGACGTCGAAAAGGCCGGCCGCTTCGGGGCCGATGTGGCCACCGTGGGCGGCATGGTCCAGCTGGTCACGCGCGGCATCCTGCTTGACACGATGCGGGTCGAGACCTCGGACGAGGAGATCGAGATCCGCGTGCGCCTGCCCGAGGACGATCGCGTCCTGTCGACGCTGGACACGCTGAAGGTGCGGACCAGCGACGGGCTTGTGCCGCTGGCCAATTTCATCAGCCGCCAGCCCGTGCCAAAACTCGCGCAGATCAAGCGCGTGGACGGCAAGCGCTATTTCGACATCAAGGCCGGCGTGGCCGACGGCATGACCCTGCCCACGACCGGTGGCGATGGATCGGTGTCCGAGGTGCCGATCACGGCCACCGAACGGATCGCGACCCTGACAGCCTGGCTCGAATCCGATCCGCTGCCTGCGGGCGTGCAATGGGAATGGACAGGCGACCAGGAAGACCAGGCCGAATCCGGTGCCTTTCTGGCCAATGCCTTCGCCGGGGCGCTGGGGCTGATGTTCATCATCCTGCTGGCGCAGTTCAACTCGGTCTACAACGCGGTGCTCGTGCTGCTGGCCGTGGTGCTGTCGACGACGGGCGTGCTGATCGGGATGCTGGTGATGGATCAGACCTTCTCGATCATCATGACGGGCACGGGGATCGTGGCCTTGGCCGGGATCGTGGTGAACAACAATATCATCCTGATCGACACCTATCAGGATTATTCGCGCTACATGCCAAGGATCGAGGCGATCATCCGCACCGCCGAGGACCGCATTCGCCCGGTACTTCTGACCACGATCACCACGATGGCGGGTCTTGCGCCCATGATGTTCGGCCTCAGCCTTGATTTCATCAATGGCGGCTACACGATCGACAGCCCCACCGCCCTGTGGTGGAAGCAACTGGCAACCGCCGTGGTCTTCGGCCTTGGCCTGGCAACCATGCTGACGCTGGTCTTCACCCCCTCCCTGCTGGCGCTCAGGGTCTGGGCAGGCACCTATGCGATGGCGCTGTCACGCATGCTGGCGATCCTGTCCATGGGCCGCAGCAGCCGCGCCGCGCGCGACTGGGCGCTGAACCGGGCGGCACGCAAGCTCAAGGCGCCCGAGATCATCTGGGAGGACGAGCAGGCGGATGCGACCATTCTCGCGCCGCGCCCCGCCCCCGATCCGCTGACCTCGCCCGAGCCTCCGCTGCGCGCGGCCGAGTGATCCTGCATGCAAACGGCGCCGCAACAGTCTGCGGCGCCGTTTCTTCTTGCCCCAAATATCCCCGCCGGAGGCATCGCGGCACAGCCGCGATCTGCCCGATCTACGCTGCCGCCTCGCGCTCGCTGGCCTGGCGCTGCCACAGGCCCCAATAGCGTCCCTTGCGCGACAGCAGGTCCGTATGGGTGCCTTCCTCGACGATATGACCATCCTCCAGCACGATGATGCGATCCGCATCCGCCACGGTGGACAGCCGATGCGCGATGGTCAGCACGGTGCGTCCCTCGGCCGCGCGGGCCAATGCACCCTGGATTTCCTGTTCGGTTTCGGTATCCAGCGCCGATGTCGCCTCGTCCAGCAGCAGGATGGGCGGGTTCTTGAGCAGCGTGCGCGCGATCCCCACGCGCTGCTTCTCGCCGCCTGACAGTTTCAGCCCGCGCTCGCCGACCTGGGTGTCATAGCCATCGGGCAGCCGCATGATGAAGTCATGGATCTGGGCATCACGCGCGGCCTGCACGATCTCATCCTCGGACGCGCCGTCCCGGCCATAGGCGATGTTGTAGCGGATCGTATCGTTGAACAGCACCGTATCCTGCGGCACCACCCCGATCGCGTCATGCAGGCTGACCTGTGTCACCTCGCGCAGGTCCTGCCCGTCGATCAGAACGGCCCCGCCCTTGACGTCATAGAACCGGAACAGCAGCCGCCCGATGGTGGATTTCCCCGACCCCGAAGAGCCGACGATCGCCACGGTCTCGCCCGCCGCAACCTTCAGGCTGACCCCTTTCAGGATCATGCGTTCAGGATCGTAGCCGAAGTGCACATCGCGCAACTCGACCTCACCGCCTTGCACATTCAGAACATTTGCATCCGTTTTATCGGAAACTTCCGCCGGTTGCTCTAACAAATCGAACATTTCGCCCATATCGACCAAAGACTGGCGGATCTCGCGATAGACCGTGCCGAGGAAGTTCAGCGGCATGGTGATCTGGATCATGTAGGCGTTGACCATCACGAAATCGCCCACGGTCAGATGTCCGCGCTCCACACCCACGGCGGCCATGACCATCACGATCACAAGGCCCGCCGTGATCAGGAAGGCCTGCCCGAAATTCAGGAAGGCCAGTGAATAGGCGGTCTTGAGGGCGGCGCTCTCATAGCGTTCCATTGCGCGGTCATAGCGGCGCGCCTCGCGCGCTTCGGCCCCGAAATACTTGACGGTCTCGAAATTCAGCAGGCTGTCGATGGCCTTCTGATTGGCGTCGGTATCCTGATCGTTCATCTCGCGGCGCAGTTTCACGCGCCATTCGGTGACTGCGAAAGTGAACCAGACATAGACCGCGATGGTCAGCACGATTACCGCAAGGTACCAGACGTCAAACAGGAAAAACAGGATCCCCGCGATCATCAGCAGTTCCAGAACCAGCGGCCCGATCGAGAACAGCAGGAACCGCAGCAGGAAGTCCACGCCCTTCACACCGCGCTCGATGATCCGGCTGAGCCCCCCGGTCTTGCGGGTCAGGTGATAGCGCATCGACAGGCGATGGATATGGGTGAAGGTTTCCAGCGCCAGCGCCCTGAGCGCGCGTTGCCCGACAGCGGCGAATACCGCATCGCGCAATTGCTGAAAGCCGTTCGACAGCAGCCGCGCCATGCCATAGGCCACCGTCAGGCCCACCGCACCCAGCATCAGCGGCGACACCCCTTCCCCTGCCAGCGCATCCACCGCCTGCTTGTAGAGGATCGGGGTCACCACGGCGATGATCTTGCCCACCACCAGCGCCAGCAGCGCCAGCACCACGCGCCGCTTCACCCAAGGCTGATCCTCGGGCCAGAGATAGGGCGAGACACGCCGTATCGTGCGCCAGCCGGACCGGCGTTCGGCGCTTGCCTCGTCAGAAGTGAGTGTCGTCGGTCGCATGGATCAGGCCTTTCGTGAGAACCTCACAGATAGGTCGCTTTTCCGGGGAAGGCCAGAGGGCCCCCGGCACTGTCATACCACCACCACATGCCCTTCGCGCGCCGGGCTGCGGCCTGCTGCAAGCTCGGCCCAGAGCGCGGGCGCCGCCGCGATCCCGTGATGCTCCACGACCTCCAGCCAGTCACCGGCATCGGCTGCGATCCGCTTCCACGCCGCCGTGATCCGCGCCTCGATCACGCCGGGGCCCCATTCGGTGCGCCGCTTTGCGATCTGGGCGGGCGCAAAGAAGAATTGCGGTTTCGGTCCGGCCAGATTGCGGGGCGGTGCGAAACGGTCCCAATGGCTGGTGCCTACCGCCGCCGAATGGCGCAGGTGATCGCCAAGATGGCCATGCAACCGCGCCTTGACCTCGGCGTTGCCCGCCATGTCCACGTAAACGCTGGGCATGGTCGCAAGCTGGTCGATCTGGTCATAGCTCAGCACCAGATCGCAGGCGCCCAACCCTTCAACGAAGGCGCGATTGGCCTCGGCTGTCAGCCCGATGATCCGGTAGGGTCGGTCGGCGGGTTCGGCCAGAAATTTGCACAGGCCCAGCCCCGTCTTGGACGAGGCACTGCCCACGATGATCTGCCCTGCCCCGAACCAGTCATTGTCGGCCAGCCAATCGAACAACAGATACGAAGTGGCCAGCAAGGGTTGCAGCAGGCTGCGCAGGTGATCGTCACGCGCAGACCCCGGTTTCACCGCCACATAGGTGTTGTAGACCAGTGCCAGACCGTCGCGATGCGCGCTTTTGTCGACGAACACGCCCTGCGCCGTCTGTTCGGGGCGGATCACCAGCGTTTCGGCCATGGGCAGATAGCCATAGACCCGCGTGCCCGGCGCGAGCCCCGGAACCCGGCTGTCGATCACGCACGCCGTGCCCCAGACCGGCACGATGCCCTGTCCCTCCTCGCCACTGGGAAAGAAACGCCAATAATCCAGCGCAAAGCCGGTGGCGGCATAGGTCACGTTGTTCACGGTCAGCGCGAAACTTTCGACCTGCAAGCGCGCCTCACCCGCCTCCAGAGGTTGCGCGGCGGCGGGATCGTGCGTCAGGCGCGCCCTGGTGATGTCCTGCTGATCGACAAGTATCCGCTGTTTCTGCATCTGCCGCCCTCCCCGCGCACAAGATCATTGCGACCAGTATGCGCGACATGACGCGGCTGCACAGCCCCGGCTTGCAATGACGATGCGTCAGCCTAGTCGGGGATGGTGAAGATCTGGCCCGGATAGATCAGGTCGGGGTCACGGATACGGTCGCGATTGGCCTCGAACAGGCGCACGAACAACAGCCCCTCGCCATAGCTTTCGCGCGCAATCGCCCAAAGCGTATTGCCGGGCTGCACTGTGACCACCTTGACCGCGGTACTGCTTGCGGCATCGCCGGGTTGCGCGGTTCCGCTGTCCGCCACGGCCGTGTCAGAGGGTGCGGTCGGCGTCGCGGTGCCGGTCGGGGCCGTTGCAGCCGCAGGGGCGGGCGCGGCATTGCCGGCACTGGCGATTGCCGCGACCTCGTCACGGTCCTCGCGCTTGAAGGGCGTCTCGATCCGCGCCAGCACGCGGCCCGCAGCGTTCACCTCGTCCAGACGCAGGGTATAGATGCCGGGTGCCACGCCGGGCAGGCCCGTGCTCCAGATCCCGTCGGCCCCGATGGGCACCGATGTGACCGAGGCGTTATCCAGGTAGACCAGGATCGTCGCGTCGGGGCGGCCACGGCCTTGCAACAACACGTCACCATCGGTCGTGTAGCTGATCACGTCGATGGCCAGCCCGACACCCCCCGCAGCAGGATCAGCCGGTGTGGCCGGTTGCAGCACGCGCACACCGGTCCCGTCGGCCAGAAGCAACGCGGGCGCAGCCGGTGTGGATGACGCGGCAGCCGGTGCCGTGGCAGAGGCATCAGCCGATGCCGCACCCTCTGTTGTTGTTCCGGCATCGGCCAGAGGAACGGACGCCACGCCTGCCACGGGCGCGATGATCACCTGCTGGTCTGACAGGATCCGGTCAGCCCCCTGCCCGACGCCCAGCGTCATGACACGCGGCGCATCCGATGGCGGCAGGCTGAGAAAGGCCACAAAGGCCCCGTCCCCCCCAACCAAGGCATCGCCCGCCACGACACCGTCCAGCAGGATGTCGACCGTACGACCGGGTGCAGCACGCCCGGCGACAAGCGCCTCTCCATCGGGTGCGAGGCGCACGGTATCGAACTGTGGCAGGATCGTCCCCGCGTCATTCGCGGCGGTCGGAGCGCCAGCGCCTTGTTCGGCAGGCGTCGCGGCCGCCGTGTCAGCGGCTGAAGTTTGGGGGGCGGCAGCATCGGGTGTCGCGGTATCCGTCGCAGCGGTTTCCGGGGTCGTGGTCGCCGGTTCAGGGGCGGGTGTGTCGGTGGTGTCTATTGGCGCGGCCTGATCGGGGGGTGCATCCGCCGGTGCCGCTGCAGCCTCGGGCGCTTGCGCGGGTGCGGCCTGCGTCGGGGCGGGTACGGCATCAGCCGCGGTTGTGGCCTCGGGTGCCGTCGCAGGTGCCGGGGTTTCCGCCGGTGTTTCCGCCGGGGTCTGGGCCGGGGTCTCAACCGGTGCCTCAGGTGCGGCGGCGGGCGGCGTCGGTGGCGACTGAACCGCAGCCTGTTCGACCGGTTGCACCTCGGGTGGGAAGAGCTTTCCGCTCAGGGCAAAACCCAGCACCACCAATACGACGGCCACAACACCGCCTGCCACGGCGCGCCCCGTGCCGCCCGACATCCACGACTTATTATTCATCTGTTCCCTTCCGGTCCGCCGTTTTCCTTGCGCGGCAGTTGAGCGAGATTAGCAACAAGGTTATCACGGGTCAAAAGCACCTTTGCACAAAAACGGGAAGCAACATGTCGCATCCGCCGAAAGGATTTGCCGTCTGCGTCTATTGTGGCGCACGTGGCGGGAATGACCCGCTTTACATGGCGCAGGCGACTGCTCTGGGGACGACCCTTGCCACCGAGGGCTGGCAACTTGTCTATGGCGCGGGCGACGTGGGCCTGATGGGGGCGGTGGCACGGGCCGCGCAGGCGGCGGGTGGTGACACCCTCGGCGTCATCCCGGTTCACCTTCTGAAGATGGAGGTCGGCAAGACCGATCTGACCCGCTTTGTCGTGACCGAGACGATGCACGAGCGCAAGAAGGTCATGTACATGAATTCCGATGCGATCGTCGTACTGCCGGGCGGGGCGGGATCGCTGGACGAGTTCTTCGAGGTGCTGACATGGCGGCAACTGGGCCTGCATGCCAAGCCGATCTTTCTGCTGAACGTCAACGGCTACTGGTCGCCACTTGTCGCGCTGATCGAGCATGTCATCGCTCAGGGTTTTGCCGACCCGTCGCTGGCCGGGTTCATCACGGTTGTCGATGATGTGGAGGCGCTGACCCTTGCCCTGCGTGCCGCCCGTTCCAGCGAGACCGATGCCGCCGAATAAAGCGCCAGCGCCACCCAGATCAGCGCAAAGGCGATGATGTGCCATCCCTGGAACGGTTCCAGGAAAATGACAACCGCGACAATGAATTGCAAAGTGGGGTTGATGTATTGAATCAGCCCCACGGTGCCCATGCGCACCCGCTTGCTGCCATAGGAAAACAGCATCAGGGGCCCGGCCGTCAGGATCCCCGACATCATCAGCAGCAGGCTGTCGGTCAGGTCGGCACCGAAGGCGCCGCCATCGATGTGGGCCTGCAGCAGCACGATGCAGGCGATCGGCGCCAGCACCAGCACCTCGGCGGTGACAGACACGACAGGCCCGGTAGAAAGCCGTTTCTTCACAAGCCCATAGAGGCCGAAACTGATGGATAGAATCAAGGCGATCCAGGGTGCAACACCCAGACCAAAGGTCAGGATCATCACGGCCAGGGCCGCCAGCCCCACCGCCAGCCCCTGCATGCGGCTGAGCCTTTCGCCGAAGACCACACGCCCGATCAGCACGGCCACAAGCGGAAAGAGATAATAGCCCAACGAGGCCTCTGTCGCGCGACCGATCTGGATCGACAGAATGAAGACGAACCAGTTGGTCGAGATCGCCAGCGC
>JBFHIW010000050.1:0-25143 GCA_041596235.1 Paracoccaceae bacterium
GATCTTCGTCAACTTCGACGAGCCGGAAAGCGCCACGCGTTCGGATGACGACGACGGTCTGGAGTTCAACCCGCTTCTGCTGAAGAAGGTGGACGAGCTGGAACTGTCGGTGCGTTCGGCAAATTGCCTGAAGAACGACAACATCGTCTATATCGGCGACCTGATCCAGAAAACCGAAGCCGAGATGCTGCGCACCCCGAACTTCGGCCGCAAGTCGCTGAACGAGATCAAGGAAGTGCTGTCCGGCATGGGCCTGCACCTTGGTATGGATGTCGAGGACTGGCCGCCAGACAACATCGAAGATCTGGCCAAGAAGTTCGAAGACGCGTTCTGAGAATATGGGGCAGGCCACAAGCCTGCCCCGTCAATGCCCGCAGTGGCGGGGAACACAAGGGCATGGTGCCCCAAGGAGAGCGGCTGACACGCATCGGCCGTCAGACAAAGCAAAAAGCTTCATAAAGCTTGAAGGAGAACGACAATGCGTCACGCAAGAGGCTACCGCCGCCTGAACCGTACCCATGAGCACCGCAAGGCGCTGTGGGCGAACATGGCCGGCTCGCTCATCGAACATGAGCAGATCAAGACCACCCTGCCCAAGGCAAAGGAACTGCGCCCGATCGTTGAAAAACTGATCACGCTGGGCAAGCGAGGCGATCTGCATGCCCGCCGTCAGGCTGCATCCCAGCTGAAGCAGGATGCCTATGTGGCAAAACTGTTCGACATCCTGGGCCCGCGCTACAAGGAACGTCAGGGCGGTTACGTCCGCATCCTGAAGGCCGGTTTCCGTTATGGTGACATGGCGCCGATGGCGATCATCGAATTCGTCGACCGCGATCCGGCTGCCAAAGGTGCTGCCGACAAGGCGCGCGTTGCTGCCGAAGAGGTTGCAGAGGATTGATCCTCGGGCCTTCTGGCCATGGATCGAGACAAGTGAGACCCCCGTCCCGAAAGGGCGGGGGTTTTTCGTTTGCCCCGCCCGGTCTTTGCGGAACTTGCATCTTGCGGCTGCGGGGATCATATGACGGCAAAGGACAAGGGAGGTTCCGATGCTGCGTTCCGGTCTTGCGATCCTGTCGGTCATGGCCGCCGGTTTGGTGCCCTTGGCGCTTGCGGCCGAAACACGGGTGCCCACCAGTCAGGCCGAGATCCAGTTGGGCTTTTCCCCACTTGTGAAACAGGCGGCACCTGCCGTGGTGAACATCTACGCCAAGCGCGTGGTCGCGGTACGGTCCAGCCCTTTTGCTGGCGATCCCTTCTTCGAGGATCTGTTTCGCGACTTCGGCACCGTGCGCCCGCAGGTGCAGAACAGCCTTGGCTCTGGTGTCATCCTGTCGTCTGACGGGATCATCGTGTCCAACTATCACGTGGTGGGCGAGGCGACCGATATCCGGGTCGTGCTGACGGACCGACGCGAATACGATGCCACGGTCATCCTTGGCGACGAGGAAAGCGATCTGGCCATTCTGCGGCTTGAGGGGGCATCGGATCTGCCCGCGCTTTCGCTGCGCGACAGCGACAGTGTCGAGGTGGGTGAACTGGTGCTGGCAATCGGCAACCCGTTTGGCGTAGGGCAGACCGTCAGCAGCGGGATCGTGTCGGGTCTGGCGCGGTCGGGCACGGCGTCCGGTACGGGGCGGGGCTATTTCATCCAGACCGATGCGGCGATCAATCCGGGCAATTCCGGCGGTGCGCTGATCGACGTGAACGGCGCCCTGATCGGGGTGAATACCTCGATCCTGACGCGGTCAGGGGGCTCGAACGGGATCGGTTTCGCGATCCCCGCCAATCTGGTGGCCCGGTTCGTCGAACAGGCCCGCGAGGGGCGCACCCGTTTCGAACGCCCTTGGGCGGGCATGTCGGGGCAGCCGGTCGATGCGGATATCGCGGCCTCTCTCGGGCTGGATCGTCCGGGCGGCATCCTTGTGTCGGCCCTGCATCCGTCCAGCCCCTTTGCCGAATCCGGCCTGCGGCCCGGTGACGTGATTCTGACCGTGGACGGCCAGCCCGTGAACACGCCCGCCGAGATGGTGTTCCGGATGAGCGTTGCGGGCCTCGGCAAGGTGGCGCAGGTCACGTCGCTGCGCGATGGCGCGCAGCAGACCGTCGATGTCGAACTGCGATCCGCCCCCGAGACGCCGCCGCGCGCGCCTGTGCAGCTTGACGACAGCACACCCTTGCCCGGTCTGACGGTTCTGAACGTCAACCCGGCCGTGCTGGCGGAATTCAACCTGCCGCTGGGGTCTGAAGGTGTCGTGGTGGAAAATCCCGGCCCCTACGGCGCCCGGTTCGGGATACGCCCCGGTGATGTGATCCTGTCGATCAACGGGGAACCGATCACGCGGACAGCGCAGGTGGGGGACGCCTTGCGGGAGGCCATTGTGGCGCGCGCACTGCGGATGGATCTGCAACGCGGCTTGCAGCGGTTGTCGTTGCGCAGCAGGCTGTAGGGCATGGCTGACCTGTTCGACACCGAAGGCAAGGAGCCTGCCAAGGGGGCGCCGCGCCCGCTGGCGGATCGTCTGCGTCCGCAGCGCCTGGACCAGGTGATCGGTCAGGAACAGGTGCTGGGGCCTGATGCGCCGCTGGGGATCATGCTGGCCTCGGGATCGCTGTCCTCGCTGGTGCTGTGGGGGCCGCCCGGTGTGGGCAAAACCACCATCGCGCGGCTTCTGGCGGATGAAACCGCTCTGCATTTCGTCCAGATCAGCGCGATCTTCACCGGTGTTCCCGAATTGCGCAAGGTCTTCGAGACGGCCAAGATCCGCCGTGCGAACGGGCAGGGCACCCTGCTGTTCGTGGATGAGATCCATCGTTTCAACAAGGCCCAGCAGGACGGGTTCCTGCCTCACATGGAGGATGGAACGATCCTTCTGGTGGGGGCCACCACGGAAAACCCCAGTTTCGAGCTGAACGCCGCACTTCTGAGCCGCGCTCAGGTTCTGGTTCTCAAGCGGCTGGATTTGGCGGATCTGGAACGGCTGGCGCAGCGGGCCGAAAAGGAACTGGGCCGCGCATTGCCCTTGACCGGCCCCGCGCGCGAGGCCCTGCTTGAAATGGCGGATGGTGACGGGCGCGCGCTGCTGAATCTGGTCGAACAGGTCGCGGCGTGGCGTGTCGATAACAAGCTGGATACCGATGCGCTGGCGACCCGCCTGATGCGGCGCGCCGCGAAATACGACAAGTCGGGGGATGAGCATTACAACCTGATTTCAGCCTTGCACAAATCCGTGCGGGGGTCAGATCCCGATGCGGCGCTCTACTGGTTCGCGCGGATGCTGACCGGGGGGGAAGACCCGCGCTATCTGGCGCGGCGCCTGACGCGCATGGCGGTCGAGGATATCGGGCTTGCCGATCCGCAGGCGCAGGCCGTGTGCCTGCAGGCTTGGGAGACATATGAGAGGCTGGGAAGCCCCGAAGGCGAGTTGGCGCTGGGGCAGGCGGTCACCTATCTGGCCTTGGCGCCCAAGTCGAACGCGGGCTATGTGGGGTTCAAGGCCGCGATGGCGCTGGCGCGCAAGACCGGATCGGAACCGCCGCCCAAACATATCCTGAACGCGCCGACCCGTCTGATGAAGGAACAGGGTTACGGCGCCGACTATGCCTATGACCATGACGCCGAAGACGGCTTTTCCGGACAGAACTATTTCCCGGACGGGGTCAAGCGCCCGGTTCTCTATCAGCCGGTAGAGCGTGGATTTGAACGGGAACTGAAGCGACGACTGGATTACTTCAGCAAGTTGCGGTCAAGGCGCGAACAGGGCTAGCGCGCCGTTTTTCTGGGAAAACTTGACATTCCCCGCCCCCCTCTTCACTGGTGCGGGCATGTTGACCACATTGCTACAGGTCGCCCTCGGCGGCGCCATCGGGGCCACGGCCCGTTATCTGACCTCCATGGGTGCGTTGCGCCTGTTTGGGGCGGGTTTTCCATGGGGCACGCTGGCCGTCAACGTGATCGGGTCGTTCCTGATGGGCCTGCTGGTCGTGGTGCTGGCGCAGCGCGACGCAACGCGGCTGGCGCCTTTCCTGCTGACGGGCGTTCTGGGCGGGTTCACCACGTTTTCGGCGTTTTCGCTGGATGCGATGGCGCTATATGAGCGCGGCGAAACGATGCTGGCGGCCTTCTATGTGGGGGCCTCGGTGATCCTGTCGCTCAGTGCGCTGGTCCTCGCCATGGTGGTCGCAAGAGAGGTGCTCCAATGAGCCGTGTCCAAACCATTGCCGTTTCCGAAGCCGATAGCGATCAGCGACTGGATCGCTGGCTGCGGCGGATTTTCCCGCACCTGACCCAGGGTATGGTCGAAAAGATGTGCCGCAAGGGGGAATTGCGTGTCGATGGCGGTCGCGTGAAGGCGGCAACCCGGCTTACAGCCGGACAGCAGGTGCGCATTCCGCCACTGCCGGACCCTGAACAGATGACTCTTGTCACCGAGAGCCGGCTGAACCCGGCGGACATCAAGATGATGCAGGATGCGGTGATCTATCGTGACGATTACATCATCGCGATCAACAAGCCTGCGGGTCTGCCGACGCAGGGGGGCAGCAAGACGGTCAAGCATGTGGATGGCCTGGCCGAGGCGCTGCGCTTTGGCTACGAGGAAAAGCCGCGTCTGGTGCACCGTCTGGACAAGGACACGACCGGCGTTCTGGTGCTGGCGCGCGACCGCAAGACCGCTGCGGCTTTGACCGAAGCCTTCCGGCATCGCGAGACGCGCAAGATCTACTGGGCGCTGGTTGCCGGTGTGCCGACGCCCTATCTGGGCGAGATCAAGTTCGGGCTGGTCAAAGCCCCCGGTCACGGGGCCAAGGGCGAGGGCGAAAAGATGCACGCCGTCCACCCGCGCGACATCGACAAGACGCCGGGTGCCAAGCGGGCGCATACGCTTTACGCCACGCTCTACCGTGTCGGCGGGCGCGCGTCCTGGGTGGCGATGGAGCCTCTGACAGGGCGCACGCACCAGCTGCGCGCGCATATGGCCGAGATCGGGCATCCGATTGTCGGTGATGGCAAATACGGCGGCTCCGGGCAGGAAAACCTTGGCGATGGCTGGGGCGCGCAACTGGGCGGCATCATCTCGAAGAAACTGCACCTCCATGCGCGGATGCTGCGGTTCGAACACCCCCATACCCGCAAGGTCATCACGATCACCGCCCCGCTGCCCGATCACATGTCCCATAGCTGGGACACGTTCGGCTGGACCGAGGATCTGGCCGCAGAGGACCCGTTCGAGGCGCTGCGGTGACGGATCGGCTGCGATTGGTGATTTTCGATGTCGACGGCACGCTGGTCGACAGCCAGGCGGATATTCTGGGTGCCATGACCGCGGCCTTTGCCATGCATGGGCTGGACGTGCCGCCGCGCGACGCGGTGCTGTCGATTGTCGGTTTGTCGCTGAACGAGGCGATGGCCCGCCTTGTGCCCCACTTGCCCGAGGCGCTGCGGGCCGATCTGGTGGCGGGATACAAGCAGGCTTACATGACATCCCGCGTCTCGAGCGATACGCGCCAGACTTCGCCGCTTTATCCGGGCGCGCGCGCGGTGCTGGACCTGCTGTCGCGGCAGTCCCATACGCTGCTGGGTGTGGCCACGGGCAAGTCGCAGCGCGGCCTTGATGCGCTGATCGCCAGTCACGGTCTGGACGGGTTGTTCCACACACGGCAGGTTGCCGATCACCATCCGTCAAAGCCGCATCCCTCGATGTTGCTGGCGGCCCTGCGCGAAACGGGTGTCGATGCGCGTGACGCGGTCATGGTGGGCGACACCAGCTATGACATGGATATGGCGCGGGCTGCCGGGATCCGGGCCATCGGCGTCAGCTGGGGCTATCACGCGCCAACAGCGCTTCATGCGGCTGACCATGTCATCGAAAGGTTCGAGGATCTGCCATCCCGGCTTGAAGATATCTGGAGGGTCGCAGCATGAGCGAGTGGAAAGCCAAGCGTTTCTGGAAAGCGGCCAGCGCCGTCGAGACAACCGGAGGATTCACCGTTCATCTGGACGGGCGTCCGGTCAAGACACCGGCCAAGACCGCGCTGATCGTGCCGACCCGCGCCATGGCTGCGGCCATCGCCGCCGAATGGGATGCGCAGGATGGCGCGATCGACCCCCGCACCATGCCTGTCACGCGCTCGGCCAATGCGGCCATCGACAAGGTGGCGATCCAGCATGCCGAAGTGGCACAGATGATCGCCGACTACGGTGACAGTGACCTGCTGTGCTACCGCGCGCCGGGTCCGGCCGAACTGATCACGCGGCAGGCGCAGATGTGGGACCCGGTGCTTGACTGGGCCGCCGAGGCGCTAGATGCACGGTTGGCGACTGCCTCGGGCGTGATGCATGTGCCGCAGGATGGCGCCACTCTCAAGCGTCTGGCGGACCGCGTTCACGCGATGGACAACTTTGCCCTTGCCGCGTTTCATGACCTGGTCAGCCTGTCCGGATCGCTGATTCTCGGCTTTTCCGCGATGATGAATCACCTGCCCGCCGAAGGCGTCTGGCGCCTGTCGCGCGTTGATGAAGACTGGCAGATCGAGCAGTGGGGCGTCGATGACGAGGCAGAGGCCATGGCGGCCACGAAACGATCAGCATTCCTGCATGCGAAATTCTTCTATGATCTTTCGCGGCCGTCCGCTTAGCTGCCAAATCTCGAGGCTTCCGCCACGGAATTGCGTCATCCACCTTTGCGTTTCGTGATGATTGACTTGACGGATTGCGATGAATCCGACCAAAGTTGCGATCACTGAGGACCACTCTCCTCAGATTATGTGAACCGTCCGCAGGGCCGGTAAAAGCGCTCTGATTAAAGAGCGGTCAATCAGGAAGAGGTAAAAATGAACAAAAAAGTTTTCTTGGGTGCGCTCACAGTTGCTGGGCTTGCTGCCGGTGCTGCCGCCGCAGCCACGATTGACGATGTCAAGGCGCGCGGCACTCTCAAGTGCGGATCCAACGAAGGTCTGGCGGGCTTCGCAGCCCCGGACGCCAATGGCGTCTGGCAGGGTTTCGACGTGTCTCTGTGCCGCGCCATCGCAGCAGCAGTGCTGGGTGATGCGCAGGCCGTGGAATTCGTTCCGCTGACCAGCCAGACCCGCTTCACCGCGCTGGCCGCTGGCGAAGTGGACGTGCTGGTGCGTAACTCCACCTGGACTTTCTCGCGCGATACGGACCTGAAACTGGATTTCGTCGGTGTGAACTACTACGATGGTCAGGGCTTCATGGTGCGCAATGACATCGGCGTGTCCTCGGCCAAGGAACTGGACGGCACCACCGTCTGCATCCAGACCGGTACCACCACCGAACTGAACCTTGCCGACTTCTTCCGCACCAACAACATCAGCTACGAGCCCGTGCCGGTTGCAACGAACGCCGAAGGCCAGCAGCAGTACCTTGCCGGTGCCTGCGACGTGTACACCACTGACGTGTCCGGTCTGGCTGCGACCCGCGCGACCTTCGAGAACGCAAGCGAGCACGTGATTCTGCCGGAAATCGTTTCCAAAGAGCCTCTGGGACCCGCAGTGCGCCATGGCGACAGCGAATGGGGCGATATCGTCCGCTGGACGCTGAACGCACTGGTTGCAGCTGAAGAGTACGGCGTGACCTCGGCAAACGTGATGGAACTGGCCGCTGGCCCGACCGCCAACCCCGAGATCAACCGTCTGCTGGGCACCGAAGGTGAACTGGGTGCGATGGTCGGTCTGGACAAGGATTGGGCCGTTCGCGCCATCGCAGCCGTGGGCAACTACGGTGAAGTGTTCGAGCGTAACATTGGTGAAGCCACGCCTGTCGGCCTGGCACGCGGTCTGAACGCGCAGTGGACCGAAGGTGGTCTGCTCTACGCTCCGCCGTTCCGCTGATATCAGACTTTCAGGGGGCTGGCCTGTGCCGGCCCCCTGGGTTTGTACCATCTGACCGATTGATACTTCTTCGCGGGCCATGTGCAGCATGGCCCTCCATCTCTCATTTTCCGTTCAGGAGTGCGTATGGCCGAAGCGACCGACCCCCCGCGCGAGACATTCCGGCTAAGCCAGCTTCTCTACGATGCGCGCTATCGCTCGATGACCATTCAGGTTGTCGCGGCAATCCTGATCATGCTGCTGCTGGTCGAACTGGTGGACAACACCGTCACCAACCTCGCCGCACTTGGCAAGGATATCCGCTTCGGTTTCCTCTGGAGCACCGCTGGCTATGACATCAACCAGCAGCTGATCCCCTTCTCCTCGCAGGATACGCATGCGCGTGCCGCCGTGGTCGGGATCCTGAACACGCTTATTGTCGCCTTTCTGGGCTGTATCCTTGCCACTGTGATCGGGGTTCTGGCCGGTGTGTTGCGCCTGTCCAAGAACTGGATCGTGGCGCGGATCATGACTTTCTACGTCGAGGCGATGCGCAATACCCCGCTTCTGATCTGGATCCTGATCGTCTTTGCCGTGATGACGGAAGCCACGCCGCAACCCCGCGAATTCCGCGAGGGGGGCAGTGCCTCGATGGTCCTGTGGGACAGTGTCGCGATTTCCAACCGCGGCGTCTACATCCCACGCCCGATCTGGGAGGCCGGGTCAGGCTTCGTTGTGGCCGTGTTCGTGTTGTCCGTCATCGGCATCTTCGTGCTGCGCAGCATTGCGCGCAAGCGGCAGCAGGCCACGGGGCAACAGCTTCCGGTTCTGCGCCTGTCGCTGCTGCTTTTCTTCGTGCCGACCCTTCTGGCCTATTTCGTGATGGGGCGTCCGGTCACGTTGGAACTGCCTGAACTGGGCGGGTTCAACTTTGCGGGCGGGTTACAGATCCGCAACTCGTTCATCGCGCTCTGGCTGGCGTTGTCGCTTTATACGTCCGCCTTCATCGCGGAAATCGTGCGCTCGGGCATCCTCGCCATCTCGAAGGGGCAGACCGAGGCGGCCTTTGCGCTGGGGATCCAGCCCAACCGCACCATGCAGCTGATCATCCTGCCGCAGGCGCTGCGGGTGATCATTCCGCCGCTGATTTCGCAGTATCTGAACCTGACCAAGAACTCATCGCTGGCGATCGCCGTGGGGTACATGGACGTGCGTTCGACCCTGGGAGGGATCACCATCAACCAGACCGGGCGCGAGCTTGAGGGCATGTTGCTTCTGGGGATCTTCTACCTGATCACCAGCCTGATCATCTCGGCCTTGATGAACCTCTACAACTCCAGCGTCAAACTGAAGGAGCGGTGAGATGAGCCAGGACAGATCCAAATCCGTGGCCTATGTGCGCCGCGACATGATCGAAGCCGCAGCGCCGCCGCTGGGGCAGACCGGGGCGCTGAAATGGGCCCGCGAGAACCTGTTCTCGGGCTGGTTCAACACGATCCTCACGCTGCTGTCGCTCTATGTGATCTGGTACGTGCTGTCCGGCGTGCTTCCCTGGACCCTGGGCGGTATCTGGGATGCGGGATCGCTGGGCGAATGCCGCGAGGTCCGCGATGCGCGCGGACTTGAAACCGCGGCCTGCTGGGCAGTGATCAACGAACGCTGGCTGCAGATCCTGTTCGGTTTCTATCCGACAGATGACGTTCTTCTGGCAACCCTGTTCCATGGCGATGCCCTCGCGGCTGCCGGTGGGGCGGATCAGGTGTTCGGTGGCGGCATGAACGCGACGCAGCGCATCGAATTCGTATCGGGCATGAAGAACGAGCTGAGCAATGGCCTGATCTTCATCTTCGGCTATTGGCGTCCTCTGGTCGCGCTGTTGCTTCTGGTGGTGGCCGTTGCGCCGATCCTTTATTCCAGCCTGCCGCGATCCCTGCTGATGTTCTCGCTGGCCTATCCTTTCGTTGCGTTCTTCCTGCTGTGGGGTGGTTCGGTCTGGTTGCCGGTGCTGGTTGCGCTGGGGCTGCTGGCGATGATCCTGATCGGTCGGGCGGTTGCCGGGCGCTTCGGATTGCTGGGCGGATCGCTGGCGGGCATCCTTGCCTTCCTGATGATCTTCATGAATCCGTTGTCCTTTATCGGGGCTGCGGGCCTGTTCCCGCTTCTGCCGCATCTGCTTGGCGCGATGAACAGCATCATGCCCTGGGGTTTGGCCGCCGTATCCTCGGACCAGTTCGGCGGCTTCATGCTGGCGATCATCATCGGGACCTCGGGCATCGTGCTGTCCCTGCCGCTGGGGATCATGCTGGCGCTGGGGCGGCAATCGTCCATGCCCCTGATCAAATGGGTCTGCGTCTCGTTCATCGAGGTGATCCGTGGCGTGCCGCTGATCGTGTGGCTGTTCACGGCCTCCTTGCTGTTGAACTACTTCCTGCCGCCGGGCACCAACTTCGACCTGCTGCTGCGTGTGATCATCATGGTCACGCTCTTCGCCTCGGCCTACCTTGCCGAAGTGGTGCGTGGCGGTCTGGCTGCCCTTCCGACCGGCCAGTATGAGGCTGCGGATTCGCTGGGTCTGGACTACTGGAAGTCGATGCGGCTGATCGTGCTGCCGCAGGCCCTGAAGATCTCGATCCCGGGGATCGTGAACACCTTCATCGGGCTGTTCAAGGATACCACGCTGGTGGTCTTCATCGGCCTGCGCGATCCGCTTGGCCTGACCAACGCGATCCGGGCTACGGCAGAATGGAACGGCATCTACTGGGAGCTTTATGTCTTCGTGGGCCTGCTGTTCTTCGTCTTCTGCTTCTTCATGTCACGTTATTCAATGTATCTGGAGCAGCGCCTCCGGACCGATCATCGCTAAGGAGACCATCATGGCCGAGATTGGACTGAACACGGAACCGACCGGGCGCGTTGCAGCAAACGTCTCCGATGAGGTTGCCATCTCCATCGAGAATATGAACAAGTGGTACGGCAGTTTCCACGTGCTGCGCGATATCGATCTGACCGTCTATCGTGGCGAGCGTATCGTTATTGCGGGTCCGTCGGGTTCGGGCAAATCCACCCTGATCCGCTGCATCAATGCGCTGGAAGAACACCAGAAGGGCAAGATCACAGTGGATGGCACCGTGCTGTCCTCCGACCTCAAGAACATCGACCGGATCCGGTCCGAGGTCGGCATGGTGTTCCAGCACTTCAACCTCTTCCCGCATCTGACGATCCTCGAGAACTGCACCCTCGCACCGATCTGGGTCCGCAAGATCCCCAAGCGCGAGGCCGAGGAAATCGCAATGCATTTCCTGACCAAGGTGAAGATCCCCGAACAGGCCGACAAATATCCCGGCCAGTTGTCCGGTGGTCAGCAGCAGCGCGTGGCGATTGCCCGTTCGCTGTGCATGCGTCCCCGGATCATGCTGTTCGACGAGCCGACATCGGCGCTGGACCCCGAAATGATCAAGGAAGTGCTGGATACGATGGTCAGCCTTGCCGAAGAAGGCATGACCATGCTTTGCGTCACGCATGAGATGGGCTTTGCCCGTCAGGTGGCGAACCGCGTGATCTTCATGGATCAGGGCCAGATCGTGGAACAGAACGAACCGGAAGAGTTCTTCAACAATCCGCAGTCCGAGCGCACCAAGCTGTTCCTCAGCCAGATCCTCGGGCACTAAGCCGATTGAACGGGATTGACGTGAAACGCCGCCTTCGGGCGGCGTTTTGCATGTCGGTTAGGCAAGGTCCGCGGGGATCACGAAATCCAGAACACGGCCCGTTGCAGGACGAAGATCCGCCCAGCTTTTCAAATCGAATTCCGCGACAAGCGTGGCGCAGGTCGGATAGTCGTGGAACCTTGGATGGTCCGGGGCACGCTGCAACAGGTCTTCTGCGAATGCAGCAATGCCGGGGTTGTGCCCGATCATGAGGACCCTGCGCCCCTGTGCCCGCTGCAAGGCATCATGCATGGTGTCCGGGTCGGCATGATAAAGTGCGGGCAGGAAAGCCGTGGGCGCGTCGATCCCGAGCCCGCTGAGTGTCTGCCGGGTCCGTGTGGCGGTGGAACAGAGGACCTGATCGGGAAGATGACCTTTTTCCCGCAGCCATTGCCCGAGAGAGGGTGCATCCCGCAATCCCCGCGTGTTGAGCGGGCGATCATGATCGGCAAGACCGAGGCTGCCCCAGTCGGATTTCGCATGGCGCATCAGAACCAGTGTCAGGGTCATCGAAAGGCTTTCATGTGAAAGGCGGATTGTTCCGGCAATCTGCCATGGCGCGTGCTGACGGGACAGGCCCGGCGCACCAGACAGCCGCCTTCGGCGCAGTCGCGGCCCGCGTTGCCTGCAATATGGGCACGGCACGCCGGCACATCATAGCCATCCGCGCCCAATGCGCCGATGGGGCAGGCTGACAGGCATGGCTTGTCCGCGCATGTCGTGCAGGGCATGGCGGCTGTGGGCGGTGGAAGCGGCATCCGTTCCGGCAGGGCCAAGGCCCCTCGGTATGATATGAACAAGCCTGCCCTGTCATGGACAAGCAACCTGACCGGCGAGGCCCAGGCCCGCCCCGAGGCCAGTGCCCAGGAATAGAACGGGTGATACGGCGGCCCGCCAAAGGGAAAGAGCGCGGTTGCACCAAGATCCTGCGCCAATTGCCCTATGACCCGCGTTGACCATCTGTCCATCGGGTCAGGCGCGCCATCGCGGTACTCGACGCTGTCGGTGAAGGCTGGCCAGAACGCCGGCTCAAGCGGGGCCAACATCAGCAAGGTGCCGGTGCCGGCCGGGCACCCCTGGTCCGGGCGCGGATGGAACGCGCCCGCGATCTCCAGATGGGCGGCGTTGACCGCAGTCAGGACCGCCTGAAAGCGGGGCGACTGCGTGTCGCCCCGGCTCAATCGAAACTGGCGCGAATCAACGACCCGGCGCCATGTTCCGTGAACAGTTCCAGAAGCGTTGCATTGGGCGCGCGCCCGTCCAGAATGACGACAGCCCGCACACCGCCCTCGATCGCTTCGAGGGCTGTTTCGGTCTTGGGGATCATGCCACCGGCGATGGTGCCATCGGCGGTCATTTCGCGGATCTGTTCCGCGCTGATCGCAGTCAGGACCTCGCCTTCCTTGTTCTTCACCCCTGCCACATCCGTCAGCAGCAACAACCGGTCAGCCTTGAGCGCCGCTGCGATCGCCCCTGCAGCCGTATCGCCATTGATGTTGTAGGTCTCTCCATTATGGCCAGCGCCCAGAGGTGCGATGACAGGGATGACGCCCGCATCGAACAATGTCCGCAGGATCGACGGGTCGATCTCGGAGGGGGTGCCGACAAGCCCAAGCTCGGGGTTGGTCTGCTTGCAGAAGATCAGGTTCGCATCCTTGCCGGACAGCCCGACGGCACGGCCACCCTGTGCATTGATGGCCTGAACGATGCGCTTGTTGACCCGGCCGGACAGGATCATCTCCACCACTTCCATCGTGGCTTCATCGGTCACCCGCTTGCCGCGCACGAAATCGGACTTGATCTGCAGCTTGTCCAGCATCTCGTTGATCATCGGGCCGCCGCCATGAACGATGACCGGGTTCACGCCAACCTGTCGCATCAGCACGATATCGCGGGCGAAGGTATCCATCGCCTCGTCATCGCCCATGGCATGGCCACCGAACTTGATGACGACAATGGCCCCTGCGTAGCGTTGCAGGTAAGGCAGGGCCTCGGACAGGGTCCGGGCTGTGGCGATCCAGTCGCGGTTCATGTCTCTTTTTTTCATCCCGTGTTCCTCTTGCACCCCTGTCCTATCGGCTGGGGCCCGGCCTGCCAAGTGTCGCGTTGTATCGGCCAAGCTAAGTGATAGGCTCGGCGCAGCAATGCAACAAGGGGTGCCATGCATGGGTGACAGACAGAAGACATTGCTGCTGACCGGGGCGAGCCGCGGGATCGGACATGCCACGGTGCGACGGTTCAACGCCGAAGGCTGGCGCGTCATCACCTGTTCGCGCCACGCCTTTCCGGCAGAATGCCCATGGGGTGGCGGGGCCGAAAACCATGTGCAGATCGACCTTGCCGATCCCAAGGACACGATCGCCAAGCTGACCGATATCCGCGAGCGGCTGGACGGACGTCTGGATGCGCTGGTCAACAATGCGGGCATTTCGCCAAAGGGCAATACGGGTGAACGGCTGAACACGATCAGCACCGACCTGCGGACATGGGGGCATGTGTTCCACGTGAATTTCTTCGCCTCTGTCGTTCTGGCACGTGGGCTGAAGGAAGAGTTGGCCGCCGCGCAGGGATCGGTGGTCAACATCACCTCGATCGCGGGTGCGCGCGTGCATCCTTTCGCCGGTGCTGCCTATTCCACGTCGAAGGCCGCACTTGCAGCGCTGACCCGCGAGATGGCCCATGATTTCGGCCCCTTCGGCGTGCGCGTCAATGCCGTGGCGCCGGGCGAGGTGGAAACCTCGATCCTGTCGCCGGGGACGGACAAGATCGTGGAGAAACTGCCGATGCGACGCCTTGGTCAACCGGATGAGGTTGCAGCGACGATCTTTTTCCTGTGCTCCGACCAGTCGTCCTATATCACGGGGACCGAGATCGAAGTGAACGGCGGCCAGCACGTGTGAGCAACCCGGGGCGGGGGGGGACGCTGCCCCCCGCGTTCACCTGCGGTGCACGCTCCCCCCGGGATATTTCAGGCAAGAAGAAGACAGATCAGACCAGCGTGGCGATCACGGCGCGAAGGGTGGCGATGCCTTCGCCCTTTTCCGAGGAGGTCATGATGATCTCGGGGAAGGCGGCCGGATGCTTTGCCAGCGCGGCCCGGACCTGCGTCAGAACGGCATCGCGTTCCGAGGTCTTGATCTTGTCGGTCTTGGTCATAACCACCTGAAACGCCAGAGCAGAACTGTCCATCAGGGACAGGATTTCCTCATCGACAGGCTTGATCCCGTGGCGCGCATCGATCAGCACGAAGGCGCGGCGCAGGGTCTGGCGGCCGGACAGATATTGCTTGAGCAGCTTCTGCCATTTGGCGACGATGGCCACTGGCGCATTGGCATAACCATAGCCTGGAAGATCGACCAGGTAATGCTTGGCCCCGACTGTGAAGAAGTTGATCTCCTGTGTGCGGCCCGGAGTGTTCGAGGCGCGCGCCAGTCCTTTTCGCCCTGTCAGGGCGTTGATCAGGCTGGATTTTCCAACGTTCGAGCGACCTGCAAAACACACCTCGATCCGGTCCGCGGGCGGCAGGCCGGACATGGCGACAACACCTTTGAGAAACTCGGTCTCGCCCGCGAAAAGAAGGCGTCCGATTTCGGCCGTCTCTGCGTCCGGCTCTTCTGCGAGAGGAAAGGGAAGTTGTTGCATCATACGACCTTTGCTGTGTCACCGATTGCGATGGTGCCTGAGGCAATGACCTCGGCGTGGACGCAGAAATCCTGATGGTTCCACTGTTCTTCCAGAAAGCCCAACAGATCGCTATCGCGTTTTCCGGTGTCTGGATTGGCCGAAGGCGCGGCACAGCGTCCGGTGCGTTCCGTCACGCGCAAGCTTGCCTCGCCGATCCGGATGGTACGTCCGATCCAGTCGAACTCTTCCCATGGGGGAAGATCGTCGAGCCAGAGGTTCGCGCGCCAGCGTTCGATCTGAAGCGTCCGGCCCAAACGACCCTCGACCGCGCGATGAGATGCGAGGTTGCCGATGGTCAGGGATGGGTAGTCGCTGTCGGTCAAGCCGCGACCCGGGACGCGCACGATGCGGGCGGGCGCTGCGCGCCCTTCGGCTGTCAAGGGGCGCACCCAGTCCAGCAGGCTGGATGGTTGCAGATCCGGAGCAACGGTCAGCTTGCCCTGATCAGGGTGCGAGAGTGTTACCGTCTGCCCATCCGCATGCAGTTCTGCACGGATCGCCGCAAGCGCGGGCGAGGAGGCGACACGGGTAAAGCCCGAACAGGGTGACCAGGCCGTATCATCGGCCCGCGATGCCTCATGCGCGACGGCCCAGATCCTGTCGCCGGGCAGGCAGGCGCCTGCTGTCAGACGGGCTGATGCGATGGCTTCGCGCCCGTGCGACTTGACAGGATAGCGCCAGATCTGCGCGAGGCGCGCCATCACTTCGCGCCGGTTTTCGGCTTGCGCTTGAAGCTGCCCTTGATGTTGCCAAAGACGTCAGGCTTGTAGCCCTGGGTGCGCATGATCAGGTACTGCTGCGTGAAGGTGATCGTGTTGTTCGCGATCCAGTAGACCACCAGCCCGCTGGCGAAGCCGCCCAGCATGAACATGAAGACCCAAGGCATCCACGCGAAGATCATGGCCTGTGTCGGATCCGTGGGTGCCGGATTCAGCTTCTGCTGCAGCCACATCGATATGCCAAGCAGGATCGGCAGGATGCCGATGAAGATCAGCGCCATGAAGGAATTGGGATCGGGCGCGTCCCAGGGAAGCAGACCGAACAGGTTGAAGAGCGAACTGGGATCCGGCGCGCTGAGGTCGGTGATCCAGCCGATCCAGGGGGCGTGGCGCAATTCGAGAGTGACGAAGATCACCTTGTAGAGCGAGAAGAAGATCGGAATCTGGAGCAGGATCGGCAGACAGCCCGAGGCGGGGTTCACCTTTTCCTTCTTGTAGAGCTCCATCATGTCTTTCTGAAGCTTCTGGCGGTCGTCGCCGGCGGCTTTCTTCAGCTCCTCCATCTTGGGCTGGAGTTCCTTCATCTTCGCCATGGAGACGTAGGATTTGTAAGCGAGCGGGAACAGAAGCGCCTTGATCAGCAGGGTCAGCCCGATGATGGCCCAACCCATCGACCCGGTCAGCCCCATGCCGGCCAGAGCCACGTTGATGTAATGCAGGACGGCAAAGATCGGCTTGGTCAGGAAGAAGAACCAGCCCCAATCGATGGAATCCAGGAAGCGGTCGACACCCTCGTCCTTTTCGTAGGACCGAATCGTCGCCCATTCCTTCGGCCCCGCGAAGAGCCGGGTTTCCGCGGTGATGGTCTGACCAGGCGCCACGGTTTGCGTCTGCAACACGGCCTCGGTCTGATAGATGTCGCGCTGGCTGTCATATTTCGCGACGGCTTTGAAGGGGCTGCCCGCCGCCGGGATCAGGGTCGACATCCAGTAATGATCGGTGAAGCCGATCCAGCCATTTCCGGTGACTTGCGTGACCTCGGCGCGCGCGCCTTCGCGATCATTGAAGGCGAAGTCCGGCATGTCACCGTAATCGGTTTCGGTCAATGTGCCGTCGGCCATGGCGATCAGGCCTTCGTGCAGAATGAAGAAATTCTTCAGGCCCTGCGGCTCTCCGTGGCGGGCCAGGATCCCGTAGGGGGCCATGCTGGCGCTGTTTGCGCCAGTATTCTCGACGCTCTGCGTGACGGTGAACATGAAATTCGCGTCGATCGCGATCTGGCGCCGGAAGGTGAGGCCCTTGCCGTTTTCCCACACCAGGGCCACAGGCGTTTCAGGGCTGAGCGAATTGCTGCCCTCCTGCTGCCACATGGTGTTGGCGCCGGGAACATCTTCGGGCGCGATGCCCGCGCCGGGTGCCCAGCCGTAAAGAGCGTAATAGGCGTTCGGCTTGCCGATGGGCGACAGCACGGTCACGATATCCGCATCCGGCTCCTGGCTGACGCGGTAGTTCTTGAGCGACAGCTGATCGATGCGCCCGCCCAGCAGCGAGATCGACCCGGAGACACGCGGCGTCTCGATCATGATCCGGGGCGTATCTTCCGCCGGTGCGACGGCAGCCTCGGTTTCGGAGGGCAGGTCGCCGGTGGCGGTCTGCGGCGTGGTCGCCAAGGGCGCCGAGGCCACGGCGGGATCGTTCGGGTCAACGGCGGGCTGTTCCGGTGGGGGGAACAGCACGAACCAAATCAGAATGACGGCAAAGCTGAGTGCTGTTGCCAGAAGTAGGTTCTTGTTCTGATCGTCCATCGGGGGCTCCCGCCAGTCCTGTCTGAGTGAGGCTGGTTCAACAGAGTGCGAGCCAAAAGGTCAAGCGGATTATGGGAAAAACCCGGTTCTCTGCGGCCATTCGCCGTGCTCTGCGGCGATCCGGGGCGGCCTGCCGCGCCGGTCATGCCCCTGAGTGCATCACCCTGCGGAACGGCCAATCGTAGGTGCCTGCTGCAGCTTGGCGTTATGGTTGCGGATCCAGTCGGCCGTCTGGTCAAAGGGCATCGGGCGGGCAATGCCGAATCCCTGCACATGCCCGCATCCCAGCTGTGCCAGCATGGCGTGTTCGCCCAGGGTTTCCACGCCTTCGGCCAGTGTATCCAGATCAAGGCGGTCTGCCATGGTGAGGATCGCGTTAACTATTCTTTGCTGTTCGGGGTCGCGGTCGACCTTCAGGACAAAAGAACGATCGATCTTGATGCGGGCCACGGCGAAGCGTCGGATCGACGAGATCGAGGCATGCCCCGTGCCGAAATCATCCAGATCGATCACGCAGCCCAGTTTCGCCAGGCCGTTGATGTTGCGGGACACCGTATCGTCAGGGGCTGCCGCCACGACGGTTTCCAGCACTTCGACCGACAGGCGCGAGGGCGGCAGGTCGAAGCGGTCAAGTTCCCACCGGATCTTGTCCAGAAGTTTGGGATTGTGCAGTTCCTCGGTTGTGAAATTCACCCCGACACGCGGAACCTCAAGCCCGGTCGCATCCCATGCCCGCAATGCGGTCAGCGCGTGATAAAGCATGACCTCTCCCAGACGCTCTAGCTGGCCGGATTGCTCGAGGACCGGCAGGAATTCCGTCGGCGAGATCAGGCCGCGTTCCGGGTGCTGCCAGCGTGCCAATGCCTCGAAGCCCGTGATTTGTCCGGTATCCGTTGAAATCTGCGGCTGAAACCAAGGTACGATCTGTCCGGCCTCAAGGGCTATTGCCGCCTCGTCGGCGAGGATGCCCTCATGCGCGCGGGACGAGCGCATCCTGTCGTTGAAGGCGCGAATGGCGGACGGTCCGTTTTGCCGTGCATCGTACAAAGCCGTGCGGGCTGCGTTCAGCAGGTCGGTGCCGCCAGATCCCGGATTGCGCGAGGCAAGACAGAATCCCACCGAGCAGGACAGGTAGACGGTTGTCGCATCCAGGGACAACGGCTCTTCCACGGAAAGTTGCAGCCGGCCGGCCATCTGGATCGCAGTTTCCAGATCGAGTTGGCGCATCGGGGCGATGGCGATCCCGAATTCCCCGCCGGGCAGGCGCACCACCCGGTCCCCTTCGCGCAGGCAGGACGCAATCCGCGCAGCAAGGCGAAGCAGGATTGCATCCGTGGCACCCAGACCTTGCCGATCCAGAAGGTCGCGCAGATCGTCCACCGCCAACATGATGCAACCTGTCGATCGTCCGGTTCTGTTGGCATCTGAAAGGGCCTGATGAAGCGCCCGGTTCAGGGCTTCCATCGATTCCTCTGGCGGGGAAGTGTCTGGCACAGTCGGATCGGGCCTGCCGTCCTTGCCGGGTACCGTCACGGCAAGGACCAGCGGCACGCCAAGCGCCACGATGATCAGCCACGCCTCCCCCCCGACCCAGAAGGCGGCAAGCGCCGTTGCGGGCATGAAGGCCAGGGCCTGCGGCCCTGACAGCATGAACCGTCCGGCACGCCGAAGCCACGAACGCCATTTTTCGAAGGATTGCCCCATGCCTGATGTTCCTGTCCTGTTCCCAGGGCAAGTTAGGCATCTTTTCTCAAGGCAAGTTTAACGCAGGCGCGGTGGATCCGTTTCGACTTGGTCGAATTTTACGGAATTGCGGGTCAGTCCGGCGAAATCGAACAGCCCCGGATCCAGAAGATGCGAGGGCCGCGCGTTCATCAGCGCACGGAACATCACCTGCCTGCGGCCGGGACTGTTCTTTTCCCAGCCATCAAGGATCTGCTTGACCTGTTGCCGTTGCAGCCCGTCCTGCGACCCGCACAGGTCGCAAGGGATGATCGGATAATTCATGGCGCGGGCAAAACGCTCGCAATCTTCCTCGGCGACATGGGCGAGGGGGCGCAGCACGAAAAGATCGCCCTCTTCGTTCACCAGCTTGGGCGGCATGGTCGCCAGGCGACCACCGTGGAACAGGTTCATGAAGAAGGTTTCGAGGATGTCATCGCGGTGATGGCCCAGCACCACGGCCGAGCATCCTTCCTCGCGCGCGATCCGGTAGAGATTGCCCCGGCGCAGGCGCGAGCACAGCGCACAATAGGTCCGCCCGGCGGGCACCTTGTCGACAACGATGGAATAGGTGTCCTGGTATTCGATGCGGTGCGGCACGCCCATGCGTTGCAGGAATTCGGGAAGAACGGTTGCCGGAAATCCGGGCTGCCCCTGGTCCAGGTTGCAGGCCAGCAGGTCGACTGGCAACAAGCCGCGCCATTGCAGTTCATGCAGGACGGCCAGCAAGGTATAGCTGTCCTTGCCGCCCGACAGGCAGACCAGCCAGCGGGGGCGCGCTTCAGGGTTGGCGGGGTCGCGCTCGATCATGCCGTATTGTTCGACCGCTTCGCGCGTGTATTGCACGATGCGTTTGCGCAGTTTCTTGAACTCGGTGCTTTTCGGAGCCCCGTGAAACAGCGGATGGATATCGTCGGAATCGTCAAGCATGTCTGCGCCCTGTCGTTTGTTGCCGTGTAGCGCGAAGGGATGCCGAATGCCAGCGTTGCGCGGCTTTGTCGATCCGTTCACGCCCCCGGCGCGTATCCATGGCAGGACAACAGGAGAAGACGATGCGGATCTTGGCGATGTTATTGGTCATCGGGCTTGCGGGATGTACCGGCAAACCGGCGCTGGAGGATGAAAAGCTCAGTACGCGCAGCCTCAACCTCGAGGAGTTCTTCGCGGGCAGGACGGTCGCCCATGGCCAGTTTCAGGATATTTTCGGCACCGTACGTCGGCGCTTCGCGGTCGAGATCAACGGAACATGGGATGGCCAGACCCTGCGCCTTGTCGAGGATTTCGCCTACGAGGATGGCAGCACCGAACAGCGCGTCTGGACACTGGACAAGACCGGCGAGGATACATGGCAAGGCACCGCGCCCGGCGTGATCGGCACGGCCTTCGGTGAAGAGCGTGGCGATACCTTCAACTGGCGCTATACCATCGACCTGCCCGTGCCCGATGGCACGCTGCGGGTGACGTTCGACGACTGGATGTGGCTGCTGACAGAAGATCGGCTGCTGAACCGCGCCTATATGAAACGCTTCGGCGTCGATATCGGCGAGGTGATCATCACCTTTGAAAAGCAGGGCTGATCATTCCGGGGCGCGGTCATGGTCATGACCGCATCCCTTGCGGTCGGGCACAGGATCATAGCCGGAACTGCCCCAGGGGTGGCAGCGCCCTATCCGGCGCGCGGCCAGCCAACTGCCCTTGAAGGCGCCGTGCTTTTCCAGCGCCTCGAGCGCGTAGGCGGAGCATGTCGGCTGATAGCGACAGCTGAATCCGACCCAGGGCGACAGGATCAGCCGGTACGCCCTTACGGGCAGGGCGACAAGATGGGCAAGCGGTGTCATGGCCTGATCTGATGAAGCTTCTTCAGCGCCGATATAAGGTCGCGCTTGAGATCCTCAAAGGGGCGGGAGGCAGTCGCCTCGGCGCGCCCGATCAGAACATAGTCCCAGCCGTCCCGGCCATGTTCGGGCAATATCAGGCGGGCTGCCTCACGCAGGCGGCGCTTTGCGCGATTGCGTGCGACGGCATTGCCGACCTTCTTTGTGCAGGTAAAGCCGACGCGGATGCCGGTGGCCGTTTCATCGCCGCGGCGCTGGCGGGCCTGCACCATCATTCCTGATGTGCCTTGCCGGCCTGCGCGGGCGCAACGCAGGAAATCTGCGCGTTCCTTCATCACATGGATGGCGGGACGCGGTCCGGTTGGCTGCGAACAAACGGAAACCGCCGGTGGCGTTTCCCCTGTTCTGGCGGTGGTGCCAGTCTCGGGGGCCTCCGGCGGTGTCATGCCTTCAACAACGTGCGGGCGCTTACGCGCTCAGCACCTTGCGGCCACGCGCACGACGCGCGTTCAGGATCTTGCGGCCGTTCTTGGTGGCCATGCGCGCACGAAAGCCGTGACGGTTCTTGCGCACGCGGTTCGAGGGTTGAAAGGTGCGTTTCATCGCTCCGTCTCCAAAACAAATGCCATTATGCGCGAGATTCGCGCAGGCCCGTGATATCCGAAGCCCGTCCTATAGACAGGGGTTTTGCCCAAGTCAAACCGTGCCCGCCGGTTTTCGCGCGGTTTTGCAACAAAAAACGCCATCTGCCGGGCCGGATCGGTGCCCCGGGGGCTGAAATGTTTCAATTACTTGCCAAAGAGCGCAGATCTTCACGGCTTTCGTCACCCCGGATCAAGCGCGCGTGAGGCTGATGCAAAAGCCTGTCAAAACAGAGTCCATATGCGCATGTTGGCCGCCAGAGTCAGCAAAGGACAGAACAAGATGCGCGACAAGGCAGACCATCAGACCCCATCAGAAGAGGCATCCGGCGGCTGGATGCGCCGCCTTCCATTGATCTTCATCCTGATCGTGGCGGCTGTGGGCGCCTTCACCCTGCGCGATACGCTGACATTCGACATGCTGCGCGATAACCGCGAGGCCTTGCTGGCCTTTCGTGACGCAAACTATGGGGCCACCGTGGCCCTGTTCATGCTGGCCTATGTGCTGATCGTGGCCTTTTCGCTGCCCGGGGCCACCATCGCCACGCTGACCGGCGGGTTCCTGTTCGCGACCTTTCCGGGGGCGCTGTTCAACATCACGGCCGCCACCATCGGGGCCACGCTGATCTTTCTGGCCGCACGCTGGGGGCTGGGCGAGCGTCTGGCCGCCCGGATGGAAAGCAGCGACGGCGCCGTCAAACGCATCAAGGACGGCATCGACGAGAATCAGTGGTCAATGCTGTTCCTGATCCGGCTGGTGCCTGCGGTTCCCTTCTTCGTGGCCAATCTTGTGCCGGCGCTTGTGGGGGTCCCGCTCAATCGGTTCGTGATCTCGACCTTCCTTGGCATCATTCCGGGCGGGGTCGTCTATACCTCGGTGGGGGCTGGCCTGGGGCAGGTGTTCGAAAGCGGCGAGACCCCGAACCTTGGCATCATCTTCGAGCCGCAGATCCTGCTGCCGCTTCTGGGGCTGTGCTTTCTGGCGTTGCTGCCTATCGTGATCAAGGCGCTGCGGCGCGGAAAGGCTCTGTAATGGCGCATCTCAAGACAGATATTCTGGTGATCGGGGCAGGGTCGGGCGGTCTGTCCGTCGCGGCGGGGGCCGTGCAGATGGGGGCAGAGGTGATCCTGCTCGAAGGTCACAAGATGGGGGGCGATTGCCTGAATTACGGCTGCGTGCCTTCCAAGGCGCTGTTGGCGGCCGGACATGCCGCCCATGCGATGACGGCGGGGGCCGCGATGGGCATCACCCCCGTCGCCCCGCAAATAGACTATGCCGCAGCCAAGGATCATGTGGCCCGCGTGATCGCGCAGATCGAACCCGTTGACAGTCAGGAACGGTTCGAGGGGCTGGGCGTCAAGGTGATCCGGGCCTACGGCCATTTCACCGGACCGAACACCGTGCAGGCGGGCGAGGATACGATCAGCGCGCGGCGGATTGTCATCGCGACCGGTTCAAGCCCGCTGGTTCCACCCATTCCCGGCCTCGATACCGTGCCATACCTGACCAATGAGACGCTTTTCGACCTGAGAGAAAAGCCCGATCACCTGCTGATCATCGGTGGTGGTCCGATCGGCATGGAAATGGCGCAGGCCCATCGGCGACTTGGCTGCGAGGTGACCGTGATCGAAGGCGCGAAGGCGCTGGGCAAGGATGATCCTGAAATGGCGGCCGTTGTGCTGGATCACCTGCGCCACGAGGGGATTACCATCGCCGAGGATGCGCTGGCCGCAGAGGTCCGTGGCCAATCCGGCGCGATCGAGGTCGCGGTCAAGGACGGGCGCGTCTTCAAGGGCACCCATATTCTGGTGGCTGTGGGGCGCAAGTCGAATACCGACAAGCTGAACCTTGGGGCGGCGGGGATCGACACGACACGTCAGGGCATCAAGGTCGATGACCGGATGCGCACCACCAACAAACGCGTCTTTGCCATCGGTGACGTGGCAGGCGGGCTGCAATTCACCCATGTCGCGGGCTATCACGCGGGGCTGATCATCCGTCAGGCGCTGTTCGGTCTCCCCGCCCGGCAGAAAACCGCCCATATCCCATGGGCCACCTATACCGATCCGGAACTGGCCCAGGTCGGCCTGACCGAGGCTGCGGCGCGCCAGAAATACGGCGCGACGCTCGAGGTGGCGCGCTTCGACTATCACCATAACGACCGGGCCATCGCGACCCTGCAAACAAAGGGGCTGATCAAGGTCATGGTCCACAAGGGGCGTCCGGTTGGCGTGTCCATTGTCGGGCATCAGGCGGGCGAGTTGATCGCGCTATGGTCCATGGCGATTGCCAACAACCTCAAGATGTCGGCGGTGGCCGGGATGGTGGCCCCCTATCCAACGATAGCGGAGATCAACAAACGCGCGGCAGGGGCCTATTTCTCGCCCCGACTGTTTGATAACCCTGTGGTGAAAAAGGTTGTCGGGCTTGTGCAGAGATGGCTGCCGTGACCCAGTAAAGAGGCGTTGATGCTGCATTCGCTTTCAGGACGGTTCCTGATCCTGACCATCATCTTCGTGATGCTGGCCGAGATCCTGATTTTCGTTCCGTCCGTGGCGCGTTTTCGCGAGGACTATCTGCTGTTGCGTCTTGAGCGTGCGCAGATCGCAAGTCTGGCGCTGCTGGCCGACGAGGTGATCTCGCCCGATCTGGAAGAGGAACTGCTGCGCAACGCCGAGGTCTTCAACGTCGTGCTGCGCCGCGACGAGGCGCGCCAGCTGGTTCTTGCCTCTCCCATGCCGCAGGTGGTGGACCGCACCTATGATCTGCGTGATCCGCCGGCGCTGGAGTTGATCGGCGATGCCTTGGGGCAGTTGCTGGATCAGGCCCCCGAAGTGATCCGGGTGATCGGCAACCCCACCCGCGAGGCGGGCCTGCTTATCGAGGTTACCATGGAAACGGGGCCGCTGCGGACGGCCATGCTGGAATATGGCGTGCGCATCCTGATCCTGTCGGCGGTCATTTCGATCTTCACGGCGACCCTGCTGTTTCTGGCGGTGCAGCGGCTTCTTGTGATGCCCATCGCGCGCGTGGCGCGCGCCATGAGCCATTATGCCGAGGCGCCCGAGGACGGACGGCGGATCATCCAGCCGACATCGCGGATCACCGAACTCAGGCAGGCCGAAGATGCGCTGCAAAGCCTGCAGACCCAGTTGACCGGCGCGCTCAAGCAAAAGGAGCGGCTGGCGCAGCTGGGTGGCGC
>JBFHIW010000051.1:0-24323 GCA_041596235.1 Paracoccaceae bacterium
AACCGCATTACCCCTGGGTGCCGCCCGCGCGCAGGTGCACGAGAATTACATCATCGCCCAGACCGACACCGGCATGGTCATCGTGGATCAGCACGCCGCGCATGAAAGGCTGGTTTATGAACGCCTCAAGCGCCAGATGGCAGAGAACGGCATCGCGGCGCAGGCCCTGCTGATCCCCGAAATCGTCGAACTGTCGCCTACCGATTGCGCGCGTCTGCTGGATCATGCGGATGATCTGGCCCGCCTTGGCCTTGGGGTCGAGCCCTTCGGCGGCGGGGCCATCGCCGTGCGCGAAACGCCCGCGCTGCTGGGGGCGGTCAATGCGCGGGCCATGATCCTCGATATCCTTGATGAACTGGCCGATCAGGGGGAAAGCACCGGCATCCAGACCCGGCTTGAGGCGATCCTGAGCCGTGTCGCCTGTCACGGGTCCATCCGGTCAGGTCGCCGCATGCGCGCAGAAGAGATGAACGCCCTGCTGCGTGAGATGGAAGCCACCCCCCATTCCGGGCAGTGCAACCATGGACGTCCCACCTATGTCGAACTGAAACTGGCCGATATCGAGCGGCTGTTCGGGCGGCGATGATCACGCTGGGCGGTCAGAGCTATGCGCTGGATGATCCGGCGGTGATGCTGGCACTGGCAGGGTTACTGCTGGCGCTGATGGTTGTGGTCCTGCTGATCCTGGCCCTGCGCGCGGCGGCACGCTCGGCCAGGCTGGCGGAACCGCTGGCGCAGCAGATGGCCTATATGGCGTCGCGGGTGCAGGGGCTGGGCGATGGGCAGCAGCAACTGTCAGGCGGGCTGACCCATGTGGCCGAGGCGCAGGCCGCCGCGCAGGCGCAGATGATCCGCCTGATGGAGCAACGTCTGGCCCATGTGACCGGGCAGATGACCGAAACCCTGCATGGATCGGCGCGCCGCACCGCGCAATCCTTGGGCGAACTCCAGCAAAGACTGGCCGCCATCGACAAGGCGCAGGACAATATCACCAAGCTGTCGGGCGATGTGCTGTCCCTGCAGGACATCCTGTCCAACAAGCAGACGCGCGGTGCCTTTGGCGAGATCCAGCTGCACGACATCGTCGGCAAGGCCTTGCCTGCCGACAGCTACAAGATGCAGGCCACGCTGTCGAACGGGCGGCGGGCCGATTGCCTGATCCATCTGCCCAATCCCCCGGGTCCGATCGTCGTGGACAGCAAGTTCCCGCTGGAAGCCTATGAGGCGTTGCGCCGTGCGGATAATCCGAACGATCTCAATCGCGCGGCCAGCCTGCTGCGCCAGTCGGTGCGCGGCCACATCAAGGCCATCGCCGAGCGCTATATCATCGAAGGCGAAACCGCTGACGGTGCGCTGATGTTCCTGCCGTCTGAGGCCGTCTACGCGGAATTGCACGCCAACTTCCCGGAACTTGTCAGAGAGGGTTTTGCCGCGCGCGTCTGGATCGTGTCACCCACGACCTGCATGGCCACGCTGAACACCATGCGCGCGATCCTCAAGGATGCGCGGATGCGCGAGCAGGCAGGCGCCATCCGGCGCGAATTGGGCTTGCTGTCGCAGGACGTTGAGCGTTTGGGCCAGAGGGTCGAGAACCTTGATCGCCATTTCGGCCAGGCCGCGCGCGATATTGCGGATATCAAGGTCAGTGCCGACAAGGCAGGGCGCCGGGCCAAGCGGCTGGACAATTTCGATTTCGAGGATGTCATCCCCGAAGTTGATACCGATCAGCCGCCGCTTGTTCTGGCGCAGGGGCAAAGGCGCGAGACCTGAACGGAAAAGGGCGGCCCTGCTGGACCGCCCCATGCGCCGTGAGTGGTTTCCGGATCAGATGCGGAAGAACGGCTGCGCAATGCGCGGGATCAGCTTGTTGAACCGCAGGGGCGCGTCGGTCGCAGCAAGACAGATGCAATCCTCGCCAATATCCGCAACCGGTGTATGGGTCAGATCCTCGTCCGCGATCTCGATATCGCCACGGGCAAACCGGTCGGTCTCGTCCACGAAGGCGCCTTGCAGCACCAGCGTCAATTCCATCCCGCGATGGCCATGGTCCGGCACGGCAGCACCAGCCGGGATATAGAGAAGCCGCGCCGAGGCATCCTTGGACGTCGGCAAAATCGCCTGCTTCACGCCCATGCCGATCGGTTTCCACTTCACCTTGTCGACGTCGCCGCCCACGTAATCGCGCACGGGCGCCGGCAAGATGGACGTTGAGGCTGCACGTGCAGGTACACGCTTTTCCGGTCGCAGCGCGCCCGACGTGATCAGGCGCATCGTCTCGGCAAAGCAATCCTGCGACACGGGTTCGCTATCGGTTCCGTCAAGAATTGCGCCGCCAACACTGTCAAAGCTTGCCAGTTGTGCGCGACACTCGTCGCACATCGACACATGAGCCGCGACAATCAGGTTGAAAGCCTCGGGCAGCGATCCTGCCGAGTAGGCCATCAACAACTGGTCTGTCAGGTGATGTTTCACATTATGCATCTTCATTTTCACTTCATTGCGTGGCGAAGCCTGTCCAACGCCAATCTGATGCGGGATTTGATCGTGCCAAGGGGCAAGCCGGTCTGTTCTGCGATTTCGCTATGCGACAAATCGCCGAAATAGGCCTTTTCGATCAATTCCCTCTGTTTCTCGGGTAGGGCGGCAATCGCGCGCCCCAGTTGTTCGCTTTCCTGTTGCAGGCTCAGGATGTCTTCCTGATCCGGCTCGTCTTCCGGGCCCCAGTCGAGATCTTCCGGTTCGGGGCGTCGCTGCTTGCGCAGCGCATCAATCTTTCTGTTCCGTGCGATGGTGAACACCCAGGTGGCAACCGAGGCGCGAGACGCATCGAACAGATGCGCTTTCTGCCAAAGCGTCGCCATCACCTCCTGCGTGCATTCCTCGGCCAGGGTCGCGTCTGCCCCGGATCGCATCAGAAATGCCTTCACCCGTGGAGCAAAATACTGGAACAGTTCGGCGAATGCCGCCTGATCCTGATTTTCCCTGATCCGGGTTATATGGGTGATCCAATCGGTAGGATCGTATTTTGTCTTCATGGCCAACGGTTTCGCCTTCGCGGACAAATCTGCTTTTGCCCCAGTCCTACCACGCAGGGCGGGCGGGGACGAGGCGGCATTTGCTTCCGAAGGGTCAACCACGTTGAACATGTAAATCATTACGGGCGCTTGCCGCGACCGGATCACCCCGCATGTGATTTTTCTGTAAATCATCCAAAACGCGTTCTACTGCGTATTCCCATCAAAATTCGGATTCACGTCGATCGGAGCCAGAACCACATGCCATTCGAAGCGGGCCGCGTTGCCCCAAGAAAAATAGCCGTCATCGGAGCAGGAATTTCAGGTATGGGGGCGGCGCACATGTTGGCCGATAGCCATCACGTGACCCTGTTCGAGGCCGAACCCAGACTGGGCGGCCATGCCCGCACCATCGTGGCGGGCAAGAACGGTGACCAGCCGGTCGATACGGGATTCATCGTGTTCAACTATGCCAACTATCCGCATATGGCGGCGCTGTTCGACCGTTTGGATGTGCCGGTGGTGAAATCGAACATGAGCTTTGGCGCCTCTCTCAAAGGTGGGGAGCTGGAATATGCGCTGACCAGCCTGTCGGCGCTCTTCGCGCAGAAACGCAACATCGTGAACCCGAAGTTCCTCGGCATGGTGCGCGATATCCTGAAGTTCAATGCCCAGGCTTTGGTCGTGGCGCAGGACCGCAGCCTGACGACAGGCGAATTCCTGAAACAGCTGGGGACGGGCGACTGGTTTCGCGATTACTACCTTCTGCCGCTCTCGGGCGCGATCTGGTCCACGCCGGTCGAACAGATCATGGATTTCCCGGCCCATGCGATGATCCAGTTCTTCGAAAACCATGCCCTTCTGAACACCACGGGCCAGCATCAGTGGTTCACCGTGCAGGGCGGGTCGGTCGAATATGTGCGCCGCCTGGGCGATGCGATGCGCGCGCAAGGCGTGACATTCCGCCTGGGCACGCCGGTCGATGCGGTGCGCCGTCCGCATCTGGGCGCCGAGGTCAAGGTACAGGGCGGCGAATGGGAAGCCTTCGACGAGGTGATCTTTGCCACCCATTCCGATGACACCCTGCGCCTGCTGGCCGACCCCACGCCCGAGGAAAAGGCAAACCTTGGCGCTATCGCCTATCAGCCCAACGATATCGTTCTGCATGCCGATACAGCCGTCATGCCCCAGCGCAAGGTCGTCTGGTCGTCCTGGAACTATACCGAGATCATGGACAAGGACACCGACAAGATCGATCTGACCTACTGGATGAACTCGCTGCAGCCGATCCCTCAGGATGATCCGCATTTCGTCACGCTGAACAGCACCCGTCCCATCCGCGAAGACCTGATCTATGACCAGGTCACGCTGCGCCATCCGGTCTATGACATGGCGGCACTGGACGCACAGGAACGGGTGCGCGCAACGAATGGTACCCGCAACACATGGTTCTGTGGTGCCTGGATGCGTCACGGCTTCCACGAGGACGGGCTGGCCAGTGCCGTGGATGTGGTCGAAGCGCTGTCGCGCAACAACGTGGCACTGGTGGCTGCCCAGTGACCAGAATCGACCATATCGCCGGCCATACTTGGCATGGGCGCAAGGGTGGCGTTGAAAACGCCTTCCGCTACGGCGTGGATTACCTGCTGCTGGATGCAGAGCATCCGCAGGACGCGCCCACCCTCTTTGGTCGCAATCGCGGCAGCCTGACTTCGGTCTGGGACAGCGATCATGGCGGTCCGCCCAAGCTGGGACGCGGGGCCCCTTGGGTGCGCGATGTGCTGGCCGCACATGGGATCGAAGCACCAGAGCGGATCGAGCTTCTGGCCCAGCCGCGCGTTCTGGGGCATGTGTTCAACCCGGTGTCCTTCTGGCTGTGCCGTGATGCGCAGGATCGCCTGCGCGTCGTCATTGCTGAGGTCACGAACACCTTTGGTGATCGTCATTCCTACCTTGTGCACCGCGAGGATCACGGCCCGATCACAGCCGAGGACAGGCTGCGCGCCAGCAAGCTGATGCATGTCAGCCCATTCCAACCGGTCGAGGGCGGGTATGAGTTCCGCTTCGACATCCGCTCTGACCGGATCGGTATCTGGATCGACTATACCGGCGGTAATGGCGGGGTGATCGCGACGCTTGTCGGCGCGCGCAAACCCTTGACCAACACGGGCATCCTGCGCGCAGCCCTGCGCCGCCCCTTCGGATCGCGGCGGGTTCTGGCGCTGATCCATTGGCAGGCGGTCAAGCTGTGGTGGAAAGGCGTGGCCTATCGTCCGCGCCCCGAACCGCCCGTCGAAGAGGTCAGCAGGTGAACACCCTGAGCATAACATCGCCCGCAGCGCCCGCGCTGCCAGCCTACGGGGTCTTTGCCGCCCTGTTGGCGGCGGCTGGCTTGCCGATCTACATCCATGCCCCCAAGGTTTACGTGGATGAATACGGCGTGTCGCTGGCGGCTTTGGGTGCCGTTCTCTTTGGTCTGCGTCTGTTCGACGTGATTCAGGATCCGCTGCTGGGGCGGCTTGCCGGTGCGTTGCGGCATCAGCGCGCGCTGGCCGTCGCGGGTGGTGTCGTCCTCATGGTGGCTTCCATGCTGGGGCTGTTTGCCGTCACACCGCCCGTCGCGCCGTTGATCTGGTTCGCGCTGATGCTGGCGGGGGTGTTTTCAGCCTTCAGTTTCCTGACCATCTGTTTCTATGCCCAAGGCGTGCAGACCGCCGGAACCATGGGCCCTGCCGGCCACATCAGGCTGGCCCGGTGGCGGGAAACCGGTGCCCTTTTGGGTGTTTGCGTGGCGGCCGTGGCGCCCGTGGCCCTGGGTGGATTCGAGGGTTTTGCCCTTGGCTTTGCCATATTGGGCCTCAGCGCCGTCTGGCTGATGCGTCATCAGTGGGCGGGTAGGCTCGACACAGCGGAAGCAGGCATGCTGCCCGTCCTGCGCGATCCTCTGGCGCGTCGGCTTTTGCTGATCGCGCTGGTCAACGCGGCACCGGTGGCCGTCAGTTCGACCCTGTTCCTGTTCTTCGTCGAAAGCAGGCTTGCCGCCCCCGGATGGGAAGGCCCGTTCCTGCTGCTGTTCTTTTTGTCGGCAGCCGTCGCAACCCCGTTCTGGGGCAGGGCGGCCGAGGTTTACGGACCCAAGAGGGTTCTCATGTCGGGCATGCTCCTTGCGATTTCGGCCTTCGGCTTTGCCATGACCTTGGGAGCTGGCGATACATTGGCCTTCGCGGTCATCTGCGTGGCGTCAGGTGCGGCGCTGGGCGCGGACATGACCTTGCTGCCCGCGATTTTCGCGGCGCGCATGGCGCGGATCGCGCCGGGCGCATCGGGTGCCTTTGGCCTGTGGTCCTTTGTGTCGAAACTGTCGTTGGCCTTTGCCGCGATAACCCTCCTGCCCGCATTGGAGGCCGCCGGATTTCGCGCCGGTGCCGACAATTCGGACGATGCCCTTCTGGCGCTGAGCCTTGCCTATGGTCTTGTGCCCTGCCTGCTGAAATTTCTTGCCATTGGCCTGCTGGCCACAACCAACTGGAAAGAGGACTAGATGGCGGATTCGCTTCTCTTCATGCTTCTCGGAATGGGTCTGGTCCTTGGCGGGCTTTGGGCCAAGGCAAGGTTCTGGTCATTCACCTCACAGACCCCGCAGGATTATGAAAAGGGCTCGCCCCAGTTTGACCTGCGCGAGCATTTGAACGGCCCGATCCTGTGCGAAGGCGTGATCTATGGCCCGCTGGGCCGCGTCACATCGCGCTTCGTCGGCAAGTTCGAGGCGCGCTGGGATGGCAATCGCGGCGTGATGCGCGAGCATTTCATCTATGACAGCGGCGCCACGCAAGACCGCGAATGGCACCTCGAGATCGGGAATGACGGGCAGATCAAGGCCGATGCCGACGATCTTGTGACACCGGGAAGCGGCCAGATGTCGGGATCCGCGGTGCAGTTGAAATACCGGATTCGTCTGCCCGAGGAGTCTGGCGGCCATGTCCTGGATACGGTGGACTGGATGTATCTTGCGCCCAATGGCACAGTGATGAACCGCAGCCAGTTCCGCAAATTCGGGATTCCCGTAGCCGAACTGGTCGCCACAATGCGCAAGGTGGATACGGCATGATGAACTGGCAGGGCAAACGGTACTGGCTGATCGGCGCAAGCGAGGGGTTGGGCGCGGCCCTTGCCCACAAGTTGAGCAAGGCTGGCGTCGAGGTGATCGTATCCGCCCGCAACGAGGATCGTCTCAAGGCGCTGGTGGCAGAACTGCCGGGCAAGGCCTCTTTCGTGCCCGTCGATGTCAGCGACCGGGTCAGCGTCGAAGAGGCGGCAGCAAAGGTTGGGCAGATCGACGGGATGGTGTACCTCGCTGGGGTCTACTGGCCGATGAAGGCGCAGGACTGGAATGCCGATCAGGCCGAAGCGATGGCCGACATCAATTTCACAGGCGCGGTGCGCGCCGTCGGCGCCGTGATACCGCAGATGGTTGAACGTGATTCCGGGCATATCGTGATCACCGGATCACTGTCCGGCTTTCGCGGCCTGCCCGGCGCGATAGGTTATGCCGCATCCAAGGCTGGCACGATGTCGCTGGCTGAAAGCCTCTATGCCGATCTGCGCAAGACCGGCGTGCGCGTACAAGTGGCCAACCCCGGATTTATCCGGACTCGCCTGACTGACAAGAACGAATTCCGCATGCCCTTCCTGATGGAACCGGATCAGGCCGCGCAGGACATGTTTGAACTGATGAACGACGAAGGCCGTTTCAAGCGCAGCTTTCCTACGGTCTTCAGCTGGCTGTTCCGGTTGTCCCAGTTCATGCCTGACTGGATGTACTACCGCCTGTTTGCCTGAGATCAAGCACGCTTCCGTTTGGAGGGATCACCACTGTCTGGCATAGTGCCAACAGGAGGAACCCCGCCATGCTGGAGATTTCAATCAACAAGATTGCCCAGGTCGTCCTGATGTCGCGCGAGCTGAACCGCGCAGAGGGTGAATTGCGTGCCTTCATCGATCGGCTGAGCGATGATGAACAGACTAGTCTGGTTGCCCTGATGTGGATCGGGCGCGGCTCTTTCGAGCCCGAAGAGCTGGAAGAGGCGATCCGCACCGCCGCCCAAGAGGCGACCACACCGACCGCCGATTACCTGTTGGGTACGCCGCATCTGTCCGATCATCTCGAAAACGGGCTGGATGCGCTTGGGCTTTCTGCCATCGACGAAGAAGATGATTTGATTCGAGGCGGTTAGGCCATTTTCAGGTTGGCTTTGCCCGCTTTTGCTGGATTTGTGCATTTATGCACCAAGCGAGTGCGGCTTTTAGATAATTGACCTCAAGGCAGGGTTAATTCCGGCCTCACGAATTCCCTCTTCTTGCGATGCCATTCACGTGAGCCGTTAGCAACATTTCAGGCTTCCTGTGGAAAGAGTTTTGCAAGTATCCGTAATTAAACAATAAAATTTCCTATTTTGTGTCTCCGGGAAAAGTTTCAGCTTTCAAGATGGCGCGGCCACACATTCCCTTGAGCAGCTGTGTTTTGAATGTGCGCTGGTGCGATGTCATATTGGCTTCAGATCAAAAACGATCGTAACCGAAACAAACGGAGTTACACCATGAACCGCATTATCATGACCGCCATCGCCGCCGCTACTTTTGGAACCGTTGCCTATGCAGGTGACATGGCATCCAGCAACGACACCCTGGGCACCCGCGCCGAAGCCGCCACCGTCATCGTTTTCGAACGTGATCGCGGCATTTCGGGCAGCGACATGATCTCGGCAACCGCAGGTACCGAGCTGATGGTCGACGCTGACCTGATCCTCGAGCCCCGCGAGCGCGCAATTGCAGAAGATGGTCAAGTGACCGTCTACAGCTTCAACGCACCGGCCAACAACAGCGCCGTGACCTTCGCACCGCGCTAACCCGTCCTTCTGACGCTGGCCTCCTCCCCGGCGTCAATGAACAGCTCCCTGTTGTTCAAAAAGCCCCGCCCAGGTTATCCCGGGCGGGGCTTTTCCGTTTTCGCAAGAAGCTGCGGTTCAGGCCGCGTTGCGGTCCACGATCTGCAGCTGCTGCGCCAGCTTGTCGATCTCGGCCATCCAGCGCGTTACCACTCGCGGATCTGACGGCGCGGCGGACACCCCGGCCGGGATCTCGCGGGCCAGAACGGCCTCGACCGCCAGAGAGACCGGGATCGATACCAGGCGCGCCATTGCCGTGCCGCGCGCATCGCCCCAGGCATCCATCACATAGGACTTGTGCCAGACGGTCTTGCCTTCCTTTTCGGCCTTCAGCTCCACGCAAAGCACCACGCGGTCAGGCTCGCCCTCGTCATAGGCGTTTTCCGACCAGAACTGGTCGGACATGTCCTTGAGCCTTGCATCGCCCTCGGGACCGGACAGAGTCTCGATCTCGGCGAAGACATCGGCCCATGCGTCGGACCAGCCGTTCAGGCGCAGGGTACCGCGCACGAAGTCGCGCACCGGCCATGCGGGATCGAAGCGGTAATCCTCGATGAACGGGATCGAATCCCGGTTCGGGTAGACCTCGAATGTTTCGGGCGTCGGCAGGGGCGCGTCATAGCTGCTGAGCGCGTTCCAGGGACGATCCACCCGCAATTCCGAGAAGTTGCGGATCGACCGCGAGGGCGAGCGCAGCGCCTTCAGCACACCCAGCGGTGACCAGCTGAACTTGTAGCGGAACGCGTTCGGGATCTTGGGCACCCCGCCACAATAGGACAGGAACGAGATCGCATTCGCCGCATCATAGGCATCTGACGCGCGGTAGTCTGCAACCAGATGATGCGCCATCAGATGGTCGATGCCGGGATCAAGCCCCACCTCGTTGACCGAACACAGGCCCTTGTCGCGGAATGTGTCGTCCAGCGCCCGCATTTCCGGCGCGATATAAGAGGAGGACACGAAATGCGCGTCCTTCTCAAGGCAGAGCTTTGCCAGCGGCACATGCCAGTCTGCGGGCAGCATGGACACGACCACATCGCCTTTGGCCAGGTCCGCGCCAAGTGCGTCGATATCGAAGGCCTTGATCCGGTCGGTCAGATCGCCCACCGTCTTGCGCGCCTTCTCGACGGAACGGTTCCAGACGGTGACATCATGCTCCGCCTTGATCAGGCGACGCAGGCCGGGGATGGCCGACAGGCCGGTACCGCACCAGTGGATGGTCATGGGCTTTCCTTTCCTTACTTGAATTTCAGCTTGGCCGTGACGATGGCGATCATCGCCGTGACCGACACGATATTGGCGAGGATCAGCGGCCAGTCGGTGATCATGATCCCGTAAGCAAGCCAAAGCGAGACCGTGATCAGGAACAGGACCTGCGCGACAAGTGACAGGCTGCGGGTGTCACGCGTGCGCCAGACCTGCAACGCCTGCGGGATCCAGCAGATCGTGCCCAGTGTGGCGGCTGCGTAGCCGATGTAGAGTGGCGTCATGTCAGACCTTTGCCAGATGGGTCAGGAAGGTGTCTTTGGCACGCCCCCAGACGCCGGTTTCAAGATGATTCAGTTGCATAAGTGTCGGCAGAAGCTGCGCCGCGTAATCCTGCGAGCTTTCGACCGGAAGCATCGAGGGCAGGTTGTCGATCGCGGTCACATCCAGCGGGGGGGTGCCATGCACCCGCAACGCTGGCGCGGCCCATGTGGTGGTGCGGTCATAGACCTTGATGGGCGAGAAATCACTGGTCGGATCGCAGGCGATATCGCCGATCACGGTCAGGCTGCGCGGGTCGGTCGGGGCCGAGGCGGGCACGAACACAGGCGTGCCCGGCCGCGCAAGGATACAGTTCAGGAAGATCTCATGTTCCATGATCTGTGGAAACGGCCCGCCGCTGGCGGTTTCGGCCATGTCCCAGCGGGTGACCTGCATCCCCATCGCCTCGCACAGGTCGGACGCGCCGGTGCCCACGCGCCCCAAGGCCCCGATGACGATGGCGCGGGGGGGCTCTGCCTTGATGCCGCCCATCGCCGCGGTCAGATCAGCGACCAGCGCGTCGCGCCCGGCATAAACACCAACGGGGCCGCAGATCCCGCCCTCTTGCTGTGCAAGCCAGCATTTCAGCGCGACAGCCGCCCCCGCGAATCCCGCCCAGTAGCCGAAGGCCGCGACACGCCGGCCATTCTCATCGACCAGGTATTCCAGATCATACAGCGTTCCGGCGCCGGATTTGAACCGCTTGAGCAGCTCCTGACCAGCCGGTTGCCCCTTGAAGGCATGGCCGAACATGATGTGGCGATGCGGCAGCGGCGTGCCGTCCTCGGGCAGTTCCTTGAGCCCGAAGATGATCGCGTCGGCTGGCGCGTCGGGCCAGCTGTTCTGCGCGGCAATCGCGGCGCCAGCGGCACGGTAGCCGTCGATCGCAATGGCGCGCACATCGCTTTCCTCGATGGTCACGCGAATGCCCGCCTTGATCAACGCGGCGCAGCCTTCGGGGGTCAGGCCGACCCGTTCTTCATTCGCGCGCTGTTCGGCGCGGACCCACAGATGTGTCATGGTTCGGTTCTTTCGGCGGAAGTGTCCCGCGCACCATAGCCAAGGGAAAGGGCGGCTTAAAGATGCGTTTGTGCGTGTTGACGATCAGGCCGGTCCAGATGGGGCACGGCGTTGAACTGGGTCAGGGCCATGTCTGTGCCCAGACGGTGCAGGCGATGCACAGAGGTGTTCATGATCGCGATGCAGGCGCGCGCGAATGCGGGTGTGGCCAGCCCCATGGTCTGGCGCAACACCATCCCGATCAGCCCGCCCGAGGTGACGATAAGCGCCGGTCCGCGACCCGCGCCGATCTCGGCCATCGCATCGCGCACCCGGTTCTGGAAATCGTCAAAGCTTTCGGGGGCCTCTTCGATCGTTCCGGCCTCCCAGGCCATCAGAAGCTGCGGCATGTAGGCCACGAAACCTTCGCGCGATTGGGGTAGCGCTATACCGTGCTGTGCGCTGAACAGATGGGCCAGCGTGAAGAACTGCATTTCGTTCAGCCGCGGGTCCTGTACGATCTCGGCATATTGCCCGGCCTGCATTGCCGTGGCTGTTTCCACGTGACGGATCAGCGTGCCGCAATAGACGCGGGTGATCTGTTCCCGCGTGTCCCGCAGATGGTCCCCCAGCCATGCAGCCTGCTGATGGCCAAGCGGGCTCAGGCTGTCATAGCCGGTCTCGTCGCGCGCTTTGGTCTGGGCCTGACCATGGCGCACAAGGGTGATTTGTGACATCGAAACGCTTCCTCTGCATGCGCAGCAGACCTAGGTCACGTGGCAAGGCAAGACAACCGCGAATGCGGTGGCTGGACAAGCCGGACCAATCCCGGTTTTGTGGCCTTCCATCAGGCACAGGGGACAATCATGCAGGTCAATGGCGAACGATTTCTGAAGGATCTTCATGCGTTGCGGCAATTCGGTGCTGCGGGTGTCGGCAAGGGCGTCGTGCGCCCGGCCTATTCGGCAGCCGATATCGCGGCGCGCGAATGGCTGGCCGGACGGATGCGCGATGCCGGACTCGAGCCGCGTTTCGACGCCGTGGGCAACCTTTTCGGTCTGGCGCCGGGCCGGTCGCTTCTGATGGGTTCGCATAGCGACAGCCAGCCCGAGGGCGGATGGCTGGACGGGGCGCTGGGCGTGATCATGGCGCTTGAAATCGCCCGTGCCGCGCAAGAAGCGGGTGGCCCTGCGGTGTCGGTGGCCAATTTCCAGGACGAGGAAGGGCGCTTTGGCGTCACGACGGGCAGTGCAATCTGGTCAGGCCAGTTGCCGCTGGATCAGGCCGACAGGCTGACCGACAGCGCAGGCGTCACCTTTGCCGATGCCCGCTCTGCCATGGTGCATCTGGCGGGCGAACCCATTGATCCCGCGCGGTTCACCGGCTTTGTCGAATGTCATATCGAACAGGGGCCATGGCTGCACGAGTCGGGGCAGGCCATCGGCGTTGTCACCGATATCGTCGGCATCCGCGACATGACCATCACGATGGAGGGCGAACAGAACCATGCAGGCACCACGCCGATGCATCGCCGCCGCGATGCCTTTCAGGCGCTATCGGCCTTCAACGCCGCTCTGAACGACAGGCTGCGCAACGTTGTGACCCCGCAATCCGTCTGGACCATCGGTCATGTCGATCTGCATCCCGGCGCGCATTCGATCGTCCCCGGCCGCGTCACTTTCTCCATGCAATGGCGCGATGGTGACGCCGGGCGCCTCAAGCGGATGGAGGATGTGATCCGCCAGACCGCAACCGAGATTGCCGCAGAACGCGGCATGTCCCTGTCCTTTTCCGGCATGCTCGGGTTGGAACCTGTCGCCATGGATCGCGGGCTGCGCGCGGCACTTGGCGCTGCGGCGGAAGACCTTGTGCCCGGTCGCTGGCGCGAGATGCAATCGGGCGCGCTGCATGATGCCACCAACGTGGCGGCGCTGATGCCAGCCGCGATGATGTTCGTGCCCTCGATCGGCGGGATCAGCCATGCCTTTGCCGAGGATACGGACGAGGCCGACCTTGTGACAGGGCTTGAGGTCATGGGGCGCGCCTTTCCCGACCTGTGCAAGGCGCACTGAGACCTGCCGCTTTATCCGGTCCAGGTCACATCACCCAGAAAGATGTAGCCCGCGCCATAGATCGTCTTGATCAGGCGCGGGTTCTTCGGGTCCTCGCGCAGTTTCGTCCGCAACCGCGAAATCCTTACATCCATCGCGCGGTCGAAACTGTCGCCCGCGGCCCCGCCCAAAATCTCCTGCATCATCGCGCGCGAGATCAGGCGCTTGGGACGTTCCAGAAACAGGCGCAGCACTTCACCTTCGGCATGAGAAAATGGTGTTTCGACGCCGCTGTCATCCTCCAGCGCATAACGGTCGAAATGGGCCGTCCAGCCGTTGAACAGCGCCGTCTGCCCGGTTTGCGTCACCGGTTGTCCACGCCGCAGACGCGCCCGGATGCGGGCCACGACCTCGGCCGGATCAAAGGGCTTGATGATGTAGTCATCCGCCCCCAGTTCCAGCCCGGTCACCCGGTCCTGTACCTGCGCCCGACCCGAGATGATGATGACCACAGCGCCCTGTTCCAGAGCAAGGCGATGCACCAGCGTCAGCCCATCCCGATCGGGCAGTGACAGATCCACAAGGCAGATATCCGGCGTCGCGGTTTTCAGCGCCGCCTCGAACTCGGTGGCGCGGCCGAAACTCATCGTGCGGAACCCGGCCTCGGTCAGGGCATGGGCCAGCATGTTCCGGATTGCGGGCTCGTCATCGAGGATGGTGACCAGTGGTGCGCTCATGGTGTCTTGTCTCCGCCTTGCAGGAATGCGGACAGGCCGCTGGCGCTGAATGGTTTCATCAGCACGGGCACCCGTGTGACAGCAGCTTTGTGATAGGGGTGATCGCGCGGCAGGGATGTCATCAGGCGGCATGGCGGATGGCCCGCGGGCAACCTGTCCAGCAGGTCCAGCCCGGTCTCATGCCCCTCCAGCGTGATGTCCGACAGGATCAGCGCGATATCCGGCAGCTGATCCAGAAGCGCCATCGCCTCATCCACGCTTGCGGCTTCGATGACCGCATGGCCAAGGTCGCGCAGCATTTCGCGAATGCCGACGCGCAGGTCGGGACTGTCTTCGACCAGAAGCACGAGGCCCGGCGCAAGCGCCAGTGCCGCAGGCCGCAGCGGAAGACGCAGGCTGACCTTGCCGCCCTGTTCGCTATTGCCGATGACCATGCGGCCCCCGGCAAGCTTGACCATGTCATAGACCATGGCCAGCCCCAGCCCCGTCCCTTCGCCGCCCTTGGTGGTGAAAAACGGCTCAAGCGCATGTTCCAGCGCGACCTCGGAAAAGCCGGGTCCCGTGTCCGTCACGGTGAACTCTGCCCAGGTGTTTTGCACCGGGCTCACGTCCAGCCGGATCTCGCCCGTAGTGCCGCAGGCGTCGCGCGCATTCAGGATCAGGTTCAACAGGGAATCCTGCAACATGCCGGTGTCCAGCATCAGCGCATCATGCGGGATCGCGTTGTGGATGCTCAGCGCGATGCCGGGCGGCAGTGCGGGTGCCGCCAGCGTTTCCAGATCGGACAGCGCCGCGCGCAGATCGGCGGCTGTGGGGTTCCATTCGCGGGCACCGGTAATATCCCCGATCCGGTTCAGAAGCGCCCCGCCGCGATGGGCTGCGGACAGCGTTGCGGTCACCAGATCGCGCCCCCCCGGCGGCAAGTCCATGCGCTGCAAGCGCGACTGGCTCCCCAGGATGATCGTCAGCAGGTTCGAGAAGTCATGCGCCATGCCGCTGGTCAACTGGGCAGCCATTTCGCGCCGCCGCGTCTGTTGCAGGGCGCTGCGTGCCTGACTTTCCTCGGTCACGTCCATCGACAGGATATAGACACCATTGATCTGGCCATCCGGCGCGCGGTCCGGCGTGAACGCCGCGCGAATGCGGCGCGAGCTGTCCTCGTCATTGAATTCGAAGACCGACGCGGTGCCAAAGAAGGCGGCATCCAGATGCGGCTGAATGGCGGCATAGGCTGATTCGCCAAGTGCCTTGCGAATGGGCAGGCCAAGGATATTCGTCGGCCTGCCCGGCATGACGACACCCAGCTTGCGGTTCGAGAAGGTGTAGCAGCGGTCACGCCCGACATGCGAGATATGGGCCGGCATCATCTCGGTCGTCTGGCGGGTACGCGCCTCGGTTTCGGTCAACTGGCGCTTGGCTTCTTCCAGCGCGGTGACGGTCGCCTCCAGCTTGCGGTTCGTGGCGCTCAGTTCCTCGGCATAGGCCAGCACCTTGTCGCTCAATTCTTCGGACCTTGCGCGCAGCAAGGCTTCCTGCCGCTTGGTCGGGGTGATGTCGGTATAGACGGTAACCCATCCCCCCTGCGGCAGGGGCGAGCCTTCGACGCTGATGCTGCGCCCATCTGGACGCACCCGTTCCATGTAATGCGGCTCGAAGGCGCGCGCCTGCTCGACGCGGATACGCACGGCTTCGGCCAGATCATGGATCGGTCCGTATTCGCCGCGTTGCGCCAGAAAGCGGATCGTGTCCTCGAACCGCGCGCCGGGCGTTGTCAGCTCTGCCGGAAGGTCGAACATTTCGCGGAAAGGGCGGTTGCAGATCACGAGGCGCAGGTCGCTGTCATAGATCGACAGGGCCTGCTGAATCAGGTTCAGACCGGCCATGGTCATCGCGGCAGTGTCGATCGGTGCGGTTGTCATCGTCAGTCCTCTGGTCGGGTATGGCTAGCACCACAAGCCGCGCCCGCCTAGTGCCCGATCCCTGCCCGTGACTGTTACAATTCGTAACAATTGGGAAATCATCAGGAAAAAGTTGACGTAGACCCTAGCAGGTGCACCATCGAAGCTCGGTAAAGAATCGCCGATCAAGGTGGTCACCGGCCCGGAGGGAGAACGGGCGCAAGGGAGGAAAAGATTTGGCACAGTCGTCACAGGCGACCGGTGGACTTGTGTCCGTACCGGCGCTGTTGCAGCGCAACGCCCAGCAGTTCGCGGACAAGCCCGCGTTCCGCGAAAAGGAATTCGGCATCTGGCAAACCTGGACGTGGAAGGAAGTTCAGCGCGAAGTGGACAGCTTCGCCCTTGGGCTGATCAACCTTGGCGTCAATGAAGGCGATTTCATCGCCATCATCGGCAGCAACCGTCCGCAGTTGTATTGGTCCATGGTCGCGGCGCAGTCCGTGGGGGCGGTGCCTGTGCCGCTCTATCAGGATTCCGCAGCCGAAGAGATGGCATATGTCCTCGATCATTGCGGCGCGCGCTTCATCATCGTCGAGGATCAGGAACAGGTCGACAAGGTGATCGAGGTGCAGGACCGCCTGCATCAGTTCGAGCACATGATCTACCTCGATCCGCGGGGTCTTCGGAAATACGATCACTCGCGGCTGCATGAATTCAGCCATGTGCAGGAGCAGGGACGCGCCGCACGTGATGAGTTCACGCCCGAACTGGAAAAGCGCCGGGGCAAGCTGGACATGTCCTCGACCTGCGTGATGCTTTACACCTCGGGCACGACCGGCAAGCCCAAGGGCGTGGTGCTGAGCAACCGCAACATCATCGAAAGCGCGCATAACTCGTCAGACTTCGACAAGCTGGGTCCGAACGAGGAAATCCTGGCCTATCTGCCGATGGCCTGGGTCGGTGATTTCATCTTCTCGGTCGGGCAGGCCTATTGGGCCGGGTTCTGCGTGAACTGCCCCGAAAGCCCCGAGACGATGGTGACCGACCTGCGCGAAATCGGTCCCACCTATTACTTTGCCCCGCCCCGCGTCTTTGAAACCCAGCTGACCAACGTCATGATCCGCATGGAAGACGCCAGCCGGATGAAGAAATGGCTGTTCAACACCTTCATGGCCCATGCCCGCAAGGTCGGACCCGCCATTCTGGACGGCAAGCCCGTCGGATTCATGGACCGTTTGAAGTACAAGCTGGGCGATCTGTTCGTTTACGGACCGCTGAAGAACACCCTTGGCCTCAGCCGCGTCCGCATCGGCTATACCGCAGGCGAAGCGATCGGCCCCGAAATCTTCGATTTCTATCGTAGCCTTGGGATCAACCTGAAACAGCTCTATGGCCAGACAGAGGCGACGGTGTTCATCACCATGCAGCCCGATGGTGAGGTGCGCTCGGATACCGTGGGCGTACCGGCTCCGGGTGTCGAACTGAAGATCGGCGACAATGGCGAGGTCTATTACCGCAGTCCCGGTGTGTTCGAGTACTATTACAAGAACCCCGAAAGCACCGCCGACACCAAGGATTCCGAAGGCTGGGTCGCCACTGGCGATGCGGGCTTCATCGAGGAAGGATCGGGTCATCTGCGGATCATCGACCGCGCCAAGGACGTGGGCAAGATGGCCGATGGCAGCCTGTTCGCGCCCAAGTATGTCGAGAACAAGCTGAAGTTCTACCCGAACATCCTGGAAGCGGTGGTCTTCGGCAATGGTCGCGACCGTTGCATGGCCTTCATCAACATCGACCTCAGCGCGGTGGGCAACTGGGCCGAGCGCAACAACATCGCCTATTCCTCCTATCAGGAACTGGCCGGGCACCCCAAGGTGCTGGCCCAGGTGCAGGCGCATGTCGAGGAAGTGAACGGTTCGATCGCGGAGGACCCGATGCTGTCGGGCTGCCAGATCCATCGCTTCCTGATCCTGCACAAGGAACTGGATGCCGACGACGGCGAGATGACCCGCACCCGCAAGGTCCGCCGCCGTATCGTCGAGGACAAGTTCCACGATCTGATCACCGCGCTTTACGATGGGTCCGACAAGATCAGCACCCGCACCGAAGTGACCTATGAGGACGGGCGCAAGGGATACATCAGTGCAACGCTCGAGATCCGGGACGCCAAGGTGCAGCCCTCCACGACGCAGAAGATGGCAGCAGAATGAACCAGATGAGCACAGAAGGTTACACCACCGCCGACGGTCGCAAGATCGGTGGCGTGATGATGGAGATGAAGAACATCACGCTGCGCTTCGGTGGGGTGAAAGCAATCACCGACATCAGCTTTGACATCCGCGAGGGCGAGATCCGCGCGATCATCGGACCGAACGGCGCGGGCAAGTCATCCATGCTGAACGTCATCTCGGGCTTTTATATCCCGCAGGAGGGCGAAGTCTGGTTCCGCGGGGCCAAGCGTCCGCCGATGAAGCCCTATCAGGTTGCCCAACAGGGCATCGCCCGCACCTTCCAGAACATCGCTTTGTTCGAAGGCATGAGCGTTCTGGACAACGTGATGACCGGGCGCCTGACCCACATGAAGAGCGGCATGCTGGAGCAGGCCATCTGGAAGGGCAAGGCCGAGCGCGAAGAGGTCGAGAACCGCGAAGTCGTGGAAAAGATCATCGACTTCCTTGAAATCCAGGCCATCCGCAAGACCCCCGTGGCGCGCTTGCCCTATGGTCTGAAAAAGCGTGTGGAACTGGCCCGCGCGCTGGCGGCAGAACCCAAGCTCTTGCTGCTGGACGAGCCCATGGCCGGCATGAACGTCGAGGAAAAAGAGGACATGAGCCGCTTCATCCTTGATGTGAACGACGAATTCGGCACCACCATCGCGCTGATCGAACATGACATGGGCGTGGTGATGGACCTGTCCGACCGCGTGGTCGTGATGGATTACGGCAAGAAGATCGGCGACGGCACGCCCGACGAGGTGCGCAGCAACCAGGCGGTGATCGACGCCTACCTTGGTGTGGCCCATGACTGAGCCGTTGCACGCACGCCGTCCTTTCAACAGTTTCGCAGGGAGTGCATCGCATGCCTGACCAACTTCTCTTTGCCATCGAGGTGACGCTGAACGGGCTGATGGCAGGCGTCCTTTATGCGCTGGTCGCCCTCGGCTTCGTGCTGATCTACAAGGCCAGCGGCATCTTCAACTATGCCCAAGGCGTCATGGCGCTGTTCTCGGCGGCGACGCTGGTGGGCATCATGAATGGCGATGTGCCCTTCAGCCACCTGATCAACGCCATTCTCGGCACCGATATCCATCACTTCGGCTGGCACGTTCCCGCGATCCTCGCGATCCTGCTGACGATGGGGGTGATGATCTTCCTTGCATGGGCCGTGAACCGGTTCGTCTTCAAGCATCTGGTCAATCAGGAACCGATCATTCTGTTCATGGCGACCATCGGGCTGGCCTATTTCCTTGAAGGTCTCAGCGACATGATGTGGGGCGGCGACATCAAGAAACTGGATGTCGGCCTGCCGCAGGGCATCAACGAAACCATCGACGAAGTGACCTTCAACCTGTTCGGCTACGGATTCTTCATCGACAATCTGGATATCGTGGCTGCAGTAGTTGCCGTTATCCTCGTGATCGCCCTGACGCTCTACAGCCAGTATTCCAAGCAGGGCCGCGCGCTGCGCGCCGTGGCTGATGACCATCAGGCGGCGCTGTCGGTGGGCATCTCGCTGAACTACATCTGGATCCTTGTCTGGTCGATCGCGGGTTTCGTGGCACTGGTTGCCGGCATCATGTGGGGTGCAAAATCGGGCGTTCAGTTCTCGCTGTCGCTGATCGCACTCAAGGCGCTGCCGGTTCTGATGCTGGGTGGCTTCACCTCGATCCCCGGCGCCATCGTGGGCGGGCTGATCATCGGTGTGGGTGAAAAGCTGTTCGAATTCACCCTCGGCGGCATGATGGGCGGCGCGACAGAAAACTGGTTCGCCTATGTGCTGGCGCTGGTCTTCCTTGTGTTCCGGCCGCAGGGCCTGTTCGGCGAGAAGATCATCGAGAGGGTGTGATCATGAGAAAACTGATCTCCATCATCAATGTTGTCGCCTGGTCCGGCTTCTGGGCCTTCGGCTACCTGGCGCTGACCGCCGGAGACCTGTCGCAGCAGCAGATCATGACTGCCAGCCTTCTGGCCGGTCTGGGCTTCGTCACCGGCGTGGTCGCCTATCTGAAACTCTCGCATGGAACGCCCGGAGTGCGCCACATGTCGAAAATCCGCGAAGAGGGGTAAGGGCTGATGTTCTACCGTGAGGCAGGCGATTTCAAGACATCCTACGTGGATGACAACCAGACCTTCCCGATCAAGTTCGACCGCTACCGTTACTATGCGGTGCTGTTCGTGGCGTTCGCAATCATCCCCTTCGTGATCAACGATTACTGGGTCAACGCGGTCTTCATGCCGTTTCTGATCTATTCGATTGCGGCGATCGGCCTGAATATCCTGATCGGATATTGCGGTCAGGTCTCGCTGGGTACGGGCGGTTTCATGGCGGTGGGCGCCTATGCCTGCTACAAGTTCATGACCGGCATCGATATCTGGTGGGATGGCGAGCTGCTGTTCCGCCTGCCCCAGTTCAACATCTTCTTCAGCGTGTTGATGGGCGGCCTGACCACGGCGCTTGTGGGTGTGCTGTTCGGCCTTCCCAGCCTGCGGATCAAGGGTTTCTACCTGGCGGTGGCCACGCTTGCCGCCCAGTTCTTCCTGGTCTGGCTGTTCAACCGCGTGTCCTGGTTCTACAACTATTCGGCCTCGGGCCAGATCTCGGCACCCGAGCATCACATCGCCGGGGTCGCGATCACGGGACCGAACGCGGACGCCTGGGCGATGTACCTTTTCTGCCTCGTGTTCGTGGCATTCAGTGCGGTCATCGCGCGCAACCTGACCCGCGGATCGTTCGGTCGCAAATGGATGGCGATCCGCGACATGGACATCGCGGCCGAGATCATCGGCGTCGACCCCCTGCGCGCCAAGCTCAGCGCCTTTGCCGTGTCGTCCTTCTTTGTCGGCATCTCGGGCGCGCTGTTCTTCGCGGTCTATCTGGGCGCGGTCGAGGTTGGCGAAGCCTTCGGTATCCAGAAATCGTTCCTGGTGCTGTTCATGGTCATCATCGGTGGTCTGGGGTCGATCTTCGGCTCCTTCGCCGGCGCGGCCTTCCTTGTGCTGCTGCCCGTGTTCCTCAAGAACACGCTGGTCGGCACCCTGGGCTGGCCCACGGACCTTGCCGCGCATCTGGAATTCATGATCGTCGGCGCATTGATCATCATCTTTCTGATCGCCGAGCCGCACGGTCTTGCGCAGCTCTGGCGCGTCACCAAGGAAAAATTGCGGCTTTGGCCCTTCCCGCACTAGGGCGGGGGCAAGGCAACTTTTTCGAAAGCTTGCTTTCGGACATCACCATCGGAAAAACCAAGGGAGGATAACCCGATGAAACTGAAACTGATTACAGCGGTGACCGCAGCCATCGTGGCGGCAGCACCTGCGATGGCCGAGCTGACCTTTACAGCGCTCAGCTATCGGACGGGACCCTATGCGGCGAACGGGATTCCCTTCGCTGACGGGTATCAGGATTACTTTACCCTGCTCAACGAGCGTGACGGCGGCATCGGTGGGGAGCCGGTCAACCTGATCGAGTGCGAAACCGGCTACAACACCGAAAAAGGTGTGGAATGCTACGAATCCACCAAGGGTTCGGGCGCGCTGGTCTATCAGCCGCTGTCGACCGGCATCACGTACCAGTTGATCCCCAAGGCAACGGCAGACGGCATCCCGGTCCACTCGATGGGCTATGGCCGGACCTCGGCCAAGAACGGTGAAGTGTTCCGCAACATCTTCAACTATCCCGCCAACTACTGGGATGGCGCATCCGTCGGCATCAAGCACCTGCTGGACATCAACGGCGGCGACATCAGCGGCAAGAAGATCGCGCTGGTCTATCACAACTCTGCCTATGGCAAGGAACCGATCCGCACCCTGGAAGAGCTGGCCAAGAAGCACGGTTACGAGCTGACCCTGCTGCCGGTCGATCACCCCGGTCAGGAGCAGAAGTCCCAGTGGCTGCAGATCCGCCGTGACAAGCCCGACTATGTCCTGATGTGGGGCTGGGGCGTGATGAACCAGGTTGCCATCCAGGAAGCCGTGAACATCCGCTATCCGATGGAAAACTTCGTCGGCATCTGGTGGTCGGGTTCGGAAAACGACGTGCTGCCCGCAGGTGACGGCGCGAACGGCTACAAGGCACTGACCTTCCATGCAACGGGCGCGAACTATCCGCTGTTCGACGACATCAAGACGCATGTCGTGGACAAGGGCAAAGCGGCCGGTGCAGGCGACCAGATCGGCACCGCCTTGTATAACCGCGGCCTGTATGCGGCCATGCTGGCAGCCGAAGCGGCGAAAACCGCGCAGGGGATCCACAACACCACGGCCCTGACCCCCGCGCAGATGCGCGACGGCATGGAGAACCTGGAAATCACCGAAGCCAAGATGACCGAACTGGGTCTGCCGGGCTTTGGACCCTCGTTCAAGGTCAACTGCCAGAACCACGGCGGTGACGGCCTGGTGGCGGTTGTGCAGTGGGATTATGCATCCAAGTCCTGGAACATGATCTCGGACTTCCAGCAGTCGGATCAGGACATCCTGAACCCGCTGATCGCGGAAGATTCGGCAGCCTATGCGGCCGAAGCCAACATCACGCCGGGTTGCAACTGATCCAGACCCGCTGCGGGCAGTCCACGTGGCTGCCCGCGCATTTCGGATATTTGAAGCAAGAAGAAGACTGGACGTTGCCCCTCCCGAACGGCGGGCGCGTTAACCTTAACGGAGCGTGAGACATGCTGGACGCAGGCCGGACCGAAGAAAACCTTCTTGAGGTCAACAATATCGAGGTGATCTACAACCACGTGATCCTCGTGCTCAAGGGCGTGTCGCTCAAGGTGCCCAAGGGCGGGATCACCGCGCTGCTGGGTGGCAATGGCGCAGGCAAGACAACAACGCTCAAGGCCATTTCCAACCTGCTGCATTCAGAGCGCGGCGAGGTCACGAAGGGCAACATTCTCTATCGCGGCGAGCGGGTGCAGGACCTGAGCCCGAACGATCTGGTGCAGAAGGGCGTCATCCAGGTGATGGAAGGCCGCCACTGTTTCGAACACCTGACCGTCGAGGAAAACCTGCTGACCGGCGCCTATACGCGCAAGGACGGCAAGGGCGCGATCGAGGCTGACCTCCAGATGGTCTACAACTATTTCCCGCGGCTGAAAGAGCGCCGCAAGAGCCAGGCAGGTTATACCTCGGGCGGTGAACAGCAGATGGTGGCCATCGGTCGCGCGCTGATGAGCCGGCCCGAGACGATCCTGCTGGACGAACCCAGCATGGGCCTTGCGCCGCAGTTGGTGGAAGAAATCTTCACCATCGTGAAGAACCTCAACGAGAAGGAGGGCAACACCTTTCTTCTGGCCGAGCAGAACACCAACGTCGCCCTGCGCTTCGCGCATTACGGCTATATCCTGGAATCGGGGCGCGTCGTGATGGACGGCCCGGCCGCCGATCTGCGCGAAAACCCCGATGTGAAGGAATTCTACCTTGGGGTTTCGGAAGAGGGACGCAAGTCATTCCGCGATGTGCGGTCCTATCGGCGGCGCAAGCGCTGGCTCAGCTGATCCGCGCCACGTCTATTTTTCTGTCCGGTTTTGCGAAAGGTCTCCCATGACCCGCTTTTTTGATGAACTCGAAACACGCAGCGCGGCACAGCGTGCGGCACATCTGGCAAAGGTTCTGCCGGACCAGATCGCCCGCGCCAAGGCGCTGCCCGGATATGCCGGTGCGCTGGACGGCGTGAACCCCACCAGCATCACCACGTTTGACGCGCTGGCAAAGCTGCCGGTTCTGCGCAAGTCGGATCTGGGGCGCGCACAAGCGGCAAAAGGGCCGTTTGGCGGGCTGACAACCCGCCCCGCGCATGGCTTTGCGCATGTCTTTCAGTCACCGGGTCCGATTTATGAACCGGGCGGGACCGAGCATGACTGGTGGCGCATGGGGCGATTCCTGAATGCCTGCGGCATCGGGCGCGGCGATATCGTGCAGAACTGCTTTGGCTATCA